>NZ_CP047176.1:3282390-3938869 GCF_009834225.1 Rathayibacter sp. VKM Ac-2759
ACGCGGACGGGCGAGGCGTTGCGGGGCAGCTTCTGGAGGCCGACGCGGGCCTCCTCGCGGCTCTCGTCGGTCCCGGCCGGGTCGACGAGGGCCTTCTTCAGCTCGAGGCGCTTGGCCGCGTAGCGGTCGACGACGATCTTTCGCTGCTCATTGCGGGCGATCTTGCTCTTCTTAGCCATACTTAGCGCTCCTCGCGGAAGTCGACGTGCTTGCGCACTACGGGGTCGTACTTCTTGAGCACGAGACGGTCGGGGTCGTTGCGACGGTTCTTCTTGGTCACGTAGGTGTAACCGGTGCCTGCCGTCGAACGGAGCTTGATGATGGGACGGACGTCCTGCTGCTTTGCCATTAGATCTTCACCCCACGAGCGAGAATGTCCTTGACGACGGACTCGATGCCACGGGCATCGATGACCTTGATGCCCTTGGCCGACAGCGTCAGGGTGACGTTACGGCGGAGCGAGGGGACGTAGTACGTCTTCTTCTGCACGTTCGGGTCGAAGCGGCGCTTGGTGCGCCGGTGCGAGTGCGAGATGGCGTGTCCGAAGCCGGGGACGGCTCCGGTCACCTGGCAGACTGCTGCCATGGTTTCCTCCATGTGTGGTTACCGTGGGCCACGCGCGGCACGAGGCCCCGCCCGACCCACCCAAGGTCACTTGTCGGCGCACCACCCGCCCACGACGAGACTCTCGCCGGTTGGGCAGCACGCAAGCGCGTGCAGATGCACGCAACCTGAGTAGCTTAGGCGAGGGCGGACCGGGCCGCAAGGATCGCCGGGCGGCACCGCGTTGCGGGGTGCGCCCGCGCCCCGCTACGGTCGCGAGTGGCGCCGGGGGTCGAGCGCCGCGAGGGGGACGGCGTGGAGCGGATGAGGCGGCGCGCGCTGCTGCTGGGGATCGCCTCCGCCGCGGTGACCCTGACCGCGTGCACCCCGCAGACCGCGACCCCGACTCCGACACCCACGCCGACTCCGACGCCCACCCCGACTCCGACGCCCACTCCCCCGCGGCCGTCCCCGACGGTCACCGCCGCCGCGGCTCCGGTGCGGGCCCGCGTGCCCCTGCCCGAGGGGACGATCACCGAGCTCCCCGGCGAGGGGAACCTCCTCGCGTGGACCGTCGACGACGGCTCCGACACCGAGGTGGTCGCCGCGTACGCGCAGTTCGCGAAGGACACCGGGACGCGGCTGACGTTCTTCCTCAACGGCCAGTACGACTCCTGGACGGCGTGCGCGCCCGCGCTCGCACCGCTGGTCGAGTCGGGTCAGGTGCAGCTCGCGAACCACACCTGGTCGCACGCCGATCTCACGAAGCTCTCGTCCGACGGGATCCAGGAGGAGCTCGGCCGCAACGGCGACTTCATCCGCTCGACGTACGGTGTCGAGGCGGCGCCGTTCTACCGCCCCCCGTTCGGCTACACCGATCCCGCGAGCCGCGCCGCCGCGGCCGGTATCG
The DNA here is from genome assembly GCF_009834225.1 of Rathayibacter sp. VKM Ac-2759. Classification (NCBI taxonomy): domain Bacteria; kingdom Bacillati; phylum Actinomycetota; class Actinomycetes; order Micrococcales; family Microbacteriaceae; genus Rathayibacter; species Rathayibacter sp. VKM Ac-2759. The sequence goes on from NZ_CP047176.1 coordinate 3,283,844, forward strand.
GCTACACGGCGACGACGCTCTGGTACGGGTCGCTGTCGGATTCGGGGCGCATCACGCCGGAGCAGGTGATCGACTTCGCCGACCAGTGGTTCCTGCCGCAGCACATCGTGATCGGGCACGCGAACTTCGATCCGGTGACGCAGGTCTACGCGCAGCTGGTCGACATCCTCCGCTCGCGCTCCCTCGAGACCGTCACGCTCCGCGACGTCTTCGCGGTCTGAGGCGCGGGGGCGCTCCGCGGGGTCAGGGGCGGAGGGTCGCGCGGGCGGCGGAGGCGATCGCCGTCGCGACCCTCTCGAGGCTCGGGGTGCGCAGCGCCCACTGCTGCCAGTAGAGGGGGACGTCGACGGGCGCGCCGCCGAGGGCGATCAGGCCGGGGGCGCCGACGGGCGCCTGCAGCTCGGGCAGCATCCCCCAGCCGAGTCCGAGCCGGACGGCCGCCTCGAAGTCGGCCGACCCGGGCACGCGGTGCTGCGGGGGCCGTCCGTCGACTCCGCGCGTGTGCAGGTAGCGCTCCTGCAGCCGGTCCTTCTCGTCGAAGACGACCACGGGGGCGCGGTCGAGGGCGGCGAGGTCTCCGGAGGGGAACCAGCGGTCGGCGAAGGCGGGCGCCGCCATCGCGCGGTACCGCATCACTCCGAGGGACGCGACGGTGCAGCCGAGCACCGCCTCCGCCTCCGCGGTGACGGCGGCGAGCACCGTGCCGTCGCGGAGGAACGCGGTCGTGTGCTCCTGATCCTCGCGATGCAGCTCGAAGACGACATCGGGCACCTCCGCGAGCGCCGGCAGCACCCAGGTCGCGAGCGAGTCGGCGTTCACCGCGAGGGGCACGACGACCGGGCCGGCGGCGTGCACCCCGTCGCCGTCGAGCGCGCGCACCGCGTCCTCGGCGAGCAGCTCGATCTGTCGGGCGAGGCGGAGGAGCCCGGCGCCCGCCTCGGTCGCGACGACGGGCCGCGATCGCACGAGCAGCACCCGGCCGGCGGCCGACTCGAGCGCCTTGATCCGCTGGCTGAGCGCCGAGGGCGTGATGTGCAGCGCCCGGGCCGCCGCGTCGAAGGAGCCGTGCCGGACCGCGGCGGCGAGGGCGCGCAGGCGCGAGAGATCGAGGTCGTCGGTCAGCATCAGTACTGCTTACGCTACTGAAGGAGCATCAGCTGGTCTACAGAACCGTGCCGCCGTACGGTCGTCCCGTGTCCTCCCTCCTCGCCGCCGCCTCCGGTCTGGGCTTCGGCCTCTCCCTCATCGTCGCCATCGGCGCCCAGAACGCCTTCGTCCTGCGGCAGGGGCTGCGGCGCGAGCACGTGCTCGCGGTCGTCGCGATCTGCGCCCTGGCAGACGCGGCGCTGATCGTCGTCGGCATCGCGGGGATCGGAGCGGTGCTCGAGTCGGCGCCCTGGCTCCTCGTGGTGATCCGCTGGGGCGGCATCGTCTTCCTCCTGGCGTATGCGCTCCTCGCCGCGAGGCGCGCCCTGCGGCCGGGGAGGCTCGAGGGAGATCCGGCCGGCGCCTCCACCACGCTCCGCACCGCGATCGGCACCTGCCTGGCGCTGACGCTGCTGAACCCGCACGTGTACCTCGACACGGTCGTGCTGCTCGGCTCCGTCGCGAACACCCACGGCGACGAGCGCTGGTGGTTCGGCGCGGGCGCGGCGCTGGGCAGCGTGCTCTGGTTCACCGCGCTCGGGGTCGGGGCGCGGGCGCTGCGACCGCTGTTCCGGAGCCGCGGGGCGTGGCGGGCGCTCGACGCGGGAGTGGCGGTGGTCATGGTGGCGCTGGCGGTGTCGCTGGCGCTGAGCTGAGGCAGCGGCCGGGACTGTCGACATCCGTCCACCCGGCCGACCCGGAGTCGCCGCCCGCCGCTAGCATGCGGCAGCGGCCGGCCCCGAGCGGCCGCGGACGGAGGACGGCACGGGCCATGCGCATCGCCCTCGTCGACGACGACCCGCGGGTCAGGCGCGCCCTGGGGGATCTCCTCCGCCGCTCCGACGCGGTCGACGAGCTGAGCGAGCACGGGGACGTGCTCTCGCTGCTCGACCTGATGCGCGAGCGCGCCGTCGACACGGTGCTGCTCGACATCCGTCTCCAGCACAGCAACGCTCTGGCGGCCGTGCCCGCGATCCGCCGTGCCGGGCCGCGCACGAGGATCGTCGCGATGACCGCGGTCGCCGACGCCCCCTTCGCCGCTCACGCGAGGAACGCGGGGGCCGACGCGGTGATCGCGAAGACCGCCCCGAGCGCCGACGTCCTCGACATCGCCGTAGGGAACCCGCCCCGGACGGGCCTGCCCTGGGACACCCTGACCCCGCGGGAGCACGGGATCGCGGAGCTCGTCGTCGCCGGCTTCTCGGACGCCGAGATCGCGGTGCGGCTGGGAGTGCCGGCGATGGCGGCGCGGGCCCGCGTGGCGGCGGTGCTCGCGAGGCTGGGCCTCGACGTCCGGGCTCAGCTCGCCTCGGCCGGGCGAGGCTCTGCGTGACGGCCGGGCGCGAGGTCACCGACCGGAGGCGAGCAGCGACCGTCCTGTGAGGAACCAGACGAGACCGACCGCGATCAGCGAGAGCGTCTCGGCGACGGAGCCGATCGCGTAGAGCGCGAACAGCAGCTCCTGCGCCGGTACCGCGACGACGAGACCGGGGATCGAGGTGATCACGCCGCCGAGCACGTGCAGCGCGAGCGCGACGACCGCGACGACGACCGCGCGCCGCGGGACCGAGCGGGCGGCGGCGAGCGCCGTGAGACCCAGGGCCGCCGCGATGACCGACAGCGCCAGGATCGCCCCGGAGAGCACCGACGAGCCGACCATGATCCCCAGCGAGTCGCTCGCCGGAGTGGCCAGGCGGACGACGGGGCCGAGCACGAGCAGCACGGCGAAGGCGATGAGGGCCGCGCCGCCACGACGGCCCACCAGTCCGCCTCCGGCGTCGGCTCCTCGTGCGAGGACGACGGCGGCGGAACCGAGGAGCCCGGCGAGCAGGATCGGCGCGACGCGACCGGCCCCGACGAGTCCCAGTGGCGCGAACCAGAGCGCGATCTGGAGGAGCCCCGCGGCCCCCACGAGGACGCCTGCGAGTCGCAGCGCGGCTCCGCGCGAACGGACGGTCGGTCGGACTGCGGTCATGCGATCCCCTCCCCCGAGGTCGTCGGCCACGTTACCCGACGAGAATCGGGCGACGTCGTGCTCTGACTCACTTGTTCTAGTAACATTGCAAACATGTTGTTCCGCGTCGACCACTCCTCGCCGCGCTCCCTGGCCGACCAGATCGAAGCGCAGGTGCGCGCCGCCGTCGCCGACGGCGTGCTCTCGGCGGGCGACCGCCTGCCCCCCGCCCGTGAGCTCGCCGACTCGCTGGGCATCAACATGCACACCGTGCTGCGGGCCTACGGCGCACTGCGCGACGACGGCCTGCTGCAGATGCGGCGCGGTCGCGGCGCGTGGATCGCGGAGTCGGCGGGGCCGGGCCTCGTCCGCGTCACCGCCCTCGTCGAGCAGCTGCTCGCCGAGGCCCGCCGCAGCGGGATCAGCCCCGCCGACCTCGTCCGCCTGATCGAGAGGACCACCCCGTGACCACCCGCCTCCGCCGCCTGCTGGCCGGCGCCTCCCTCCTGCTCCCGGCCCTCGGAGTCGTCGCCTCGCGCCTCGCACTGGCCGACCGCCTCCCCGGGACCCTCGCCTCGCACTGGTCGAGCACCGGCGCGGCCGACGACACGATGACGGTCGGCGCCGCGCTCACGCTCTCGCTCGTGATGGCGGGCGGGGCGGCCGTGGCGGGGATCGTGCTCGTCGCGCTCGGCCGCGCACCCCGGCTCGTCCTCGCGACCGCCGGCGGCGTCGCCGGCCTCGGCGCCTCGACCTGGGCGACCTCGGTCGGCACCACGCTCGCGGCCGGATCCGCCGAGGGCGCCGTGCTCGGGCCGTGGCTGCTCGCGCTCCTCGCCGGTGTCCTCTACGCGATCGCGCCCGCCCTGATCGCGCCGGCGACCGTCCGCGAGCCGCGCACCGCCGTCGACCGCCTCCCCCTCGGCAGCGCGGAGACGGGCGCGTGGTCGTCGACGATCACCGGCCGCGTGTTCGCGGTCGTCGGAGTCGTGCTGATCGGCTCGGCCGCGATCGCCACCTCGACGCTGCTGGCGGAGGGAGCCGTGGGCCCGGCCGTCGCGATGGCCGTGCTGCTCGGGGCGAGCGCCCTGGTGACGCTCGGCTTCGCGCGCCTCCGCGTGACCGCCGACCGCCGCGGCCTCCGGGTCGTCTCGCGCGTCCTCGGGATCCCGCTGCGCCGCATCCCGCTCGCCGACATCGCCTCGGCGAGCACGGCGCAGCTGCGCCCGTCGGAGTGGGGCGGCTGGGGCTACCGCATCATGCCGGGCCGCTCGGCGCTCATCCTCGGCGCGGGCCCCGGCCTCGTGATCACGACGGCGAACCAGCGCGAGTTCGCGATCAGCCTCCGCGACCCCGAGACGCCGGCGGCGCTGCTGGAGGCGCTGCGCGAGCGCGGCTGACCCCCGCGTCCGCCGCGTGCTGACTGCCGCGTGCCGCCTGCTGATCGGGGAGCCCGCGCAGAGGGTCTGGACAAAAGTCGGAACATCGGGGCCGGCCGTCCGCCGGGCGATCGCCCGGCTCTATCGTGGAGCCACTCTCCGCCCCCAGGGGGAGAGATCACCCTGGATTCGACCCGGGCGGGGCTCGGGGTCGACCTGAACACGGAGGTTGAATCATGCCGTTTGTGACGACGGACGATGGCGTAGAGATCTACTACAAGGACTGGGGCAGCACCGACGCGCAGCCCATCGTGTTCCACCACGGGTGGCCGCTCTCCTCGGACGACTGGGACGCGCAGATGCTGTTCTTCCACGCCCGCGGCTACCGCGTCATCGCGAGCGACCGTCGCGGTCACGGCCGGTCGACCCAGGTCGGCACCGGGCACGACATGGACCACTACGCCAGCGACGTCAACGCCGTGGTCGAGCACCTCGACCTGCGCAACGCGATCCACATCGGCCACTCGACCGGTGGCGGACAGGTCGCGCGCTACGTCGCCCGGTACGGCGAGCCCCAGGGCCGCGTCGCGAAGGCGGTCCTCGTCTCGTCGGTGCCTCCGCTGATGGTGCAGACCGACGCGAACCCCGAGGGGACGCCGATCTCGGTCTTCGACGGCTTCCGCGAGGCGCTCGCCGCCAACCGGGCCGAGTTCTACCAGGCCGTCGCCTCCGGCCCGTTCTACGGCTTCAACCGACCGGGTGCCGACGTCTCGGAGCCGGTGATCGCCAACTGGTGGCGTCAGGGCATGACGGGCGGAGCGCTCGCGCACTACGAGGGCATCAAGGCGTTCTCCGAGACCGACCAGACCGAGGACCTGAAGGCCATCACCGTGCCGGTTCTCGTCACGCAGGGCGACGACGATCAGGTCGTGCCCTACAAGGACGCCGCGCTGAAGCAGCACGAGCTGCTGCAGAACTCCACCCTCAAGATCTACGAGGGCTACCCGCACGGCATGCTGACGGTCCACGCCGACGTCATCAACCCCGACCTGCTGGCCTTCATCCAGGCCTAGCGGGAGCGGCACCGGCACGACCTGCGCGGGTGCGCCCCGGACGTTCCGGGGTGCACCTGCGCGTGTCGGCCGGAGACGTCGGCAGCGGGACGAGAACGGCTCGGACCGGGGAGGGAGGCGCGGTCGCCCGACCCCCGCATCCACTCGTCTTCGTCATTTGTCGAGTCCTTCGCACGGTCCGATGCGCGAGCCCGCCGCGGCTTCGTAGTGTTCGACCATGTCCTCACCCTCTGCACCTCCGCCGGCGCAGCCGTCGGCATGGGCACCCCTGGCGATCACCGCCTTCAGGGTGCTGTGGTTCGCCCAGCTGGGCAGCAACATCGGCACGTGGATGCAGACCGTCGGAGCCCAGTGGTACCTGGTCGAGGCTGCTGCGGGCGCGGCGGTCATCGCTCTCGTGCAGACGGCGAGCCTGGCGCCCTCCATCCTGGTCGCCCTTCCCGCGGGCGTCCTGGCCGACTCACTCGACCGACGACGGCTGCTGATCTGGGGGTCATCGGCGAGCGCGCTGCTGGCGGGCGCTCTGACGGTCGTCGCAGCCATCGGCGCTCTGACGCCGTGGACGATCCTGGCCTTCACCTTCCTGCTCGGCATCACCTCCACACTGACCTCGCCTGCCTGGCAGGCGATCCAGCCGGAGCTCGTGCCCCGAGATCTGATCGCCGCGTCGTCCGCTCTCGGCGGCGTGACGGTGAACGGCGCCCGAGCGGTGGGACCTGCGCTGGCAGGAGTCGTCCTGTCGGTGTTCGGGGCTCCCGTCGTCTTCGGCATCAACGCGCTGAGCTTCATCGGGGCCGTGATCGCCCTCCTCTGGTGGAAGCGTCCCGCGCAGGCCGGCCTCGACGACCGCGAGCAGTTCGGCGCTGCGCTGAGGGCGGGGATCCGCTACGTCGCCTCGGCGCACCTCGTCCGCCGGATCCTGCTCCGGTCCGCGCTCTTCGCCCTGCCGGCCAGTGCGCTCTGGGCTCTCCTGCCCCTCACCGCCAAGCGACTCCAACTCGACTCGAGCGGCTACGGCGTCCTCCTCGGTGCTCTCGGCGCCGGTGCCGTGCTCGGCATCTTCGCCCTGCCGCTCGCTCGGCGCCGGTTCTCGGACAACATCGTCATCGCGGCGAGTTCGGTGCTCTTCGCGGCGGGGTCGCTCGCGGCGGCGTTCCTCCCTTTCGCGCCGACCCTGGTCCTGCTCGTGCTCGCGGGGCTGGCCTGGATCGGCACCCTCACCGTGCTGAACGCGGCCCTGCAGCTCACCCTGCCGCAGTGGGTGCGGTCCCGCGGAGCCTCGATCTACATCTTCGTCTTCATGGGAGTGATGGCCGTCGGCTCGATCGGCTGGGGCCTGGCAGCGCAGGCGCTCGGCACGTCGCTCGCCTACGCGGCGTCGGCCACCCTGCTGCTCGTCGTGGCGGCCAGCGTGCGGGTGCTCCCGCTGCTCCCCGGAACGGGCACCGTCGATCGCAGCATCTCGATGTCGTGGCCCACACCCACGCTGGTGTTCGAGCCGCAGCCGGCGGACGGGCCAGTGCTCGTGCAGATCTCCTACACGGTCGACTCCGGCTCCCTCGCCGCGTTCCGGACCGCGATGCGTCTCGTGGAGAGCTCTCGACGCCGCACCGGCGCCTCGAGGTGGGCCCTCTACCGGAGCGGCGAGGAGTCCGACGTGCAGCTGGAGACCTTCATGGTGCCGTCGTGGGGCGAGTTCCAGCGGCAGGAGACTCAGCGTCTCACCGGCCGCGACCGCGAGATCCGCGCTGCAGCGCTGGCTCACGCACAGGGCGACCCCACCGAACGCCACTTCTTCCCGAGCAGGACCTCCTCCCCGTGACGAGGAGCGTCGCCGCGGCGGTGTCGGACCGGCACTGTCAGCGCAGCGGTGTGATGCCCTGCGTGCCGGGCGGGAAGGTCCGGAGGACGTCCTCCGGGATGTCGAGGTGCTGCGCGACCAGCGACGGCGGGAGGTGGCTCAGCCACTGCGCGAGCGACACCTCCTCGTAGCGGGAGGCGATCGCCGGGTCATACTTGACCTGACGCGATGTCCGACTGCCGCTCGTTCCGGCAGGTTCTCCGACGGAGTCAGACGATGAGCACCCGCAGCCCCCTCGCGGACTTCCTCCGTGCGAGGCGTTCGGCGCTGCGGCCGGAGCAGGTCGGCCTGACGACCGCCGGGACCAGGCGGAGGGTCCCGGGTCTCCGCCGGGAGGAGGTCGCCGACCGCGCGAAGATCAGCCGCGACTACTACCTCCGCGTCGAGCAGGGCCACGACATCACCCCCTCGGACCAGGTGCTGAGCGCTCTCGCTCACGCGCTCGACCTCGACGAGTTCGAGCGCGCCTACCTGTTCCGTCTCGCCAGACCGCTCCCTCCGCTGCGCGGCCCCGGCTCCCGGACCGCCGCGCCGTCGATGGAGTCGCTGCTGGAGCACTGGCCGATGACTCCCGCGTTCGCGTTCGACCGGAACCTCGACGTCCTGGCGACGAACGACCTCCTGAGGCGTATCGCCCCGGACAAGGGGGTACCCGGCGCGAACCTGCTCCTCTCGGTCGCGGAGGGGTACGTGCGCGCCCGCGAGGACGGCATCCCGGCGGACCAGCTGGAGGCCTGGGACAGCATCTTCCGCGAGCTGATCGCGGCCCTGAGGTTCTACAGCGATCCCGACGACCCGCGTCTGCAGGAGATCGTCGGCGAGTGCTCGGTGCGCTACCGGCTGTTCCGCTCGGTCTGGGCCGAGTACGAGGTCCGCCCGATCACGCAGCGAGCACTGCGGATCGACGTGGCCCCGTTCGGGTGGCTCGACTTCGACATGCAGACGTTCGAATCGGCTGTCGCGCCGGGCCACTACGTGGTGACGTACCTCGCCCGAGCGGGGACTCCCGCCGCCGCCGCGATCGACCACTTCGCCGCGCTCCGTCCCGCCGCTCGACGGACGGAGGCCGACGTCACGGCGAATGCGGCGCCCGCGGTTCCCGAACGGTGACGGCCAGGCGCCCGAGCGCGTCGCGGGCCGCGGCGTCGGCGGGCTCGAACACGAGCAGCGTGTGCTCGTCGTCGTCCGGCGGCCGCGTCAGGCGGTAGCCCAGCGGCACGGTGCCGACGGCGGTGTCGAGGAAGCGGACGGATCCGCTCCCGCGCGCCGGAGCACCTGCGGCCCACGCCGTTGCGAAGCCGGGACTCCTGGCCGAGAGCTCACCCACGATGCTCCGGAACCCCCGGTCGGCGTCGTGCCGGTCGAGCGAGTCGCTCAGCAGCGCCGTGACCTGCCCCGCCGCCTCCCGCCAGCAGGCCCGGTCCTGCTGAGCCCGCGGGTCGAGGAACGTGAAACGGGCGATGTTCACGCCCTCGAGGAGACAGGGCGAGAGAGCCCGCGCGAGAGGCGTCGCGGACAGCACCTCGAGGTGCCGGTCGAGCACCACGGCGGGCTGGTGCGCCCACGGCGTCAGCAGCGCCCGCGCTCGGTCGCGATCCAGCGGCACGTCCGGCCCGTTGTGGTCCACGACCGTCACGGTAATCCGCCGTCCGCACCCCAGCGTGGCTGTCGGAGGGCCAGGGAAGCGCTCGTTCTGCTCGGAGAGTCATCCGACGCTCACCGTGACCCGCTCGTCCGTGATGGACTCGTCACCATGGACGATTCTCTGCACGAGGCCCCTTCCGGGCTCGACACGACGGCCGGCCTCTGATGGCCGAGGAGCGCGCGATCCTCGCGGGCGGATGCTTCTGGGGACTCCAGGAGCTCATCCGCGACATGCCGGGGGTCTTCAGCACCCGGGCCGGCTACGCCGGTGGCAGCACTCCGAACGCCACCTACCGCCACCACGGCGACCACGCGGAGGCCGTCGAGATCGAGTTCGATCCCGAGCAGCTCTCGTACCGCGACCTGCTCGAGTTCTTCTTCCAGGTGCACGACCCGACGACGAAGAACCGGCAGGGCAACGACGTCGGCACGGCCTACCGCTCCGTCGTCCTCTTCCTCTCCCCCGAGCAGGAGCGGATCGCCCGCGAGACGATCGCCGAGATCGACGCGTCCGGGCGATGGCCGGGCCCGGTCGTCACCGAGGTCGAGCCCGCCGGCGAGTTCTGGGACGCCGAGGAGGAGCACCAGGACTACCTGCGCAAGCACCCCGGCGGCTACACCTGCCACTGGGTCCGGCCGAGATGGACCCTCGACGCCTGACCCCGGGTCGGCAGCGGCGGCACACGGAGCCCGGCTCGCGCGAGGTCGTCGGAGGCGACGACGGTCAGATGCCTGTCCCTGACGAACGCGGGCGTCTCCACCCCTCCGTCGAGCAGGGCCCGGATCGAGTCGGGGATCTGCGGGAGCGCTGCGTCGTCCACCACGGCTCACACGGTAGGACCGCCCGCACCGGTGAAGGTGACCCCGCTGGACCCACCCCGGCCGCAACGCCCGCCGGATTCCGGGCCCCCGGGAGCCGGACCACCAAGGGGGGCCTGCGAGGGTCACGCTAGTGGAGCCGACCCTCCACAAAGATCGCCGCATGACCCCCCACCCGGACATCCGCCGATGAACCTGCAGGACGTGGTCGACGAGCTCGCCGGAGCACTCGGCCGGCCGGTCGCGATCGAGGACCCCCGCCACTTCGTCCTCGCCTCCAGCTCCGGATCCACGGTCGGCCGGCGCACGCCGGTGCGATTCCGCGAGGATCCCGCCCGCACCGCGGCGAGCGACGCCCGCCGGCGCGGCGTCTTCCCGGTGGGCGACCTCCGCGGCCGGCTCGCGGTGCTGAGGGTCGGCGACGACCAGCTGCCGCCGCTGGCACCCGAGCACTACTCCCTCATCGACGCGGCCGTCGACACCGTCCGCCGCATCCTGCGCCCGACGGCCCCGGTCTCCGAGAGCTCCCGGCGCGCAGAGGTCGTCTCGGGCCTGCTGGCGCCGGACGCGGGGAGGCGCCGGGCGTCGCTCGCCGAGGCCGTCGAGCGGCACTGGCTGCGGCGCGATCAGCACACCGTCGTCCGCGCGGTGCTGCTGGGCGGGGCGGGCGCCGCGCTGCAGCGGGCGTCGCTGGCCCGTCGGCTCGACGCGTCCCCCTCCTCCGGCCTGGTGCACCTGGCCGACGAGGGCGGGATGCTGCTCTTCGTCAGCACGGAGACGCCGGGATCCGACCACGGCGCCCGGACGGACGCGATCCTCCGCGCCGAGGTACGCGGCCACGGCACGAGCGTGCTGGCCATCGGGTCCGCCCGGCACCGACGCGAGGACGACGATCTGCGAGCGACCGCGGACCACGCCTCCCTCGCCGCGAGCATCGTCAGCTCGCTGCCGGACGGCCGCGACCGCGGAGACATCGCCGATCTCGGAGCCTGGGTGCTGCTGTCCAGCGTCGCCGCCGACAGCTCGCAGCTGGCGATGCTGTCGCCCGCGGCGGCGACCCTGCTCGAGAAGGGCGACGACGTCCAGCGCCAGACCGTCGAGGCCTACCTCGACGTGCGCGGCAGCGTGCGGGAGGCGTGCGCGATCCTGCACATCCACCGCACCACGCTCTACTACCGGCTGGAGAATCTGCCGGCAGCGGTCAGAGCCGCCCTCGACGACGGTCTCGCACGGAGCGCGCTGCACCTGTGCCTGAAGCTGATGAGGTTCCGCGGCGGCCACGAGAGGCTGAGGGCGTCGTGACCGGCCCCGTGCCCGCCCGCTCCACGCGCGAGCCCGAGCTCCCGCAGGTCCGGCTCTACGGACGGCGCGAGAGCCGCGACGCCTGGGAGATCCGCGACTTCCTCTCGCGCAGCGTCGTCTCGTTCGCGTGGACACCGCTCGACACCGACGAGCAGTGCCTGGCCGTCGCCGGCCGGCCCCTCGCCGAGGCGTCCCTCCCCCTCGTCCTCTTCCCCGACGGGACCCGGGCCTTCGATCCGAGCATCGCCGAGGTGGCCGGCCGCCTCGGCTGGGTGGGCTCGCCGCGCCTGGCCGAGTACGACCTCTCGATCTACGGCGCCGGACCGGCGGGTCTCTCGGCCGCCGTGTACGCCGCCTCCGAGGGGCTGCGGGTGGTGGTCCTCGAGCGGTCCGCGATCGGCGGGCAGGCCGGCTACAGCAGCCTGATCGAGAACTACCTCGGCTTCCCCCACGGCATCGCAGGCGCGAACCTCGCCGAGCGGGCGCGCCAGCAGGCCGTCGCCTTCGGTGCCGAGCTGCTGATGATGCGGGAGGGGATCAGGGCGCGCTTCGCAGACGACCGGATCCACGCCCTGCTCGCCGACGGGACGACCGTCGTCGCGCGCGCCAACATCTGCGCCACCGGCATCGAGTGGCGCCGCCTCGGCCTCGATCGGGAGGACGAGCTCCTGGGCGTCGGCGTCTACTACGGGGCGGGGACGAGCGAGGCGCCTCTGTGCGAGGGAGAGGACGTGGTGGTCGTCGGCGGCGGGAACTCGGCGGGTCAGGCGGTGATGAACCTCGCCGGGCACGCCCGGCACGTGACGATGCTCGTGCGGGGACGCGACCTGGCCGACAGCCTCTCCTCCTACCTCGCCGATCGGGTCGTCCGGCAGCCGAACGTCACGATCATGCTCGACTCGAGGGTGACCGGCCTCCACGGCGCAGAGGCGCTCGAGTCGATCGACGTCGAGAACACCGCGACGGGGGTGCACGGAGCCCTCGGCACCTCGCACCTGTTCGTCTGCATCGGCGGCGCGCCCGACACCTCCTGGGCCGAGGGGACCGGGATCGTCCGCGACGCCTCCGGGTACCTCGTGACGGGTCCCGACCTCACCGGCGCGCACGCGGCCCCCGACTGGCCGCTCGAGCGCGCCCCGTTCTACCTCGAGACGAGCGTCCCCGGCTCCTTCGCGGCCGGAGACGTGCGTCGCAGCTCGGTCAAGCGCGTCGCCTCCGCCGTCGGCGAGGGCGCCATGGCCGTGACCTTCGCCCACCGCCACCTGCAGGAGACGTCGTGACCCGCACGCCGCCGTCCCTCCGTCACGGAGCAGGGTCCTGGATCGTCGCGACGACGTCCCTGCTCGTGATGGCGCGCTCGACGGTGCCGAGGCAGTGCGGCGGTGGCCCGGTGATCGGGGCGGGGTCAGAAGTCCTCGCGCCGCTCCCGCTCGGCGTCGGCGACCGGCTCGAGGGCGGCGAGATCCTCGAGGGCGAGCCGCAGCTGGCGCACCAGCCAGCGCGAGGTGAGCGCGTCGCCGTCGAGCGCCTCGAGCTGGCGGAGCCGGTCGAGCGCGGACCCGGACAGGTCCCGCGCGGTCTCGTCCGGCGCGCTCATGCCCGGCACCCCGCCGCGCGCGGCGTGCGCCGCAGGGGAGTGTCGCGCTGGTTCGCGTCGAGGAGAGGTGCGTCGGTGGTCATGGGCTGCCCTTCGGGTTCGACGGAAGCGCCTGTGCGGCCTCCGGCATCGCCTCCGACGCTAGGACCGGCGCCGGCGCCCGCGCGCGAGTCGGATGACTCGACCGCCGCGCGCCTCGAGGGGCGGCGGCCGTGAACCCCGAGCCGAGCGAGCGCCTCGACGAGGAGGAGCCGCCGCAGTCGGCCGCCCTGCCCGATGCCGCCGTGTCGGCCTCGTCCCTCCCCGACCGGCCGGCGGCGTTCCTCAACGCCCTGCTCACCGAGCACTTCGTCCTGGAGTCGGCCAGGGGCATCACCGTGACCGAGTCGAGCAGCAGGGCGTCGCTCTACCTGACGATGCTGTCGAGCTCGCTCGTCGCCTTCGGATTCCTCGCGCCCACGAAGTACGCGATCGGGTTCCTGGCGGTGATCATCCCGGTCGTGGTCCTGCTGGGCGTCTTCACCTACGAGCGCCTCGTGCAGACCTCGATGGAGGACATCGCGGCGCTGACCGCCATCCAGCGCATCCGCCGCTACTACGGCACTCTGCTGCCCGGCGCCGGCAGCTACTTCACCATGCCGCGCGGCAGGCACGCCCCGAACGAGCTGCTCGAGATCGGACGGCGCCGCAGCTGGCGCGGGATCTTCTTCACCATGTCGTCGGCGATCGGCGTCGTGAACTCGATCGTCGCCGGGGCGGGCGTGGCGCTGGCGCTGGCCGAGGCAGGCGCCGACGAGACCCGCGCCATCGCGGCCGGGATCGCCGCCGCCCTCGTGCTCGCCGTGCTGCACGGCGTCTACCAGTTCCACCGCTACCGGCAGATGCGACTGCGCATCGCCGAGGCCGAGGCGCTGGACGGCTTCGAGGAGGCCTGAGTGCGGCCCGGGGCGCCTCCGGTCAGCGGCGCTCGGCGAGGAGGAGCTGCCAGTCGCGCGGCACACGGTCGGCCGGCCCGGGAGTGGTCTGGCCGGCCGGGTGGCTCTGCGGGTCGGCGAGACGCGGACCGTCGGTGTAGTCGTCGGCGGTGAAGTCCCAGAACCAGTCCTCGCCCGGCTCGAAGCTCTGCATCACCGCGTGCCCGGTGGTCCGGTAGTGCGCGGTCGCGTGACGGTTCAGGGAGTCGTCGCAGCAGCCGACGTGCCCGCATCGCGTGCAGCGGCGCAGGTGCAGCCACCACGAGCCGGTCTGCTCGCACTCGACGCAGCCGGGGCCGCTCGGGGGGACGGAGGGATCGATCATCTGCGACGTCATGCACCCAGGGTGCCGCGAAGGGGCCGGCTCGCGCCAGGTCGGATGACTCGATCAGCGACCGGTCGGGCCGCCGCCGCCGTCACTGCTCCGCGCGCTGATCGCGCTGCAGAGCCAGCAGCGCGTCCCTCAGTCCGGCCCGCGACGTCACGCCGAGCTTGGGGAAGACGCGGTAGAGGTGGCCGCTCACCGTTCGCGGTGAGACGAAGAGCCGGTTCGCGATCTGCTTGTTCGACAGACCCGCCGCAGCGAGAGAGACGACCCGGCGCTCCTGCTCGCTGAGCTCGGCCCCCGCGGCGGCGGCAACAGGGGTGGTCGGGCCTCCGCCCGCGGCCCGGAGCTCCTGCTGCGCCCTGGTGTGCCAGAGCTCGGCCCCCAGGGCGGTGAAGCCCGCCGCGGCGAGCCGGAACTGGGCCCGCGCCTCGAGCGGACGCGTCCGCCGCCGCAGCCACTCGCCGTAGCAGAGGTGGACCCGGGACCGCTCGAGCGGGAACTCGTCGGAGGCCAGTCCGAGGGCCTGCTCGAAGACCGCGCACGCTCCCTCGGTCGTGTCGAGGACGGCGGTCGCCGCGGTCACGAGCATCCGCTGCCGGGGAGTCGTGACTGCGCCCGCGAGGTCGTCCGCCGCCTCCCGGAGCGCGGCCGCGTGCTCGATCAGCCGCAGTCGGGAGGCGGCCTCGGCGGCGTCGAGCAGCTCGAGGGGGCTGTAGCCCGGCCCGGGGCCGATGGTCGCGGTCGACGGTCGGGCCGAGAAGCGGGCGTGCGCCTCCTCGAACCGCCCGCGAGCCAGATCGAGCGACGAGCGGGCCTGATCGGCCGCCCGAGCGATGGTCGGGGCGCCGTGCTGCAGAGCCCACGAGGTCGCGCGCTCGGCGCTGCGACGGGTGCCGGCGTCGTCGCCCCGCACCGCGTGGAGCAGAGCCCGGGTCGCCTCGATCAGCGCCGTGACCGTCGGCAGCTCCCGCGCCGAGAGCGCCGCGCTGTCGAGATCAGCGGCCGCCTCGTCGAGCCGACCGCGGTGGAGGGCTGCCACCGCCCTGCGGGTGAGCGCGAGGGTCGCGGGCAGGCCGCCCTCCCGCTCCGCCGCGTCGAGGGTTCCGGCGAGACGGGCGCTGCGCTCGTCCGACACCTCCAGGAGAGACCAGGCCAGGTGCAGCGCGACCTTCTTCCAGGGGTCGCCGGAGGCGGCCGACTCCTCCGCGAGCCGCATCCGCCGCTCCCACTCGTCGGGGGCGGTCGGCGCGACGCAGGCCTCGACCAGGCGGAGGACCGGGTCGAGACGACGTTCCGCGCCCAGATCGAGGGCCTCCTCCCACCACTGGGCGTCGCCCCGGAGCACGCAGGCGAAGTGCAGAGCGGTGAGGAGCAGGTCGGCGCTCGCGGAGTCCGGTGGCGCCTCGGCCAGAGCGGCGACGACCGCGCGTCTGCTCTCGCGGACGTCGCCGCGACGCGTCAGCGCGTCGACCTGCCGGGCCGCGTCGAGGAGCCGGGACGGCTCGCCGAGCGCGGCTCCGCCGTCGAGCGCCCGCTCGAGGGAAGCGGCGTCGCCCTCGAACGCCGCGATCACGGCGGTACGGGCGGTGATGCCGTCGCGGACGGTGCCGGTGGGCGCGAGTCCGCGCGCCTCCGAGAGGAGCACCAGCGCCTCCTGCGCCCGGCCCGCCCTGAGGCGCTCGTCCGCCGCCCTCTCGAGCAGGTCCACGCGCTCCTCGGGCGTCGCACCACTCGGCTCGCCCAGCAGCAGGCGCAGGTGCTCGGGTGCGCCGAGGCGGTCGGCGACGAGCACACGGGCGGCGCGCAGGGCGGCGGGTGCTGCCGTCGAGAGCACCACCGCTCGCACGACCGGATCGCGGAAGACGCAGCCCTCCCCGGCCGGGGCGAGCAGCCCCGCCTCGGCGGCCTCGCGCACGGGCCCCGGCTCCCCCACCCACGGGCCCGCCCCGGGGAGCTCGGCGGTGGCCACGGCCACCAGCAGCAGCTCGTCGCTGCACTCCCTCGACAGCGACCGCGTCCGAGCGAGAACCCTCTCCTCGGCCGCAGGGATCCGCGGGTGGGGGCGGAACGGCGAAGGCCCTGCCGAGGCGTCCTCCGCCCACGCCCGACCGATGACGTCGAGGAGCAGCGGGTTGCCCGCAGTGAGCATCAGGAGGCGCGAGACGAGCCGGAAGGGCAGGTCAACGTCGCGCGCACTCAGCAGTCCGCGGGCCGCCGCGGCGTCGAGCGGATCGAGCCGCCGGTGCGGCAGCTCGGTCCACCCCGTGACGGTTTGACGGTCGGTCGTCGCGATGATGCAGGCGGCTCCCGCCTCGGTCACGAGCTGGGTGAGGAGGGCCTGGAGGCTGGTGCGGGCTGCGGCATCGAACCGCTCCCAGTCGTCGACGACGATCAGGAAGGCGCGCTCCGGCGAGCTCGGCCGCGCCGCGCCGTCGCGCACCCGGTGCAGATGTCCGATGAGCGCCGCGAAGAGAGCGAGGGAGGAGGCGCTGATGACCGGATCGCCGCGGTCGGGCCGCACCTCGATCACCTCGTGTCCGGCCGCGCGGGCCGCCGCCGCGGCCGTGGTCAGCGCGTGCGTCTTCCCGCAGCCGATCCCACCCTCGACCACGAGGAGCCGCTCCCTCGCCGAGGAGCCGGGCGTCAGCATCCGAACGACGACGTCGGGCGATGCCGTGCCACCGCGGAGCGGAGGAGGCGCTGGGATGCTGATCGTCATCGTGACTCCCGGGTGCTGTGGACCGAGCCTGATGACCCCATGCTGTCGCGCGGTCGCGCCGCCGCCCTCCTCGGATCGTCGGAACACCCTCCGGGACGGCGACCGTCGACCCGGGCGCGTCTCCTCAGCCGCCGAGGGACTCGAGCAGGTCGCGCGACGGGACGAAGTAGACGCCTCCCGTCATCGCGGTCGAGAAGTCGAGGAGTCGGTCGTGCCGGCCGGCGGGGACGCCGACGAACATGCGCGTGAGCATCGTCTCGATCACCGAGAGGTCGGCGGCGAGACCGAGGAAGTACGTGCCGAACTCGCCCCGGCCGGGCCTGCCGAAGGGCATGTTGTCGCGGAGGATGTCGTGCTCGGTTCCTCCCTCGTCGACGACGGTCGCCAGCCCCCGGTGCGAGAGCTGCTCGGCGTCGTCGTCGGGTCCCTCGACGTTGTCCGCCTTGCGGCGGCCGATGACGCGCTCCTGCTGCTCCGTCGAGAGCGAGTGCCACGCGTCGAGGTCGTGCAGGTACTTCTGGGCGACCATGTAGGTCCCGCCGGCGAACGCCTCGTCCTCGGCGCCGATCAGCGCGACGCTCGGGAGCGCCTCTCCCGTCGGGTTCTCGGTGCCGTCCACGAAGCCGAGCAGATCGCGGTTGTCGAAGTACCGGAAGCCGACGACCTCGTCGCGCACGACGACGTCGGCCCCCAGCGCCTCGAGGAGGAGCCGTTCGAGCTCGAAGCAGGCGTCGTCGCGGTCGGAGCGGATGTGGAAGAGGAGGTCGGTCTGGGTCGAGACCGCCGTGTGCTTCGCGCCTGCCACCTCGCGGAACGGGTGGAGCTGCCCGGGCCTGGTCGTCGCGCCGAACCGGTCCCATGCGTCGCTGCCCACCCCGACCAGGCACGAGAGCTTCGCACTGAGGTCGCGGAAGCCGACCGCGCGGATGAGGCCGCCCACGTCGGTGACGACATCGCGCACGCGGTCGGCCGCGTCCTGCCCACCCACGATGTCCACCGACAGGAACACGGCGGAGCGGCTCAGCGGGGCGATGACCGCCTGCGGCTCGATCGGCACTCGGTCCGCGGTGGTCATCGCGCACTCACCGGTGCGGCCGTGTCGCGGCGCGGCTGGTTCCTGGACATCGTGACCTCCGGTCCGCGCGCCCTGGCGGGGCGCGCTCGTCGCGATCCTGTCAGGGCGGCGCGCGCCCGGCACGAGTCATTCGACCCGACCCGGGAGACCGGGGGACGCAGCGGGGTGCGCGAGCCGGTCGCGCCTCCGCGATCTCGCTTCGATCGCCCGGGCGATGTCGATCGGAGGGTGGGCGTCAGCTCGCGACGGCGGGCAGCTCCGCGACGGCGACGGTCGCACCCGAGTCGTCGGTGATCTCGACCGCCGAGACCGACTCGCGGAGGATCGCGGCGTTCATCTCGCAGTCGATCTCGACCGCGCTGCCCAGGAACGACCCGGACGGCAGCCGCTCCCCCTCGTCGGTGACGAGGACGAGGTCGTAGCTCTCGCCGACGGTGAAGCCGCTGGCCCGCAGGATCGTCTCGGTGCCCCAGGTGTGCGCGACGAGCGAGCCGTCGACCTCGACGCCCTCGGGGGCGCCGTCGAAGGCGATCGTCTCGACGGCGCCCAGGTCGCCCGGCGCGCCCTCGACCGGGCGGTCGCCGAGCAGGTACAGCCCCGCACCGCCGACGGCGCCGAGCGCGAGGCATGCCGCCGCGGCTCCGATCATCAGGGCACCGCGACCGCGCGCGACCGGCGCGACGCCCGCGAGGGTCTGGATGCGCCGGCGCAGATCCTCCGACGGCGCGACCTCGTCCCACCGGCCGACGGTGCGCAGATCGGCGAGCACGACGCCGAACGAGGCGAGCTCGCGGTCGATCGAGGGGTCGGCGGCGCGCAGGAGGTCGAACTCGGCGCGCTCGTCCGGGGAGAGCTCGCCGGCGAGGGCCGCGGCGATCAGCTCCCCGCGGCGATCACCGCGAGGGTCGTCGGTGTCGGTCATGATCGCTCCTCGGCGGTCGGCTCGGCGTCCGCGAGATGCTCGCGGAGCGCCCTCAGGGCGTAGAAGGCGCGGGTGCGCAGGGTCGCGACGGGGACGCCTGTCGCTGCGGAGACCTCGGCGTAGCTCTCGCCGCGCACGTGGACGGCGACCACGATGCCGCGGTGCTCGGCGCTCAGGCGCGCCAGCGCCTCCAGCATCATCAGCGGGACGAGCGGATCCGCCTCATCGCCGGGCAGGTCCTCGAGCACCTCCGCCGCGACCAGGCGCGGCAGCCGCTGCACCGAGCGGTGCACGTCTATCACGACGTTGCGCGCGATCGCGAAGAGCCAGGTGCGCTCGCTCGCCCGCTCGGCCGAGTAGCGCTCGCGCGAGCGCCAGGCGCGCAGGAACGTCTCCTGCACGCAGTCCTCGGCGAGACCGCGGTCGCGCAGGGCGTTGACGGCGAAGCCGAGCAGCGCGGCGCCGTGCTCGTCGAAGGCGGCGGTGAGATCGAGGTCGGCGCGACGACGCGATCGCCGGTCGGGCTGGGTCACGGCCTGCCCCTCTCGTCGTCGGCTCGTCGCAGCGAGTGCGATCGCCATCGGCCGCCTCCCCTCGGACCGGACGGTCCCTCTCAGAGGGGTACGGACGACCGGGCCCCTCCGTTCACCGGCGACGCGGGGTGGCACCCGATTGTAGGAAGAGAATCTCAGGACGCTCTGAACGCGCGGGGTGATCGCGGCGCACACCCCTGCATCGAGCGCTCAGAGGCGCGCGCGGAGGCCCTGCACCCGCGCGCGGATGTCGTCGCGCACGAGCCGCATCCGCTCCATGCCCTCGATGCCGCGCTCCGAGGGCTCGTCGGTGATCCAGGTCTCGTAGCGCGGACCGGGCACCTCCTCGACCTGCGCCTCGGCGCCGAGGACGACGACCACGTCGGCCGCGCGCAGCATCTCGTCGGTCAGCGCCTTCGGGTGCTCGTCGCCGAGGTCGATGCCGAGCTCGGTCAGCGACTCGACCGACTGACCGTTGAGGGCGTCCCCGGGCGCGGTGCCCGCCGAGACCACCGCGACCTCGTCGCCGGCGAGATCGCGGAGCAGGGCGGCGGCCATCTGCGACTTGCCGCCGTTCTTGCGGCAGACGAACAGGACGTGCGGGAGGGAGTCGCTCATGAGCGACACCGTACCGGCGGGAAATGTCCGGAACGGGTCGGCGAGGGGCGGATCAGAGCGTGACGACGAACTTCTCGGCGGAGGCCCCCCGGCGCAGCCGCGCGAGCGCCTCGGGGATCGCGGCGAGTCCGTGGCCGACGACGCGCGACTGCGGGGCGGCGCGGTGCCGGCCGTCCACGAGCGCCGCGGGCAGGTAGTGGTTCCAGATGCCCTCGCCGACCGGGGTGTCCTTCGGGCTGCCGCCCCAGATCGCCGACACCTGCACGCCGCGGCGACGGGCCAGCGCCGCCCGCAGGGTCGTCACCGGAGTCGGGTGGGCCGAGGCGATGCGCCGCACCCCGCCCACTCCCCGTGCGGAGTCGACCGCGAGCGCGATCGGCAGGGATCCGCTCGCGACCGCCATCGTGCCCGCGAGATCGTGCCCGTCGAGCGCACGGACGAGCTGCGCCACCGCGTCGGAGTCGTGGTAGTCGACGACCGCATCGGCGCCGAGCCCCCGGAGGAGCCCGGTGTTGCGCGACGACGCCGTGGCGACGACGCGATGGCCGGCGCTGCGGGCGAGCTGCACCGCGTTCATGCCGACGCTCGTCGCCGCCCCGAGGACGAGCACGGTCGTCCCGCGCGCCGGGGTGTCGACGCGCGGGAGCTCGAGCGCGAGCTGGTCGCCCTCGAAGAGGCCGGCGGCGGCCGTCGTCAGAGCGAGGGGCAGCACGGAGGCGTCGGCGAACGAGAGCGCATCGGGGATCGGCGCGCACAGGGTCGCGAGCAGCGTGACATGGGTCTGGAACGCGCCCTCGGCGGGTGAGTTCCGGCTCCGCTCCGCCCCGACCGCGAAGCCGGCGACCCGGTCGCCGACCGCGAGGGTCGTGACACCCGAGCCGACGGCGACGACCTCGCCCGCGACGTCGCTGCCGAGGACCGCCGGGTAGCTCAGCCACGGGTAGACGAACCCGCGGGCGATCCCGGGGAGGGCGTCGACGGGGTTCACCGCGACGGCGCCGGCCCGGACGACGACCTCGC
This sequence comes from Rathayibacter sp. VKM Ac-2759, assembly GCF_009834225.1. NCBI lineage: Bacteria > Bacillati > Actinomycetota > Actinomycetes > Micrococcales > Microbacteriaceae > Rathayibacter > Rathayibacter sp. VKM Ac-2759. The sequence continues at coordinate 3,304,808 of NZ_CP047176.1, forward strand.
CGGGGCCGGGAGTGGGCACGGGTGCCGCGCCCACCTCGAGCGAGCCGAACCGCGACCGCAGCCGGAGGGCCTCGTGCGCGGCCATCAGTGCGCCGCCCCGGGGCGGGCGTGCGAGTGGCGGGTGGGGTGCTGCGGCATGACGACTCCTTCGCGACGGTCCGATGACACGCCGTGTCATGAGTATCGATGATGACACGGCGTGTCGTCAAGTAGCATGTCGGTCATGACGCGATGGGCTCCGGATGCGGCGAGCCGACTCCACGAGTCGGCGATCGAGCTGTTCCTCGAGCAGGGCTTCGCGGCGACGACCGTGCCGCAGATCGCCCAGCGCGCCGGGCTGACGACGCGCAGCTTCTTCCGCTACTACGCCGACAAGCGCGAGGTGCTCTTCGTCGGCGAGGAGGAGCTGCCGGCGGTCGTCGCCCGGGTGGTCGACGAGGCCGATCCCGCGCTGGCTCCGATGGCGGTCATCCACAGCGGGCTGCGCTCGGTCGTGGTGCCGAGGCTCGAGCTGTACCGCTCCGAGCTGCTGCGGCGGTGGACGATCGTCCGGACGGACGAGGCGCTCCGGGAGCGCGAGCTGCGCAAGCTCGCGATCATCCACGACGGAGCGACGGAGGCGTTCGTCCGCCGGGGGCTGGCGCCCCTGCAGGCCGAGGTCGCGGGCCGCCTGGCCGTCGCGGTCTACGACCTGACGCTCGAGCGGTGGCTCACGGGCGGGGCCGTGGAGCCGCTCGCGGACGTCCTCGCGCAGGTGGTCGAGGTGGTGTCGGCGACGGTGACGGCCGACTGACCCGCTCACCGATCCATCGCGGAGGCGCTGTCGGAGCGGCCCGCGCGGGTCGATCGCACCGCCGCCTCAGGACGCGAGGTAGCGGCCCCGGGCCGTGATCAGGCGCTCGAGGTGGCGGGCGAGCACGAGCCTCTCGACGAGTCGCCCGAGCACGCCGAACGGGGCGGCGAACGAGACGCAGTCGATCATCACCGAGCCCGCACCGTCGGACTCGAACCGGTGCTCGTGCCGGAAGCTGCGGAACGGACCCCTCGTCTGCTCGTCGACGAAGCTCCGCGGGGCGTCGAGGGCCGTCACCGTGCTCGTCAGCGTGAGCGGCACCCCGAAGTGGCGGGCGCGGAACGTCACGTGGTCGCCGAGCCCGATCAGGCCCGACGTCACTCCGCCGATCGCGCGCTCGCGGGCGCGGGCCTGCGACGCGCGGTGCAGATCGATGTCGCGCGCGCGGTCGAACAGCTCGGCGGCGGGGCGGGCCGAGCGGGTGCGGCACTCGAACGAGACGGTCATGGCGGAGCGACGGGGCCGGGTCAGGCCGGATCGTGCGTGATCTCGAGGTGGCTGCTCATCGCGGAGGAGGTGTAGCGGCCCGGCGCGACGACGACGTGGCCCTCGTCGCCGTCCGCGTCCTCGCCTCCGGGGCCGCTGCCCAGCAGCAGCCGGGTCAGCGCCTCGCCGGAGGAGAGCAGCGCGTCGAGGGCACCGGCCAGATCGTCGTCGTCGGGCGTCGCGCCGCGGAGGGCGGCCGAGAGGACGCTGCGCCGCATCAGCTCCTTCGCGAAGGACCCGGTGGTGCCCTCCGCCCGGTCGGCCGCGCGCTCGAGAGCGGCGTCGCTGAACGGCAGCGAGCCCGCGTACCGGCGGAAGAGGCGCCGGCGCGCGGCCTCGCCGGGCAGCGGGATCTCGACCCCGAGATCGACCCGGCCCGGGCGAGCGGCCAGGGCGCGCTCGAGCACCTGCACCCGGTTCGTCGTCATCACGAACGCCACGTCGGCGTCGCCGTCGAGCCCGTCCAGCGCGTCGAGCACCTCGAAGAGCAGCGGCTGCGGACTGTGGCTGCGCTCCATCGCGACGAGATCGATGTCCTCCAGCACGACGAGCGAGGGCTGGAACGTGCGCGCGACCTCGGCCGCGGCCTGGATGAACTGGATGCTGGATCCGGTGAGCAGCACGGCCGTCACCCCGGGCGTGCGGGTCAGCAGGTGCCGCACGGTCAGGGTCTTGCCCGTACCGGGCGGGCCGTAGAGCAGCAGCCCGCGCTTGAGGTGCTGACCGGCCTCGAGCAGCTCGGCGCGGTGCTCGCCGATCCCCACGACGTGGTCGACGACCGACTCGAGCACCCCCTCGGCGAGCACGACGTCGCCGGAGGGGACCTCGGGGCGCGCGAGGAACGTCGCCCCCGCCTGGTGCCCGTACTCGGTGCCCGAGAACGACAGCACCTGCCCGCGCAGCACGCTGTGCTCGACCATCAGCTCGTGCAGGCGCCGGAGGAATCCGGGCACCGCGCTCTCGTCGGCCGCGACCACCTCGAGGGTCGCGGTCATCCGGCCGAACTGCGGCGAGGCGTCGCGCTGCAGGACCGCCACCGGCACGCCCTCGACGCGGAGCAGCCGCACCCCGAACGCGACGACGCGACGGTCGGAGTCGGGACCGGTCGCGCGGGTCGCGTAGGTCACGGGGCCGGGGGCGAAGCGGGTGTGCGGGTTGCCGAGCAGCTCGCCGATCGCGGAGTGGAAGCGCTGCTCGCCGCCGCCCACGCCGAGGACGCTCGGGCCGACCCCGCCGGTGCCGACCCCGTCGGTGCCACCCTCGCCGGCGCCGCCCTCGCCGGCCATCAGCTCGAGCGCGATGTCGGCGTCGACCAGGCGGTGCGGAGCGATCTCCTCGGTCGTGACGGCGAGCGCGGTCGCGTCGGCGCCCAGGAACTCGCTCACCGCGTCGCCCAGCGGCGTGCGCGCGGCGGCCTGCTCGGACATCTCGAGCGCCTCGATGCGCTTGAGGTAGCGGGCGACGGCCCGCATCAGATCGCGGTCGGTCTCGTCCAGTGGCACGGTGAGGTTCCCCCTTCGTCAGCGTGGTCCTGGGGGAACGCTAGCGGGGAGCGTCGCGCCGGTCCTCCACAGGTCTTCTTCGGGCGTGGGTCGTCCCGTTCCGGCCCTCGGGCCGCCCGGGTGTCGGTGGTCCCTGATTCAATATCGGTATGGCAGGAGCGGGTGTGGTGGAGGCGGCGGTGACGTCGCTCGAGGAGGTGCGCGAGGGCGCCGGCGAGGTCGGCCGGCTCGCTCGGGAGGCGTCGCCGAGACTGCTCGCCTCCGATGTCCGGTTGTACGAGGTGTATCGGGCGGCGCTGGCGATCCCGCTGTCGTTCGCCCGCGGGGGCCTGTCGGCGCGGGAGTCGAACCATCTCGTGGAGCGGTCGATCCGCGCGGAGCTGGCGGTCGGGTCGGGGGTGTCCGAGCGGGACGTGGCGCGCGATCTGGAGCGCGCGCACCTGCTCGTGGAGGATCTCCCGGTGACGCGGGCGGCGCTCGCGGGGTCGAGGATGCGGTGGGAGGCCGGGAAGGTGATCTGCTCCGTCGCGGCGACCCTGCCGAAGGAGTCGCTCGCCGTGTTCGACGAGCGCGCGGCCGACGCGGCCCTGACGAGGACCCCGACCCAGCTGCGCCGTTTCCTGGCGCGGCTGCGGGAGGAGCTGCACGAGAAGCCCCTCGCCGAACGGCACGCCCGAGCCAAGGAGGACCGGGCGGTGTGGCTGACGCCCGACCTCGACGGGATGGCGACCCTGTCCGCGTACCTGCCGGCGCCGATCGCCGTCGGCGTCTACGACCGCCTCGACCGGATCGCCCGGACACTCCGCGACGGTGGGACGGGCGCCGGTGACGGCGACCCCGGGGACGAACGGACCCTCGCGCAGCTGCGCGCGGATGCCCTGGCCGATCTGCTCTGCGACGGCGACATCTCCGGGACGACGCCCCTCGGCGACGAACGCGACGCCCCTCCGACGTTCGTGCCGGGCGTGCGCGCCGAGATCCGGTTGACCCTGGCCGCGAGCACCGCGGCCGGTCTCGACGACGCCCCTGCCGACCTCGACGGCTACGGCCCCGTCCCCGCCGACCTCGCGCGCGACCTGGTCCGGGTCGGGGCGTCGTTCACGCGGATCCTGACCGACCCGGACACCGGTGCCGTCACCTCCGTCGGCCGCACCCACCGCCTCCCACCCTCGCGGATGCGCCTGCACCTCCAGCTGCGCGACCAGACCTGCCGGTTCCCCGGCTGCACCCGCCGAGCGTCCACGGCGGAGGCCGACCACACGATCGAATGGCGCCACGGCGGACAGACCACGCTCGAGAACCTCGCGTCCCTCTGCACCGCGCACCACCACGTCCGCCACGGCGACCGGTGGACCTACCGCCTCCACCCCGACGGCACCACGGAGTGGACCACCCCCACCGGACGCCACGTCACCACCTCTCCACCCGCCCTCCCCGGCAGGCCACCCGCACCACCCCCGCGGTTCGACGACGACCCGCCACCGTTCTGACCGATCAACGGTTCCCGCGCGCGCGGATCGGTCCGGCGGCGCGCAGTGGCGCCCGGGGAGCCACCCGGCGGCGCGGATCAGTGAAGACACGGAACGGCAGCCCTCCACGGCACCGCCCGCGCAACCCCTCCGCGCTCGGATCGACGGCACAGGCGGGGTGCGGCACGATCGAGTCATGCCGCTCCCCCGCTTCCTGCGCCTCGACCGTCTCGCCGGGTCCCTCGCGCGCCTCGCGCGGTCGCAGGACACCCCGGCCGCGCCCGCCGGCGACGCGCCGACCGCGGTCGTCACGCAGGACGCGATCGAGCAGAGCACGCGGGTCGCGCAGTCGCTGCTCGACGGCGGCGGGCTGAAGGCGGGGCAGACGGTGACGATCGAGGGCCACCGGCCGATGACGGTCACCGTCGAGAACGAGAAGGTCGTCCTCGTGCCGCTCGAGGAGCCTCCGGCCGCCGACTGAGCCCCGGCGCGTTGCACGGCTGCTCGGCCCGCGCAAGTGCCGAAAACACCGGTCGGCCTGTGGTCGCATGGAAGACGTCGCGCCGGACGCGACCGCGATCAAGGAGCCAGCATGCCCCCGAGTGCCGCCGACACTCCCACCCTCTTCGCCCTGCACGGTCTGGGCCTCAGCCGACGCCTCTTCGACGCCCTCGCCCGCGAGCTCGACGGCGCGGTCGACGTGATCGCACTCGACCTGCCGGGGTTCGGCGACGAGCACGAGAGCCCGGAGACGTCCGTCGAGCAGATGACCGAGTCCGTCGTCCGCCGCATCCGCGAGCACTCGGCCCGCCGCTGGCTGATCGCCGGCCACAGCATGGGCGGCAGGATCGCCTCCCTCGTCGCCGAGCGGACGATGTCGGGCCGCTCCGGTCTGTTCGGCCTCGCCGGAGTCGTGCTCATGGCGGGCTCGCCGCTCTCGCCCGAGCCGATGGACGAGGAGCGTCGCCGCACCATGCTCGACTGGGTCGACGACGGCCCGCTCGACGACGACCAGGCGCGCACCTTCCTCGACCAGAACGTGGGAGCGCCGCTGCCGTCGGCGCTCGAGCAGCAGGCCCTCGCCGATCTGCGGCGCACCTCGCCGGACGCGTGGCGCGAGTGGCTCGAGACCGGGAGCCGCACCGACTTCTCGGGCGACGTCTCCGCCCTGCCCGCTCTGCTGATCGCGGGCGGCGAGGACGGCGACCTCGGCGAGGACGCCCAGCGCCGCACCAACGGCCGCCTCTACCCGCGCTCGCGGCTCGTCACCTTCGAGGGGGCCGGCCACCTGATCCCCCTCGAGCGCCCGGTCGAGCTCGCCGCCGAGATCCGCGCGTTCTGGGCCCAGGAGGCGGGCACCGGCCCGATCGTGCCGGGCGACGCCTCCCGCGCTATCGCCTCGGCCCGCACGAGCAGCCGCGTGCGCGCCGGGCTCGCCGAGCGCGCCCTGTCCGACGACCCGGACTACCAGCCGCAGGTGCTCACCTCCGCGCAGCTGACCACCCTGCGCGCCGTCGCCGACCGGGTGGTGCCGCAGGACGGCCCCCCGATCGATCTCGCCGCCCGCGTCGACGCCCAGCTGGCCGAGGGCACGGGCGACGGCTGGCGCAACGCCGAGCTGCCCGCCGACCCGGTCGCCTACGTCCTGGCGCTCGACGCGCTCGCCGGGTTCGAGTCGCTCGCCGATCAGGACGCGGCCCTCCGCGACCTCGGCACGAGCGCCCGAGGCGCCCTCTCGGCCGATCAGCTCACCGCCTGGTTCGAGGACTGCCGCGTCGACCTCGTGCGGCAGTGGCTCGCGCACCCCGCGACGATGGCGCGCGTCGGCTATGACGGCTACGCCACGGGCGGCGACACCGCCCTCATCCCCGGCTTCCGCCTGCTCGGCGCGGAGGAACGGGAACCCTGGGAGCCGACCGCGAGGAGCCGCCGATGAACACCGCAGGCATGCGCCGCTTCGCTCTCGACGAGGTCGTCGACGCCGTCGTGATCGGCACGGGCGCGGGAGGCGCGCCGCTCCTCGCCTCCCTCGCCGCGCGCGGCCTCCGCGTCGTCGCGCTCGAGGCCGGCCCGCACTTCGACCCGGTCGACTACACGGCCGACGAGGACGCGGCCACGCAGATCAACTGGATGGAGGAGCGCCTCAGCGGCGGCGAGACCCCCACCGCCTTCGGCCCGAACAACAGCGGCCGCGGAGTCGGCGGCGCGACGCTGCACTGGGGCGCCTTCACCCCGCGCCCCGACCCGCGCGACCTGCTGCTGCGCACCGAGTCGGGCCTCGGCCGCGACTGGCCGGTCGCGCACGCCGAGCTGACCTCCTACATCGAGCAGGTGGAGGCGACCATCGGCGTCTCGGGGCCGGCCGACTACCCGTGGGACCCCTCCCGCCGCTACCTGCAGGGGCCGGTCGGCCGCAACGCCTCGGCCGACATGATGCTGCGCGGCTGCGAGGCCCTCGGCATCCGCGCCACCGATGCTCCCGCCGCCGTGCTCAGCCGGGGCCGCGAGCAGAGCGCCTTCGGCGACCGCCCCGCCTGCGTCAACTGCGGCCAGTGCCACCAGGGCTGCCGCACCGGCGCCAAGGCGAGCACCGAGAACACCTACCTCCCGCAGGCCGTCCGCGACGGGGCCGAGATCCGGGCGGAGTCGTTCGTGCACGGCATCGAGCTCGATGCGGCCGGTCGCGTCAGCGCCGTCGTCTACACCGCCGACGGCGTCGAGCGCCGGCAGCGCTGCGCGGCGCTGTTCCTCTGCGCGGGCGGAGTCGAGACTCCGCGCCTCCTGCTGCACACGGGCCTCGCGAACAGCAGCGGGCAGGTCGGCCGCAACTTCCTGGCGCACGGCGCCACGCAGGTCTGGGGCACCTTCGAGAGCGAGATGCGCGGCTACCGCGGCTATCCCTCGTCCGTGATCACCGAGGACACGGTGCGCCCCGCCGACGCCGACTTCGCCGGCGGCTACCTCATCCAGAGCCTCGGAGTGATGCCGCTCACCCTCGCGACGACCCTCGCCCGCGGCGGAGGCCTGTGGGGACGCGAGCTGGTCGACGCGCTCGACGGCTACCGCTTCCTGGCGGGAGTCGGCATCAACGCCGAGTGCCTGCCCGCCGAGGGCAACCTGCTCGAGCTGACCGACGAGCTCGACGAGCACGGCGTGCCGAAGGCGCGCATCTCGTTCTCGGCCGGCGCGAACGAGAAGGCGATCGACGCGCACGCGATTCGCACCATGACGGCGATCGTCGAGGCGGCCGGGGCGACGAGCACACGCGTGCTGGCGCGCACCGCGCACACCCTCGGGACCTGCCGGATGGGGACGGACCCCGACGACGCGGTCATCGACTCCGACGGCCGCAGCTTCGACATCCGCAACCTCTGGGTCTGCGACAACTCGGTGTTCCCGAGCGCGCTGATCGCCAACCCGGCGCTCGCGACGATGGCGCTGTCGCTGCGCACGGCGGACCGCTTCCTCGCGCGGGCGTGACACCGTGCCCCGGAAGGGTGTCCGGGGTTTAACACGTTCGAAACCGCTCAGAAATGCCCGGACTTCTGCGCAGGGTTGAGTGGAGGCACGACGTCCCCGACAGCACGGGGTCGCGCACCTCTACCCCACGGAGCCCGCCATGCCCCAGTCCCGTTCCCTCCTCCGCGCCCTCGCTCTCGGCGCCACCGTCGCGGCCACCGTCTCGCTCGTCGCCTGCTCGGGGCCGAGCGACGCGTCGGGCGACAGCGGCGACACGGTCACCGTCACGGTCGGCACCCTGCGCGGTCAGCCGCACTTCTACCAGCCGTTCCTCTACGAGCAGTTCGCCGAGGAGGGAGTGGAGTTCGAGGTCATCACGCTCGACACGACCCCGGCGCTCTCGGACGCGCTCGTCGCCGGCACCATCGACTTCGCGATCTCGGGAGTCACGCCGACCATCTCGTCGATCGCCCAGGACCGCGACCTGAAGATCGTCGCCTCCGCGGCCGACGGCGGCTCCGGCTTCATCGGCGGCGAGGGCATCTCGTCGGTCGAGGACCTCGCCGGCAAGAAGGTCGGCTACATCCAGGGCAGCGCCCAGGAGGTGGCGCTGCGGTACTACCTCGAGCAGGCGGGCCTCACCGACTCCGACCTCGAGCTGACCACGATCCCCGTCCCCGAGATGGCGTCGGCGTACACCACCGGCTCGATCGATGCGTTCTTCGGCGTCGAGATCGGCGTCTCGCTCGCCGAAGCGGCCGGCGGCACCGAGATCGCCGACCCCTACGACACCCCGATCGGCCGCGTGAACATCGGCCTGGTGACCACCGGCGCGATGATCGAGGAGCAGCCGGAGGTCGTGCAGAAGGTCGTCGACACCCACGCGGCGACCATCGATTACATGAACGACAACGTCGACGAGTGGCTGCCCGAGATGATCTCGGAGTTCGGCGGCGACCAGGAGGTCCTCGAGTCGGCGCTCGAGAACTTCTGGCTCCGCTCCGACCTGACCGAGGAGTACCAGGGCCAGCTCGAGGCGCTCGCGACCCAGATGCAGGAGCTCGGCTTCATCGACGAGGCGCCCGCGATCGCCGACGTCGTCGACACGAGCTTCGCGCCGACCTCGTGACGACCACGGCCGAGCCGTCGACGGCGACCGAGCGGCTCTCGACCACGGCGCGCAGGCGCCGGCCCGCCCGCTCGGGCTGGACCACGTTCCTGCTCGGCCTGCCCGTCCCGATCCTGTTCGTGCTGCTCTGGCAGTTCGGGCGGGCGGGCGAGTGGGAGCTGCCGTTCGGCATCCGGATGGCGTTCCTGCCCTACCCGGGCGACGTGCTCGTCTCGCTGATCGACTACGCGTTCGCGGGCCTGCGGAACGACGCCTTCAGCGGCGGGCTCTGGGCCGACCTCGGCGCGAGCGCGGGCCGCGTGTTCGGCGGCTTCGCGCTGGCCACGGTGATCGCGATCCCGCTCGGCGTGCTGATGGGCCGCTACTACACGGTCAACTCGCTGTTCGATCCGTTCATCAACCTGTTCCGGCCGGTGCCGGCGACCGCCTGGGTGCCGCTCGTGGCTCTGCTCATCGGCTACGGCGACCAGGCGTCGATCTTCCTGATCACGCTCTCGGCCTTCTTCCCGATCGTGCTCGGCACCATCAGCGGCGCGCGGCAGGTGCCGCCCCGGCTGATCGAGGCCGCGCGGATGCTGGGCACCGGCACCGCGGGCGTCCTCGCGCGGGTCGTGCTGCCCGCCTCCGCCGCCGCGATCGTGAACGGCATGCGAGTGGGCCTCGGGCTCGCCTGGGTCGTGCTGGTGCTCAGCGAGACGACGGGAGTGAGCACGGGCCTCGGCTCGACGATCTTCCTCGCGCGCGACGTCGTGCGCACCGACCTGATCGTGGTCGGGATGATCTGCATCGCGATCGCGGGCTTCGCCTCCGACCGCCTGCTCCTCCTGGTCTTCCGTCTGCTCTTCGGCCGCCGGCCGCTCATCAAGTGAGGCCCTCATGACGCCCGCACCCGTCCGCACCGCCGACGTCCACGTGCTCGACCTCGTCAAGCGCTACGAGACCGCGATCGGCGGTGTGCTCGCCATGGCCGACGTGACGCTCGACATCCCCTCCGGCGAGTTCGTGGCCGTCGTCGGCGCGAGCGGCTGCGGCAAGTCGACGCTGCTGCGCATCCTCGCCGGGTTCGAGGAGGCGACCGAGGGAGTGGTCGAGGTCGGCGGCGTCCCCGTCGCCTCCCCCGGTCCCGATCGCGGCGTGGTGTTCCAGGACTACGGGCTCTTCCCCTGGCTGAGCGTGCGCGAGAACGTGGCCTACGGGCCCCGGCGCAAGAAGCTGCCGAAGGCGGCCGTGACCGAGGTGACCGACCGCTTCATCGAGGCGGTGCGGCTCACGCGCTTCGCCGACCGGTTCCCGGGGGAGCTGTCCGGAGGCATGCAGCAGCGGGTCGCGATCGCCCGCGTGCTCGCGAACGAGCCCTCCGTGCTGCTGATGGACGAGCCGTTCGGCGCGCTCGACGCACTGACCCGCTCGGACCTGCAGGCCGAGCTCAAGCGCATCCACCGCGAGACGCGCACCACCGTGCTGTTCGTCACCCACTCGATCGAGGAGGCGGTCTACCTCGCCGACCGCGTCGTCGTGATGACCGGGGGCGCCTCGCACGGCGTCCCCGGCCACATCAGCGAGATCGTGCCGATCGCTCTCCCGGAGGAGCGCGACGTCACCACGCCCGAGTTCAACGAGTACAAGCGGCGGATCTCGGAGCTGGTGCACGCGCCGGCCTGAGCCGCCTGCTCAGAAGTCGGTGCTCCGGCTGAGCGCCTCCCACTCGTCGGCCTCGGCGAGGAGGGCGTTCAGCGCGGTGCGGTAGGCGTCGGAGGCGTCGTTGCCGAGCAGCAGCAGGGACGGGGTCGACTCCGCCTCGACGACCTGGATCAGTGCGGCGGCCGCCTTCGCGGGATCGCCGGCCTGCGTGCCGTGGACGGTGTCGTTCTCCTTGCGGCGCTTGCCCGCCGTGTCGGCGTAGTCGGCGATCGGCTGCGACGACTGCGTCAGCGAGCGGCCGGCGAAGTCGGTGCGGAACCCGCCGGGCTCGACGGAGAACGCCGTGATCCCGAGGGGCGCGACCTCCTTGCGGAGCGAGAGGGTGAGCGCCTCGATCGCGGCCTTCACGGCGGCGTAGTAGCCCGAGCCCTCCGGCGAGACGCGCGCGCCGATCGAGGACAGGTTCACGATCGTGCCGGAGCGGCGGGAGCGCATCCCGGGCAGCACCGCCTTCACGGTGCGCACGGTGCCGAACAGCTGCGTGTCGAAGAGCCGCTGCACATCCTCGTCCTCGCCCTCCTCGACCGCGGCGCGGTAGCCGTAGCCGGCGTTGTTGACGAGCACGTCCACTCCCCCGAAGCGCTCCTCGGCCGCCGCGACCGCCGCGGCGACCTGCGCCTCGTCGGTCACGTCGAGCGCCAGCGCGAGAGCGGAGCCGGGGTGCTGCTCGGCGATGTCGCGCACCGAGTCGACGTCGCGGGCGGTGACGACGACGTCGTGCCCGTGCTCGAGGACGGCGGTCGCGAGCGCGCGGCCGAGTCCGGTGGAGCAGCCGGTGATGAGCCAGGTGGTCATGGGTCCTTCTTCCGTCGTGGTGCCCGGTGCGGGCGTGCCTCCATCCCATCGCGCCGCGGACCCCGGCGGACAGGGGTGGACGGTGCGTGCACCGCGAGTGCACGGGAGGCGCCGACCGCGCTCAGCGCAGCCTCGTCATCACGGTGCGAAGGAGCACGGAGAGGCGGTCGTCCACGGTGATCAGGAGCGCTCCGTTCTCGGCCAGGCCCTCGACGGCGCTCGCCCACTGCAGGGGCGCCCGCTGACCCGCCTTCCTGCGCGCCGCTTCGGCGAGCGACGAGAGCTCGCCCAGGCAGCCGGCCGACGAGACCACGTCCTCGACGGTGTCGGTGGGGAGCCCGAGCTCGGCCAGCAGCGAAGCGCGCACGGTCGCGGGATCCGCCCGGCGGAGCTGACTGGTGTCGGACACCGCTCCGAGGCACGCGCGCACCGCCGACGCCCGCTTGTCCCCCTTCGCCGCCCAGCGCAGGGCGATCCCGAGGCCCTTCTCGTCCAGAGCGGCGTCGAGGACCGTCTCGACCACGTCGTACGCGGCCCACTGCTGGGTGAGCGACTGGTCGATCGTGAAGCTCCCGGCGCTCGCCGGGAGGCGGAGCCCCTCGCCCGGCAGCATGAAGGCCCTCGCGGAGTTCACCGCGTGCACCGTGAGACGCCGGTCGCGAGCGGTGGCGGTGGGTCTATCCGCGTCGAAGCGCGTGTAGAGGAAGGCGAGGACGGTGTCGAAGCTCCAGACGACGTCGCTCCGGTTGATCACGACCGCCGATCCGGTTCCGCCGGGGTACTGCGTGCAGTACCGCATCTGTTCCAGGTACGGCCGTTCGTCCTCCCACTCGGGAGCGAGCGGCTGCGAGTACGGCTGCAGGAGGGTGCAGCCGCCGTCGAGGAACCCCGGGGAGGCGCCCGCGGACGGCGCGAGAGCGCCGGCGGGGAGGCAGAGCACGGCGAGCACCGCGAGAGCACGTCGGATCAGATGCGTGCGTCGGGCCTTCACCGGTGAAGACATGGCAGCCCCCTCGATCGGGACTGGGGAGGGACGCCGTGTCCCGCTCCGTCGAGCGAAACGTACTCCGACCGGTGGCGGGGCGGTAGTGCCCCGTGCGGCGCGAGTTCCGGACACGGCGCCGGGGCGCGGATCGCCGACGCCCGTGAAACGTTTTATGCTCGGTACTCGGCGGACGACGCGGCCCGGCCCCGTCACTCCGCACCTCGATCACGGAAGGGACGTCGCACGGATGATGCACTACGGAGGCGACTACAACCCCGAGCAGTGGGACGAGGCGACCTGGCGCGAGGACGTCGTCCGGATGCGCGAGGCGGGCGTCACCACCGTCAGCCTCGGCATCTTCGCCTGGGCGCGGATCCAGCCCGACGAGGACACCTTCGACTTCGAGTGGCTCGACCGCGTCATCGATCTGCTGCACGAGAACGGCGTCGCGGTGGACCTCGCGACCGCGACCGCCTCGCCTCCGTCGTGGGCCGCCAAGAAGTACCCGGGCCTGCTCCCCCAGGACGAGAACGGCGCCGTCTACTGGCCGGGCAGCCGCCAGGCCTACAGTCCGTCCTCGCCCGACTACCGCCGGCTCGCGGCCCGGCTCGTCACCGCGATCGCCGAGCGGTACCACGCTCATCCCGCCGTCGTGCTCTGGCACGTGAACAACGAGTACGGCTGCCATCTGCACTACGACTACTCCGACAACGCGGCCGCAGCCTTCCGCGTCTGGCTCGAGCGGAAGTACGACGGCATCGACGACCTCAACCGCCGCTGGGGCACCCTGTTCTGGTCGCAGCGCTACGGCGCGTTCGACGAGATCGTGCCGCCACGGAAGGCGCCGTACAGCCACAACCCCGCCGGCCTGCTCGACTTCCGCCGCTTCACCTCGGACACCCTGCTCGAGCTGTACACGATGGAGCGCGACATCATCCGCGCCGCGGGCGCGACCCAGCCGATCACGACGAACTTCATGGGTGCGTTCCCTCCGCTCGACTACTGGAAGTGGGCCGCCGAGGTCGACGTCGTCAGCGACGACAACTACTTCGACCCCGCCGATCCGGAGTCGTTCCGGGGCGCCGCCTTCACCCGCGACCTGATGCGGTCGCTGAAGCCCGGGCAGCCGTGGCTGCTGATGGAGCAGGCGACCAGCGCCGTCAGCTGGCGCCCGTCGAACGCGCCCAAGGCGCCGGGGCGGATGGCGGCGCTGTCGATGCAGGCCGTGGGGCGCGGAGCCGACGGGATCCTCTTCTTCCAGTGGCGCCAGTCGCGCCGCGGCAGCGAGAAGTTCCACTCGGCGATGCTCCCGCAGGCGGGCACGGAGACCCGCACCTGGCGAGAGGTGGTGGAGCTGGGGCGGACCCTCGGCGAGCTGCCCGACCTCGGACCGACCGCCTCCGGAGCGCGGATCGCCCTCGTGCTCGACTGGGAGAACTGGTGGGCGATCCAGAACCCGGACCACCCCGTCGTGCTCGACTACCTCGAGCTCGTGCAGCGCTGGCACGCCGCGCTCCACCGCCAGAGCCTCGCGGTCGACCTCGTGCGGGCGACGGACGACCTCTCGGGCTACGCGCTCGTCGTGCTCGCCCACTCCTACCTGCTGACCGACGACGCGGCGGCGACCCTGACCTCGTTCGTCGAGGGCGGCGGGCGCCTGCTCGTCACCGCCTTCAGCGACGTGGTCGACGAGGACGACGCACTCCGCGACGGCGGGTTCCAGGTGGGGCTGCGCGAGGTGCTCGGGGTGTCGGTGCTCGAGTTCGGCGCGACCGCCGCGGTCACCGCCGACGGGCCGTTCGGCGCCTTCGACGGGGCGTTCCTCGCGGAGGAGCTCGCGGTCGCGGAGGACGAGAGCCGCCCGGTGGCCGTGCTCGGCCGGTTCACCTCGGGGCAGGCCGACGGCATGCCGGCACTCACGGCGCGCTCGACCGGCTCCGGCACCGCGCACTACCTCGCGACGATCCCCGACGACGCGGGCATGACCGCGCTGACCGGCTGGCTGGCGGCCGAAGCCGGGATCTCCCCGGTGCTGAGCGCGGGCCCCTGGGTGGAGGCGTCGCGCCGCGGCGACGTCGTCACCGTGATCAACCACGGCGCCGAGCCGGTCGACGTCGCCGTGTCCGGCACGGACGTGCTCACCGGCGCGCCCGTCGAGTCACTGCACCTCGAGCAGTACGGCTGGGCCCTGGTGCGCGAGTCAGCGCCGGCCGAGTAGCCGGGGGGCGGGCTCGGGGCGGTGCACGCCGCGCGGGCGGTAGCCGAGCTCCGCGGAGGCGCCCAGCAGGTCGGTGAGGTACCAGAGCGTCGCGAGCCACATCTCGGTGCCCTGCAGTCCGGCATCGGCGTCGTGCAGCCGGAAGGCGAAGCCCCGGCCGGGTCGCCACTGCCCGAGGGCCTGCGCGAGGAGGGTGCGCGCGAGGGCCTGCACCTCCTCGTCGCGGTAGGCGGTGGCGCGGGTCAGCCAGAGCGGATGGACGACGTCGAGCGCCGCGCAGGCGTCGACGCGGTCGAGCCGGAACCAGCGGTCGTCGCGGGCGTGGCGGAGGACGGTGTCGCGGACCGCCTCCGGGTACGGAAGGGGGCGCCCCTGCTGGGCGAAGGTGCCGCGGGTGGTGCGGTACGACCCGTTGACGAGCAGGAGCAGACCGCGGTCGGCCGAGGCGTCTCCCCACATCCCGCTTCGCGGATCGGCGCGGGTGAGCAGCCAGCCGTACAGCGCCTCCTCGAGGCCGGGCGGCACGGGGTCGCCGCGGCGGTGCGTCCAGTGCAGGGCGGTGCCGAAGGCGTCGACGTAGTGGCCCGCGTTCCACGGGTCGTCGTGCCAGCGGAGGCGGTCGAGCCGCCCGACGAGGCCCTCGGCGCTCTCGCCGGTCACCGCCGCCAACGGGTGGGCGAAGCCCGATCCGAGCAGGTCGAGCGCGTAGCCCGCGCTGAGCACCTCGTACGCCGCGTCCGGGTCGCCCCAGAGGTCGCCGATCAGCCCCGTCGCCGGGTCCTGCCGCGCGCGGAGCAGGCCTGCGAGCGACTCCGCCGTCGTCCCGGGCGGGACGGTGCCCAGCAGGAGGTCGGCGAGCTCGACCGAGTCGCCGATCGCCCGCGCACTCGGCTCGACGCCCGGCCGGTCGCGGACGCCGTCCTCGCCCCGGGCGACGCGGAGGACGCCCTCGATCTCGGCGCGGGCGCGGTCCGCGAGCCGGGCGGCGTCCGAGACCTCCGGCGCGACGGGCGGGACCCGCCAGCGCAGGCGGCGGGCGGGATTGCCGCCGACCACGGCGCCGGAGGGCACGTCCTTCGTCACCACGGCGCCCGCCGCGAGGACGGCGTGGTCGCCGACCCGCACGCCGTCGAGCACGACCACGTGCGAGCCGATCCAGACGTCGTCGCCGATGCGGACGCCCCGGCTCGTCAGCGGCTGCCGGAACACCTCGGTCCCGGGCTCCATCGAGTGGTTGAAGCCGAGGATCGACGTGTGCGCCCCGACGCGGACCGCCGAGCCGAGGACGACGTCGCCGCGGACGGCCGTGGAGGCGTTGATCGAGCAGTCGGCGCCGATCACCACCTCGCCCGTGATGCTCGCGCCGGCCGCGAGGTACGAGCGATCGCCCAGCTCGAGCCGCTCGGCGTCGATCGCCGCCCACTCCGAGACGAAGCAGTCGGGGCCCAGCACCCATGCCGGGTGCGCCTCGAGCAGCTCCCGCTGGCGGTCGAGCTGCCGCTGCCGGCTCTCCGGCTCGGCCTCGGCCCAGAACGACCAGGGGAAGTACTCGTGACGGTCGATCATCGCGGGCTGTCTGCCCCCGGCGCCGCCGTCGAGGCGCGGACGATCAGGCTCGGGTTCAGCTGCACGCGGTGCACGGGCCGATCGGGGTTCTCGATCCGCTGGACAAGCAGGTGCACGGCCGCCTCGCCGACGCCGGCGCGCGGGGGGCTGACCGCCGTCAGCGCCGGAGTGAACAGCTGCGCCACCTCGTCGTCGTACGCGATGACCGAGAGATCGCCGGGCACCGAGATCCCGCGGTTGAGGGCGAGGTCGACGAAGGCCATCGCCTCGGGGTCGGAGTGGACGAGCAGGGCCGTGACCCCGGTCGACAGCGCCGTCTCGAGGGTCGCGTTCACGACCTCCGAGAAGTCGTGGCTGGCGCGGTCGGGCAGGAGCTGCTCGAAGTGGTCGGCGGGAGTGAGGCCGAGCGACTCGCAGGCGGCGAGCCAGCCCGCGGTGATCTTGCGCGAGGTCGGCGAGGAGCGCGAGAGGATCAGCCCGACCTTGCGGTGCCCGAGCTGCGCGAGGTGCCGGGCGGCGAGCACCGCGCCCAGGGCGTGGTCGGTGGTGACCGACTCGACCGGTGTGCCCTCGGGCTCGAGGATCGCGTCGCGCTCGACGAGGACCGCCGGCACTCCGGAGTCGGCGAGCCAGCGGACGACGTCGGGCGCGTGCTCGGTGTCGGTGTTCGGGGCGACGATGAGGCCCTTGACGTCCCCCGACCGCAGGAGCCGCTCGAGGACGGGGCGCTCGTCCTGCAGCTCGTAGGACGCGCCGCGCAGGATCACCTCGTAGCCCAGACGCCGGCCGGCCTCCTCCATGCCGCGCAGGACCCCGGGCCAGTAGTACGCGAGCGAGGGGACGAGGACGGCGATCGACCCGAGCTTCTCCTCCGCGACCGCCTGCGCGGGCGCACCGCCGCCGGCCGCGCCCGAGAGCACGACCGCGCCGCCGTGCACGCGGCTGAGCAGTCCCTCCCGCTCCATCTGGACGAGATCGCGGCGCAGCGTCACGGTCGCCACTCCGAGCGCCTCCGTGAGCTGCGAGATGCGCACGGCACCGTCCACGGCGAGCGCGGCGAGGATGTGCGCCCGGCGCTCCGCCGCGAGGGGCGGGGATTGAGTCTGATCGCTCATCGTGGGTCTCCGATCGGTGTGTCCAGTTCTATCGCCATCCGGAGCGATCGACGATCCGTCACGACGATCTCGAGTCGCGTCAGCCGCTCGCCCCACACCTCCGAGAGCATCGGATCCTCGAGGGCGCGCACCTCGGTCCGGTGCTCGCAGGCGGGGTCCCAGGTGACGCGGACCCGTCGATCCGACCCGATCGGCCGCACGACGGCGACGCCGGGCGACGTCGTGGGATCGCCCGCGAGGAGCAGCCGGACGACCGTGCCCGGCTCGACGTCACGATCGTCCCACGGCGCCAGCCGCCACTCGTCGTCGAGGACGACCCGCGCCGCGCGGCGCTCCAGGACGATCCGGCGGCGCCACGAGATCAGACCCGATCCGGGGTACGCGTCGGCCAGCTCCGCCGAGAAGACGGAGCGCTCGTCGTCCGCGAGCGCCGTGACTCCGGAGGCGCTCGCCTCGCGCCCGGGCGGCTGGGCGACGCCGCGGACGGACGGCACGTTGTGCCAGTCGCTCTGCATCGTCCAGATCCGGTAGCGGTCGGGGCCGAAGGTGGCGGCCGTGTACGTCGGCCGCCCGGCGTCGACGACGACGGGCACCCCGTCGCAGG
Source organism: Rathayibacter sp. VKM Ac-2759 (assembly GCF_009834225.1). Lineage (NCBI taxonomy): Bacteria > Bacillati > Actinomycetota > Actinomycetes > Micrococcales > Microbacteriaceae > Rathayibacter > Rathayibacter sp. VKM Ac-2759. Next base: position 3,322,690 of record NZ_CP047176.1, read on the forward strand.
CCACCGTGAAAGATCCGACGTCGTTGTGATTGTGGTGCTCGGCGTTGTGCCCGCCCTTGGCGACGAGCGTCAGGCCCTCCGCCGATCCCTCCCGGCCGCGCGCGAGCATCACCTCGATCGACTCGAGCCAGACGTCGCGCGGGAGCGGGGGCGCGGCCGTCGGCGCGGCCGACCAGGCGGGGTCGGTCACGCCGCGCAGCAGCCGCCCGAGGCCCTCCTGCTCGGAGGCGGCGGGCACGCCGGCGCGGCGGTGCGAGGCCGCGTGGGCGGTCGCCTCCGCGTCCCCCACCCACCGGCCGGCGCGGTGCACCGCGTGCCACGGCTGGTCGATGCTCTGCAGCGCCCGGCTGTCGGCGTGGTCGACGTACCAGTCGCCGCCGAGGTGGGAGCGGTGCGGGAACCCCACCGTCGCGCGCAGGGCCGGCACGGTGGCCGCGTCCCACGCGCCCGCTGTCGCGTGGGCGACGAGATCGAGCGCCTCGATCGCGCGGCAGGCGCCGTTCCACCAGTAGGCGTAGCCCTCGTCGATCGCTCCGTCCTCCGGCAGGACGGCGACGTAGCGGTCGAGGGCGGCGACGGCGCGCGTGACGACGTCGGCGCGCTCGTCCTCCTCGCCCTCCTCGTCGAGCAGGCGGAGGGCGGCGAGCAGCACATTGCCGGTGATCCACGGGTTCCAGTTGTGCACGTCGCCGTCGAGACCGAGCCAGTGCCAGTCGTCGCGGAGGCGGAACGGATCGAGCACCCGGTGGCGCGACTCGGCGCGCACGCGCTGCCGCAGTCCGGGGTACCGCTCGTCGAGCCGCGCTCCGAGCACCTGGTCGATCCACGCGAGCTGCGCGACGACCTCCCCCGCACCGAGGTCGAGGAACGGATCGGAGACGGTGGCGAGCACCGCGCCGTGGCGCCGGAGGGTGTCGTCGTGGGCCGGCCAGCACCACGAGCTCTGCTCGAGCAGCAGCTGCACTCCGTCGGCGACCTGGTCGAGCCAGGCGTCGTCGAGCGTCGTCGCGGCCATCAGCACCGCGCGGCTCAGCCGGCGCTGCCGCTCGAACGCGGCCTGCTCCCACTGGTCGCGGTTGCCGTCGCGGTGCACTCGGACGGCCTGGCTGGCGAGCGGCTGCGGCCACGGCGAGGCGAGGTCGGCCGACGCCCGTGCCCCGATCATCGCGGCGGTGGCCACGTCGACCGCCTCCCAGACCTCGCGATCGGAGGCGGGCGGCACCGGCAGAGCGCGCTCGGGAGCGAGGAGGAGGCCGCGCGCCGAGAGCGGCCGACCGGGCGAGAACGCCGCGGCGAGCGGACCGCGGAACGACTCGACGACACCGTCGGTCGCGCTCGGCAGGGGGTTCTGGTTCACGAATCGATCATAAACAATCATTTCCATCCAGGTCCAACCTTGTTGTGATCGATTCGCGTATGTATGCTCCTATTTTGTTCGGTGGGCACTGCTGCAGCGCCGATGACACGATTCAAAGGGGAACGACCGTGGACGAGATGAACCTCCGCGCCGACTGGACTCGCGAGCGCTGGCTCGGATTCGCGGACGCACTGCTCTCCTCCGCTGCGGACCACGCCAGCGAGGGCAACGGGCGCATCCTGCTCCCCGGCGCCGAGGGCGGCTACGGCCGCGCGGTCGACGGGCTCGAGGGCTTCGCCCGGACCTTCCTCCTCGCCGGCTTCCGCATCGCGGGGGCCGAGGGCGTCGGAGTCGACGACCTCCTCGACTTCTACCGCCGGGGCATCGCCACCGGCGTCGACCCCGACGCCGCCGACCGCTGGGTGCGGATCGACGAGCACGCGCAGGCCAAGGTCGAGGCGGCCTCGATCGCGCTCGTCCTCGACATGACCCGCCCCTGGATCTGGGACCGCCTCTCCGAGCTGACCCGGCAGCGCGTCATCGCCTACCTCGAGTCCGTGGTCGGCGACGACACGTACCCGCAGACCAACTGGGTCTGGTTCCGCATCGTCGTCGAGACCTTCCTCCGCTCGGTGGGCGGGACGTGGTCGCTCGAGGACATCACCGCCGATCTCGCGCGGCACGACTCCTTCGTCCGCCGCGACGGCTGGCTCGCCGACGGCGAGGAGCGGGCGTTCGACCACTACGTCGGCTGGGCCCTGCACGTGTACCCCGTGCTGTGGGCCCGGATGTCCGGAGCCGCCGAGCTCGCCGCCCCGCGCACCGCGGGCGACGTCGCGCGGCTCGACCGCTACCTCTCCGACGCCCTCGCCCTCGTCGGCGGCGACGGCTCGCCGCTCCTGCAGGGCCGGAGCCTCATCTACCGCTTCGCCGCCGCCGCGCCGTTCTGGGCCGGAGTCGTCGCCGAGGTGCCCTCGCACGCGCCGGGCCGCCTCCGCCGCGCCGCGAGCGCGATCGTCGAGCACTTCGCCCGGAACGGCGCGCCCGACGACGAGGGCCTGCTCTCGATGGGCTGGCACGAGCCGTGGCGGCAGCTCGCCCAGTCCTACTCCGGTCCCGGCTCGCCGTACTGGGCGGTCAAGGGCCTGCTCGGGATCTCGCTCCCCGCCGGCCACCCCGTCTGGGCCGCCGACTCGGCGCCCCTCCCGATCGAGGAGGGCGACGAGCTGCGCGCCGTCGTCTCCCCGGGATGGATCGTGTCGGGCACGCAAGAGGACGGCATCGTCCGCGTCGTGAACCACGGCACCGACAAGGCCCTCGAGGGGGCCGTCCTCGCCGACTCCCCCCTCTACGCGCGCCTGGGCTACTCGACGGCCACCGCGCCGCTCCTCGACGCCCGCGGCTGGGAGGAGGCGCTCGAGCAGAGCGTCGGCCTCGTCGACGCCTCGGGCGCGGCGACCCACCGCACCGGGATGGAGCTCACCGAGGTGCGCCTCGACTCGGACGGCCGGGTCGGTGCGGCCGGATCGACGTGGCAGGCGCACTGGATCGAGCCCGAGGCGAGCGCGCACCGGCACGGCGAGGGACTGCGCGGAGCGGCCCGGCCCGCCGGCCGCCTCAGCGTCCACTCGCTGGTCAGGGGGCCGTGGGAGCTGCGGATCATCCGCGTCGACGAGCTCGCCGACGGCCTGCGGGCGGGTGACCTGCGCCTGCGCCTGGGCGGCTGGCCGCTCGCCGGCGACCGGGTCGACTCCCGCGTCGACGGCGCGACGGCCTCGGTGCGCGCGGGCGGCAGGATCAGTGCGATCACGCGGATCGGCGCCGACGCCTCCGCCGGGATCGTCGAGCGCGACGGAGCGAGCCCGCTCGGGCCCCGGGTCGCCGTCCCCGTGCTGAGCCTCCCCGTGATCGTCGGCGAGAGCGTCGTCGCGCTGATCACCCTCACCGGAGCGGAGGCCCGCGCGACGGGCCCCGCCCCCACCGCCGTCGTCCGCGACGACGGACTGTCCGTGTCGGCGACCTGGCCCGACGGCCTCGTCACCGAGCACCGACTCGCAGATTCCGGACGCGCCGCTGGGCAGCGCCGGTACCCCGGGACCCGAGGTGGAGTCCTGCACGCCGATGCAAAGGAGCAGCACGCATGAAGAGAAGATTCACGGCAGCCGGAGTGGCCCTCGTGGCCGCCCTGTCCCTCACCGCCTGCTCGGGAGGCGGATCCGGTGACGAGGCGGCCGCCGACGGACCGATCACCCTCACCCTCTCGGGGTGGAGCGTGAGCACCACGCCCGAGTTCCAGGCGCTCGCCGACGCGTTCCACGAGAAGGACCCCGACGTCACCGTCGAGGTCAAGGAGTACGACGCGACCAACTACGACACCCTGATGACCGCCGACCTGGCGGCCGGCAGCGGCCCCGACATCGTCACGCAGAAGAACGTGAAGAACGTCGTCACCTACCAGGCCGGCGGCCAGCTCATGGACGTCTCGGACGTCGCACTGCCCGACGGCATCGGAGGCGCGGAGGCCTACGAGGTCGACGACACCCAGTGGGCGGTCCCGTACCGCCAGGACTCGTGGGTCCTCTTCTACAACAAGGACCTCTTCGACCAGGCCGGCGTCGCCTACCCCGACGGCTCCTGGACCTGGGACGACTACGCCGACAACGCCGAGGCGCTGAAGACGGCGCTGGCGGCGGCCGGCAGCCCCGCCGCGGGCACCTACGAGCACAGCTGGCAGTCGACCGTCCAGGGCTTCGCCAACGCGCAGGCCCCCGACGTGGACATCCTCGACGGCGACTACGGCTACCTCGAGGAGTACTACGACCGCGCGCTCGCGCTCCAGGAGGCCGGTGCGCAGGCCGAGTACAACACCGTCGTCGCCAACAAGCTCACCTACCAGGCCGAGTTCGGCAAGCAGAACGCCGCGATGATGCCCATGGGCACCTGGTTCGTCGCCTCGCTGATCGCCCAGCAGGCCTCGGGCGACTCCGACACCTTCAACTGGGGCATCGCGCCCATCCCGCAGTTCGACTCGTCGACGGCGGGCACCGACAACACCCCGGTGACCTTCGGCGACCCGACCGGCTTCGCGATCAACGCGGCCATCGACTCGGGCAAGGCCACCGCCGCCAAGGAGTTCCTCGAGTTCGCCTCCAGCGAGGAGGGCGCGGAGGTCGTCGCCTCGCTCGGCATCACGCCCGCTCTGACCAGCGACGCGGTGACCGAGGCCTACTTCGCCGTCGACTCCGCCCCGACCGACGACCTCTCGAAGTTCGCCTGGTCGACCCACGAGACGAAGCCCGAGAACCCGACCTCGGCCAAGACCGCCGCCGTGCAGAACATCCTCCTCGACCTGCACACCGCGGTGATGTCGGGCTCGGCGAGCATCGGCGACGCCGTCACGACCGCCGAGGACCGCGTGAAGAGCGAAGTCGGCACCGACTGATCGACCCCGGCGGCCGGCCCTCCCCGGCCGGCCGCCCCCACCCCCTTCGGACCCTGGAGGTCTCATGACGACCCTCGCCGCCGCAGACGCCGGCACGTCGACCCCGCCGCCGCGCCGTCGCCGCTCCGCCTACCGCATGCGGACCACGCTCATCGGCTGGACCTTCATCCTCCCGAACTTCCTCGGTTTCGCGGCGCTCACGCTCGTGCCGGTGATCACCCTCTTCTACATGTCGATGACCGACTGGAACGTCTTCGGTCAGGCGAACTGGGTCGGCTTCGCGAACTTCGAGCGGCTCCTCGGCGACGGCAGCTTCCGCATCGCCCTGACCAACACGCTCTACTACGCGGCGCTGCACATCCCGCTGACGCTCGTCGTCTCGCTCGGGCTCGCGCTGCTGCTCAACAACAAGCTGCGCGGAGTCGCGTTCTTCCGCACCGCCGCCTTCTTCCCGTACATCACGTCGATCGTCGCGATCGCCGTCGTCTGGAACCTGCTCTTCAGCCCCGAGTACGGGCCGGTGAACCAGCTGCTGAACCTGATCGGCATCGCGGACCCGCCCGGCTGGCTCACCTCCTCCGAGTGGGCGATGCCGGCCGTGGTCATCATCAGCACCTGGCGGGACATGGGCTACTACATGATCCTGTTCCTCGCCGGCCTGCAGACCGTGCCGCGCGAGCTCCACGAGGCCGCGCGCGTCGACGGAGCGAGCGTCTGGCAGCGCTTCGTGAACGTCACGATCCCGTGCCTGCGCCCGACCACCTTCTTCGTGACGGTGATGCTCACCATCAACTCCTTCAAGATCTTCGACCTGATCCTCGTGATGACGCAGGGCGGCCCGGGCCAGGCGACCCTCGTGCTCTCGCAGTTCATCTACCAGAAGGGGTTCCAGGAGAACCAGTTCGGCTACGCCTCGGCCGTGTCGGTCGTGCTGTTCCTGCTCTGCATCCTCGTCACGCTCGCGCAGTTCTTCCTCAACAGAAGGAGTGAGTCCCGATGACCGGACTTCTCATCCCCGACGGCGCGCCGACGGTCGTCGGCGTCGCCGAGCCGCTGCCCCCGAAGCAGACGGACGCCGGGCGCTCCCCCGCCCGCCGGATCGGCCGCCTGCTCGGCTACGCGGTCATGATCGTCGCCGCCGCGGCCCTCCTGCTGCCCTTCTTCTGGATGATCATGAGCTCCCTGAAGACCCCGAACGAGGTCTTCTCGGTGCCGGTGAAGTGGTTCCCGGAGTCGTGGGTCTGGAGCAACTACGTCCAGATCTGGACCGAGTCGGACATGCTCACCTGGATCCGGAACACGCTGCTCCTGGCGGTCGTGGTCACGATCCTGCAGGTGGTGACCGGATCCTTCGCCGCCTACGGCTTCTCGCGGATGCGGTTCCCGGGCCGCGACGTCCTCTTCCTCGTCTACATCGGCACGATCGCGGTGCCGTGGCAGTCGTACATGATCCCGCAGTTCATCCTGCTGTCGAACCTCAAGGTGTCGAACACGCTCTGGGCGATCATCCTGATCCAGGCCTTCGGAGCCTTCGGCGTGTTCCTGATGAAGCAGTTCTACGAGACCATCCCGGAGGAGCTCTCGGAGGCCGCGCGCATCGACGGCCTGAGCGAGTACGGCATCTGGGCGCGGATCATGGTGCCCCTCTCGATCCCCGCGATCGCGAGCCTCACCCTCCTCACCTTCGTCGCCACCTGGAACGACTACCTCGGACCGCTGATCTACCTCCGGAACCCCGATCTGTGGACGATCCAGCTCGGACTGCAGAGCTTCGTGAGCACCCTCTACGACGCCAACTACGCGCTGCTGTTCGCCGGTCTCACGATCTCGGTGGTCCCCATCGCCGTGGTGTTCCTGCTCGGGCAGAAGTACTTCGTCGAGGGCATCGCGACCAGCGGACTGAAGGGCTGATCATGCGACGCATCCCGAACGGCCTCTACGCCTCCCTCTTCGGCGTCGTCTATCTGATCCTGATGACCGACGCGCTGCTGCTGATCGCCTGCCTGCCGCTCGTGCTCCTCCTGGTGACCACCGACCCGATGCTGTCGTGGCCGATGATCGCCGCGGCCGTGCCGCTCTGCGGACCGGCTCTCGCCGGAGCCTGCGCGGTGTTCGCCGCGCACGGTCGGGGCGAGACCGCGGTCGTGCGGACCTTCTGGCGGGCGTGGCGCCGGGGCTGGCGACGCCCGCTCCTCCTCCTCACCGGTGCCACCGCGGTCGTCGTGCTGGTCCTGGTCGACGTGCGCTTCCTCGCACCGACGCAGATCGGAGTCGTCGTCATCCCGTTCCTCGCGGTGATCGGCCTCCTCGTGGTCGGCGCGCTACCGGTCGCGCTCGTCGCCCTCGCCGACGCTCCCGGATCCACGCTCCGCCAGGCGGGCAAGGCCGCGGTGTACCTCGCCGTGCGGCGCTGGCACCTGACCACGGTCTCCCTCCTGGTGCTCGCGTTCCAGGCGTACCTCTTCACCCTGTCGCCGGCGCTCGCGGTCGGAGTCTCGGCCGCCCCCGCCCTGTACCTCGTGTGGGCGAACGCGCGCTTCACCCTCCGCTCCGCTCTCCCCGCCGACCAGCCCGTCGCGGCCTGATCACGAAGGACTCCCCTCCATGACGACCACTCCACCCACTGCGTACGGGAGGACGACCACCGAGCAGGCCGTGGCCGACGCGCTCGAGGTCGTCCGCCGCATGATCGCGACGTTCGGCAGCGACTACCCCGACGACACCACGACCGGCGGACGCTACCCGCTCCGCCCCGCGGCGCCCGGCTTCGCCGCCGGAACCAACCGCGGCTGGACGACGAGCTTCTGGCCCGGGATGGAGTGGATCGCCTGGGAGCTGACCGGCGAGGACGTGTTCCTCGACTCGGGTCGCGCCCACCTCGCCGACTTCGCCCGCCGGGTGCGGGAGGGCGAGGACCTCGACACCCACGACCTCGGCTTCCTCTACACGCTCTCCTCCGTCGCCCCGTACCGCCTGCTCGAGGACCCGCTCGGTCGCTCCGCCGCGCTCGAGGCGGCCGACCACCTCATGACGCGGTTCCTGTCGACCGCCGGCATCGTGCAGGCCTGGGGCGACCTCCGCGATCCCCGCCAGCGCGGCCGGACCATCATCGACTCGCTGATGAACATGCCGCTGCTGACCTGGGCCGGCGAGCAGACCGGCGACGCCCGCTTCGCGGACGCGGTGCGCTGCCACGTCGAGGCGCTGCGGCAGAACATCCTCCGCCCCGACTCCTCGACCTTCCACACCTTCTACTGGGACGCCGAGACCGGGGAGCCGCTGCACGGGGCGACCGAGCAGGGCGCGTTCGACGACTCCTGCTGGGCGCGCGGCCAGGCCTGGGGGATCTACGGCTTCGCGATGAGCCACCGCGTGACGGGCGACCCCGCGCTGCTCGAGGCGTCGCGCGCCTGCGCCGACTACTTCCTCGCGCACCTCCCCGGCGACCTCGTCCCCTACTGGGACCTGGTGTACACCGACGGCAGCGACGCCCCGCGCGACAGCTCGGCCGCCGCGATCGCGGTCTGCGGGCTCCTCGAGCTCGCCTCGGTCGAGAGCGACTCCGATCGCGCCGAGCGCTACCGCGCCGCGGCCCACGCCGTCCTCGACGCGCTGATCGAGCACTGCGCCCCCGAGAGCCCCGAGGCGGCCGACACCGTGCTGCTGCACGGGGTCTACGACCTGCCGAAGAACGTGGGCGTCGACGAGGGCACGCTCTGGGGCGACTACTTCTACCTCGAGGCGCTCATGCGCGTCTCCCGACCGGAATGGCGGCCCTACTGGTGAGACTGATCCGCTACTCCTCGCCCGACGGGGACCGCACCGGGCTCGTCCTCGACGACCGCGTGCTCGACCTCGGCACGGTCACGGTGCCGGAGCTGCTCGCCGACGACGCGCTCCTCGGCTCGGCGCGATCGCTCGCGGCCTCCGCCGAGCTCTCGGCCCTGCCCCCGCTCGAGAGCCTGCGGCTGCTGCCGCCCGTCGTGCCGAGCAAGATCCTCTGCATCGGCTACAACTACCGCGGTCACGTGCCGAGCGGAGGCGAGGACCGCCCGGTCCCGACGACTCCCGACGTCTTCGTGAAGACGCCCAACACCCTCGGCGCGCCCGGCGACCCGGTCACGCTCCCGGCGAGCGCCGCCGACGTCGACTACGAGGGCGAGATCGCTCTCGTCATCGGCCGCGGCGGCCGCGACATCGCGCTCGAGGACGCCGCCGCCCACATCGGCGGCTACACCCTGATGAACGACGTCTCGGAGCGCAGCTGGCAGGGCCGCTCGAGTCAGTGGACGCTCGGCAAGTGCTCCGACGGCTTCGCGCCGCTCGGGCCGTGGCTCGTCACTCCCGACGAGATCGCCGACCCGCACGACCTCCTCGTCGAGGTCGTCCGCGACGGCCGCGTCACGGTCTCGCAGAGCACCGCCGACCTGGTCTTCAGCATGGCCGCGCTCGTGCACCACCTCAGCGAGGGGATGACCCTGCACCCGGGCGACGTGATCTCGACGGGCAGCCCGCAGAAGCTCCCCGACGCCCTCGCGGCGCACCGGCCGCTGGCCGACGGCGACGCGGTGACCGTGCGCGTCGGCGGCATCGGCACCCTCACCTCGACCTTCAGGAGCGGACGACCATGATCCTCGACACCTTCCGACTCGACGGCCGCGTGGCCGCCGTCACCGGGACCAGCAGGGGCATCGGCCGCGGAGCCGCCCTGGCCCTCGCCGAGGCGGGCGCCGACATCGCGCTGATCGACCGCGGCGACGCCTCCGAGACCGCCGAGCTGATCCGCGGGCTGGGGCGCCGCGCCCACCTGATCCGCCGCGACTTCGCCACGGCCACGGCCGACGAGCTGCACTCGGCGATCGACGAGGTCGTCGCCGGGCTCGGGCGGATCGACGTGCTGGTGAACAACGCCGGCACCATCCGCCGCACCGCCGCGGCCGAGCACAGCGCGGCCGACTGGGACGAGGTCCTCAAGGTCAACCTCGACTCCGTCTTCCACCTCACCCAGGCGGCCGGGCGCCGCATGCTCGAGCAGGGCTCCGGGCGCGTCATCACCGTCGCGTCGATGCTCTCGTTCCAGGGCGGCGTCCTCGTCCCCGGCTACACCGCCTCCAAGCACGCGGTCGCCGGGCTCACCAAGGCCTTCGCCAACGAGTGGGCGGCGTCCGGAGTGACGGTCAACGCCATCGCCCCCGGCTACCTCGCCACCGACAACACCGCGGCGATCCGCGCCGACGCGGCGCGCGAGGCCTCGATCGTCGCGCGGATCCCCGCCGGCCGCTGGGGCACGCCCGCCGATCTGCAGGGCGCCTTCGTGTTCCTCGCGTCCGACGCTGCCGCCTACGTCACGGGGACGATCCTCCCCGTCGACGGCGGCTGGCTCGTGCGATGACCCCGACCACCGACACCCACCTCACAGGAGCATCCGACATGGAGCAGCGCTACGCCACGAACCCCGCCCAGATCCCGGGCATGACCACGGAGGATCTGCGCGCGCAGTACCTCGTGCCCGAGGTCTTCGTCGACGGCGAGATCCGGCTGGTCTACACGCACCACGACCGCATCGTGCTCGGCGGTGCCGTGCCGGCCGGCGGGCGGCTCGAGCTGACCGGCTACGCGGAGATCCGCAGCGACACCTTCCTCGAGCACCGCGAGCTGGGCGTCATCAACGTCGGCGGCACCGGCACGGTGACCGCGGACGGCGAGCAGTACACCCTCGTCGCGGGGGCGTGCCTGTACCTCGGCCGCGGCATCGAGTCCGTCGTCTTCGAGGACGCGGACGGGCCGGGAGCCCAGTTCTACCTGTTCTCGGCTCCCGCGCACACCACGTACCCGACGGTGCTCGTCGCCCCGGGAGAGGGCACCGTGCGCGAGCTCGGCGAGCAGGCCACCAGCAACCGCCGCACGCTCAACCAGTACATCCACGAGAACGGCGTCCGCAGCTGCCAGATCGTCATGGGCGTCACCACCCTGCACGAGGGCTCGATGTGGAACACCATGCCCGCGCACACCCACGACCGCCGCACCGAGTGCTACCTCTACTTCGACCTGCCCGAGGAGGCGCGGGTCATCCACCTCCTCGGCGAGCGCCAGGAGACCCGCCACCTCGTCGTCGCCGACCGCCAGGCGATCATCTCGCCGAGCTGGTCGCTGCACTCGGGCGTCGGCACGGCCGCGTACTCGTTCGTCTGGGCGATGGCCGGCGAGAACCAGGCGTTCGACGACATGGATGCGGCTCCGGTGAAGGATCTGGCGTGACCGGAGTGCTGCTGGCCATGGGCGAGACCATGGCCGTGGTGGTGCCGGACGGCGGATCGGTCGCGGAGGCGGACGACTTCCTCGTCGACGCGGGCGGCGCCGAGTCGAACGTCCTCGCGCACGCCTCCGCGCTGGGAGCCCTGACCCGCTGGCACAGCAGGCTCGGCGCCGACGCGCTCGGCGAGCGGATCCTCCGCCAGCTGTCCGCGCGGGGCATCGACGTCTCCGGAGTGGTCTCGGACACCGAGCACCCGACCGGTCTGTACGTGAAGGACCCGGGGCGCGGCGTCAGCTACTACCGGAGGGGCTCCGCGGCGTCGTTCCTCGACGCGGCCGATGCCGACCGCGCGCCCTTCGAGGGCGTCGCGCTGCTGCACCTCTCGGGCATCACCGCCGCACTGTCGGATCCGGCCGACCGGTTCCTCCGGCGCGCGGCCCTCCGCGCCCGCGAGCTCTGCATCCCCGTGAGCGTCGACGTCAACTACCGCGCCGCCCTCTGGAGCGTCGCCGATGCCGCTCCGGTGCTCGCCGAGCTGGCGCGCCTGGCCGACGTGGTCTTCGTCGGCCGCGACGAGGCCGAGACGCTCTGGGGCACCTCGTCGGCGGAGGACGTCCGCGCGGCCTTCCCGGAGGTGGGCGAGCTGGTCGTCAAGGACGGCCACATCGGCGCCACCGCGTTCGCCGGCGACCGCACCGTCTTCGAGCCGTCGCACCGGGTCGAGGTGCTCGACGCCGTCGGCGCGGGCGACGCCTTCGCCGGCGGCTACCTCGTCGCCCGGATGCGCGGCGCCGACCCCGCCGAACGCCTGCGGAGCGGCCACGACCGCGCCGCGCTCACCCTCGCCGTGGCGGGCGACTCCATCGACGAGAGGACCCCATGACCGTCACCACCACCGAGCGCCTCGACGCCGTGTTCGCCGACGCTCCCCTGATGGCGATCCTCCGCGGGACCGGCGTGGAGCGCTCGATCGCGCTCGCCACCACCGCGTGGGACCTGGGCATCGACTCCGTCGAGGTCACTCTGCAGAGCGCCGACGACCTGACCGCCCTCCGCGAGGTCGCCCGGCTGGGCGCCGATCGCGGGAAGACCGTGGGCGCCGGCACGATCCTGCACCCGTCGCAGGTCGAGGCCGCACGCGCGGCCGGCGCCGGCTACCTCGTCTCCCCCGGACTCGACCCGCGCCTGGTCTCGGCCGCCGCGGCGGTGGATCTGCCGCTGCTCCCCGGCGTCGCCACGCCGTCGGAGGTGCAGCTCGCGGTCTCGCTCGGCCTCACCTGGGTGAAGGCGTTCCCCGCCACCTGGCTCGGACCCGGCTGGTTCACGCACATCCGCGGACCGTTCCCCGGCGTCCGCTTCGTCGCGACCGGCGGGCTCCACGCCGGGAACGTCCAGGACTACCTCGACGCCGGCGTCCGCGTCGCCGCCGTGGGCTCCGCCCTCGAGGACGCGGCCCAGCTGGAGCGCCTGGGCGCCCTGCTCACCCGGGTGTGACGAAGCCTGCTGGTCGAGCAGCCGCCGCAGGCGGCGTATCGAGACCCACCTCACTACGAACGTCGGTCTCTTTCCCGCCCTCCACAAGCACCGCACCACCAGCATTCTCCCCAGAATCCCCGATGACGCCGTCGATCCCCACCTGCGAACGGCACTCTCGTTCGCATGCCCTTCGTCTACATCCTCCGCTGCAGCGACGGCAGCTACTACGTCGGCAGCACACGCTCGCTCCACCGACGCGTTGACGCGCACATGATGGGCAAGGGCGCCGCCTACACGAGCAGACGACTTCCCGTCACTGCTCTGGCACCAGGAGTTCGAGAGCATCGCCGAAGCGTTCTGGTGGGAGAAGCGCATCCAGAACTGGAGCCGCGCCAAACGCGAAGCCCTCATGCGCGGCGACTACGCCGCCCTCCGCCGCGCCTCGAAGAAGACCTTCCCGCCGCCGAAGGACACCTCCCCTGCCTGCTGATCGAGTAGTCCGCGCAGCGGACGTATCGAGATCCACCAGCACCAGAAGGCGAGGTCTGCAAACGCGCCTGCTCACGGGCGGGGTCTCGATACGCCGCCTGCGGCGGCTACTCGACCAGCATGCTGTTCGGGGTCCCTTCCTCGAGGAGGGTCACCTCACACGCTCGCGAAGGTGTCGCGCCAGACGAGCACCCCGTGCTGCAGGAACGCCTCCGGCACGTCGGCCGCCCCGGGGACGGGATCAGCCGGGTCGATCCGCAGAACACGGGACCGGCTCAGCGTGCGACTCGGCTCGGCGACCCACTCGGGCAGCGGGACCCCCTCCTGCCCCAGACGCCACGATGCGAGAGCGGCGATCGCGGCGTCCCACACCTTCTGGCCTGTGCTCTCAGGGGCTGTGACCGCCAGCACGCCACGAACGAGGCCCTTCTCGGCGAGGAGGTCGTCGTTGAGCTGAATCAGATGCCGCATCGCAGCGAGTCGATCGCCCCGCTCCAGACTGACCCGGATCCGGACCGCGACCGTTGCCGCATCGTCCCGCCGCGTGGGCGCGGCGTACAGCCGGTGTCCTGCTCCGGCGAGCAATCGATCCACGGTGTCGAATCGCGGACTCTCGTGATCGCTCTCGGACCGCGACACGCGAGCCTGGTCCAGTCCCGTCCGCTGTGCCAGCTGATCCTGCGTGAGGTGGCGCGACCTCCGCGCGGCGCGAAGTAGCGGTGCCGCTGATGCCATCTCCACCGCCTCCCTCATGTTTTTTGCAGCATACCAGCGCCTTTAGCGTTCCGAAGTCGCTACGCCCTCGCTCCACGACGAAGCCGGCGCCGGCCCTCCCTCTCGGGACGGGCGGCGCCGGCTTCGTCATGACAGCGGGCGTCAGCAGCTCGCGGCCGGGTACTCCTCGCTCTGCTCGCGGCTCACGCTCTCCCCGTCGAGGACCGCGGTCACCGAGAGGTCGACGGCGTCGGCGGGAACGCTCTTCGCCCGCGTGGTGAAGGAGTGGAACGCGTTCGCCCCCGGAGCCACGCTCGCGAACGACTTGGCCCCGTAGGGCGTCGTCATCGTGATCGCGACCGGCACGTCGGCCGTGTTCGTCGCGGTCACGCCCAGCTGCACCTTGCCGGCCACGCAGCGGCTCTGCACCGCGACGTCCAGATCGGGGATAGCGGGTGCGGAGGCGGCGACCGCCAGCCACGAGAGCACCGGCTTCTCGCCACCGGCCCCCTCGTTGGTGACCCGGTACTCCACGGTCCCCGCCTGCGCGAGCGTGAACGTCAGGTCGGCGGCGAGCGGAGTGCTCGTGCCCGAGAGGGGCACGTTGCCCTTCACGAGCTCCCGGCCGTCCACCGAGACCGTGTGGTTCATGGTCCGGCTGAGACCCCACCACTCGGTGAACCCGCCCGTGAGGGTGTAGGTCCCCGCGGCCAGCGGCAGTCGGTAGATCAGCTGGGTCGTGTCCTGGTAGAGGCCGGTCGAGTACTTGTCGTTCACGTCCGTCCCGGACTTCACCTTCATCCCGTCCGCGAGGAAGCCCCACTGGCCGGCGCCGGTCGACGCCTGGTCCGAGGTCGCGTTGAGGAGCGACGGGAACGACGCCTTCACCGCGCCGTACTGCGGCGAGGAAGTCGCCGCCGTGCCGGAGTCGATGTAGTAGACGAGCCCCTCGGGCACGATCTCGTAGCGCGCGCTCACCGCCGCTCCGTTCGCGAGGGTCCCCCGCACGGTCACCGGCGCGTACAGCGAGCGGGTCTGCGCCGCGGAGTCCGCGTCCCAGGTGACCGCGGTCGCCGCTCCGTCGACCGTCACCGTCGCGGGCAGCGGGGCGTCGGTGGTGAGCGCCCCCTGGAACCCGAGGTCGCGTGTGACGCTCTGCACGTACACGAGCGCGAGCCGCGCGTTGTAGCCGCTGGTGCCGTCGGTGCCGAACGCGACGTCGACGACTCCCGGTGCGCTCAGCGTCACCTGCTGGCGGATCGGCGTCGCCGCTCCGGTCGAGACGGCGGTGACCCTCTTCGACACTCCCGCCACGGTGACGGTCGAGGCGAGGTTGGTGGTCAGGCCGGCTCGCGGCGCCTGGACGCTCACGATGTCGTAGGTCCCCGCGGGCAGGGTCAGGTGCGTCACGACGGGCCGGTTGAAGTCGGCCGGCACGTACGACGAGCTCCAGTCCGCCGGGCTGCCGGGCACCACCGCGCCCGTCGAGGTCGTGGAGTACCCCCAGGTGCTCCCCGCGGCGACGCCGTCCCACTTCTGGTCGGCGGCGCCGTTGAGGATCCCCGGCTGGGCCGCCTTCACCGCGGCGTGGGCGGAACCGGCGGCGGAGCCGGACGAGCCCGAGTCGATGAAGTACCTCAGGTCGGCGGGGGTGACGAGCATCTTCACTGTGAAGCGCTGGAACACGCCCGACGACGCCACCTTCTGCGTCGTACGACCGGTCACCACGACCGACCCGAGCTCCGCAGTCGCGGCGAGGGCCTGCGCGGCCCCCGCGTCCCAGGTCACGGCCTGGTCGACGCCGTCGACGGTGAGCGTCGCCGGGAGCCCGGCCGACGCGGTCACCGACACGAGGCCGAGATCGCGGACGTCGCTGCTGACGCCCTGCGGCACGAGCTGCGACGCGGCCTTCGCGAGGCGCGCGGTCTGCGCGGCAGCACCCTCCGCGTCGAGGCCGAAGGCGGCCGGATCGGCCACCGCCGACGACGCCGCGCTCACGATGCTCGCGAACGGCGCCCACGACTGCGGGCTCCACTCCGCCTCCTCGTACTCCTCGGCCGTCGCGAGCGCCGCCTCGAGGGCCGTCGTGTCGACCGCGGAGGAGTCGGCGTTCGCCGTGACCACGGCGACGGCGTCGATGTTCAGGACGCCGTCGTTCGCGGTCTCGAGCACCACGGTGTGCGCGCCGTCCGCGAGACCGCGGAGGGTGAACGCCGTGCGCTCGCTGCCCGCGGCCCAGGTCGGAGCCCCGCTCGCCAGGCGCACCCCGTCGACGGTGACGTCCAGCGTCGCCGCTCCGGTGTTGCTGCCGAGCACGTCGAGCCCGGTGCCGGTGAAGGAGTAGGTCAGTGCCGCGCCCTTGCCGGTGCTCTTCGAGGCCGTGCGCTGCCACTCGAACATGCCCTGGCCGTTGACGTGCGTCCACTGCTCGTCGAACACCAGCACGGGCGTCGAGCTGTCGCTCCAGCTGGTCTGGTGCATGCCGTCGACGACGCTCGTGTAGTACGGGGTGTAGCCGGCGACCGGCTCGATCGTGAGGTCGTCGAACTGCGTGAAGGTGAACGCCGAGCCGAGCTGCACGCGGCCGGCGGCCTGCGGCGTCGGATCGGTGTACGCCGCGACCTCGACCCCGTTGAGGTAGGCGGTGTAGCGGTCGCCCGCCACCTGGACGGCGATGCGGTTCCACACGCCGGTGCCGGACTTGAACGCCGTCGCGGGCGTCGCGGAGGCGGTGCCCGAGGCCACGGCGGTGCCGTAGCGCAGGAGGCTCCACGCACCGTTCGCATCGACCTTCAGCTCGGCGGCCGACACGTTCTGGCCGTTGGCCGTCCCGCCCTGCTCGCGCGCGCCGATCGTCGCGTAGCGGCCGGCGCCGTCCTCGAAGAGGACGTCGACCGAGGCCCGGTAGTTCGCCCAGCGGTAGTCGCCGATCGTGGTCTTCGGATCGCCGCTGTTCCAGGCGGAGCCGGCCATGCCGGGGCCCACCTGCTGCCGCAGCACGCGGTCGCGCGCCGGGTCGGCGGTCGCCACCGACTCGAAGGCGCCGTTGGTGTCGTTCGTGTAGCGCGGGATCGCTCCGTCGTCCTCGGGCTGGACGGAGGGGGTGCCCGCCGGCTTCTCCGCGGCGCCGCGGCTCGCGAGGAAGCTCTCGCCCGAGTCGCCGAGCGCGCCCGTCGCCGGGTCGTAGGAGCGGATGTCCGCGGCCTCGGTGTAGTCGAAGTCGTCGGCGTAGAGGACGGAGTCGGTGGTGACGCCGTTGACGTCGCCGCTCGCGTCGGTGTCGAGCACGTCGCGTCCGCCGTCGGCGTCGGTGTACTCCGGCGAGGTCGGCAGGGTCGATCCGTAGCCGTCCCGCGCGGTGAGCGCACCGCCGGCGCCCGCCGTCGCGTGGTCGAGGGTGGTCGCCGTCGCGGTCGACCAGGGCTTCACCGTCACGGTGTAGGTGCCGTTCGCGTCGGCCGCCAGCTCGGCGACGGGCACGACGTAGTTCGCGTCGTAGGCCTCGCCCGCGTCGGCCGCCCGGGTCTCCCAGACCTCCATCGTGCGGTCGGCGCCCAGGGCGAGACCGTCGGCGGTGATCGCGTAGGTCTTGGTGTACGGGCTGTCGTTCACGATCACGGTCGAGAAGTCGGAGGCGTCGGGCGCCGCGAGGGTCGTGTACGACACTGCGCCGGTCGACGCTCCGCTCGGCGGGTTGCCGCCGCCGAGGGCGTTGCCGGAGGCCTGCGGGATGCCCCGCCAGACGCCCGCGGTGTTGTCCTCGTTCTCCCAGCCGAGCTGGGCGAACTGCGTGTACTGCTCGACGGCGGCGAGCCCGCCGTCGTAGTACAGCCAGCCCGACCACGGGTCGCGCGCGCTGACCAGCTCCTTCGACGAGTACTGGAACCCGTCGTAGAACGAGCCGATCGCCGGCTGGAAGATGTTGAGGGTCCGCAGCGACTTCGCGAAGCCGGAGGTGACCCAGTTGCTCATCTCGAGCGCGCTGTTGGTGCCGCCGAACTCGGTCCCGGTCCCGCCCTGCCCGTCGGCGTTGGTGTTGTTCGGGCGGTCGGCCGAGTTCGAGAAGGTCGCCTGCCCCTCCGAGTTCCAGATCTCGCGGTCGTAGGTCCGGGCGAACTTCTTGAGGTTGCCGTTCGCGTCGTCCGAGGTGGCGTAGTGGAAGCCGACGATGTCGACCGCGTCGCGCAGCGAGGAGTCGGTGGCCGAGTTCAGCTGGTCGCCGAACGAGGTCGGCGGAGTCCCGACGGTGTCGGCCGCGACCGTCCTGATCGCGCGGTAGAGGTCGCCCTCCTCCGGCGTCGCGAATCCGCTGTTCGGGTCGCCGGCGGTCGCGCCCTCGTAGCCCTTCGTGTCGGTGCGGAGCCAGGCCGAGAACGTCTTGTAGAGCGCCGCGCTCGGGGCGGTGGTCTCGTTGGTGTCGGGGTTGATGGAGTCGACCATCACGCCGTACTCGCGGTACGCGGCCAGCACCGTGTTCTTGAACCAGACGTACTGGTCCGCGTCGCTCGTCACCCAGGTGGGCCGGCTCCAGCGCAGGATGCTGACGTGCACGTCGCCCTCGGCGACCGACTGCGCGTCGGCCGCGAGCTGGAAGCCGGGCTCGCGCAGCACGTTCGGGTACTCGTCGCGCGAGCGCATCGTCGACGCGTTCGGCCCCGTGGACGTGTTGCGGTCGTTGCCCATCTCGATCTTGATCGTCGTCATGATCGGGTGCTCGCCGCCGAAGAGCGTCTCGACGAGCTCCCAGTACTTCTCGGGGTGCTGCGACTTGTAGTCGAGCAGCAGCGCGCTGGTGGAGTTCGCCGAGAGGATGCCGAAGCCCTTGAACGTGAGCGCGTTGACGCTCTCGGCCGCGGCGGCGACGTCGGCGGCCGTGACCGTCACCGCCTGCACGTCCGTCGGCGCGGCCTGCGCCCCTGGCGTGAGCCCGGTGGCGAGGAGGACGCCGAGGGCGCTCGCGGCGACGAGCCGGCTCCCCCACCCGCCCCTGCGGCGCGAGGAGGAGCGATCGGGATCGCGTCGGGAAGATCGAGTGAGCATCGTGGTCGTGCCTCGCCTTTGAGTCGGATCTGATGTGGTGCGGGTTCATGATCGATATCGATCAGAAAGCGACATCACTGTCGCTGAACGTGCTTCTCAGCAACCTACCGAGCGGAATCGCGCGAAGCAATGGCGTCGTTCAGGACTTCCGCGACGCGGAGAGTCGGAGGAGGAACAGCGGTCCGGAGGAGCAGCGGCCGTCGATGCCCCGATCAATGATCGATAATGATCGATTCTCCGACCGCGCTCAGCTCCCCGCCTGCACGGCGTGCAGGGTCGCGTAGCGCCCGCGGGCCGCGAGCAGCTCGGCGTGCGAGCCGACCTCCACGACGCTCCCGTGCTCGAGCACCACGATCCGGTCCGCCGAGCGGATCGTGGACAGCCGGTGCGCCACCACCAGCGTCGTCCGCCCCCGCATCAGCCGCTCGAGGGCCTCGCGCACGAGCGCCTCGGACTCGGGGTCGAGCGCGCTCGTCGCCTCGTCCAGCACCAGCACGCGTGGATCCCGCACCAGCGCGCGGGCGATCGCGATGCGCTGCCGCTGGCCGCCCGAGAGGCGCGCGCCCCGCTCGCCGACGACGGTGTCCCAGCCCTCGGGCAGCGCGTCGACGAAGTCGAGCGCGTTCGCGTCCCGCAGCGCCGCGGTGATCCGCTCGTCACCGACCGCGCCGAGCCCGTAGGCGACGTTCTCGCGGATCGAGCCCTCGAACAGCACCGAGTCCTGCGGCACGACCGAGACGAAGCGGCGCACGCTCCGCAGGTCCAGCGACTCGGCGTCGCGCCCGTCGAGCAGGATGCGGCCGCTGGTGGGCCGGAGGAAGCCGAGCACCAGGTTGAGCATCGTCGACTTGCCGGAGCCCGAGGATCCGACGAACGCGACGGTCTCCCCCGGCTGCACGTCGAGCGAGACGTCGTCGATCGCGACGACCTCGCCGTCGTAGCGGTAGCCGACGCGGTCGAGGCGGATCGCGCCGCGCAGCTCGTCGACGCGCGCCTTGCCCTCGTTGTGCTCGAGGTCGGGATCCTCGAGCAGCTCGCCGATCGAGCGCACCGACTCGGTGCCGCGCGCGATGATCGGCAGCAGCATCAGGAGGTTCGTCACGGCCCCCGTGAGCAGCGCGAAGTAGGAGCTGAGCAGCACCACCTGCCCCGCCGTGATCGGGACCCAGCCGCTGATCGACGCCCAGGCCGCGGCCACGAGGCACGCGACTCCGAGCAGCTGCAGCCCCACCCACGAGAGCGACGCGAAGCGCCCGTTGAGCAGGTCGAGGCTGTAGCCGGCCGAGCGCACGCCCTCGGCGCCCGCCGCGACCCGGTCGACCGCCGTGCTCTCGAGCCCGTGCGCGCGGGTGATCGGGATGAGCGTCGCCATCTCGCCGACGCGCGCTGAGAACTGCTCCACCTCGCGCCGGAACAGCTCGTTGCCCCTCCGCGAGCGCTTGGTCAGGAAGGCGCGCAGCAGCACCGCGAGCGGGATGGCCAGCGCGTAGACGGGCAGGAACCCGGGCACGTTCAGCGCCGTCATCACGAGGGCGCCGATCGCGACCATCACGGCCGAGAGCAGCGGATGCGCGACCTGCTGCAGCATCGTCTCGATGTTCTCGACGTCGCGGACGACCTTCGTCTGCACGATCGACGCGCTCGCCCGGGTGTGGAACCCGATCGACAGGTTCTGCAGCCGCGCCGCGAGCGCGTTGCGGAGGTCCTTGCCGGTCTGGCGCACCGAGCTCATGTAGAGCCGCGTGTACATCACGTGGTTCGGGTAGTTCTGCAGCAGCGCGACCAGCGCGATCGCCGTCCAGAGCCAGAGCGTCGAGGAGGGTCCACCCGCCACGACGACGTCGACGATGGCGCCGGTCACCACGGGCAGCAGCCAGAGCGGGGTGTCCTTCACCGCGAAGAAGAGCACGGCGACGCCGATCCGCTTCCGGTAGCGGCCGAGCAGCCGGAGCGAGGAGCGGGCGGGTCGGTGCCGGTCGATCCGGATCGGCGCGAGGGACGGGCGGGCTTCTCTCAACGGGGATCGTCTCCGATTCGACACCTCCGGCGGCGGCTCCGTCGGCGTGGTCGGAGGCGACGCTACTCGCGATCCCGATGGCGGGCAAGCGTTTTCCGAGCTAGGGTTCCCAGAGCGCCGGCACGCGCCGACGCCCTGATCGCGAGGACGCCCATGGACGCCGACACCCTCCCTCCGCTCCGCGTCGGCATCATCGGCACGGGCGGAGTCGCCCACCTGCACGCCGCCGCACTGACCGGTCGCGACGACACCCGAATCGTCGCGGCCATCGACACCGACGCCGAGCGCGCCCGCCTGTTCGCCGCCCAGTACGGCATCCCCGCCTCCGGGACCTCGTTCGCCGACCTCCCCGAGGTCGACGTGCTGCACCTCTGCACACCGCCCGGCGTGCACGCCGAGCAGGCCGAGGCGGCCTTCGCCCTCGGCGCGCACGTGGTCGTCGAGAAGCCGCCCGCCCTCTCGCTCGCCGAGGTCGATCGGATGCTCGCCGCCGCCGCGCGCGCCGATCGCCGCCTGGCCGTGGTGTTCCAGCAGCGCACCGGCACCGCCGCCGCCCACGTGCGCGGCCTGCTGCGCTCCGGCGCGCTCGGCCGCCCGCTCGTCGCGCGCTGCGACACGCTCTGGTACCGCGACGACGACTACTTCGCCGTCCCGTGGCGGGGCCGGTGGGACACCGAGGGCGGAGGCACGACCTTCGGGCACGGCATCCACCAGCTCGACCTGCTCGCGCACCTGCTCGGCGACGTCGACGAGGTGACCGGCCAGGCCTGGCGCCTCGGCCGCGAGATCGAGACCGAGGACGTCTCGACGGCCGTCCTCCGCTTCGCCTCGGGAGCGGTCGCCTCCGTGCTCACGAGCGCTCTCTCGCCCCGGCAGTCGAGCTCGATCCGGATCGACACCGAGCGCGCGACCGTCGAGCTCGAGCACCTGTACGGGCACGGTCACGCCCACTGGCGCCTCACCCCCGCACCGCACGTCGACCCCGCCGAGGCGGCGGGGTGGGCGTTCCCCGCCGACGAGGTGGCGAGCGGGCACCAGCCCTACCTCGACGCGGTCTACGCGGCTCTGCGCACCGGCGCTCCCCTGCCCGACGTCGCCGACGCGCCGACGCGCTCGCTCGAGATCGTCGAGGCGCTCTACCTCTCGACGCAGCGGGGCGGGGCGGTGCGGATCGAGGAGCTGCGGGAGGATCCCGGCCTGCGATCGGCCGTGCGCGCCGACGTCGTCGACCTGCGCCCGGAGGCGCGGGCGTGATCGACGGCATCGCACAGCTCGTCACCGACGACCCCGCCACTCCCCCGCGCGACTCGCCCCGGCCGTACCTGCACCCGCTGCGCACCCCGGGCGGCGTCGTCGTCTCGGACCTCCGCCCGCCCGATCACGACTGGCACCTCGGCCTCTCGCTGACCGTCGCCAACGTGAGCATCGGCGACGAGCCGCAGGACGCGAACTTCTGGGGCGGAGTCACCTGGGTCGCCGGCGAGGGCTACCGCCGACTCGACAACAACGGCTCGCAGCGCGTGCTCGAGCAGACCGGCGGGGCGCTGCACCTCGGCTGGTTCGACGCCGGCGGCCGGCTGCTGCTGCGCGAGCAGCGCCGCCACGAGGTGCACAGGCCCGCGGCCGGAGTCGCGGTGCTCGGCATCGAGAGCGAGTGGACCCCCGAGGTGCCCGGCCTGCGCTTCGGATCGCCGACCACCGCGGGCCGGCCCGACGCGGGCTACGGCGGGCTGTTCCTCCGCCTGGCGCCGTCGTTCGCCGAGGCCCGCGTCCTGACTCCGCGCGGGGAGACGACCGCCGACGCCGCCCGGGGCGCCGACGCGCCGTGGGTGGCCCTCGCGACCGGCGCCGCGACCGTCGCGATCGCCGCCTCCGCGACGAACCCCGTCGCTCCGTCGCCGTTCTTCGTCCGCACCGACCCCACCCCGATGCTCTGCGCCGCCCCGTTCTTCCACCGCGCCTGGCCCCTCGACGCGCCGGCGCGCTGGTCGTGGCGCGTGCTGGTCGCCGACGGCCGCCTCACCTCCGACGAGCTCACGACCCTGCTGCCCGTCTTCTGACCCCGCCGCACCCCTCGCGCTTGACGCGCGGATACTCGCGACGTACTTTAGGGCAAACGCTTTCCCGAAACGTTTCACCGAGACGTCGGGGGTTCGAAACAATGATGTTCTCGAAAGGACGAAGATGTTCCGCACACACAGCACCCGCGTCGCGGCAGTAGCCCTCATGGCCTCCGCCGCACTCGCGCTGACCGCCTGCTCCGGTGGAGGCTCCGGCGCCTCGGCCACGCTCGACCCCGACGAAGAGATCACCCTGAACTACACGTTCTGGGGCAACGACGACCGGGCGGCCCGCTACGACCAGGCCATCGCGCTGTTCGAGGAGGAGCACCCGAACATCACGATCAACTCCACCTTCACCGACTACGGCGGGTACTGGGAGAAGCGCCAGACCGAGGCCGCGGGCGGCGGGCTCCCCGACGTGATGCAGTTCGACTACACCTACCTCCGCCAGTACGGCGACAACGGCCTGCTCGGCGACCTGTCCGAGTACTTCGGCGGCGCGGTCGACGAGAGCACCATCTCCGAGGACCTCCTCGCCACCGGCGTCCTCGACGGCGCGACCTACGCCATCCCCACCGGCTACAGCGCGTGGGCGATCTTCCAGAACCAGGACCTCCTGACGGCGAACGGGCTCGAGCCCTACGCCGGAGGCGGCAGCTGGGACGACTACGCGGCCTACGTCGCCGACGTCACCGCCAAGACCGGCGGCTCGGTCTACGGCGGCACCGACTACACCGGCCGCATCCAGAACTTCGAGCTGCAGCTGCGCGCCGAGGGCAAGGAGCTGTTCACCGAGGACGGCGAGCTCGCCTTCACCGAGGACGACCTCGCGTCGTTCTGGGAGCAGGGCGACGAGATGCGCACCACGACCGGCGTGCCGGCCGCGCGCCTCCAGGAGCTGCTGCCCAAGTCGGGCTTCGGCGCCGGCATCGCCACCAGCGAGATGAGCTGGAGCAACTTCCTCGGCGGCTACATCGGCGACAGCGGCGCCTCCGAGATCGTGATGACCGCGCCGCCCACCGCCGACGAGGGCAGCAAGGACCTCTACCAGAAGGTCGGCCTGATGCAGGCGATCTCCTCGAGCACCGAGCACCCCGAGGCCGCGGCCACGTTCCTCGACTTCCTCATCAACAGCCCCGACGTCGGCGAGATCTTCGGCGCCACCCTCGGCATCCCCGCTTCCTCCGAGCAGCTCGCGGGAGCGAACCTCGAGGGCGCCGACAAGCAGGTCTCCGACTACCTCGACTCGGTCGAGGACCGCATCGGCGAGGCTCCGGCCGCTCCGGTCGCCGGCTACGGCGCGATCGAGGCCAACTTCCTCGACCTCGGCACGAGCCTCGGCCTCGGTGCCGTGAGCGTCGACGAGGCCGTGACGCAGTTCTTCGACGAGACCGCCGTCACGCTCGACAACTGATCGACTCCCCAGGCCAGGAAAGGCATCTCATGACGACGACGTCGACCCCGAGCGGCACCGCCGCATCCGGTCGCGTCGCGCCCACCCCCGGCCGGACGAGCACTCCTCGTCCGGCCGGCGGGGAAGCACGACGCCGCCCCCGGCGGGACACCCTGGCCGGCTACGCGTTCCTCTCGCCGTGGCTCATCGGCTTCGTCGGGCTCACGCTCGGCCCGATGCTGATGTCCCTCTACTTCGCGTTCACCGACTACAACCTCTTCACCTCGCCCGAGTGGGTCGGGCTCGCCAACTTCGAGCGCCTGCTCGGCGACCCGAAGTTCATCCAGTCGGTGCAGCTGACCCTCGCCTACGTGTTCATCGGCACGCCGGTGAAGCTCGCCGCGGCGCTGGTCGTCGCGATGCTCCTCAACTACAGCGCCAAGGGCACCGGGTTCTTCCGCTCCGCCTTCTACGCGCCGTCGCTGATCGGCGCGAGCGTCAGCATCGCCATCGTGTGGCGCGCGATGTTCTCGACCGGCGGCCCCGTCGACTCCGGTCTCCAGATCTTCGGGATCGAGATCGGCGGCTGGGTGGGCGTGCCCGCCCTCATCCTGCCGATGATGATCATCCTCGCGGTCTGGCAGTTCGGCGCCCCGATGGTGATCTTCCTCGCCGGCCTCAAGCAGGTCCCGGCCGAGCTCTACGAGGCGGCGATGATGGACGGCGCCGGCCCCTGGCGCAAGTTCCGCAGCGTCACGCTCCCGATGCTCTCGCCGGTCATCTTCTTCAACCTGCTGCTCGAGATGATCAACGCGTTCCAGGTCTTCGCCTCGGCGTACATCATCGGCAACGGCACCGGCGGCCCCGCGGGAGCCACCAACTTCTACACGGTGTACCTCTACACCCGTGCCTTCACGAACAACCAGATGGGCTACGCCTCGGCGATGGCCTGGGTCCTGCTGCTGTTCGTCGGACTCCTCGCCTTCGTCCTCTTCAAGACTCAGAAGAGCTGGGTGCACTACTCGGGAGACACCAAATGACGACCTTCGACACCACGCTCCCCTCGGCCGACACGCAGGTGCTGACCGAGCCGGCTCCGCGTCCCCGCGCGAAGCGCAAGCGCCCCACGACCGCGACGCTCCTCTGGATCGCCGCCATGATCGTGCTCACCGCGATCGTCCTGTACCCGCTGGTGTGGATGGGCGCCGCGGCGTTCAAGCCCAACAGCGAGTTCGGCGGCCAGACCTCGCTGCTGCCGCAGAACCCCACGATCGACAACTTCGTGAAGGTCTTCGCGGGCGTCGGCGGCGTCCCGCTCTGGCAGTTCTTCCTCAACTCCACCGTCCTGGCGATCGGCTCGGTCATCGGAGTCGTCATCTCGTCGTCGATGGCCGCCTACGCCTTCGCGCGGCTCGACTTCCGCGGCCGTCCGCTCTACTTCGCGCTGATGATCGGCACGCTGCTGCTGCCGATGCACGTGCTGCTCATCCCCCAGTACACGATCTTCCGCACGCTGGGGATGATGGACACCTACTGGCCGCTGCTGATCGGCAAGTTCCTCGCGACCGAGGCGTTCTTCGTCTTCCTGATGGTGCAGTTCATCCGCAACCTGCCCCGCGAGCTCGACGAGGCCGCGCGGATCGACGGGGCCGGGCACGTCCGGATCTTCGGCTCGATCACGATCCCGCTGATCCGCCCCGCGCTGATCACCTCGTCGATCTTCGCGTTCATCTGGAGCTGGAACGACTTCCTCGGCCCGCTGCTCTACCTGAACACCCCCGACAAGCAGCCGCTGCCGCTGGCGCTGCGCGTCTACAACGACCAGACCTCCGCCTCGGACTACGGAGCGACGATCGCCGTCTCGGTGCTCGCGCTGCTCCCGGTGCTGATCTTCTTCATCGTCTTCCAGCGCTTCCTGGTCGACGGAGTCGCCACGCAGGGCCTCAAGGGATGAGCACGTCGCGCGCCCGCCGCGCCGCCCGGGACGCCCGGGCGGCGGCCGCCGACGGCACGGCGCTGCGCTGGCCGGGCGCCGCGAACAAGTTCGCCCTGTTCGCCGAGGTGCTCTTCACCGGCGTGCTGGTGACGGTGCTCGCGCTGCCGCTCGTCACCCTGCCGCTCGCGCTCGCGGTCGGCGCGCGCCACCTCCGCCGCTTCGTGCTCGACGAGCCCTCGACGCTCGGGGCGGCACTGGCGGAGGCGCGTGCCGGCCTGCTCCGGTCCCTCCCGATCGGCCTGGGGCTGGTCGTCGCCTCCGCCGCCCTCGCGCTCGATCTCGCGCTCGTCGCGGGTGGAGCCCTGCCGGGGGCCGCGGCCGTCGGCGTCGTCTGCGCGGCCCTGCTGGCCACGGGGCTCGTCGTGCTGCTCACGGCGTGCGCCGCGTGGCAGCCCGACTCCCGCTGGGTGCCGCTGCTCCAGGAGGCGGCGGTCCGCTCGGTCCGCGACCTCCGCGGATCGGGCGCGGTCCTCGTGGCCCTCGTGCTGGCCGCGGTGGTCACCTGGCAGCTCGCGCCGCTGATCGTGCCGGCCCTCGGCTGCACCGTCTTCGCCGCGGTCGCGGTGCGCTTTTCGCGCACACCTGTCGAATAGTCGTCCGCACCGGGGTTTTCCCCGGCGCCCTCTCGGGCGAACGCTTTCCTCCTCAGCGTCGCCGAGTGGCACAATGACGACCGTGGAGCGGGCACGCAGCCCGCCGAGGAGTGATCGATGGCACAGAAGGATCGCACCGCGGCCGTGACCCTGCACGACGTCGCCCGCGAGTCCGGAGTGTCGCTCGCGACCGCCTCCCGCGCCCTCAACGGCAGCGCCCGCAAGGTGAACGACGCCTACCGCGCCCGCGTGATCGAGGCGGCCACCCGGCTCGGCTACTCGACCAACCTCTCGGCGCAGGCCGTCGCCAAGGGCACGACCTCGACGGTCGCCCTGCTGGTCAGCGACATCGCCGACCCCTACTTCTCGAGCATCGCCTCCGGAGTCCTCGCCGCGGCCGAGGCGGCCGGGCTCGTCGTCACGATCGGGGTGACCCACCGCGATCCGCAGCGCGAGCTCGAGCTGGTGCGCACCCTCCGCGGCGGGCGCCCGCGCGTGATGCTGCTGGCCGGCAGCCGCTTCGACGACGAGTCCTCCCGCGACGCGCTCGTCGCCGAGCTCGAGGCGTTCGAGCGCTCGGGCGGCCGGGTGGTCATGCTGAGCCAGCGCTCGCTGCCGTTCCCGACCGTGCAGCTCGACAACCGCGCCGGCGCCAGGGCCCTCGCCGTCGAGCTGGTCGCGCTCGGCTACCGCCGCTTCGCGATCGTGCACGGCCCGGCGACCCTGCTCACCTCGGCCGACCGCGTGCAGGGCTTCGCCGACGGCCTCGCCGAGCACGGCGTGAGCGTCGACCCGGCGCTCGTCGTCGAGACGGCCTTCACCCGCGACGGCGGCCACGCGGCGACGCTCCGGCTGCTCGACGAGCACGCCGACGACATCGACCTCGTCTTCGCCGTCAACGACGTGATGGCGATCGGCGCCTCCTCCGCCCTCCGCGAGCGGGGCGTCGAGCCGGGCGCCGGCATCGGAGTCGCCGGCTTCGACGACATCCCGACCCTGCGCGACGTCAGCCCTGCGATCACGACGGTGGCCGTGCCCCTCACCGAGATCGGACGCCGCGCGATCGCGATGGCGCTCGACGAGGGCGCCGACGGCGACTCCTCCGTCGTGCTGCCGACCGCCGTGGTCGTGCGCGAGAGCACGCCCGGGCGCTGAGCCTCGGGCCCCGGCCCGGGCCCCGGTCGACCTCCGGCTCGCAGAATCACGTTCGGCTCGCAGAAACCCGTTCGGCTCGCAGAATCCCGCGATTCCGACGAGCCGAAGCAGATTCGACGAGCCCGAGCCACTCCGGAGGCACCTTCGGCTCGCAGAAACCCGCTCGGCTCGCAGAAACCCGCGATTCCCGCGAGCCGAACGCGTTCTGACGAGCCGGACGTCCCTCGCCGAGACCCGCACCCGCCCCGGAAACCGCTTGCCCACCCGCCGCCCCTCGCATACGATGCGGTAAACGCTTTCCAGCTCCCATCGAAAGGGCCCCCGTGTCAGAGTCGACCACGCCCCGCACCATCGGCATCATCATGAACGGCGTCTCGGGCCGCATGGGCTACCGCCAGCACCTCGTCCGCTCGATCCTCGCCATCCGCGAGCAGGGCGGCGTCCTGCTCTCCGACGGCACCCGCGTGCAGGTCGAGCCGCTGCTCGTCGGCCGCTCCGAGGCCAAGCTCGCCGAGCTCGCCGCCAAGCACGGCCTGGAGCACTGGACCACCGACCTCGACGCCGCCCTGGCCGACCCCGCCTGGCCGATCTACGCCGACTTCCTGGTCACCAAGGCCCGGGTCCCCGCCATCAAGAAGGCGATCGCGGCCGGCAAGGACATCTACACCGAGAAGCCCACCGCGGAGTCGTACGCCGAGGCGCTCGAGATCGCGGAGGCGGCGAAGGCGGCCGGCATCAAGAACGGCGTCGTCCACGACAAGCTCTACCTGCCGGGACTTCAGAAGCTGAAGCGCCTGATCGACTCCGGCTTCTTCGGCCGCATCCTCAGCGTCCGCGGCGAGTTCGGCTACTGGGTCTTCGAGGGCGACTGGCAGGACGCGCAGCGCCCCAGCTGGAACTACCGCAGCGAGGACGGCGGCGGCATCATCGTCGACATGTTCCCGCACTGGAACTACGTGCTCGAGAACCTCTTCGGCCCCATCGAGGGCGTCTACGCCAAGGCCACCATCCACATCCACACCCGCGTCGACGAGCAGGGCGAGCCCTACACCGCGACCGCCGACGACGCGGCCTACGCGATCTTCGACGTCGCCGGCGGCATCACCGTGCAGCTGAACTCGTCGTGGGCCGTCCGTGTCGACCGCCCTGAGCTCGTCGAGTTCCAGGTCGACGGCACCCTCGGCTCGGCCGTCGTCGGGCTCTTCGGCGCCAAGGTGCAGCCGCGCGTCGCGACCCCCAAGCCCACCTGGAACCCCGATCTCCCCGAGACCCACGACTACTCCGGCGACTGGCAGGAGCTGCCCGTCAACGACGTGTTCGAGAACGGCTTCAAGACCCAGTGGGAGCAGTTCATCCGCCACGTGGTCGAGGACGCGCCGCACGAGTACGACTTCTTCGCCGGCGCCCGCGGTGTGCGCCTGGCCGAGCTGGGCCTCGAGTCCTCGCGCGACGGCCGCCGCATCGACGTGGCGGCCCTCGACGCCGCCGCCGACGCGGAGGCGCTGGCCTCCGTCGAGGTCGTGAAGTGACCGACGTCACGCTGCTGTCCACCGACGCCACGCTGAGCGCGTTCGAGCTCGGAGGCGCCCCCGCCTTCGTCCGCCCGCGCGCGCCGCTCGCCTCCCGGGTCGCCTACGCCGCCGCCCACGTCGTGCCGCTCGTGCACGGCGAGAACGTGCCCGGCCACCCCGCGCAGGTCGACTGGGACGCGACCCTCGCGTTCCGCCACCACGTCTGGTCGTGGGGCCTCGGAGTCGCCGACGCGATGGACACCGCCCAGCGCAACATGGGCATGGACTGGTCCGCGACCCAGGAGCTCATCCGCCGCAGCGCCGCGGAGGCCGCGTCGGTGAACGCCTCCGTCGTCGTGGGGATCAACACGGACCAGCTGACCGACGAGGTCGTGCCGCTCCAGGGCGTCATCGACGCGTACCTCGAGCAGCTCGCCTTCGCCGAGGACGCGGGCGCCGGAGTGGTCATGATGGCCTCGCGGCACCTCGCGCGCGCGGCCACCTCGGCCGCCGACTACGAGCGCGTGTACGCGGCCGTGCTCTCGCGCGCCTCGCGGCCCGTGGTGCTGCACTGGCTCGGCGAGGCGTTCGACTCGGTGCTCGCCGGGTACTTCGGGTCCTCCGATGTCGCCGAGGCCTCCGAAACCGTCATCCGGATCATCGAGGCTCACCTGCCGTCGGTCAGCGGCATCAAGATGTCCCTGCTCGACGCGGAGGCCGAGATCGCCGTCCGCGCGCGCCTCCCCCTCGGGGCGACCCTCTACACCGGCGACGACTTCAACTACGTCGGCCTCATCGAGGGCGGCACGGATGCGGACGGCGTCACCCGCCACTCCGACGCCCTGCTCGGCGCGTTCGCGGCCGTCGCCCCGAACGCCTCCGCCGCGATCCAGGCCCTCGATGCCGGCGACGTGGAGTCGTACCGCCGGATCCTCGGACCCACCGAGGCCCTGTCCCGCCAGGTCTTCGCCGCGCCCACGCAGTACTACAAGACCGGAGTCGCGTTCCTCTCGTGGCTGAACGGCCACCAGCAGGCGTTCTCGATGGTCGGCGGGCTGCATTCCGCGCGGTCGCTGCCGCACCTGTCCGAGATCGTCCGGCTGGCGTCTGAGGCGGGCGCCCTGGAGCGGCCCGAGCTGGCCGCCGCGCGGTGGACGCAGCTGCTGGCGCTGAGCGGCGTCGACGCGCTGAGGACGGTGCTGGTGTGACGCATCCGCGACTCTCCCTGAACCAGGCGACGATCAAGTACGCACCGCTCGCCACCGCGCTCGACGTGACGGCCGCCGCCGGCTACTCCTCGATCGGCCTGTGGCGCGAACCCGTCGCCGAGGTCGGTCTCGCGGAGGCCGTCCGGCTCGTCGCCGACAGCGGCCTGCGCGTCTCGTCCCTCTGCCGCGGCGGCTTCTTCACCCTCGCCGAGGGCCCGGAGCGCCGCGCCGCCCTCGACGACAACCGCCGCGCCATCGACGAGGCCGCCGCCCTCGGCGCCCCCGCGCTGGTGCTCGTCGCCGGCGGACTCCCCGCCGGATCCCGCGACCTCGTCGGCGCCCGCTCCCGCGTGCAGGACGCCCTCGTCGAGCTCGCCCCCGCCGCCGTCGCCGCCGGCGTCCAGCTCGCGATCGAGCCCCTGCACCCGATGTTCGCCTCCGACCGCGCCGTCGTCTCGACCCTGAAGCAGGCCCTCGACCTCGCCGCCCCCTTCGACCCCGCCGCCGTCGGAGTCGTCGTCGACACCTTCCACGTCTGGTGGGACCCGGAGGTCCTCCCCCAGATCATTCGCGCCGGTGCGGAGAAGCGCATCGCCAGCTACCAGGTCTGCGACTGGGCGACCCCGCTGGCCTCCGATGTGCTGCTCTCCCGCCACTACGTGGGCGACGGCGTCATCGACTTCACGGTGCTGACGGAGGCGGTGGTCGCCGCCGGCTACACCGGCGACATCGAGGTCGAGATCTTCAACCAGGCGGTCTGGGATGCGGAGTACGCGGCGGTGGCGACGCGGGTGGCGGCAGACTTCGCGGAGCGGGTGGCGCCGCACCTCTGAGGTGCGCCGAGCGCGGCTCACGACGCTGCGTCGCACCTGAGCACGGCGGTGCGGTCATCGGCTGCGCTCCGGCGACTCCCGCGAGTGCGGCCGTGCCGACTCCCTGGTCGTTCAAGATCGCCGCTCACCGGTCTCGGCACCGGATGCACTGCGGTACTTTCGTCGTCGATGGGGGGAAAGACACCGCTCGCTAGGTAGTACTACGCGCTCAGAACGCTGGTGACAACTATTCGTCCGCATTGAAGTCAATTCCCTCAGTAGGTTGAGGATTCGGGCTGGTCCTACGCGATCCACCTCTGCGAGACCCCCGAACACACCCGACAGAACCGGACGATCGACGCGCCTAGAAACGCTCTCGAGTTGATGCGCCGCAAGAACCCGAAAGAGCTGAAATGCCCGATCAAGCACCTGCCGGCTGGTATGCCGCCGAGCACGCCAACAACGAACAGCGTTACTGGGACGGCACTCGGTGGCACGACGATGCACCGCCGCCCCCTCCCGCCCCCGGTCAGCCCTCTTCCGCCGGTGGAAGTGGAGCGCCTCGACCGTACGGCGAGCAGCAGCCCGGGTCTTCGCCGCGGCCGAAGTACACCGGACCGAAGATGCTCGCGCTCTTCGCTCTGATCCTCGGAATCCTCGCGTTCCTCACCGGCCTCGTTCCCGGACTCGGTCTCATCCTCGCCATCGCGGCGGTAGGCCTCGGCATATTCGCTCTCGTGAAGAGACAGCCGAAGGGCTGGGCCATCACCGGGCTGGCACTCGGGTCGATCGCTCTCCTCACAGGCATCGTCGCCACTTCCGTCTCCCTGACGTCGGAGACGCGGTCCGACGAGACCACCGTCGCTGAGCCCGCTGTGCCCGCGCCCGCGGAGGAGGAAGCGGAAGCTCCCGCCGAAGAGGCGCCCGCCCAGGAAGCACCGGCCGAAGAAGCACCGGCCGAGGAGCCGGCCGAGGCGGCGGCGCCGTCGGCCGACGGTACCGCCCAGAATCCGCTCCCCCAGCCGTATGTGGCCGAGGGCCTCTTCGGCGGCGACAAGTACAGCCTGTCGGGAAAGGTCGTCGACGCGAACGCGGGCGCGCTGGTCAACGGGTGGAACCAGTTCAACTCCGAAGCGCCCGCCGGGTTCAAGTACGTCGTCGCCGAATTGACCATGACCGGTATCGATCCCGACGGCGTCGAGCCATCGCTCGCAGAATTCGACCTCTCCCTCGCCACTCCGGAGGGAAACCGCTACGACCGCGAGTACATCGTGCTCGGGGACGGAATGTCGTCCATGAGCGACGGCCCGACGCTGTACCCGGGTTCGGTATTCACCGGTTACACGGCGTACATCGTGCCAGAGAGTGCGCAGAGCTTCCTTCTGTACGACAACGGGAAGTACATCGTCCTCTGATCTCCTCGGCGCGCCGCTGCACTCTCGTCAGCGGTGCGCCGATGAATGCCGATGGGAACAGGGGCATGACCCGGGGCACCACCGAATGAGTGGAGCACGCGTCTGGAAGCAGTTGGCCTTTGCCAGTTGAACGCCCCTCCAGGGACGATGAAACTGATCGTCCGACTGTTCTTCAGATAAGAAATCCACAGCGGCATGCCGCATCTCTCTTGGAAGCGATCGCCATGAATCTCCGTCGTATCACCCTCGGCCTCTGCTCCATTGCTCTCGGAGCCCTCCTCGCGGCGGGCATCACCGCCGACCCGGCATCAGCTGAAGTCGCTCCGCCAGGGACGATCAGCGGCACGGTCACCGCCCCGGCCGACGTCCCGGGGGAGCACCGCTACTACATCGCCGCGTGGGACCTCGGATCGACAGAGTTCGGCTTCGCCCAAGCCGCTGCCGGGACCGAACTCGTCCTGGGGCGAGGAGAAACGGCGACGTACACGCTCAAAGAGGACCCCGAATCGGGGAACTACTTCGGGGAAGGGACCTGGAAGGTGCGCGTTCTCGCCAGCCCGGTCGCCGGGGGCACACCGGAGATCGGTGATGAGTACTGGAAGGACGCCGACCGGTTCAGCACCGCCACGAACGCCACGGTCCCCGCCGGACGCGGCCTCACCGGAGTCGACTTCTCGCCCTCGGCCTATGCGTTCACAAGCACACGTATCGCGGGCGACGACCGATACGGGACGTCCGTCGCAAGCACACAGGTCTTCGCCCCCGGGATCCCGGTCCTCTACATCGCGAGCGGGGAGAAGTGGGCGGATGCACTGAGTGCTGGACCAGCAGCGACCCACCAGTACGGTGCCCTCCTCCTGACCGACCCCGATGCTCTTCCATCGGCCGTAGCGTTGGAGATCAAGCGGCTCGCTCCCGTGAGGACGATCGTCGTCGGCAGCGACCTGACGGTCTCTGATGCTGTCTACGAGGAGATCGACGCCATCGTCGGCGAAATCACCCGAGTCGGGGGTACCGACCGATACGACACCTCTCGGAAGGTGATCAGCGGGGCATACAGATTTTCCTCGAGTCACTTCTACGAGGTCCATCTCGCTACGGGTAACAACTTCCCCGACGCTCTTTCGATTGCCGGGGCTTCGGCGCGGATCGGTGGGCCAGTGCTGCTTGTCGACGGTGCCGAGCAAGGTCTCGATGACAAGACCCGGGACATCCTCACCCAGATGCATCCCTACCACGCCTATGTACTCGGAGAGACCCCGTCGATCTCCGCCGGTATCGAAGACGATCTCGTCTCCTCCGGTCTCGTGGACTCCGCGGAGCGGATCGGCGGTCGCGACCGCTACGAGACAAGTCGCCTGATCAACGAGGAATGGCCTGCGTGGCAACTCGAGGACACGACCTATCTCGCGACAGGCGAGGACTTCGCCGATGCTCTCTCGGGCGCGACTGCCGCCGCCTTCGAGCACTCCTCCGTCTCACTCAGCCGTCCGGACTGCGTGCCGGCCGCCACTGTCGCCTCACTCAAGAGCGCCTCGATCGACACCGTCAAGGTCCTCGGAAGCGAGCGCACGCTGTCCCGCACCGCCGGCTCGATCACGCCCTGCTGAGCGACTCGGGGCGACGGAGCTGCCGGCAGCGCCTCCCGCCCAGGCACACCGCCCGCGTTCGGCACTGCTACCTCGCCCGATAGTTGCTTCAACGCAGCGTCAGCCCACGTCAGTCCACTCTGTCGGGCTCGCGGGTGCAGCCTTCGACAGGACGGAAGCCCGTGCGAGCGAACCGCGGTCACCCCGCGTTCGGCAGCAGCACCTCCACGCGACCCTCGGTGATGCGCGTCTCGAACCTCGGCTGCGGAGAGGTCGCCGGCCCGCGCAGCACCTCGCCCGTCTCGAGCGAGAACACGCTCGAGTGCCACGGGCAGGCGACGCAGGCCTCGCCACCTTCTTCAGTGACCTCACCGTCATCGAGCGGCCCCGACAGATGGCTGCACACGTTCGACAGCACATTGACGCGGTCGCCGCGGCGGAAGACGAGCAGGGGCATCCCCGCGACGTCCTTCTTCACGGACTTCCTCTCCGGCAGATCCTCGAGCGGGCCCACCAGCTGCCACCCGGTCGGGAAGCGGTGCGGGACGTCCTCGGCGTGGTTCACGCCCGCCGCCTGCCGGTAGCTCAGGTGCCCGCCGAGGTAGCCGCCGCCGGAGACGACGGCGAGACCGACCATGCTGAGCACCTTCCCGCTGACGCGATGCCCTCGCCCGCGCTGGACGAAGGACGCCGCGTAGAGAGCCGTCGCGATCACGTTGGCGCCGGCGTGGACGAGTCCGACGCGCATCTGCTGCTCGTGCAGCTCCGACCAGTCGGTGTAGCCGGCGGCAGCGGTCGGCAGGACGCTGACGACTCCTACGCCGATGAGGGCTCGCGACGCGCGCTCGTTGCCGGGCAGCAGGTCGAGGACCGCCGCCGAGAGCCAGGCACCGGCGGGGATGAGCACGAGCAGCGGATGCACGGGGTGACCGACCGGCACACCGTGCAGCACGTCGCGCACGGGCTGGGGGCGGATGACCCTGTTGACCACCGTCCGCACGCGACCGACGAGCGGGTCGAGGGCGGCGGCGTCCTCGAGGCGGGTGACGAGTTTCACGAACTTCATTTCACGCATGGTCAAGCGCACCGCCCGGCGCCCGCCGACGAAAGGGGATTGCCAAGCGCCGGATGTGCGGAGCGAGGGCGTTCCGAGCGCAGGGAGATCATCCCGACCAGAGCAAAGGGTACCTGCACTATTATTCCGTCGAGGGAGGGTTTACGCATGGACGGGTTCGTGACGACCGATGAAGCGGCCAGGCGCCTAGGGGTGTCTCCTCGACGCGTCGTCGACATGCTGACGACCGCGCAGCTCACCGGCGAGAAGGTCCATCGCAGCTGGCTGGTCTCGGCCGCCGCGGTGGGCGAGCGCGAGCGCCTGAACCATGCTCCGGGCCGACCGATCTCCGCCGTCACCGCGAGAGCCCTCGTCTCGGCCCTCTCGGACGGAGACCGGCTGACGTCGCGGCAGGAGGCGATCATCCGCCGGCGAACCGCCGAGCAGCTCGTCGCCGCCGTGTCGCGATCGGTCCGCGTGGAACGATTCGCGACGCGAAGACCGGAGCTCGCGGCCGACAACATGCATCCAACCGGCGAGAGCGCGATCGCGCGTCTCAGCGCGCGCGCCGGTGAAGGACTGGTCGGACAAGCCAAGCGCTTGCACGGCTACCCCAGAGGCATGACCTACGACGAGCTCGTCGACCACGCCATGCTCGTCCGCGATGACGAGACGGGCGGGATCACGCTGCATCGGTTCGTCGACGAGATCTTCCCGTGGTCCGAGACGCCCGCAGCCCTGATCGCGATCGACTCAGCGCGCGATGGTCAGGCTCGAGTACGGAGGGCGGGGCTGGACGCGGTCGAGCGATTGAGGAACTCGTGGCTGGCAGATCGCACGTAGTCGAGGCGCCCCGGGACTCGCCGTGGCCACTCGTCTTCGAACTGGCGGCGGCGACCCCGCCGGGAAGCTGGATGCTGGTCGGCGGCTTGATGGTCCATCTGCATGCACTTCGCGCCGGAGTCGACGCCATTCGACCGACCAGCGACGTCGATGTCCTGCTCGACATCAGCTCGAACTCCGTCCTCGATGTCGCGGGTCCGCTCACCTCGCTCGGTTTCTCTGCGCGCACCCCTTCGCAAGGCACCCCGCTGCACCGGTTCGTGCGCGATGACCGCGACGTCGTGGACGTCATGGTCTCCCGCGACGTACGGACACGAACCCGGTGGCAACGGATCCCACTGCTGCGCTCACCCGGTGCCGCACAGGCCCTGATGCGACGAGACGTCTACACGCTCACGTCTGGCGGCGACTCCGCGGCCGTAGACGTGCCGGACGAACTCGGAGCGATCATCGCCAAATCGGCGGCGTACTCCATCGACTCGCGCGACCCCCACCGGCACCTCGACGATCTCGCCGTCCTCGCCGCGGCCGCGGGGACTCCCCGCGTTCTGGCGCTGGACTCGCTGACCAGGAAGGACCGCTCGCACCTGCGACGCGTTCTCCCGCGTCTCTCCGACGACCAGCACCCGTCGTGGCGAGTGCTCGATCAGTACGACCGGGCCCTGGGCCAGCGCGTGTGGAGGGCGATCAGCGCAGCGTGCTCGCCAGGATGATCGCCGCGTCGACGTCGCTACCGATCCACGGCCGCCTGCCCCCGTGCAACGCCCCCGTCCGCAGGAGACGTTCCCTCCGCCACCCGCATCGTCCCGCCCGCCTGCGCCGCGAACGCCCGCGCCGTCGCCGCGATCGTGCGCTGCATCACGCGCACCGCCGCCGTCGGCGCAAGATCCGCCGGGCGGGCGAGGCTGATGGTGCGGGTCAGGCGGGGCCCGTCGGGCTCCTCGATGCGGATCGAGCGCAGGCCGGGGCGGCCCTGCAGCACCATCGCCGGGACGACCGCGATCCCGAGGCCGCGCTCGGCGAAGCGCAGCACTGCGTCCATCTCGGCGCCCTCCAGCACCACGTCGGGCACGAGGCCGGCCGACGAGAACGCGGCGTCGGTCGTCCGGCGCAGGTCGTAGCTCGAGTTGAAGACGATCTGCGGCAGGCGGGCCACGGCCGCCAGATCGAGCGCGTCGCCGTCGGTGAGGGGCGGCTCCGCGGCGGAGGAGACCACGACGAGCTCCTCGACGAGCAGCGGAGTCACGGTGAAGGCGCCGCCGAACGCCGCCGTCGAGGTCGTCACGAGCGCCAGGTCGAGCTCGCCGCGCGCGAGGCGGTCGAAGAGGCTGCGCGAGCCGTCCTCGGCGAGGTGCAGCTCGATGGCGGGATGAGCGGCGTGGAACGCGTGCAGCACCTCCGCGACGAGGCTGATGCAGAGCGTCGGAGTCGCGCCGAAGCGCACCCGGCCGCGCTCGAGTCCGGCCAGCTCGGCCAGCTCGCGGCGCACCGACTCGGCATCGGCGAGCATGCGCCGCGCGAGCGGCAGCAGGAGCTCGCCGGCCGGGGTGAGGGTGCTGCCCGTGCGAGCCCGGTGGAACAGCTCTGATCCGAGATCCTGCTCCAGCGACGCGATCTGGCGGCTCAGCGACGGCTGCGCCAGATGCAGCTCCTCCGCGGCCCGGGTGAAGCTGCTGAGGCGCGCGACCTCGACGAAGCCGGTCAGCTGCTCGAAGTTCATGGTCATAGCGTACGCGCATGCTCACCACCCGGTATATGCATTGGAGTAATGGAGAAGCGCTGCTTAGCGTGGAGGAATGAGCACCTCAGCACCCACCACGGAGCGTCGGATCTCCACCTCCGTTCTCGTCATCGGCACCGGCGGCTCGGGCCTGCGCGCCGCGATCGAGCTGGCCGAGGCCGGCGTCGACGTGCTCGCCCTCGGCAAGCGCTCGAAGTCGGACGCGCACACCTCCCTCGCCGCCGGCGGCATCAACGCCGCCCTCGCTACGATGGACCCCGACGACAGCTGGCAGCAGCACGCCGCCGACACCATCACCGAGTCGTACCTGCTCGCGAACCCGCACACCGTCGAGATCGTGACGAAGAACGCCGCCCGCGGCATCCAGGACCTCGAGCGTTACGGCATGCCGTTCGCCCGCGAGGACGACGGCCGCATCTCGCAGCGCTTCTTCGGCGCGCACACCTACCGCCGCACCGCCTTCGCCGGCGACTACACCGGCCTCGAGATCCAGCGCACGCTCGTCAACCGCGCCGCGCAGCTCGAGATCCCGATCCTCGACACCGTCTACGTCACGCGCATCCTCGTGAACGAGGACGGAGCCGTCTTCGGCGCCTACGGCTTCGACCTCGTCGACGGCACCCGCTACCTCATCCACGCCGACGCCGTGATCCTCGCCGCCGGTGGCCACAACCGCATCTGGCGCCGCACGTCCTCGCGCCGCGACGAGAACACGGGCGACTCGTTCCGTCTGGCCGTCGAAGCCGGTGGGCGCCTGCGCGACCCCGAGCTCGTGCAGTTCCACCCGTCGGGCATCATCGAGCCCGAGAACGCGGCCGGCACTCTGATCTCCGAGGCCGCGCGCGGCGAGGGCGGCATCCTCCGCAACGGTCTCGGCGAGCGCTTCATGGGCAAGTACGACCCCGAGCGCCTCGAGCTCTCGACTCGCGACCGGGTCGCGCTCGCCTGCTACACCGAGATCAAGGAGGGCCGCGGCACGCCCAACGGCGGAGTCTGGCTCGACGTCTCGCACCTCCCGCGCGAGACGATCATGACCCGCCTCCCCCGCGTCTACCAGACGATGCTCGAGCTGCAGATGCTCGACATCACGAAGGACCCGATCGAGATCGCGCCGACCGCGCACTACTCGATGGGCGGAGTCTGGGTCCGCTCCGACGACCACAGCACCAACGTCCCCGGCCTGTACGCCATCGGCGAGGCCTCCAGCGGCCTGCACGGCGCGAACCGTCTCGGCGGCAACTCGCTGATCGAGCTGCTCGTCTTCGGCCGCATCGTCGGCCAGGCCGCCGCGGAGTACTCGTCGTCGCTGACGGCGCAGACCCGCTCGGCCGCCTCCGTGCAGGTCGCCCGCGACGAGATCGCCCACCTGCTCGCCGCCGACGGCGAGGAGAACGTCCGCGCCCTGCAGCGCGCGATCCGCAACACCATGACCGAGCACGCCGGAGTCGTCCGCGACGAGGCGGGCCTGCTCGCCGGCCTCGCCGAGCTCGACGCCATCGAGGCCCGCATCGCCGACATCGGCATCCACCCCGACATCGCCGGCTTCCAGGACCTCGCGCACGCCTTCGACCTGAAGTCGGCTGCTATGGCCGCGCGGGCCACCCTTGAAGCCGCACTCGAGCGCCGAGAGAGCCGCGGCTGCCACAACCGTAGCGATTACCCGGACATCGACCCTGCCCTTCAGGTGAACCTGGTGTGGTCGCCGCGCACAGGGATCACACGCGAGGAGATACCGGCGGTTCCGGAGGAGATCCAGGCGCTGATCGGCGAGGTCGAGACGGCGGGGAAGCTGCTCGAGTAAGCAGGAGAGGGTGCGGGACTCGCGCGCGGCGCATGCCCGGCGGAAGTTGTTCCCCAACGGCCCGCGCACCGTGGTCGACAAGCCCGCGGCGCTCTCGGAGTCTTGACGGCCATGCCGGCGGCGAGGGCGGCACCTTGCACTCGCCGCCGAGCCAGACATATTCACGATTATCGGATGTCGCCGAGAAGGGCAAAACGCCTGTCTCCTGCGCGCGCCAGCGCCGAAGTAGACCGGCGCTCGCGCTAACTTCTGCCTCACTCGGAGGGCGAACGAGCTCATCGGACTTGAAATCGGCGATGAAGCGCGCAACGAGATCTCGCTGGCCATCCAAGACGCCGTCGTCCGCAAAATGGTCGAGCGTCTCGTCGACAGTCCACTCGGAGGCGAGGCTACTTCTGTTCTGCCGACGCCCGCTCAATCGGTGCGATGAAGACTTCTACACCTTGCGCTCCGAGCTGGGCGACCTGACGAGACAGATTCACCTGGGTGAACGTGAAGAGACTGTCCGGCGTTATCGTGGCCCCTCGCCTCGCAACAACAAGGACCACCCGCTTCGGCCGACCCGAGTATTTTTTCGGATCCCAACCAGCCTTCTTGACCTTCTTCCGAAAATCCTGCTGCGCCACCTTGTCGAAAGTTAGGACTTCCGTCGAGACCAACGCCTGCGCCAAGAGGTGACTTGCAGGAGAGGACGACTCGATATTTTTTACGTGAATAAAGGTACCATCCTCTAAGAGGACATCACATGCTTCGATTCCATGCTTGTGAAAATCGCTCCTCATTAGCTTTCGGTCGAGGCAGACGCCACCAAGCTCTTGAGCTAACAGGGTGTTATAAGAGGCTTCGTCGGAAGCGGATGCGGGCCAATTCGGGATCTTTGACACCCCAGGTCCGAGTTCGAAAATTTCCGCGGTTCGTTCTTTAACTTGCTCCGCATACGATTTTTCCATCGCGTACCATTTTCCGTCATGCAAGTTGAATCGTCGGTCATCAACCTCGGCTTGAAAAGCCAACCACCTGCGTGCAGGTATGCGCGGCGATATCGGATCCTTACCATCCGAATCACGAAATAGCATGACCGCCGTGCGCTCCAGCTGCTGTTGACGCTCGTTTGTAGACACCGCGCGGATTGGCGTGAGGATTGAGGGAAGCGTCGGTACGTCGTCCTGAGGTTCACTTCGACCAAACCCCATCAGTTTGAATGACGACGGTGTCCCATTTTCGTCAATCTTTTCGTGCGGCCACGACAAAGCGAGCAGGGGATTCTCGGGTTCTCCGATTGCCTGCAGTAATAGGCCATCTAGTAGTGTTATCAGTTCTTGGTCTTTGACAAGAGCAAGCTGTTCAAGAAATCCAAGTTCCCGGCTTGCCGGCGGTTTGTCTTGTAGCTTTTCGATGACTTTCAGGTCTTTTAGCAGAGTGGCCGGGTTCTTGGAGAGGGGGATACTGAGTGCGTCCGCGCCACGGACCTTTATGACTTTGTCGCCACTACTCAGGCCAGGTATCTTTGCAGAGGCTACGAGTCGGGTGACTAGTTCCCCAAGATCGCCTAGACCGAAACCCCGGAGGTGAGCTCCCGCGGGGATCGTCGACCGCTCGACACGGGATCTCTCGTCAAGTGTGACACGTGTGACGGAGTTGAGATCTTTAGGGTTTGCGCTCCTGATGGCAATTCGTTGGCCGAAGCCCGTGTCAACACGATCTTGGTCGAGCAGTTGAAACCCCATTCCGTAGGTCAGCA
The DNA here is from genome assembly GCF_009834225.1 of Rathayibacter sp. VKM Ac-2759. NCBI lineage: Bacteria > Bacillati > Actinomycetota > Actinomycetes > Micrococcales > Microbacteriaceae > Rathayibacter > Rathayibacter sp. VKM Ac-2759. The sequence continues at coordinate 3,364,396 of NZ_CP047176.1, forward strand.
CCCACGCCGCCTCCGGTTCCAGACGTTTCTCATCATTCAGCGTGAGGTCGACATTATCCTCGTCCGGCGCATCGGTAGATGGGACTTGCCCAGTGTTCGTCTCGACGAAAGCCACTTTCTGCGCAATCTTCTCCACCGCGGGGATTTTGCTTTTTTTCGCGACCGGGATTATGAGGACTGCGGCGGCTGTAACGTTTGATAGGTCAATTTGCTCGCTTGTGAGACCGCGGAGAACAGGCGCCCAGCTGACATCCTTACCTTCGGTTTTGCCGGATATCAATAGACCCGAGCGGGACCCGACCTCAACTCGGACCGAGGTGAATCCATCCTTCTTGCGATACTTGGACTGCACAGCGGCATCAAGGGTAACCAATCCGGTTACGTGATACACGCTGGTCCGCGCTTCAGTTGAGGCCGGTCGAGCCACAGTTCCCCCAAAATACTTTGGCCGAGATCTTCCTCGACAGAAACGAGCTTATAGCTGTCAACGCGACGGACAGCTTGCCGGTCTGCGCGAGGTGCATCAGCAGCACCATCGCGTTCCCTGCGGCGGAGGGATCTCGACTTCGCCGGCATCGATGGCGGTGGCGGAACGCCTGGTCGGTGGGCACTGCCCACGAGCGTGCTGTGTCCCGACGGCACGCAGCTCGTCGGCGGCGGCATCGCCTTCAGGACGATCGCTCGCGCGTGCGCCGGAACGAGCCTGCTCGCCGCAGGGCTCGCGCTCGAACGCCGCCGGAGCCCAGGACGCGCCGCCCCGATCACCGCTGTAGGACTGCTCGCGCTCTATGCGGCACACCCCGTCGCCATTGAAGCCCGAGCAGCAGCTCAGAACACAGCAGCGCGAGCACACGCGGCCGAGCTGCAGAAAGACGGCGTCAGCAATGCAGCCGCCCAGCGGGAAGCGGCGGAAGTCGCAAACATCCTTATGGCGGGCGTCGGTCTAGATACGAACGCACCATCACCGATCGTCTTCCGCGAAGTCGCCTGCCGCTACGGTCCGAAGTTTTTTGCAAACGGATTCCTGCCGATCCCCGCCGGGGCCGCAGCGGGAACCACACACTCGACCGCGCAGGACGCTCTCCTCGAACGCGGCTTCGAGAGGCTCGGCTGAGATTTGGAAGAGCGAGGACGAGCTCTACTACTCACTCACGACCAAATGCCTCGGCGTCGACCAGCAGCCCGAGTGACGGGGCGGCCGTCGTCTCGACGGAGCGGAGATACGACCGAGAACCCGCGAGCGTCGCAGCGTGAGACCTACGGGTCGCAGGAACAGGCGCCTCGTGCGCCGCCGGGCCGTGGCGTGACAGGCTGAAGTGTTGCCGAGGAGCTTCAACTATGTCCTGCCCTGGCTGGCGGACGCTGAACCGCGATTTGCCTGCACTACCAGCATGAGATCCCGGTCGGTGATCGCGTACATTGGTGGCAGTATGCGCTCTGGCACTCGAAACCTTGCCCCGCGGATGCGTCCTCGTGACTGACGCCCAGTCTTGTTTGGCCATGGTCTGTCTGACCGAGCTCGGCCGTGCGCGACGAAGTGCGGGGGATCAGCGCGAACGCCGACTCGTCCCCACAAGCGCCCCGCTCCCACGCTTCACGCCCGGCACGATAACGAGTGTCTGTCGCCCGCCATCTCTCGTTCCCTCAAGAACCTGAGGGTTTGTCCGATAAATTGCCTCATGTCAGGTTGGCAATCGACAGACTCCTTTTGCGCTTTCGGCCAGCAGCGTTGGCAAGCTCGGCGGCGAACTAGCGAAGTCGCTACCTTTACTTCCGCGACTAATCCGACAAGCCGGGCAATGCAGAGCTGGAGGGACGGCGCCTGAGCGGCCACCGCACTGCCGGCCCTGATCGAACAGCCGGCGCGGCTGGCGGGCGATCAGTGGGCGGAAGCGTCACGCCTTGCGGAGGAGACGCACGCGGCGCTCGACCGTAAGTGGGGTTCGCCGCGGGCACTATAGGAACAAGAGCTCGTCGCTGACCTAAAGACCTCGAACGCGGCCCACGCGAACGCGGCTTACGCGGTCGAGGTCGCGCGTTTGGAGGTCCATCAGCGCCCATCGGCCGCCGTTTCCAATGCGAGCGCAACGGCTTCGAACTCAGCAAGCGCTGCGGTCAGGTCTTCGACGATCTCTCTCGCGATCACGTCGGGCGCGGGCAGGGAGTCGAGGTCTTCGAGGGAGTCGTCGCGCAGCCAGCTGATGTCGAGGTTTGCCTTGTCGCGGGCGATCAGCTCGTTGTATCCGAAGGAGCGCCAACGCCCGTCTTCGCCCGTGTCAACACGTCTGGTGCGCGGACGGCCGGGGCCGAAACTCTCGACGAACTCGTCGAGATGGGCCCGCCGCAGCGGGTTTTGCTTGAGCGTGAAATGCTGATTAGTGCGCAGATCGTATATCCACAGCTTTTGAGTCCACGGCCTCTCGCTCGCCGGCTTCTTGTCGAAGAACAGCACGTTCGCCTTCACACCCTGCGCGTAGAAGATGCCGGTGGGCAGCCGCAGCATGGTGTGCAGGTCGAAGTCGGCGAGCAGCTTTCGGCGGAGGATCTCACCCGCGCCACCTTCGAACAGAACATTGTCAGGCAGCACGACGGCGGCGCGACCGTTGATCTCGAGGATCGTCATAATGTGCTGAACGAAGTTGAGCTGCTTGTTCGACGTGGTCGCGACGAAGTCAGCGCGCTCAATTTCGGTGTCTTCGCGTGCTTCACGTCCGTCCGCTCCGATCATCGTCAGCGACGATTTGCGACCGAATGGCGGATTGGAGAGCACGACGGAGTAGCGCTGACCCAAGTCCGCGATGAGCGAGTCACGGACGTCGATCTGCGACGGACCGTTGGATGTGCCGATGCCGTGCAGGAGCAGGTTCATCGCCGCGAGGCGGGCGGTGCCATCGACTAGTTCCGTGCCGTGAGCGAAGCCGTCGCGCAGGTGATCGCGCTGAGTAGGGGTGAGGTTCTCGGCGCCCTGGGACGCGTAGTCGTGGGCGACGAGCAGGAATCCGCCGGTGCCGCACGCGGGGTCGTCGACGGTGTCGCCGGGCCCGGGCTGAATCACGTCAACGATCGCCTGAATGAGGTCGCGTGGAGTGAAGTACTGGCCCGCGCCCGAGCCCTTGTCGGAGGCGCCGCGCGCGAGGAGCTGCTCGTAGGCGTCGCCCTTAATGTCGGTGCCCGACGCCGACCACTGCTCGCGATCGATGAGGTCGACGATGAGTCGCTTAAGTTTCGCCGGGTCTTGGATCCGGTTCTGCGCCTTGCGGAAGATGACGCCGAGCGTGCCGGGCTGCTGAGCCAGGCCGGTGAGGATGCGTGTGTACTCCGCCTCGAGTGCTGTCCCCTCGGCATCGAGCAATCGTTGCCACGAGTACGAGTTGGGAACGATCTTTTGTGGCTTGAGTTTGCGGTTCGCGCGCTCGTGCGCCATTTTTAGGAAAAGCAGGTACGTCAGCTGCTCGGTGTACTCGATGACGCCGACGCCGTCGTCGCGTAGCACATTGCAGTACGCCCACAGCTTGTCAACAAGGCGGCGAGACTCAGACATCGTTCGTGGTACTCCAATTGGTGGCCAGTTCGAGCCGTGGCGCGTTCTGGTAGATGCGGTCGACGGCCAAGATCGGCACGTCTTTCGGAATAGCGCACGCTGCGACCCATCGGTCGCCGGTGTGCAATTTGCTCTGTAACGGATGGCCACTGCGTCTGCATTCGGCGAAAAGTTGAGCGTGCGCATCGATAACGGCGTTGTCTACACCGATCGTTGGTGTTTCGTCCAAGATCGATCGCACCCGCACGTACCGCGTCTGCCCCCAGCCCGCTGCAACTGCTCCTTGGAGCACTTCGGTGCGGGTCTGAAACGAGATGATTGCCCGTCGACCACGAAGCGTCAGCCGCCATTGCGCGTCTAGATCAGTGGCAGCCGACGGACTCCGGATGAAGAGGTGGCTGAAGACGTCCGTATCGACGAGCACAGGGCCGGGCTCGCTCACCCGCGAACCGCTTTGATGAAGGAGGCGAATTCTTCGTCCGAGAGCTCGATTCCGCCGTCGAGGTCCGGCCCGGGTGCCGAGCGAAGGATCTCGTCGAGTGAGATGTCGTTCGTCACGGTGCCGTCGCCCAACGGGTCCGGGGCAGCCTTGAGGAAGTACTCCATGTCGGACGCATTGGCCTCCGGCAGACGCGGCATCGGCGGCGCACAACCGTTCGCGAGGGTGACGCGCCCCGCCTGCGTGCCGAGTTCGATAAGCCTCGACTCGAGGTACTTGCCGTGCGACTTCGTGAGGTTGGTGTTCTTAGACGTGATGACCACGACCTGATTCCAGAACGGCTTGTCGCGCACGTGGCTCCGCAGTCCGGTCGCGACCACGTCGGCCTCACCGATGTAGCACCGAGTCTCGCCGAGCGCCCCCTCATCTTCGCCGAGTAAACGGTAGACGCCGGTGCGCTCGGCCTCTTCCCGCTTAAGCGGCTCGGCCAGGTCGGAGCGCCGCGCGGAGAGCACGTGCCCCGTCCAGTTGGTGATCTCCGCCGTCGTCAGGCCCCTCGGCGTGCCATCGACGAGGAAGAGCTTCATCTGCTTGCCGTTCATGCCCCGATCATGTCCTCAACTACCGCCGCCGGGTTGGGCACCCCCGCGAGCCGCCCGGAGAACGCGGCGTCGAGCAGGGCGCGGCGGAGGGCTTGTGAACGGCGCATCGCGACGTTCGTCACGCCTATTGCCTCTCGCCGCTGCGCCTCAATCGCCTGAATACGGGTCATCACCTCGTCCTGGGTGCTCAGGGAAGGGACAGGGATCATGAGCCCATTTAGCTTTCCAAGACTCAGGTTAAGCTGGCCGGCACTCGATGCGGCGAGGGCCTGCAGTGTCGCTCTGACTGACGGAGTAGACAGGATTGTCTGAACCCATTCAGGACGAACCAAGTTCATATCTACTCGATATCGAATCAGGTAGGATGCAAAAGCGGCCTCCACACCGTCTTGAACTACGGCAGACCGTCCAATAAGGCTTGGCGAGCCGTTCGTCCTGACGATAAGCAAATCACCGGGAGAGAGCAATGATCCACTTACATTGGCATCTGACGTCGCCACTCTCTTCTCGTCCCTGAGATCGATGTGGCCGTCAATCAGGTTCGGTATGCGAACTACTGCGGGCCCCGGCCCTCCGACGACGCATTTCACGGAAGTTCCGTAGTCAGATTTGACCGCCAGTTTGGCGAGGCTAATAACATCATCAAACGGAATCTCTGAAAGAACTCGGGCTCGCAGCAGATCGGCTCGATGCAGCGCCGAGAAAAGGTAGCTGTCCGCAGCATCGAGACGCGAGAGGTGGTCTTCGAGGATCGCGATAACTCGGCGCTGCTCCTCAATAGGAGGAATTGGTACCGGGATCGATTTCATGGCGAGTTGAGTGAGCTTCAGGCGCGTGGTTCCGTTCGCGTATCCGCGATAATCCGCTATGTTCAAAAAGTACCCTAACCATCGGCGATCAACCCCAGGCCTAGCCCTGAGCACGTGGGAATGGTTGTTAACCCAAGCGGGGCCATCGATTAGATATGCCTTTGGCTTACTCGGATCGAAGAACTGGATTCCATCCTCCCCAAGAAGGATTAGTGGCTCGTCAAAGAGCGCCTCGTCAATCGTGCCTACCGGTCCAGCGGCCCCGTAGTAGGGGACCGTTCCAGGACGCTTCGCTCTCTCGGCGGCGCTAACGGGAACCCGGCGACGGTCGAGCACGTCAACGAGATCTCCGAGCTGACGCAACGCCCACGAATCGTGTGGGTTCATCAAGCCGTCAACTCCCGATTCAACTCATCCACCAACTCGCCCGCCCCGTCCCCCAGATCGCGGAGCGCCCCGTCGATGCCGCCGCGCTCGGTGAAGGGGGCCTCATCGAGGTCGTCGGCGTCGATGCCGGCCGAGTTGACGACCACCTGAACGATGCGGTCGAGCCACCAGAGCTGCGAATCGGTGAAACTTGCGCCACCCTGATCCTGCCGAGCGAGCCAGTTAGCGTAGTTCTCCATCACCTGATCGCTGTACGGCACAAGCGCCTGCTCGCTGACCGTCTCGTAGCGCAGCAGCGAAATTAGGTCCGTGAGGGTGTGGCGGTCGCGGGTCTCCGGCCTACCTCGATACTCGACTCCGACAGAGAGGTACGCGTTCCAGATCAGGTCGACGGTCCAGCGGTACGGTGGGCGGGCAATCCGATCGGCGAGTTCTTGGATGTCGGCGAAGCCGATGCCCCGACCCTTCGCGTCGAACATCAGCTCAAGAGCGCCGATCTCAGAGCGGTGCTCCGCAAGGTAGGCGCGCCATGACTCGATCGTCGACTTCGCGCGATCGGGCTCCATCACCCCGTACGCGTCGAGGAGGTGGTCGGCGCTGACCTCGTCGATGGTTTGATCGTGGCTGCGCCGGAGTTCCAGGATGCGCGTGCGCAAATCCGGGTTGGCGGCAATCGGCCGCAGCGCGTGTTGGAGCAGGTCTTCAACGATCTTCGCCGGATCCGTACCAGGGTTGGCCTCGATCACCGCCGCTTGGAGATCCGAATTCACCGCGTCGACAAGTCCACGCACGATCTGGCGGAGCGGACGCTCGGCGACGTCGTCGAGCTCGGTCCGCTCGGCAGGAGTGACCTGCTGTTCGAGAGCTGCGAGGCGACTGGCGAGGGTCGCCGTCTCGTCCTCGGTCAACGTCATTGAGGCCGCTTTACCGAGCAGTTTCTCGAGGCTGATTCCCTTTTCGCGGTTCAGCGGCGGCTCGACGAAGTCGTGCTCGGTCACGCCGATGGCATCAACGATGACGAAGCGCGTCTTGCTCGCCGCATCCTCGGTGACCGCCTGGAAGGTCGCGTCGTCGATGGTGCGCGAGCCGCGGCCCTTCATCTGCTCGAAGTACTGGGCCGAACGCACGTCGCGCATGAAGAACACGCACTCCAGAGGCTTTACGTCGGTACCGGTGGCGATCATGTCGACCGTCACCGCGATTCGCAGAGTCGGGCTGGTGCGGAATGCTTTGAGCTGACCCTTCGGATCCTTCGCGCTATACGTGATCTTCGCCGCGAAGTCGTTCCCTTTGCCGAAGACTTCGCGCACCGTCTGCACGATCTCTTCGGCGTGGTTGTCGTCCTTGGCAAAGATCAGCGTCTTCGGCACGACGCGGCGGCCAGGAAAGATTTCGGTGAAGAGCCGTTCTCTGAACGTCTCCAGCACCAGACGGATCTGTGACTTCGCGGTGACGGCACGGTCGAGGTAGGCCTTTGAGTACTCGAGGTCGGCGTCGAGCGCCTCGAGCCGTTGCAGGCGTGTGCGCTTGTCGACCTTCGGCACGATCGTGCCCGCCTCGATCAGCGAACCGTTTTCGGTGATGTCGGTCTTGATCCGGTAGATGTCGAAGTCGACGTTCACCCCATCGGCCACCGACTCCGTGTAGGTGTACTCGGACACGAGGTTCTGCTGGAAGAAGCCGAACGTCTGCTTGCCCGGCGTCGCGGTAAGGCCGATCACGTGAGCGTCGAAGTACTCGAGCACGCGGCGCCATACACCGTAGATCGAGCGATGCGCCTCGTCGACGATCACGAGATCGAAGGTCTCGGGTGGCAGGGCCGCGTTGTAGGCGACCTCGACGGGCGCCGCGGGGATGAAATCGTCCAGGCTCGAGTCGTCGCCCTCCGGCACCGCTTCGTTCTTGATGACCTTGAAGACCCGTTGGATGGTGGAGATCGCGACCTTCGTCGAATCTGGCATGCCGGCGCGGGTGAGCTTGCCGACGTTGTACAGCTCGGTGAATCGCCTGCCGTCGTCGGGGGTGCGGTAGTTCTGGAACTCGCCGAGCGTCTGGTCTCCCAAGTTATTGCGGTCGACGAGAAACAGCACCCGATTGAAGCCGCCCCACTTGAGGAGACGGTACGACTCGGTCACGGCGGTGAATGTCTTGCCCGCACCAGTAGCCATCTGCACGAGAGAGCGACTGAACTGTTGATTGCGCAACGCCTTCTCGATGCCCGTCACGGCCTCGATCTGCGCGTCTCGCATTCCGGCTTCGGCGAGTGGCGGCATCGCGTGAACTCGGCCGCGCCAGGTCGCGGGCTCGTCGCCAGTGCTGTCCTCGGCGTCGCGGATCGTTCGTGCGAGCGTCTCGGCTTTGGGGAAGTGGAAGATCAGACGGGCGCGCGGCTCGGGATCGTAGCCGTTGGTGAAGCGCGTCTCGCCACCGGATGCCTCGAAAACGAAGGGCAAACGGCCATCCTTCGTGAGTGCACTGAGGCGAACATCGGTCGGCAAGCCCGTCGCGTACATCGCCGACTGCCACTCCACACCGGCGAGCGGCGTGCCGACGGGCTTCGCCTCGATGACTCCGACCACGCGTCGGTCGAGATATAGGAGGTAATCAACCCGCCCGTGGCCCGCCTTCATGTGCACCTCGCGCACAGCGACACCTGACGCGGCGTAAAGGTTAAGTCCAGCGCGGTCTTGCACCGCCCAGCCCGCCGCGTCGAGCTGGCGATCGATCAGAACCCGCGCTCGTTGCTCGGCGGCAAGCCGATCCCCCTCATTCGCAGACATCGTTGCGATTCTATCGGCGCGGCTGGCTGGCGCCGTGCTCGGTGTCTTGGAACTTCGTTGCGCAACGGCGCTGCGAGATGGTGTGCCCGGCGGGAGTTGCGAGAGAGCACCTGTCAATGTGGGGTTCACCCCAGCGCAACACCTTCGGCAAGGACAGGACGCGTTGCACTGAGGTCATTCTCGTGGCAACGCAATGGATCTGGATCAGAATCTCGACCCGACGCAACGCGGCGGACCAAGCTCGGCGGCCGTTGGCTCCCGGCGCGATCGCTGCCGAAAGTAGCAACAGTCTCGGAGCGTGATTGTGCCGAAATCTAAGGTCGCTTTGGACCGCGTACCGCGGGGACCACGCCGCAAGAGGCGCCACCTGAGGTGAGCGCGGCTCGATCTAGCTTGTACTCGCCGGACACAGGATCCCGCACCTGGCATTCCCGATTCGGCCGCTACAACCCCGACCACCAAATCGTCCAGGCAGCAGAACCCCTGCCACCGCGCTGCTCTGCGGCCGATCAGCGCTTGATCGCCTACCGACCATCACAGCACTAACCACTTGGACACCCAGCACCCCGTCGTATCGTCCAGCAACTCCGCCAGATCCGCCATAGGCCCGCACCTCACCCGCTCCTTACGCTGGCGCCATGCTCATCGACGAGTACGACTCCCGCACCCCGCCCGTACCGCTCGCGCCGCAGATCCCGGACCAGCTGACGATCACCCTCTGGGACTTCTCCTGGTACGTGCGCACCGGCCCGGGCGAGCCGTTTGAAGACCTGGACGCCGCCTTCGCGGGCGCCACAGAGCGCGGGTACAACACGATCCGCATCTGCGCGATGCCGTTCCTGCTGTTCGGCACGGACATCGACACGAGCGCGCTCAAGCTCGGCCCGCTCGGCGGCGGGTACGCGCAGCGGGTGCGCTGGTACGACGTCAAGGCGCCGACCGTCATCGACGCGCGACAGCACCTCCTGAAGCTGTTCGAGGCGGCGAAGCGGCACGACGTGTTCGTGATCGTTTCGTCCTGGGAGTACCAGCAGTCCTCCTCCTTCGCGGAGGATCGCGCGTGGTTCGACGCGCTGATGTCCATCGCCCCGGAGGAGCGTGCTGAGCGGCTGGCGGAGGCGCACGCGGGACTCGTCGCGTTCCTCAAGCAGCACGACCTCGACGACCGCATCGCCTTCGTCGAGCTGCACAACGAGGTCCAGGCCGGCCACCTCACCGCGGGGCTCGAGTACAGCAACCTCGATGAAGCCACCCTCGCCCTCCGCCCCCGCCTCACCCGCGGCATCGACCGCTTCCACGAGCTCGCGCCCGGCGTCCCCTGCTCGGTCAACTACGCGCACGTGCCCGTCGGCGGCATGCGCGGGATCCCGTGGAACTCCGACGTGCTCGTCGTGCACCCCTACATCTACGGGGTGCTCGACGACTTCATCCGCGACTTCGCGCTGCGGCGGCCGATCGAGGAGTTCGCGCAGGAGAAAGCCGCAGAGACCTTCCTGCTCGACGGGGCGCCTCCGATCGCGGAGTGGACGCTGCCGCCGGAGTCGCAGTGGAAGCTGACCGCGACCATCGTCGGCAAGGGCGAGATCTACGCGCACGACTGGGGAGACGCGCAGCAGATCGACCGGTTCCTCTACGAGCACTACGGCCGCCACCAGCTCGAGATGGAGGCGACGCTCACGACGTGGATCGCGGTCGCGGCCGATCACGCGGCGATGCGCGGTATCCCCCTCGTCTTCGGGGAGGGCTGGGTCGGCTACACGCCGCTCGAGGGCCGCTTCGAGGAAGGACCGATCGGCGCCGAGTACTGCCGGCTCGCGATGCGCGAGTCGCGGCGGGTCGGCGCCCGGGGCTCGATCGTCTGCTCGAATGCGGCGCCGCAGCACCCGATGTGGGAGGACGTCGCCCTGCAGCTCGAGTGCAACGCCCTCTTCACCGGAGCGCGCTGACCCTCAGCCCTTCCCCTCGCGCCGGTACCGGATCGGCGGCATGCCGTGCACCGAGGTGAACTGGCGCGCGAAGTAGAACGGGTCGGCGTAGCCGACGCGGGCGGCGATCTGCGCGACGGGCAGGTCGGTGGTGTCGAGCAGCTCGCGCGCCCGCGCCATGCGCAGCTGCGTCTGGTACTTCAGCGGCGACGATCCCGTCTCCTGGCGGAACCGGGCGGCGAAGTGCGACGGGCTCAGCCGCGCCATCCGCGCGAGATCGGCGATCGAGATCTGGTCGGTGACGTGCTGGCGCAGGTACTCGATCGCCTGGTCGATCGCCGAGACCCGCGGCGCCCCGGCCGTCCGCTCGGCGCAGAGCAGGGCCATCAGGTGCCAGGCGGCCCCGGAGGCGGCCAGCGTGCTCGCGAAGGTCTGGTCGCGCTCCATGGCCTGCACGACCTCCTCGACGAGGGCGACGATGCGGAAGGTGTCGGAGAGCTCGCGCACCGGCGCCGCGGCCGTCACTCCGGCGACCCGCAGGAACTCGGCGAGGTCGCGGCCGACCACGTGCAGCCACCAGAGTGTCCAGGGGGCGGCGGTGTCGGCGCCGTAGGAGTGCGGGGTGCCCTGAGGCAGGATCACGACCTGACCGGCCCGCACGGGGTGCCGGACCCCGCCGACCTCGCACCAGCCGGCACCGTGGGTGCAGACCAGGATGATGCCCTCGCCGATCCCCTCGGTCCGCGTCCTGCCGTGCGCGCGGGCCTCGGGGAAGTAGCCGGAATCGGTGACCACGAGGTGCGAGGCACCGGGACCGGCGAGGACGGCCTGCACGCGCGGCCGCGGCATCACCAGCAGCCGCTGCCCGGGGAATCCGTCGGTGATCGCCATCCGGCCAGCCTGGTGCACCGTCGTCGTTCCGTCCAGGCACGCCGCCGGATCGGTCGTTCCACCGCGCACCGGCCGTTCCTACGCTGAGGCCATGCTCACCGCCGAGTCGACCCTGGTCCTCCCTCCCGTCCCCGTCGATCAGGCCGGCGCGGGCGTCGCCGCCTGGGCGGAGCCGCTCGTGATCGACACGTACCTGCCGGGCGAGCCGGACCGCTATCCCGCGTTCCTCGACTCCCGCGTCTACCAGGGGTCGTCGGGGCGGGTGTTCCCCCTCCCCTTCCACGAGCGGATCGCGGCCGAGAAGGCTCCGCACGCGTGGGACGCGGTGCACCTCGAGAACCGCTGGCTGCGGCTCGTCGTGCTCCCCCAGCTCGGCGGCCGGCTGCACATCGCCTACGACAAGAGCGCCGACTACGACGTCTTCTACCGCAACAACGTGATCAAGCCCGCGCTGGTCGGGCTCGCCGGCCCGTGGATCTCGGGCGGGATCGAGTTCAACTGGCCGCAGCACCACCGGCCCGCGACCTTCCTGCCCACCGACGTCTCGATCGAGCGGGAGGACGACGGCGCCGTGACGGTCTGGTGCTCCGACCACGATCCGTTCGCGCGGATGAAGGGGATGCACGGGATCCGCCTCCGCCCCGACTCCTCGCTCATCGAGGCGCGCGTGCGCCTGTTCAACCGCAGCGACGAGACGCAGACGTTCCTCTGGTGGGCGAACGTCGCAGCCGCGGTGAACGACGACTACCAGTCGTTCTTCCCGACCGACGTCGAGTACGTCGCCGACCACGCCAAGCGGGCGGTCGTCTCGTTCCCCCGGGTCGAGGGCGAGTACTACGGAGTGGACTACCCGGCCCGCGTCGACGCGGAGCATCCCGACGCCGACCGGCTCGACTGGTACCGCAACATCCCGGTGCCGACCTCGTACATGGTGACCGAGACGGCCGACGCCTTCTTCGGCGGCTACGACCACGGCCGCCGCGCGGGCTTCGTGCACTGGGCCGACCGCGCGATCTCGCCCGGCAAGAAGCAGTGGACCTGGGGCGACGCTGCGTTCGGCCACGCCTGGGACGCGAACCTCACCGACGGCGACGGCCCCTACGTCGAGCTGATGGCCGGCGTCTACACCGACAACCAGCCCGACTTCGCGTTCCTCGCTCCGGGCGAGACCAAGGCCTTCAGCCAGTACTGGTACCCGATCACCGAGATCGGGCCGGCGCAGCAGGCGACGCGCGACGCGGCGCTGCGCATCGACCTGGTCGACGAGTCGGTGCTGCGGATCGGCGTGGCGGTCACGGCGGTCCGCTCCGGTCTCGAGATCACGGTGAGCGGAGGCGTCGCCACGCTCCACGACGCGGCGCCCGGCTCTCCGGTGGTCGCCGACCGTCCCGTGCCGCCGGGCGTCCGGCTCGCCGATCTCGTGGTCGAGGTGCGGCACGAGGGACGCCTGCTCGTCGCGGTCCGCGGCTCCGCCCTCGAGCGCACCGAGCGACGCAGCGAGGCACCCGCGCCCGCCGTCGCGCCGCCGAGGCCGGCCGAGGTCGGCACCGTCGACGAGCTGTTCCTGATCGGGCAGTACCTCGAGCAGTACCGCCACGCCACGCGCTCCCCCGAGCCGTACTGGGAGGAGGCGCTGCGCCGCGATCCCGGCGACCTGCGCAGCAACGTGGCGCTCGCCGCCCGCCGCCACGGCGCCGCCCGCTACGAGGAGGCGCTGGTGCTCCTCCGCAGAGCCCTCGCGCGCCAGCTCGCCTGGGCGCCGAACCCCGCCGACGGCGAGGCGCACTACCGCCTCGGCCTCACCCTGCGGAGACTGGGTCGCGCGGAGGAGGCGGCGGAGGCGTTCGCGAAGGCCGCCTGGAACGCCGCGTGGGTCGCCCCCGCCTCGCTCGCTCTCGCCCGGATCGCCGGCGCCGCCGACCCCGCCCGCGCCGAGGAGCTGCTGCGCACGGTGCTGCGGTACGACGCCGAGAACCTGCAGGCGCGCGATCTGCTGGTGCTCAACCTCCGGGCCCTGGGGCGGTCGGAGGAGGCGGACACGCTTCTGCAGGAGACCCTCGCGCTCGACCCGCTCGACCAGTGGGCGCGGCACCTGGCGGGCGGGCCGCTCACCGCCGATGCGCCGACGCTGCTCGACATCGCGCTCGAGTACGCGTCGGCGGGCTTCGTCGACGAGGCGCTCGAGGTCCTCGACCTGGCCGACAGCGGCACCACCGCGCTCGGGCAGGTCAACGTCGGCCCGCTGATCGCGTACCACCGCGCGGCCCTCCTCGGCCGGGCCGCTCCGGAGGCGCGCCACCGCGACGCGACGCACTGCCTCCCCTCGCGGCTCGACGACATCGCGGTGCTCGAGGAGGCGGTCGCACGAGACCCGCGCGACGGACTGGCCTGGTCGCTGCTCGGCAGCTGGCGCTACGACCGCGGTCGCGGCGCCGACGCCATCGACGCCTGGCACGCGGCGCTCGCGGGCGACCTCGACGACTCGGCCGCTGCGCTCGTCGAGCGCAACCTCGGAGTCGCCGCCCACAACGTGCTGCACGACCCGGATCTCGCCGCGCGCCACTACGCCTCCGCCCGCCAACGCCTGCCCGGCGACGCCCGGCTGCTGTTCGAGGCCGACCAGCTGGCCGAGCGCCGCGGCGAGAGCGCCGCCTCCCGGCTCGCGGCCCTCGAGGCGCAGCCCGCGCTCGTCGAGGAGCGCGACGACCTCAGCGTCGTCTCCGCGCGGCTGCTCACCGCCGTCGGCCGGCACGACGAGGCGCTGCGGGCGATCGCGTCGCGCCGGTTCCAGCCGTGGGAGGGCGGCGAGGGCCAGGTGCTCGGCGCCTGGGACGACGCCTCCCTCGCGGCGGCGCGTGCGGCCGCGGATCCCGAGACCGCGCGATCCCTCGTGATGGCGGCGCTGACGCCTCCGCCGACCCTCGGAGAGGCCAGGCATCCCCTCGCGACGACCGCGGAGCTGCACCTCGCGCTCGGCGACGCGCTCGCGGCCTGCGGCGACACCGCCGGCGCGCGGGAGGCCTGGGCGGAGTCGTCGCGCGCGACCCGCGACTTCGCCGGCATGGCGGCCCAGCCGTTCACCGAGCGCAGCGCCGCGGCGATCCTCGCCCTCGCGCGCCTCGGCGACGAGCGGGGCGCGACCGACGTCCTCGACCGCTTCGAGGCCTTCGTCGACGAGCTCGCCGCCACCCCCGGCGAGGTCGACTACTTCGCGACCTCGCTGCCGACGATGCTGCTGTTCCACACCGATCCGCAGCAGCTCCGCGACGCCGAGGTGGCGCAGCTGCGCCGGGTCGCCGCCGACCTGCGCGCGACGCTCCCCGAGGTGCCGTGATCGTCGAGCCCCGCGGCACGGCCGAGCTGCCGCTGCTCGCCGTCACCACCCCCGATCTCGCGCTGGTGTTCGCGCCGAGCTGCGGCGGGCGCCTCCTCTCGCTCGTCGTCGGCGGGCGCGAGCTGCTCTGGCAGAACCCCGAGCTGGTCGATGCGGCGCTGACCCCGATCGTGCCCGTGTCGGCCTGGCCCGCCGGGAAGGGCGGCATGGCGACCTGGGCGAACCTCGGCGGCTCGAAGACGTGGCCCGCGCCCCAGGGCTGGTCCGGGCCGGACGAGTGGGCCGGGCCGCCCGACCGGGTGCTCGACTCGGGCGCCTGGGCCTCGCAGTGGACGCGGGATGCCCCGGGCGTCGAGGTGGTGCTGACGAGCCCGGACGACCCGCGGTCGGGCCTCCGGGTGACGCGGCGCTTCACGATCCCGCGCACCGGCACGTCGTTCACCGAGCGCGTGACGTTCGAGAACGTCTCCGCGACCGAGCGGAGGTGGGCGGTCTGGGAGGTGTGCCAGGTCGCGACCGCGCCCGACGGCGTCGTCGCCGTGCCGCACGATCAGGACCCGATCGAGCTCGACCTCGGCTCGTACGAGGGCGCGGTCTCGTCCTCCCGTGACGGCCGCGACCTGGTCCTCCCCCTCGGCACCGGCGTCGCCAAGCGCGGCTATCCGCGGGCCTCGGGATCCGTGCAGTACCGCGAGCCGTCCGGTGCCTCCCTCCGCCTCGCGACCGACCCCGAGCCCGGCGGTGAGTGGCCCGACGGCGGCTCGAGGGTGGAGGTGTGGCTCCAGCGCCCCACCGCCGCCCCGATCGACGCGCTCGCCGGCCTGCTCCCGTCGGCCCACCTCGTGGAGCTGGAGGTGCTCGGGCCGCTCACCGGGCTGCCGCCCGGCGGACGCAGCGACCTCGCGATCGCGTGGAGCGCCTCCGGCCCGGACGAGGAGCCGTCGTGAGCGAGGTCAGCCCGCCCGCAGCGCGAGGAGCCCGGCGTAGACGGCCATCGACAGCAGGTAGCAGCCGACGATGATCGCGTAGCCCGCGACCTGCACGCGCCGAGAGCTGCCCCGCTCGGTCCACCAGCTGAAGAGCCGGAACGCCCACGGCACGAAGATCCAGCCGAGCAGCTGAGTCGAGACGACGTTGCCGATGAAGAGCGAGAGCCAGAACGGGACGCCGTGGGAGGCGAACAGCGGATCCGCGATGAAGTAGCTCCACAGGAACACGATCGGGTACAGCATCAGCAGCACCAGCAGATTGCTCTTGAACACCGGATCCGGCACCGGCTTGTCCCGCCCGGCCCAGAAGCCGAAGCCGTAGCTCGCGCGCGTCAGCGAGAGCTGCTGGTTGAAGGCCGCCCCGTCGGCGAGCAGAGCCCGGCGCTCGGGCGAGTCGATCCAGCGGTTCAGGTCCGCCTCCGTCGCGAAGCTCAGCACCACGACCCAGTCCTCCTGCAGACCGGGGATCGGACGCTCGACCCGGTGCCCGGCGAAGCCCTCGAAGTGCGACTCCGCCGCCGAGATGCGGCGCTGCCAGGCGAGGAACGCCCCCTCGTCCTCGGGAGCCACCCGAGTCGTGATCAGCACCGACGCCGCCTCGGCGGGGTGCTTCGCCTCCTCGGTGACCAGGTGGACGGCGTCGTTGCCGACGAACAGCCCGTCGATCCGGGCGAGGAGGGCGGCGCGCTCGGGGCTCTGCATCCAGCTGCGCGCGGCATCGCGGTCGCGGAAGCGCTCGATCACGATCCAGTCGACCTGGTGGGGCGGATCCGGTCGGATGCTCTCGCGGCCGAGGAAGCCGTCCCGCCCCTCCAGCCGCGCGCCGACCTCGTCCTGCCACGCCTCGTACCGGGCGTAGTCCGCCTCGGCGAGACGCCGGTGCACGACGAGCGAGACGGGGGCCGACGTGGTGGTCTCCGCCACCGTCAGGCCTTCCGATAGGCGAGCTCGCCCATCACCCAGGTCTGATCCACCGCGCGCTCGTCGCCGACCATCATGATGCCGAACAGCAGCTCGCGGACCGCGTCCTGGGTCAGCTCGCCGCCGTCGTAGGCGAGGCTCTGGTGCCAGGCGGAGGCGGGGGGCCCGGCCGTCCAGTCCAGCGCCACGAAGTCGGCCTCCTTGCCGATGTCGAAGCTGCCGACGAGATCGTCGATGTACAGCGCCTCCGCACCGCCCTTCGTCGCCGAGTAGAAGGCTCGGTAGGGCGAGAGCTTGTTGCGCTCGGACTCGGCGAGGTCCATCTCGCTCGGCACGATGCTGCCGTCGAGGATCGTGTTGTTGAGCATCCCCACCTTGTAGGCGTCCTCGAGCGAGTTCAGGAGGCTGAAGCGGTTGCCGCCGCCCATGTCGGTGCCGAGGCTGAGCAGCACGCGGTGCTCCGGATCGGTCGCGCGGCCCAGGCGGAACAGACCGGAGCCGAGGTAGAGGTTCGACGACGGGCAGAACGCCACGGCCGCTCCCGACCGCGCGAAGCGCCGGAACTCGTCGTTCGAGAGCCACACGCCGTGGCCTCCGGTGAACTTCGGACCGACGAGGTCGTACTTCTCGTACACCGCGAGGTAGTCGTGGCAGTCCTGGTGCAGCGCGAGCACGCCGTGGATCTCGGCGGGGTTCTCGGAGATGTGCGTGTTGATCCAGACGTCGGGGTACTCCTCCTTCAGCCGGCGACAGGCGTCCAGCAGCTCCTCGGAGGCGCCGAACGCGAACCGCGGAGTGATCGCGTAGAGGCTGCGGCCGACCCGGTGGTGCTTCTCGATCAGCGCCCTGCTGTCGTCGTAGAACTGCTCGGGCGTGTTCGCGAAGTACTCGGGACGTGGCGGTCGATGCCGGTGAGGCCGCCGATCATCCTCATGTTGCGCTTCGCCGCCTCCTCGAAGAACACCTCGTTGCAGGTGAGGCTGCCGGTGGTGAACGCCTGCGCCGTCGTGGTGCCCGAGGCGAGCAGGTTGTCGAAGAAGTGCGTGGTGCCCTCGAGCGCGTAGTCGCGGTCGGCGTACTTGTGCTCCTCCGGGAACACCCACTTCTGCAGCCACGGCAGCAGCTGCTCGCCGTAGGCCCCGAGCACGCGGGTCTGCGGCAGATGGATGTGACCGTCGATGAAGCCCGGCACGATGATCCGGTCGGCGATCTCGGTCACCGGCACGTCCGGGTGCTTCGCCGCCAGCTCGGCGTACGGGCCGAAGTCGACGATCAGGCCGTCCTCGAGCACGAGCAGCCCGTCGGCGTGGAACCGGGTGGCCGCCTCCTCGTCGCCCACGTGCTTCCATGGATCGTCGATGAAGTCGAGGAACGTGCCGCGGATCGCCTTCGTGGCCACCGTGTACTCCTTAGCGAGGTGCCCCCGGGCGCGCGCGCGGGATGTCGACAGCCAGCGTGGCAGGCGGGAGGCACCGCCCGGACCCCCCTTTAAGACCCGTGTCGCGCGAGACGCGGAGGCGTCGCCGGATCGAGCGCCACAGCGCTCCGCGACAGGAACGTCCCGATCCCTTGCCGTCGTCCCCGTTCTCTTGGAGTCTTCACTCCATGAGCCTCTTCATCACCTGCCCGGTCGAGAGCGTCGAACGCGCGACCGCCTTCTACACCGCCCTCGGCTGGACTCTCGATGCAGGGATGAGCAGCGAGAGCGCGTCGTGCTTCGAGATCGCACCCGGCCAGTACGTCATGCTCGGCAGCCGCGAGATGTATGCGAGCGTCGGCGGCACCGAGGAGCTGATCGGCGGCCCCGGCACTCCCTCGAAGGTCACGGTCTCCTTCGACCTCGGCAGCCGCGAGGCGGTCGACGAGCTGACCGAGCGCGCGGGCGCCGCCGGCGGGCGGATCGGCGACACCGACGAGTACCCCTTCATGTACCAGCGGCAGTTCGACGACCCGGACGGCTACCACTACTCGCCGTTCTGGATGAAGCCGGACGCCGAGCCCGCGGCCTGAGCGGACGCGCTGCTCGCGATCGTCCGCGCCGCGAGGAGGAGGTCGCCGTGAGGGTGCTCACGGCAGGCCCTCGTCCGAGAGCCCGTCACCACCTCCGGTAGATGCGGTAGGGCCCGTCGGAGTGGACGAGGCTGAACCGGTCGAGCCGCTCGGGGTGCCGCGAGAGCATCCTCGCGATCGTGTCGACGTCGTTGTCCTCGTTCAGGAAGATCCACTCGACGGAGTTCCCCGGGTCCTCCTGCGCTCGGAGGAACGCCTCACCGGCCGCGTAGTCGACGAGCTCGACGAGCGGCAGTCCCAGGTCGAGGACGAAGGGGTTCTGGCTCTCGTCGACGAGGATCCCGCCTCCCTCGTACTCCCCGCCGAGCCAGGTGAACGAGCGGCGGAGATCGGCGAACGCCACGCGCTGGTCGGCGGCCTCGGCGAGCACGGCGACCCGGTCGGGCTCCTGGAGCATCCACAGCGACTGGCCGCCGAGCGCTAAGAGCACCGCCGCGCCGAGAACCGTGCGGAAGCCCCTCCGGGTGGGCCGAGCGCGGCGGGCCGCCTCGATCACCGACTGCACGAGGTATCCGATCAGCACGGAGGTGAAGAGTCCGGCGACCAGGGCGTAGCGCGTGTTCCACCAGCCCGTGGGCAGGGTGTGGTCGCTGTAGATCACCGACTGGCCGGCGGCCAGGCTGACGAGCGAGAACAGTGCCGGCACCGCGGTGAGGCCGAGCAGGAGGAAGCGATCCGAGAGCCCGTCGCGGACGGCGACGAGCACCGCACCGCAGGCGGCCAGCACGGCGGTCACCGGGCCGAAGGCCTGGACGATGCTCCAGCCGTACACGTAGACCGAGATGCCCGGGTTCCCTGCGGTGGTGACGAGGCCCGACTCCGTGATGCCGCGCTGCAGCTCCGCGGCGGAGAACTCGCCGTTCGCGAACTCGAGCGGATTGCCGTAGGTCGCGGCGTTGTAGGCGAGCCACCACGCGATGGCCAGCGCCGACGGCAGCGCCAGCCCGAACGCCGAGGCCGCTGCGGAGCCGATCCGCCGGTCGCGGCGGAACGAGACCACGAGGACGAGCAGCGTGCCGCCCGCGAGCAGCGCCCAGCCCTCGTAGCGCGACATGACCGCGATCGCGAGCGGGATCCCGCAGAAGACCGCGGTCTCCCCGAACGAGTGCCGGCGGCGGGCGGTGACCCAGCGGGCGAGACCGGCGACGCACCCGAGCAGACCGGCGATCAGCACCGGCTCGGTGAGCGGCGTCGTGAACACGTAGAGCACGGCGGGGCTGCTGACGAAGGCCGCCACGGTCACGAGGCGCGCCGTGCGCCCCCCTCGCATCCGAGCGGTGATGCGGTACAGAGCGGAGGCGGAGAGGGCGAGGCAGACCGTCCCGACGATCGCGGCACCGGCTCCGCTGACCCACCAGCCGAAGTCGATCACGAACGGGGCGAGGATCAGGTGGGGCACCGGCAGCCACACCGTGCCCAGCTGCTGGAAACCGGGCGTCGCGCTATCGAAGAGCCGCCGGGCGATGCTCAGGTGCAGCTGCTCGTCGCGGTACGTGATCCCCGCCCCCGACGAGACCGAGACGACCGAGGCGAGGGCGCCGATGACGAGGACGACGACCGAGACCGTCACGCTGCCGGGGACCCGTCGCCCGGCGGGGTGCGCGCCGAGGTCCGACCACCGGGCGCGTGCCCAGGCGGCGACGGAGCGCAGGAGGGCGGTGGCCCGGGGGACGCCGGAGTCGAGCGCGGGCAGCGGATCCGGGGCTGTGGCGGTGTCCATCGGAGTCTTCCGTGTCGATGGAGCAGGGCGAGAAGCGCCTGCCACTCTGTCCTGGAGCCGCGAGGAGTTCTCACACCCGAAGTGGGGTCAGCACGGCCGGGTCTCCCGGCCCGCCGGGCCAGGGGCGGCTCAGGAGGCCGGACTTCGATCCCCGGGACGAGGCGGTTCTACTCAGTGCTGCCGCCCGTCCGGGGCGATCCGGCCGACCCCCAGCCCTACGCTCCCCCCATGGAGTCAGTGCTGCTGGTGCGGAGGCCGACCTCGGCGGACATCACCTCGATGGCCCGCGTGCACGCGGCATCGTGGCGAGAGACGTACCGGGGCGTGATGCGCGACGCCGTGCTCGACGACCTCGACCTCGTCGGTCGGCGAGAGCACTTCTGGACGGCGGCGCTCACGGATCCGCAGTACGCGCAGAACCGGATCGCCGTCGCAGAGCTCGACGGCGCGCTGGTCGGAGTCGCGATGGCCGGACCCGCCCTCGACCCAGACCGAGGCACGACCGACCAGCTGTACCTCCTCTACACGCTCGCCGCCGTGCACGGTCGCGGCGGCGGTGACGCCCTCCTCGAGGCCGTTCTCGACCCCGGAGCCGCCACTGGGCTCTGGGTCACCGACCCGAATCCGCGGGCCCAGGCCTTCTACCGGAGGCACGGCTTCGTCGGCATCGAGTCGAAGGTCGAGGACGGCGTGCGCGAGGTGTGGATGGTGCGCCGTCCGACGGTGTGAGGGGCGGGGCGGCCGGTGGCGCCTCGGCGGCGAAGCGATGCGAGGGCGAGGGCATGACCGAGCCCTCATCCACGCTCTCGCGGAGCTAGACCAGCTCGCTCCTGCCGAGCAGCTGGTGCAGGTCGGTGACTCGCGAGGCCTCGTGGAACCGGTTCGAGTCGGGCCGGTCCAGGTGCACCGCGCGCAGGCCGGCCGCCCGCGCGGCAACGACGTCGAGGTCGTACTCGTCGCCGACGTAGAGCACGGCATCGGGCGCGACGTCGAGACGAGCGCAGGCTCTGGTGAAGATCGCCGGATCGGGCTTCGCGACGCCCAGCCCGTCGGCGGTCAGGACGTCCGGCACGAGTCCGGCGAGCCCCGTACGACGCAGCTTCCCGCTCTGCTGGGCGTCCTGACCGTTCGAGATGATCGCGACGGTGAAGCCCCGGGCGATCAGCTCCTCCAGAACGGGACGCGCGTCCGGGTACGCGGTCCAGCTGTCCTCGTAGGCGGGGAGGTAGCCCTCGCGGAAGCAGCGATCGAGGTCCCCGGGCTCCCCCACGGCACGACCGATGAGAGGCAGGAACTCGCGCAGGCGCTGTCGCCGCTGCTCGTCCCAGCTGATCGAGCCTTCGCGCCAGGACGTCACGTGCTTCTTCTCGATGCGGAACCACTCGGCAGTCAGCTCGGCTGTCGGAGTCGCGTCGAGCGAACGCAGCCAGCGATGCAGGCCGTTCGTCGCGGCTCCCTCGTGGTCGACCAGGGTGCCGTCGAGATCGAACGCGATCAGCGCGGGACGGGTCATGCGCGAACGCTATCGCGACGGTCCCGAGCGCGGGCCGCGCCGGAACGAGTCGGCGTGCCGGGCGGAGCGATGGCTAGGGTCGTGCCGTGCGGTTCCGCGGTGTGCTCCTCGACTTCTACGGCACCCTCGTCAGTGAGGACGACGACGTCATCCGCAGCATCTGCGAGGACATCGCGGCAGAGAGCGGTCGAGCGCCTTCGGACGTCGCGGCGCAGTGGGGCCGCGAGTTCGCGGCCGCGACCGCAGGGGCGACGGGGCGCGAGTTCCGGCCTCAACGCGACATCGCGGTGTCGTCCCTCTCCGCGGTGCTGACCGGCATCGACTCGGACCTCGACGCGGACGAACTCTGCACGCGTCAGTTCGCCTTCTGGCGTGCGCCGGCTCTGCGAGAGGGCTCGCTGGAGTTCCTCCGCTCGTGCGAACTGCCGATCTGCATCGTGTCGAACATCGACCGCGACGATCTCGAGGCGGCGATCGAGAATCACCGACTGCCGCTCTCGCACCTGGTGACGAGCGAGGACGTGCGAGCGTACAAGCCTGATCGGGCCCCCTTCGAGGCCGGCCTGAAGCGTCTCGACCTGGATCCCAGCGAGGTGCTCCACATCGGCGACTCCCTGTCCGCTGACATCGCGGGCGCGAACGCCCTCGGCATCGCCGCTGCCTGGGTCACCCGAGGCGGCCGAGTGGCGCCCGCCACGGCTCGGATCGACTACGAGGTGGCGGACCTCCGCGATCTCCTCCCCGTCCTTGCACCGGCGCGGTGAAGGGGCGCCTACCGTCCCCGAAGCAGCGCGGAGCGGAACGTCCCGCGGTGGCGCCGGAGCTCGGCGCGGTCGCCGGAGGCCCACTCGATCGCCGCTGAAGCGTGCGCTCTCCGTGCAGCACTGGCGCCGGCGTCCGCGAGGATCTCCGACTCCCTCTCGATGATGCGGTTCTGCGCGTCCTCGACGGCGCTCAGCACGACCTCCGGAGAGAAGTCGACGCCGTATCCGTCGACCAGCTCGCGGAGGCGCCGCGCCTGATCCGCCACCGGAACAGCGCCGACCGACTGGACGCACCAGGTCCAGCCCGCGTACCCCACGTCCTCGAGCGGGTCGCCGGCGTGAGCGCTGTCCCAGTCGATGAGCGCCACGGGCAGGCCGCCCGTCACGATGACGTTGTAGGGGCCGGGGTCACCGTGGACCACGCAGGCGCCTCCGGAGGCGAGCGGACTGCGGCGGGTGGACTCGTGCAGCTCGCGCAACAGGGTCTCCACCCGCCGGTAGGCGGCCTCGTCCCGCTGACTCGGGTGGTCGGTCGTGGTCCCGTCGACGAACGAGAAGGAGTCGCGGCCCTTCTCGTCCACGCCCAAGTGGCGCGGAGCCCAGGCCAGACCGGCACCGTTCAGCTCTCGGAGCAGTTGCGCGACGAACGACGAGCGGGGCCCACGCGGGCGCCGCACCGTGTCGCCGATCCGCACCACTCCGGCCGTCGTGTTGCCGCCCACCAGCGCCTCTTCCACGCACACCTCCTCGCGCGTCCCCTCTGCACGGTGCCATACAGGCGGGGCCGACGGGAGGGCAGGGCCGCCGCCGCTGAGGACGGCGGCCCTGGCCGTGACCTCTAGGAGGTGTAGCCGGCCTGGATCGACTCCAGGACCTGGTCGGTGCTCGAGCCGTCGACCCAGTCGACGATCCCCTTGAAGAAGCTGTCCGAGCCGACGGCCTTGGGCATCAGGTCGGACGCGTCGAAGCGGAACGTGGTGTCCTCGCTCTGCAGGATCGAGATCGAGCTGCGGAGCAGGTCGCTGCTCGCGTTCGCCGGGTCGAGGCCGGTGTTGGCCGAGATCACTCCGCCGAGCGAGACGCGGCTGTTCGCCCAGTCGGCGCTCGCCAGGTACTCCTGGACCTTCGCGGTGTCCTCGTCGTCCGAGAACGCGGCGACGAACTCGCCGCCTCCCGTGACGGCCTGGTCGTCGTCGGCGCTGATCGGCGGGGTGAGGAAGGCCCACACATCGCCGTCCTCCGCCACCGTCGCATCGGCGGAGGTGAGGAAGCCCTCGAAGAACGACGCCTGGTGGGTCAGCGCGCAGGAGCCGTTGGCGATGTTCTGCGCGACGTCGCCGAAGGCGGTGGAGTTGATCGACGAGACGTCGCCGTAGCCGGCGTTGACCAGGGTCGGGTCGAGCAGGATCGAGCCGACGGAGTCGAACGCCGTCTTGATCGCCGGGTCGGTGAACGGGGTGTCACCGGCGACCCAGGAGTCGTAGACATCGGGGCCGGCCTCACGCAGCACGGCGTCCTCGATCCAGTCGGTACCGGGCCAGCCCGAGGCGGCGTCCGAGGCGAAGCCCGCGCACCAGGAGGGTCCGCCGGACTTCTCGGCGATCGCCTTGCCGAGCGCCTCCATCTCGTCCCATGTGGTCGGGACCGAGACGCCCCACTCCGCGAACTTCGCCGGCGAGTACCAGATGTAGCCCTTGACGGACGCCATCAGCGGCGCGCCGTACTGGGTGCCGTCGACCTGGCCGTACTTCTGCCAGTCCTCCGACCAGTTCTCCTGGACGTTCGCGAGGGCGCCCTCGGGCAGCTCCTTCACCTTGCCGGAGGCGACCGTGTCGGCGAGCAGACCGGGCTGCGGGAAGATCGCGAGGTCGGGCACGTCGCCGCCCTGCACCTTGATGCCGATCTGCTGCTCGAAGCCCTTGTCGCCCGTGTACTTGATGTCGATCCCCGACTCCTCCTCCCAGTCCGCCCAGGACTGCTCGAGGAGGGTCGCCTCGTCGCCGTTGATGGTGCCGTAGATGTTGACGACGCCGTCGCCCGCGGCCGCGGTTCCGCCGCTGCCGCCGCCGGCGTTGGGGTCGTTGGGGTCGCTGCTGCTCGAGCAGCCCGCGAGAGCGAGACCGGCCGCCGCGAGAACGGCGATCGGCAGGGTGATACGACGGTGCAGGGATGCCCGCATGGTTCCTCCTCGTTGAGTGGTGATGTCGCCGGGGACTCTTCGGGCCGACTACCCGCGCGACTCGCGCCCGGTCGAGATCGGACATCGTGTCCTGAGCAGGATACGTGTGGAGAGAGCGCTCTCACGAGTCACGATTCGGTCTCGGCGGGGAGTGACGGTGTGAGCCCCCGGGAGGCGCGGTGACGTGTCCCGGGAGAGGCGAGTTCCCGTGGACGTCGGGACATCCCCGCTCGGCACGTTCACCCGATCGGGCGGGCGCGTCAGAACGGCGGTGGGCCGTCGGTGAATCGCGGGGGTGGTGCGGGTGGTCGCCCGGGGAGCGCGGGAGGCCGGGTGGTGACGCGCCGGCCGGTGGGGGTGGTCCACTCGGCGGTGCCGTCGGGGTGGAGGCGGTAGGTCCAGCGGTCGCCGTGGCGGACGTGGTGGTGGGCGGTGCAGAGGGAGGCGAGGTTCTCGAGCGCGGTCTCTCCGCCGTTCCGCCATTCGAGAGTGTGGTCGGCTTCGCTGGTGGAGGCTCGGCGGGTGCAGCCGGGGAAGCGGCAGGTCTGGTCGCGCAGCTGCAAGGCGAGACGCATCTGCGCGGGCGGGACGCGGTGGGTGCGGCCGACGGAGACGACCGCACCGGCGTCCGGGTCGGTGAGGACGCGGGTGAACGTGGCGGCGACTCCCGCGAGTTCCCGGGCGACGGTGGCGGGGATCGCGCCGTAGCCGTCGAGGTCGGCGGGAGCGTCGTCGAGCCCAGCTGCGGTGCTCGCGGCGAGCGTGAGGCGCACTTCTGCGCGCACTCCGGGCACGAACGTCGGCGGAGCCTTCGTCCCGTCGCTGATGGGGGTGGTGCCGATGATGTCGCCGTCGCAGAGCAGATCGGCGAGCGCGTCGGCGCGCAGCTGTGAGAGGGTCCGCTCGTCACCTGAGCCGCGGACGGCGTCGGTGCTGTCGACCCCGTCGCGGAGGGTTCGGGCGATGCGGTCGAGGCGGTGGTACACGCCGACCGCGGCGGCGGCCGGGAGGAGGGCGGTGAGTGTGGCCATCCCGTCGATCTCGGGGGTGAGCCAGACGCCGCGGTCCTCTCTGGCCCGCGCGTGTCGCTCGGCGAGGGGCTTCGCGTGCAGCTCGTCACGCAACCGGTCCACCGCTCGTCGCAGCTGGGTCGGGGTCTTGGTGAGGGCGAGGTCGGCGGCGCGTTCGTCGAACTCGGCGCGGGACTCCTTCGGCAGCAGCGCGGCGGCCGAGCAGATCACCTCACCCGCCCGCCACCGGATCCGGGCCGCGGCCAGCGCCGCGCGAGTGCGGGGCAGGTCCTCGACCAGCAGATGCGCGCGCTCGAGTTCCCGCGCCAGTTCCCACTCCGACACCCCTGACCCGGTCGCGAGTTCGGCGCGGAGGGACCGCTCAACGAGATCGTGGGACTCGCGGTTCGACCGGCCGCCGCGAGCGAAGGCGAGGGGGAACGCGAGCCCCTGCCGGTACACCTCGTAGAGGCGTTCGGCGGAGGCGAGGAGGTCGAGGGACGCGTGGCGAGCGAGCCGGCCGACCTCGTCGGCGCCCTCGCGGATGTCGTCGAGTGACGCCTCCGCGGGTCGGGTCTCTGCTGCAACTGCCATACGGATATCGAAGCAAGAACCACCGACACCCAGGACGGAAGAGCGCCAGATCCGGACAACTCGCGCGCCACTAAGGGCTGTGGAGGAAGGATCCGCGGTCGGGAGACGACCTGCCCACTCGGCTGCCGGCGCTGGTGGGTCTCGATACGCCCGTCCGGGGCTACTCGACCAGCACGTACAGGACAGGCGTCAGCCGGGCAGTCGAGGAAGCAGGCCGCCGCGAGGACGCGACCACCGAGCCCCTCCTCGCACGAGCACCGCAGCACGAAGGAGCCGCCGCCCGCTACCGGTCGATCGACGCCATGTTCGCCTCGTCGTGCCGCTCCCCGGCGGCCGGCTCGAGCGCGTTCAGGCGGTCGAGCTGCTCCGGGCTCAGCTCGACGGCGTCGGCGGCGGTGTTCTCCTCCACGCGGGCCACGCGGCGAGTGCCGGGGATGGGCGCGATGTCGTCGCCGCGAGTGAGGATCCAGGCGAGCGCGGTCTGCGCGGGAGTCGCGCCGATCTCGGCACCGACGGCACGGACCTCGTCGACGAGAGCGAGGTTGCGGTCGAAG
The DNA here is from genome assembly GCF_009834225.1 of Rathayibacter sp. VKM Ac-2759. Classification (NCBI taxonomy): domain Bacteria; kingdom Bacillati; phylum Actinomycetota; class Actinomycetes; order Micrococcales; family Microbacteriaceae; genus Rathayibacter; species Rathayibacter sp. VKM Ac-2759. The sequence goes on from NZ_CP047176.1 coordinate 3,391,418, forward strand.
TTCTCGCCCACGAAGCGCGGGTTGGTCTTGCGCCAGTCGCCGTCGGGGATGTCCGCAGCGGAGCGTAGCTGCCCGGTGAGCAGCCCGTGGCCGAGCGGGGAGTAGGGGACGAAGCCGATGCCCAGCTCGCGCAGCAGCGGCAGGATCTCGTCCTCGACGTCGCGGGTCCACAGGGAGTACTCCGTCCGGAGCGCCGAGACCGGCTGCACGGCGTGGGCGCGGCGGATCGTCTCGGGCGACGCCTCGAGAGTCCGAAGTGCAGCACCTTGCCCTCCGCGATCAGGTCGGCGACGGCTCCGGCGGTCTCCTCGATCGGCGTGCGCCGGTCGACCCGGTGCTGGTAGCAGAGGTCGATGCGGTCGGTGCCCAGGCGCTCGAGGGAGCCCTCGACCGCGGCCCTCACGTTGGCGGCGCTGCTGTCGACGGTGCCGGGTCCGCCTCCGGAGTGCGAGACGAGACCGAACTTGGTGGCGATCACCACCTGATCGCGACGGCCCCTGATTGCGCGGCCGACCACCTCCTCGCTGTGGAAGGGGCCGTAGATCTCGGCGGTGTCGATGTGGGTGACGCCGAGATCGAGGGCGCGCTGGACGGTGCGGATCGACTCGTCGTCGTCGAGGCCGCCGCCGGTCGTGTAGGTTCCGGCCATGGTCATCGCGCCGAGGCCTATGCGCGAGACCTCGAGGCCTCCGAGTCGTGCGTTCGTCATCTGCGTCTTCTCTCGTCGAGTGCGGGGATGCCTCCACTCTCGGCTCCCGCCGCGAGGGGAGGGAGCCCCTGCCGACAGGGTTAACGCTGGTGACCCCCTCGACGGGCGGGACCGCCGTAGGTTCGACGGCATGGACACTCCGAACGAGATCCGCGAGTTCCTGATCTCCCGCCGCAACCGGCTCACTCCGCAGCAGGCCGGCCTGCCCGACTTCGGCGGCCGTCGCCGCGTGATCGGGCTGCGCCGCGAAGAGGTCGCCCTGCTGGCCGGGATGAGCGTCGAGTACTACGTCCGCCTGGAGCGCGGCAACGCCTCCGGAGTCTCGGACACCGTCCTCGAGGGCATCAGCCGCGCCCTGCAGCTCGACGACGCCGAGCGCTCCCACCTCTACGACCTCGTCCGCACCGCGAACGACGGCGCCCATCCCCTGCGCCGCCGCCGCACCGCCCGGCCGCAGACGGTGCGGCCGATCGTCCAGCAGATCCTCGACGGGATGCGCGACGTCCCCGCCCTCGTGCAGAACGGCCGGCTCGACGTCCTCGCGACGGACCGGCTCGGAGCGGCGGTGTTCTCGCCGATGCTGGAGCAGCCGCAGCGCCCGGCGAACTTCGGTCGCTTCGTCTTCGACGACCCCCGCGCGTCGGGCTTCTACCGCGACTGGGACGGAGTCGCCGCGCAGACCGTGGCGCTGCTCCGCGCCGAGGCCGGCCGCGCCCCCCACGACCGGCTCCTCACCGACCTGATCGGCGAGCTCTCCACTCGCAGCGAGCCCTTCCGCCGGCTGTGGGCGTCGCACGACGTCCGCGAGCACCGCACCGGAGTGAAGCGCGTCCGCCACCCGGTCGTCGGCGACCTCGAGCTCGGCTACGAGGGCATGGAGCTCACGGACGACCGCGGCCTGCTGCTCATCGCGTTCACCGCCCCGGTAGGGTCTCCCTCCGCGGAGGGTCTGCGGCTGCTCGCGAGCTGGGCGGCTCCTGCCGGCCTCACCGCCCAGCAGCCCGGGCTCGGCTGACGCTCCTGCTGCAGAACGGGGCTCTGCCGGCACGCGAGGTCACGAACGGAGGCGCTGCGATGGAGGATCCGACGGTCCCGGGCGCTCGGTCCCGCGCCCATGCGATCCGTGCTCTGGTGGGCGCCGTCCTCGCCGTCGTCCCGCTCTCGGTCGGTGCGCTGAGCGACATCGCGACGGGCACGGCCGCGACTCGGCTCGCCGCGGATCCCGGCTTCACGCTGCTCGCCCTCGCCGCGCTGCTCGCCGTCGCCGCGCTCGCGAGCATCCCGGTCGGAGTCGTCACCTACCTCCTCGACCGACTCGTCGACCGCGTCTGGCTCAGCCGTGGCGGCCGGCTCGCCGCGGGCACCGTCGCGAACGCCCTCGTCGCCGCGGGCGCGGGCCTCCTGCTCGGCGGACTGATCGCTCCGCTGTGGCGGCCGCTGGATCGCGCACTGGTGTTCACCGCGCCGTGGGCGATCGCCGCGGCCGCGCTGTTCGTGCTCGCGTCGCTGCTCGGGAGGCGCCGAGCGTGAGAGTGGGCCGTGCCCCGGCTGAACGTCGATGGCAGGCCCGCGCGCAGGATCGCGGAGTACGCTCACGGCGTCGCGTCCCTGTCCCCGATGCGCCGTGCCCTGTTCGCGCGGCCATCGGAGACGCCCCGTGAAGACTCTGTTCCACGCCGGTGGCTCTGTGCACCTCGACGACACGACGGCCGACTCCGTCCTCCGGTACTCGCTCCTTCCGGCCTCGCGCGGCGAGATGGGCGCCGTCACGCTCGACGACGTCGCGTTCCCGGAGGACCGGGCGCAGGTGGTGCTCGTCGTCGGCCTCGGCGTTCCGCTCTCCGTCGTCGGCACCCGCAGTCCGGAGGGTGTCCTCGACCGATCGGACTCCGGCACCGACATCGACCGTCGCGTCGAGACCCTCACGGCACCGCGGAACATCGTCCCCGAGGCCACGGCGGACTGGCGCGCCGGCTCTCCGTTCGACCTCGACCTCGTCTGAGCGATCAGTCGGGGTCGGAGCCGCCCTCCTCGTTCCAGCGGTCGATGTCCCGCTCCCCCCGCGCGGCGGCGGCGGGCGACTGCCAGGCGAGGGCGGCCGCGTCCGCCCAGGCCGTCGACGAGGACGGATCGGTGTCGTAGGACTCCCAGAACCTCGCGGCGGTCGGGGCGCTGTCGGTGACGAGGATCGGTGCGTGGTGCGTGGCTTTCCCACCGGTCGATGCCGGGTTCGTGCTGATCGCTGCACTCATCCTCGGACTGTACGCCTCGGCGAGGGGGCAGAACCGAGGTCGGCGGGATCAGCCGTCCCACCGCTCCGATGCGGTCGAGGAGCTCTCCCGGTGCAGACGGGATCACCGCCGCGCACCGATCCTGACCGCCTTCTCAGAACCCGCGGGTGGCAGGTGTACCGTGCAGACGGCACTCATGACAGGAACGTCTCTTCGACGCTCCCGCCCCGCGGACCGCACCGACTCCGCCGCCGACGATCCGTCACGACCGACAGCATCGAGGCCCTCCCATGGGACAGCTCATCTACGGCGCCTGGCGCTGGCGCATCGACTTCGACGACCGCACCCTGCACCACCTGCGGATCGCGCTCGAGCGCCGAGTGAAGGCGGGGGCCTCGTTCCAGCTGACCTGGACGCCGCGCGGACCTGCCGAGCACCACCCGAACTCGATCATGATCCACCCGGGCACCCCGCTGCAGTACCGCTTCGACGAGCGCGAGAGGAGCGGGATGAATCCGCGCTGGTTGAGCGCGCTGCTGCGGCCCGTGCTCAACCAGGACATGGTCGTCACCCACGAGCCGGGCGCGGTCGCTCCGTAGCCCGCCCGGGGGCGGCACTCGAGGCGAGCGGCCCGCGGCGTCCGATCACGAGAGCCTCGCCCGCGGCGCGCGCCATGTACTCGACGAAGACGTAGTACGACCCCACGGGCACGCTGAGCGCGATGTCGCTCCGTCAGCGAACTCGGACAGGCGGCGCTGCTCGCGCTCGTGGCGCTGCTCGGGAGGCGCCGGTCCCGGCGGGGCGGTAGCCACGGCTCGCCCCGTCGCCGTCACTCCGAGGGGACCGCGCACGTCTCCTCTGCCGCGGTCTGGCCGGGAGCGGCGATCGCCTCGGGCGCCGGAGTGACGGGGGCCGCCGCTTCCGACGCGGGAGGCGCCGCCGTCACCGGCTCCTCGGCCACCGGCTCCTCGCCGGGCGCCGGCGCGAGCGTGACCGGTGCGTCGCTGAGGACGCGGGCCATCAGCTCCTCGCCGGCCGCGGTGTCGGGGACGACCTTCCCGGGGTAGTCCGGGTCGTCGAGCGCCGGGTACTGCACGAACACCATCTGCGAGAGGTCGACGTCCTTCAGCGCGAGCGCGAGCGAGATCATCGTCGCCGGGCTCGTCATCGTGGTCGAGAGGTGCAGGTTCGACGAAGCCGCCTGCGCGAGGCCGTAGAGGGCGGGCAGGTTCGAGAGGGTGTCGGCGGAGCGGACCGTGCGCATGAGCGACGCGAGGTACTGCTGCTGCGAGGAGATCCGGCTGAGGTCGCTGCCGTCGCCGACACCGTGCCGGGTGCGCAGGAAGGCGAGGGCGGTGGCGCCCGAGACGGTCGTCGTGCCGGCGGGCAGGTCGAGACCGGAGTCGGTGTCGCGGATCGGCCCGGCGAGGCAGATCGGCACTCCCCCGACGGCGTTGCTCATCTCGATGACGCCGTTGAACGAGACCCAGCCGGCGTAGGGCACCGTGAGGCCGGTGAACTGCTGCAGGGTGTCGTTCACGCAGGCGAGCCCGCCGTACTCGAACGTGGAGTTGAGCGGCACGCTGCCGTCCGCCTCCGTCACGGTGCCCGTCTCGGGATCGGTGCACTCGGGGCGGTCGAGGATCAGGTCGCGCGGGAAGCTGATGACGGTCGCGCTGCGGTGGTCGGCGGAGACGTGCAGCAGGATGTTGACGTCGTTGAGCGTCGCATCGCGGACTCCGAACCGATCGCCCTGGACCGCGTCGTTGTCGGTGCCGACGATCAGGACGTTGAAGCCGCCCTCGATCGCGCCCAGCTGCACCGCCTCGGGCTCGGCCGACGGTGCGATGCCCAGCTCGACGGCGTTCTCGGTGACGTTGCGGCTGATGCTCGCCGAGGCGATCGCGACGAGCGACGTCCCGCTCACGGCGAGGACTCCCACGCACGCCGCGACTCCGAGGAGCAGAGTGCGGGCACCGGACCGGGTGCGGAGGCGTCCGTGGCGGACACCGCGCTCGTTCGTCGTCATCGTCTCGGCACCCTCCTCCGGCCTGACCCCCGAGGGGAGGGTCGACGTCGTCGGCCAGTGTACGGAAGGGGGCGCGGCGCGCAGAGCCGGCCGATGCGGTCGGCGCCGCCGGGCCTGGGTGAGAATGTGGCCATGTCACCGCGACCCGATGCTCCCCTCGATCCCTCCTCGGACATCCCGGAAGACGGCCGGGACGAGACCGAGACGGAGCGGCTGGACCGGAACTGGAACGAGATCCTGCAGGAGCTGCGGGTCATCCAGACCGGGACGCAGATCCTCACCGGATTCCTGCTGGCCATCGCCTTCCAGCAGCGGTTCACCGACCTCGACCCGTTCCAGGTCGACGTCTACCTCGTGCTGGTGACCGTGTCGGTGGCCGCGACGCTCCTCGGCCTCGCTCCCGTGAGCCTGCATCGGGAGCTCTTCCGCCGCGGGGCGAAGGGGACGCTGGTGCACTCCGCGGACGTCCTCCTGCGGCTCACCCTCGCCGCCGTCGCCCTCGTGCTGGTCGGCACCGTCCTGCTGGTGTTCGACGTCGTGACGACGAGGCCCCTCGCGATCACGATGGCGGCCGTCACCGCGGTGGTCATCGCCGGAGTCTGGCTCGTGCTCCCCCGGCGCCTCCACGGCCGCTCCTGATCCGAGCGGCGGGCGGGAATCGCGCGGGCGGGCCGACCCGCAGGATCGACGAGTACGCTCGCGAGCGTCGCGTCCCTGCCCCCGATGCGCCGAACCCCGTTCGCGCGCACATCGGAGACCACCCGTGAAGACCATGTTCCACACCGGCGGCTCCCTGCGCCTCGACGACGCGACCGCCGAGTCCGTCCTCCGGTACTCCCTCGTCCTGGCCGCTCGGGGCGAGATGGGCGCCGTCACCCTCGATGACGTCGCGTACCCGGAGGGCCGAGCGCAGGTGGTGCTCGTCGTCGGCCTCGGCGTCCCGCTCTCCCTCGCCGGCACCCGCAGCCCGGAGGGGATCCTGGACCGCTCGGACACCGGAGCCGACATCGACCGTCGCGTCGAGACGCTGATCGCGCCCCGGAACATCGTCGCCGAGACCGGCGTCGACTGGCGCGCGGACTCCGTCTTCGACATCGATCTCGTCTGAGCGGTCCGTCGGGGAGATCGCCGCGCACCGATCCTGTCCGCTCTCTCAGGATCCGTGGGGGGACGAACCCGCGCCGGCCGAGCGCGCTGCTGCGCCCCGTGCTCGACCAGGACGTGGTCGTCGTCCCCGAACCGGCTGCGAACCTGTGACGGGCCTCTCGGCTTACTGTGGAGTCATGATGTCCCGATTCCTCCGCCTCGGCGCGACCGTCGCCGTCGCCGCTCTCCTCACCGCCTGCTCGTCCCCCGCCGACAGCGGCTCCGACGCCGACGAGATCGACACCGCCGCCGCGGCGGGCGTGCAGGTCACCGGCGACGGCTACAGCTACGCCGTCCCCGAGGGCTGGGACATCCCCGACACGGACGCCGCCTCGATCGGCGCGGACACGCTCGCGGCCGACCTCACCGACACCGACGGATTCTCCGACAACGTCAACGTGGTCCTGAGCCCCGCCGGCGCCGTCACTCCGGAGCAGGTCGAAGACGCCGGAGTGAGTGAGCTCACCGGCGCCGGCGCCACCGACGTCGAGGTCCAGGACCGCGTCCGGGTCGCCGGGACCGAGTCCGCGCACCTCAGCGGCTCGCTGACCGCGCAGGGCGCCTCGTACAGCATCGAGCAGTACTACCTCACCCAGGACGACCAGACCTACGTCGTGACCTTCTCCTTCAGCCCGACCGTGGACGACGACGCCCGCGAGGACGTCGCCGAGTCCGTCCTCGCCTCCTGGGCCTGGGCCTGATCCGCAGCCCGCGCCGGCTCCGCTTGGCCCGAGGGAACCCCGGACCGTCGAGACCGCCCGAGAGGGCGGGCTCCCTCGACGGTCCGGGGTTCCCTCGATGCTTGACACGGTCGCGAGCCGTTCGTACTGTATCGATACACAGCGTTCCTGTACCGATACAGGAACGCTCTCGGCACGAAGGAGTGCGATGAACGACACGACGGCGGCGCCCTCGCCCTCGCCCCTGCAGCGGTTCCTGGCCGACCCGTCGCTGGTCGTGATCGGCGGACGCTGGCACCTCTTCCCCACGACCGACGGCATCGAGGGCTGGGGCGCGACCGCCTTCCGCTCCTACTCCTCGAGCGATCTGGTCGACTGGACCGACGACGGCGAGATCCTGCGCCTGGGCCGCGACGTCGCCTGGGCCGACTCCTCCGCCTGGGCGCCCTCCGCCATCGAGGCCGACGGCGTCCACTACCTCTACTTCACCGCCGGCAACAACATCGGAGTCGCCCGCGCCACGAGTCCGGCCGGGCCGTACACCGACCTCGGAGCACCCCTGGTGGCCGCCGGTCGCTTCGCGGGCACGACCATCGATCCGTCGGTCTTCCGGGACGAGGACGGCACGGTCTACCTGCTCTGGGGCAACGGCGTCGCGCACCTCGTCGAGCTCGCCGACGACCTCGTGTCGTTCGACGAGGCGGACGTCCACTCGTGGGTGCCCACCGGGTTCCGCGAGGCCGCGCACCTGCATCGCCACGGCGACTCCTACTTCCTCACCTGGTCCGAGAACGACACCCGCGAGGCCGACTACCGCGTGCGCTGGGCCGTGGGACCGAGCCCCTACGGCCCCTGGACCGACGGCGGCGTCCTCCTCGAGAAGAACCCCTCGATCGGGATCCTGGCGACCGGGCACCACTCGATCACGGCCGTCCCCGGCACCGACCAGTGGGTGATCGCGTACCACCGCTTCGCCGTCCCGGACGGCGACGGGGTGCACCGCGAGATCGTCTTCGACCTGCTCGTGCACGACGGCGACCGGCTCGTGCCGGTCGTCCCCCGCCACGAGCACCTCCGCCTTCCCCTCACCCCGACCGACTCCTGACCCCTCTCCACCGGATCCCCTACACAGAACGAGGAATGCAATGTCGCATCGCTCCCGCACCACCCGCTCGGCGGCGCTCGTCGTCGCCGCCGCGGCCGCTCTCTCCCTGACCGCCTGCGGCGCCTCGGGCGCCTCCGACGGGAAGACCAGCCTCAGCTTCTTCTCGTGGGACAACGAGGCGACGATGACACCGGTCATCGACGCCTTCGAGGCCGCCCACCCCGACATCGAGATCGAGTTCTCGAACGCGCCGCCCGTCGCCGAGTACATCTCGACGCTCCAGACGCGCCTCGCGGGCAACAACGCCGCCGACGTCTTCATCATCGCCGCCGAGAACAAGACCAACCTCATCGAGGGCGGCTTCGTGAAGGACCTCACCGACGAGCCCTTCATGTCGGCGATGTCGCCGTACAACACCGAGACCTACAGCGCCGACGGCAAGGCCTACGGGATGTCCACCTCCTCGTGGGCGGGCGGCATCCTCTACAACCGCGCGCTGCTCGAGGCCGCCGGCGTCACCGCGATCCCGACCGACTGGGACGAGTTCCTCGACGTGCTCCAGACCGTGAAGGACTCGGGAGTCACCCCGTACTACGACTCCGCGTCGCAGATCCCGCTGGGCGTCTCCGGCCTGGTCGGATCGGCCGAGGCCGAGCAGGGCGGCGGAGTGGACGCCGCGATCTTCGACGGCTCCGCGACCTTCGGCGACCTCTGGGAGGAGCCCCTCACGGCCTGGAGCGAGCTGCTCACGAGCGGCCTCATGAGCCAGGACGTCGTCAGCCTCACCGGCGACCAGATCGTCGACGAGTTCGTCAACGGCCGCGTCGCGATGATGTCGGCCGGCCCCTGGAACCTGCCCTCCGTCCGCGAGAAGGCACCCGATCTCGACGTCGCCTTCGCTCCGTTCCCGACCCTCGACGGCGAGGGCTACTGGGCCGGCGCCGCGTCGCCCGGCTTCGCCATCAACTCGAAGACCGAGCACACGGCCGAGGCGGAGGAGTTCCTCACCTTCCTCGGCAGCGAGGAGGGCGTGCGCATCTACCAGGAGGGCACCTCGGCGCTCACCACCACGACGAACTACACCCCCGTCATCGACCCGGCGCTCGAGCCCAACCTCGCAGGGCTGCAGGCGGGCGAGTTCTACCTGCCGCAGATCGCCTGGTCGCGCGACCAGGACGCGCTGAACACCGAGGCCGTGGCGCAGATCCAGCTGCTCGCCCAGGGGCAGGCCACCCCGGCCGAGGTCGCCGCCGCCCTCCAGGCGCGACTCGAGTCGCAGGGCTGAGGCCCGGGCCCTCGATGACCGCCCACACCGCCACCCGCCCCGCCGGAGCCCTCGCGCTCCGGCGGGCCGCCTCTCCGCTGCGCCGACGCGAGACCGTCAGCACCGGCCTGTTCCTGGTGCCGATCCTGATCGTCTTCGCCCTGCTGTTCGCCGTGCCGCTCGCGCAGTCGTTCTACTTCAGCCTGACCGACTTCGACGGCTACTCGGTCGAGTCCGACTTCGTCGGCTTCGCCAACTACGTCAGCATCTTCCGCGACCCCGCCATGCTCGCCGGGCTCGTCTTCACCCTCACCTACAGCCTCGGAACGACGCTGATCGTCACGGCGCTGGCGATCCCGCTGGCCCTCGCCCTCAACCGGCCCTTCGTCGGCCGCGGCGCCGTCCGCGCGATCCTCTTCTTCCCGGCGATCCCGAGCATCGCGATCCTCGGGCTGGTCTGGGGGCTGATCCTGTCGCCACTGGGCTCGGGAGCGATCAACCGGGTCCTCGAGACCGTCGCCGGCCTCGGCCCGGTGCCGTGGCTGTCCAACGGCGCCCTGGCGCAGCTCTCGGTCATCGTCGTGGGCGTGTGGTCGAGCACCGGCTGGCACGCGATCCTCTACCTCGCCTACCTGCAGTCGATCCCGGAGGACTACTACGAGGTCGCCCGGATCGACGGGGCGTCGGCCCCCCGCCGGTTCTTCTCGATCACGCTCCCCCTCCTCGCCCCCGCGGTGACGGTGAGCACCCTCCTCCTGATGACGGGCGGGCTGAAGGTCTACGACCTCCCGTTCACCCTCACCAAGGGCGGCCCGGGGTTCTCGACCTACACGATCACGCAGTCGATCATCCAGAACGGAGTCGCGCAGGCGCAGTTCGGCAAGGCCTCGGCCCTCGCCGTCGTGTTCCTGCTCGTCGTCGGCTCGATCGTCGCCGTGCAGCTGCTCATCTCGCGCCGATTCGAGGCGAGGACCTCATGACCACTCTGATCGAGGACCCCTCCCCGACCGTCCGGCTCGACGGCCCCCGGCGCCGACGACCCGCCGGGCCCGCTCAGCGCCGCCGCCGCTGGGGCAGTGCGCTGACCAGCGTCGGGATGATCGCGCTCGCCGCGCTCGTCGGCGCCCCCTTCTACTACATCGTCGTCAGCACGCTGAAGACGCAGCAGGAGGTCGCGGCCGCCCCGTTCGCCCTGCCGAGCACCTTCGATCCGAGCAACTACGCCGACGTGTTCGCCTCCGTCCCCGTCCTCGGGGCGTTCATGAACACCCTGTACGTGACGCTCGCCTCCGTCGCTCTGATGCTCCTCGTCGGATCGATGGCCGCCTACGCGATGCTGCTGCGGAAGACTCTCGTGACCCGGATCGCCTCCGTCGTCCTGATCGTCGCGTTCCTCGTGCCCGGCCAGGCGACGCTGATCCCGCTCTACCGGCTGCTCGCCGGCGCCGGGCTGGTCGACAGCCTCGAGGGGCTGATCCTGCTCTACGCGGCGGGATCGATCTTCTGCTACTTCCTGATCCAGGGGTACATGAAGTCGCTGCCGCTCGAGATCTTCGAGGCCGCGCGCATCGACGGCGCCGGACCGTGGCAGATCTACTGGCGCATCGTGCTCCCGCTGATCCGCCCGATCCTCATCACGGTCGGCGTGTTCCAGACGATGTGGGTGTGGAACGACTTCATCACCCCGAACGTGTTCATCAGCTCGCCCGAGAAGCAGACCCTCGTGCTCCAGGTCTACAAGGCGGTCGGGCAGTTCGGAGTGAACTGGCCCGCCTTCCTGACGCTGAGTGTGATCGTGCTGCTGCCGATGGTGGTGTTCTTCATCGCGATGCAGAAGCACATCGTCGGCGGTCTCGTCTCGGGCGGGGTGAAGGGGTGAGCGGGTTCCTGCTCGCCCACTTCCTCCCCGGTGAGCGCGAGGACGGCGAGCGGGTGCGCCTCGCCGTGAGCGAGGGGGCGACCCCGGAGTCGTTCCTCCCGCTCCCGGTGGAGGTCCCGGTGCCGACCGTCGGCGAGGGCGGCGCCCGCGATCCGTTCCTCGTGCGCGACGCGGCGACGGGCGGCGTCGTCCTCCTCGCCACCGACCTGCGGACCTGGCCCGACGACGACTGGCACCGGGCCGTCCGGCGCGGGAGCCGCTCGATCCTGGTCTGGCGCTCCGACGACCTCGTCTCGTGGGGCGGCGCCTCGCTGCACGAGGTCGCCCCCGAGTCGGCCGGCAACGCCTGGGCGCCGAAGGCCTACTGGAGCACCGAGCGCGACCGCTGGCTCGTGTTCTTCTCGGCCGGCCTGTTCGCTCCGGAGTCGGATCGCGCCGTCGCCGCGCACCAGCGGATCCTCGTGGTCGAGACCGCCGACTTCGCCGCCTTCTCGCCGGCCAGGGTCGCCCTCGACACCGGGCGCGACGTCATCGACGCCGCCTTCCTCGACCGGGGCGACGAGTGGCTCCGCTTCACCGTCGAGGCCGAGGCCGACGGAGGTCCCACCGCGATCACGCTCGCCCGCGGCCCCTCGCTCGAGGGCGCGTTCGAGACGGTGCGCACCGGTATCGGGACGCCGGAGCTGGCGCACGGCGAGGGGCCGGCGGTCGCCGTCTCGCCCGACGGGGAGCGGACCTGGCTGCTGATCGACGAGTTCGGGCTGCGGGGCTACCGGGTGTTCGTCAGCGACGATCCGCGCACCGGCGCCTTCGAGCCGGTCGGGGGCGCCCGCCTCCCCGCCGATGCGCGGCACGGCTCGCTGCTCGCGCTCGAGCACGACGAGGCGGAGCGCCTCCGCACCCTCGTGCGATGACCGCGCCGTCGCCCGTGGGACGATCGGGGGGAGGAGGCGCGACATGGTGACGATCCACGACGTGGCGAAGGAGGCGGGGGTCTCCCCCATGACCGTCTCGCACGTCCTCAACGAGCATCCGCACGTGCGCGAGAGCACCCGCGAGCACGTGCTCGACGTCATCGCCCGCCTCGACTACCGCGTCAACGTCGCCGCCCGCAACCTGCGGACCGGGCGCACCGGCACCATCGGACTCGCCGTCCCCGAGATCGACCGCCCCTACTACGGCCGCCTCGCCGCCGAGATCATCACCGCCGCCGAGAAGCACGGCCTCCGCGTGGTCGTCGAGCAGACCGGGGCCCGGCGCGAGAACGAGCTCGAGGCGCTCGCCTCCTCGCGCAAGCGCCTCTACGACGGCATCATCCTCAGCACCGTCGGTCTCGGCGCCGCCGACACCGAGCTGCTGCGGGTCGATCATCCGCTCGTCATCCTCGGCGAGCGCATCTTCGAGGGGCCCGTCGACCACGTCGCGATGGCCAACGTCGACGGCGCCCGCACCGCGGTCGCCCACCTCATCGAGCGCGGCTGCCGCCGGATCGTCATGGTCGACAATCCGGAGCACGACGAGGTCGACGTCTCGAGCCTGCGCCTCGAGGGCTACCGGCGCGCCCACCACGAGGCAGGGCTCCCCGTCGACCCGGAGCTGCACGTGAACGTCTCGGAGTTCACGATGACGGGCGGTGCGGAGGGGATCCGCGACTTCATCGACCGGCGGATCGACTTCGACGGCGTGTTCTGCATCACCGACACGGTCGGCATCGGCGTCCTCCGCGGCCTGGCCGATCGGAGCGTCGCGGTGCCGGCGGACGTGCGGGTCGCCGCGTTCGACTCCATCATCGAGGGCGAGTACACGATCCCGAGGCTGACCACGATCGATCCCGACCACGCCTTCATGGCCCGGACGGCGGTCGAGCGCCTGGTCCACCGCATCGCGGGCGGGACCGACCCCGCGGGCGAGTACATCGCCGTGCCGAAGCTCGTCGTGCGGGAGAGCTCGGCCTGAGCGCGGCCGCGGGCCGGAGTCACCGCTCAGACGCGGGAGACGAGCCCGTGCCCGAGGGCGGCGAGGGCCTCCTCGTCGCGGCGGTAGTGCGACCACTGGCCGATCCGCGTGCAGGTCACGAGGCCGGCCCGCTGGAGGGTCGCCATGAACTGCGAGGCGGTCGACTGCGAGACCCCGGCCCGCGCCTGGATGTGCTTGAGGCACACTCCGACCTCCGCGGCCGGCCTGTCCTGCGGGGGGAACGAGTCGGGCTCGCCGAGCCAGCCGAGGATCGCGAGACGGGTCGGGTGGCCCAGGGCCTTGAAGGCCGCCACCATCTGCTCGTCCGTCAACTCCGCCACGGACACGACCATATCGCAGTATCGCGATGCAACGATGCTGTGCTACCTCTTAGATCGGTAAATCACGATACGACGATGGAGGCGGCATGACGCAGCGGACGGCACTGGTGGTCGGAGCACGGGGAGTGATCGGGGGCAACCTCATCGCGCATCTCGAGCGGGAGGGCGGCTGGGACGTCATCGGGCTCTCCCGGCGCGGCGGCGCCGACGAGGGAGCGGTCCGGCACCGGTCGGTCGACCTGCTCGACCGCGCGGCGACGGCGGAGGCGCTCCGCGATCTGACCGGGGTGACCCACGTCTTCTACGCCGCCTACCAGGACAGGCCGACCTGGGCCGAGCTCGTCGAGCCGAACCTCGCGATGCTGACGAACGTCGTCGACGCGATCGAGCCCGTCGCCGGGCGACTGGAGCACATCGGCCTGATGCAGGGGTACAAGGTCTACGGCGCGCACCTCGGGCCCTTCTCGACGCCGGCGAAGGAGGAGGACCCGCCGCACATGCCGCCCGAGTTCAACGTCGACCAGCAGCAGTTCCTCGAGCGCCGCCAGGCGGGCGCCTCGTGGACGTGGTCGGCGCTGCGGCCGTCGGTCGTCGCCGGAGTCGGGCTGGGCAACCCGATGAACCTCGCGATGGTCATCGCGGTCTACGCCTCGATCAGCAAGGAGCTCGGCATCCCGCTGCGGTTCCCCGGCAAGCCCGGCGCCTACACCGCGCTGATCGAGCTGACCGACGCCGACCTGCTGTCCCGGGCGATCACCTGGGCCGCGACGACTCCCGAGACGCGGAACCAGGCGTACAACATCACCAACGGCGACCTGTTCCGCTGGTCGAGGATGTGGCCCGCGATCGCGGCGTTCTTCGACCTCGAGACCGCCCCTCCGCTGCCGATGAGCCTGACCGAGGTCATGGCCGACAAGGGGCCGCTGTGGGACGCGATGACCCTCCGGCACGGTCTCGTCAGAACCCCGTACTCCGAGGTGTCGTCGTGGCGGTTCGGCGACTTCGTCTTCGGCTGGGACTACGACGTCATCGCCGACACGTCGAGATCGCGGCGAGCGGGGTTCCACGAGTACGTCGACAGCGAGGCGATGCTCCTGCGCATCTTCCAGGACCTCCGCGACCGCCGGCTCATCCCGTGATCGCCGGAGACGGAGCGGGTCCTCGGTCTCGACGCCCGAGCCCCGCGCTCGCTACGGTGACCGCATGGCCACCGCACGAGTCCTCGCTCCCGAGCCGCCCGCCGACGGGTCGACGCCGAAGGGGCCCGCGTCGTACTTCGCGAGCATCGAGCGCACCTACGGGCGCCCGATCCAGGAGTGGCTCGACCTCGCGAACGCGGAGCTCGACGAGGCCCCGCACATGCAGGTCGTCGCCCGGCTGAAGGACGAGCACGGGATGGGCCACGGGCACGCGAACGCGGTCGTCGCATACGTGAAGGCCGCGCGCGGCTGACAGGTCCGGGTGGCCCCGCCCTCTTCAGGGCGTGTCCGCAAGCGGACCTTGCCCGGCCCGTGCGCGGTCGCGAGACTCGGGGTCGGCGCATGCTCGGCAGCGCGCCGACGTCCCGCCGCGCCCAGACAGGAGTGACGCCTTGATCGAGACCTCACCCGGCGCCTCCCGGCAGAGCGCGCGGCAGGGGCTCCGCGCGTGGCTCCGGGGCGGCGCGTTCGGGCCGACCGAGCTGTCGCGCCGCGGCGTGATCCTGGTCGTCGTCTCGGTGGTCGTCGTCGTCATCCCGGTCGTGGGCCTGACGCTGCTCTCCGTCGAGGTGCACCTGGCGCTGAAGGTGTCGGTGCTGGCCGTCACGGTGGTCGCGCTCGTCGGAGCGGCGCTGCGGGTCGTCGCCGACGCGCGGCCCACCCCTCGGGGCGATCTCGACCGGGCGGGCAAGGTGATCGGGGCGGTCGCCGCCCTCTTCACGGCGCTCGCCGTGCTCCTCGACTGGGGCGGCCTCGACCTCTGACCACGATCCCCGGCCGAGGACCCGCGGACCGCACGGTGAGCGCGCGCCCTACAGCCCCTCGACGAGGGCCGCCCGGAGCGCGTCGCTCATGTCGCCGGGCGGCTCGACCTCGACGGCGAGCGCCTGGACGGCGCGGCTGTAGAAGTTGCGCGCCGCGGCGGCGAGCGCGATGTCGACGATCTCGCGATCGGTGAAGCCGGCCTCGCGCAGCCGGGTGCTGTCCGCCTCCGTCATGTCGGCGGCATCGCGGCTGACCCGCTCCGCGAACGCCATCATGGCCACCTCGGCGGGGGTCAGGCCGGCGTCGCGGTAGTCCCGCGCGATGCGGAGCAGCTGCTCCTCCGGGATCCAGCGCGAGGCGACGCGTCCGTGGGCGAGCAGGCAGTGCGCCGATCGGGCGCCGCGGGCGGCCGCGAGGGTCACGAGCTCGTAGCGGCGCCGGTCCATCCGCGCGGTGATCGCCCTGCTCAACCCGTCCCACGCGAGGAGCGCCTCCGGGTTCAGGGCCAGGACCTTCGTGTGGGCGGCGACGTGGCCCTGGTCGTGCACGTCGTCGGCGTAGAGCTCGGCCACCGGCCCGGTCGCCTCGGCCTCGGGGACGGTCACGATGATCGACACGGTCGCTCTCCTCGTCCTCCGACAGCGGCGCCGCGGTGCGTCCGCCCTCGGATGCTATGCCCGCGGACGCGGAACCGACAGGCCCGCGGCCGTCAGGGCTCGAGGAAGAGCACCGGCAGGTCGGCGATGCGCAGACCGGAGTCGCGGAGGGCGGCCTCGATCGCGGCGTGCTGGTCGTCGGGCGCGACGATCTGGACCTTGGGGACTCCGTCGATCTGCTCGCCGCCATCGGCGTAGTAGCGCGTGACGCCGTGGTCGTCGACGAGGCGGGCGAGCAGGGCGCGGTACCGCTCCGACTCCCCGGGCTCGACCAGGACGGCGAGGGTGGAGCCGCCGATCTCGACGGGCGCGGTGGCGTCGGCACCCGCGGCGTCGCGGAGGACCTCGGCCTCGGCGACGAGCGGGAGGAGCGAGGTGATCCGAGCGTCGGCCTCCTCGAGCGCGACGAGCGCGAAGGTGCCGTCGAGGCGGGTGGAGGCGTACAGGTCCAGACCCCCCACGGCGCCGCCGACCCGCTCGGCGAGGGCCGCCGTGTCGAGGCCGGAGTCGAGACAGCTGCCCTGGGCCGCCGCTCCCTCCGCAGGGCTGTTCACCGCGACCGCGCTCCCGGCGCCGGTCTGCACCCGCACCGTCCACTGGACGTCGTCGGGATACGTCGACGCGCACGTGCTGTCGACCAGATCGGGCAGGCCCGCCTCGTCGACGGTGAGTCCGATCCACGAGGTCGGATGAGCGAAGGCGGGCGCCTCGACCCACCGCTCGCTGCCGTCGACACTCACGCCGGGGAGGCCCTCGATCTGCGCGGTCAGCCGGTCGAACCCCTCGTCGGGCCGGTCGAAGTGCGTCTCGTCGATCATCCAGCCGAAGACCACGACCGCCGCACCGCCCAGGACGACGGCGACCCCGGCGCCGAGGGTGAGCCACAGCTTCGTCGACATGCCACCAGCCTCCCCCTGGCGGGCGAGGCGCGGGGCGAACTCGCGGTGAACGTCCGCTTGAGGACGTGTCCGCAAGCGGATGTTGCCGTGCCGAGGGTCGGATCGGAAGACTCGGGAGGTTCCCGAGCCCAGGAGTCGCCGCGATGCCCGAGATCCCGCCCCTCGCCACCGGTTCATGGCGATGACCGAGACGGCCCAGGAGCGTCCCGCCGCCGACGCGACCCCGCGACTCCGGCTGCGGGCGTGGCTCCGCGGGGGATCCTTCGGGCCGACCGAGCTCTCGCGCCGCGGCTGCCTCCTGGTGCTGGCGTCGGTCCTCGCCGTGCTGATCCCGGTGGTGTCGCTGACGCTGATGGCCGTCGACGCCCACCTGGCCCTCAAGGTGTGGGTGCTCGCGATCACGGTGATCGCCGTGGTCGGGGCGGTGCTGCGCGTCGTGGCGGATGTGCGGCCGGACCCGCAGGACGATCTGGACCGCGCCGGGAAGGCGATCGGGGCGGTGGCCGCCCTGTACACCGCGCTCGCGGTGATCATCGACTGGAGCCTCCTGCACCTGTGAGGGGCTCGAGGCCGTCGGAGTCGGTTCAGGACACCGGATCGTGCCCGGTCGGTGCGTGCCGATCACCCGGAGTCACCCGAGCACTCTCCGCGTGATCGGCACCCGGGGGCGTGGAGCCGTCGGCCGCCCACGCCGCACCCAGCGCGAACAGGGTCGAGACGCCGTGGTGCTCCATCGCGGCCGCGACGCGGCGCCGGCCCGTGCGGGGGTTGATGCCCAGGCGGTGCGACGCCGATTCGAGCGTGACGCCCGTCCGCATCAGCCGCAGGAGCGAGGTCCACGGCTGGTCGACGGCGCCGATCGGAGCCGCCTGCCGCCACAGCTCCTCGAAGTACGCGCTGACCAGCCCGGCCAGGGCGTGCTGACGGACGCCGAGCACGCTCGTGGGCCGCGTCTCGCCCCACCGGAACGGCACGGCGAGGTGCTCGCCGTCGACCCAGAACCAGCACGGCGGGGTCTCGAGCAGCCGGTACTCGACTCCCGCCTTCTGGTACGCCTCGATGCGGGCGAGCACGCGCGGGTCGCCGATGCCGTCGGCCGGGATGATGACGCGCACCCGGTCCTTCGCGAGCAGCGCCTCGCCGAAGCGCTGCGCCCGCTCGGTCGGCGGGTCGAGGAAGCGCTCGACATCGGGGAGGACGGCGTCGAGCGTGCCGGAGTCGCGGCGGACGAGGTCGAACCAGAGGTCCTCGGAGGCGTGCGGACCGTGCCGCAGCAGGGTCGGCACGAGATCGGCGGAGGACTCGCCGACCGACCACGCGCCGAGCAGCGCCGGCAGAGCGGCGACGAGGCGCTCGATGCCGTCCATCGAGTCGCGCGCCGCCTCGGCGTGCCGCGCGATGGTCGTCGCGGCCCACTCGGCGGGAGGCACGAAGGCGAGCACGTCGCCCTCGCCGCGCAGGAGACCCCGACCGCGGAGGCGCTCCACCGCCTGCTGCAGCTCGGCGCGGTCGAGGTGCGTCAGCTCGGCGGCCTCCGCGAGGGTGGCCGGGCGGCCGCGGTGCAGCGTCGCGAGCAGGTCGTCGTCGTCCATGCGTCTCCCGTGATGTGAGGGTCCGGGATCGACAGTGCCGCCTCGGAGCGCGGAGGCCGAGCCCCGGAGCGATGTCGGCGGAGGCACCGCAGGTCGAGTAGAGCATGCCGACCCGCTTCCACCACCCCTCCGTTGGACGCTTTCTGCTGTTCTCAGCGCGTCGGAGGGACGAGAAGCGGCGAACGGAACGCCCGGTGCCGGCGAGCGGCTCCCGCTACTGCAGGGTGTGCGCGTGGTCGGGCACGGTGCGGAACCGGTCGCGCGCCGGGCGCTCGTAGGTGTCGGACGCCGGCCGCGGCGGGAAGTCGATCGGCTCGGGATCGCGGTGCTCGTAGGGGATCTGCGAGAGCAGGTGCTTGATCACGTTGAGCCGCGACGAGCGCTTGTCGTCACTCGGGATGGTCCACCACGGCGCATCGGCGTGGTCGGTGGCCTCGAACATCTCGTCCTTGGCGCGCGAGTAGTCCTCCCACCGCGTGATCGACTGCAGGTCGGTGTCCGAGAGCTTCCAGCGCCGCATCGGATCCTCCAGGCGCGAGCGGAAGCGGGCCTCCTGCACGTCGTCGGACACCGAGAACCAGTACTTGAGCAGGATGACGCCGTCCTCGACCAGCATCCGCTCGACGACCGGCGCCTGCTTCAGGAACAGCTGGTACTGCTCCGGGGTGCAGTAGCCCATCACCCGCTCGACGCCGGCGCGGTTGTACCAGGAGCGGTCCATCAGCACGATCTCGCCGGCGGTCGGGAGGCGCTCGAGGTAGCGCTGGAAGTACCACTGGCCCTTCTCGCGCTCGCTCGGCGTCGGCAGCGCCACCACGCGCGCCGACCGCGGGTTCAGGTACTGCACGATCCGCTTGATCGCGCCGCCCTTGCCCGCGGCGTCGCGGCCCTCGAAGACCACGACGACGCGCGCCCCCGTCTCGATCACCCAGCGCTGCATCGTGACCAGCTCGATCTGCAGGCGCTCGAGCTCGGCCGCGTAGAGCGCCTTGCGGATGCGGTGCCCGTGCGTGCTCGACTTCGACATCCCGTGACTTCCGACCTGTCCCGACGGGGACTCCGACGATCGCCACCGTGACGAACGGAGTGGACGCTACGCCTCTGCGAGGCGGGTGTCAGGGGGTGGTGCGGAGGGACGACGCGGTGATCGCGGGGCCGGCCGCCGATCGGACCGCCGCCCGATCAGACGATCCGCTCCCCCGCCGCCCAGACCTGCGCGATCGAGTGGTCGGCGGCGATCGCCACGACGTCGGCCGCGCAGCCGGCGGCCAGGCGGCCGAAGCGGTCGTCGAGGCCCAGTGCCCGGGCCGGAGTCGACGTGAGGGCGGCGACCGCCTCCTGCTCACCGAGGCCCGCGCGCTCGACCGCGATCCTCAGCGCCGCGTCCTGGGTGAGCGTCGAGCCGGCGATGGTGCCGCTCCCCTCGACCCGCGCGACGCCGTCGACGACGCTCACTCCGAGCGAGCCGAGGCGGTAGGCGCCGTCGGCGGCGCCGGCGGCCGCCATCGCGTCGGTGATCAGGGCGATACGGCCCGGAGCGGCGCCGAAGAGGAGGCGCGCCACGGGAGGGGCGACGTGGACGCCGTCGAGGATGAGCTCGAGGGTGACCCGCTCGTCCTCCACCGCCGCGACGATCGGGCCGGGCTCGCGGTGGTGGACGCCGGGCATGGCGTTGAAGGCGTGGGTGAGCACCGTCGCTCCGGCGGCGAACGCCTCGCGGGCCTGCTCGTACGACGCGACCGTGTGGCCGACCGCGGCGACGACACCTCCGTCGACGATCCTCCGGATCGCGTCGAGCGCCCCGGGGAGCTCGGGCGCGACGGTGATCTGGCGCAGCACTCCGCGGCCGGCCGAGAGCAGCGCCTCCACGTTCTCGCGCGTGGGCTCGAGCAGCGTGCCCGGGTCGTGGGCGCCGTGGTTGCCGGGCGAGAGGAAGGGACCCTCGAGGTGCGCGCCCAGGATCAGCGGGTCGCGCGACATCGCCTCGCGGATCGTGGCGAGCGATCGCTCCAGGGCGGGGAGCGGGTTCGCGACGAGACTGAGCACCGAGCGCGTGGTGCCGTGCCGTCGGTGCAGCGCGAGGGCGGCGGCGATCCCGTCGGGGCCGTCGTCGTACGATCCGTGCGCGCCGCCGTGTCCGTGCAGGTCGACGAAGCCGGGGACGAGCACGACGTCGCCCGCGTCGACCACGCGATCGGCCGGCGGAGCGTCGGGGCCGGAGCCGACCGCGCCGATGCGCTCGCCGGCGAGGAGGACCCACGCGTCGCGGAGGTCCGCCCCCGCGTCGATCAGGCGCGCGCCGCGGAGGAGGACGGTGCTCACCATGCCCTCATCCTCGCGTACTCGGGGGCGTAGCCGCCCGAGGAGGGAGGCGGAATGCGGGCCTCCGGGCACGGCACCGCGGCGCGCAGCGGCGCAATACGACAGGTCTGCGCCGGTCATCGGGGCGAAACGAGAGGCCGGTTGACTGGGCGTCACCAGCACGACGAGGAGACCGCCAGCATGAGCGCGCAGAACCAGCAGCCGACCGTCATCACCGGAGTGGTCGTCCCCGGCGACCAGCGCGGCCGACTCCTCGGCTTCCCGACGGCCAATCTGCCGCTGGCCGACGGCGGAGTCTCGGACGGCGTCTACGCCGGCACCGTGATCGACGCGACCGACGGCTCCGAGCACCTCGCCGCCGTCTCGGTCGGCCGCCGCGCGAGCTTCTACGGTCGCGACGGCGTCCGCCTGCTGGAGGCCCACCTCCTCGACTTCGCCGGCGACCTCTACGGGCACTCGATCACCGTCGAGCTGCACGCGAAGCTGCGGCCGCAGCGCCGGTACCGCGGGGCGGAGGCACTCGTCGAGCAGCTGGGGCGCGACGTCGCGGCGACGCGCACCTGGTCGCTCGAGAGCGCCTCCGCACCCGAGCACCGGGGGCGACGGCACCCCGTCGGAGCGCGCCGCCCGCGCGACGAGGCCTCTCCCGGCCGGCGCACCGCCGAGCGGCTCGCGGCCCTCGCGGGGTCGCTGGAGGACACCGACGCCACCCACGAGATCGTCGCCGAGCGCAGCAGGCTCCCGCTCGACTACCTCCGCTGGGCGTACCCGAGCACGCAGGAGCTCCTGTCCGCGGTGCAGTCCTCGACCGCGCCGGAGCAGCCGTAACCCAGCTTTTACGCGACACGCGATCAGGCGCATAGAAGCCCACCTACGGTGGGGTTTCGGGCCGCGGCCCCCCGAGGAGGCACACCATGGACGACGATTTCGAACTCGCGGAGGCCCTCGGCCGGGCTCGCGAGGGCAGCCAGCGCCGGATCCGCGAGCTCCTGCAGAGCAGCCCGCGTCGCGCCCACGCACTGCTGCGCGCCAGCATCCGCCGCGGACTGATCACCGAGAAGGACCTGGTCGAGGAGCACGACCTCGTCATGTCGATGATGATGAGCCGCAACTCCATCCGCAGCGCCCTGCAGCAGCTGGGCTCGGAGGGTCTCATCCGCCGCCGGCAGCGGATCGGCACCAACGTGGTCGGCAGCATCTGGGAGCTCCCGCTCCTCTCCCTCCTCCCCACGAGCGGCTGGGTGATGGGCTCGGACTCGGTGCAGCACCCGGGCGGCCTCGCGATGACCTGCGAGGTCACGGACGTCAGCGAGGTGATCGCCCACCGCCACATCCGCGAGCGCCTCGAGCTCGACGGCGACCGCGTCGTGATGGCCGAGCAGCTCGTGTCGATCGAGGGCGTCCCGGCCGGGATCATCGTCGGCTACCACCCCATCGCGGGGACGACGCTGCCCGGGATGCGCCCCGATCCGATGCCCTTCATCGACTCCGTCCGCGCCGCTCCCGGCAATCAGGTCGAGGCGACCGTCGAGGCGGTGAACGCCGACGAGCGCACGGCGCGCATCCTCGGCCTCAAGGAGGGCGCGGCGATCCTCACCCGCGAGACCCTCGTCCGCGATGCCGCCGGGGTGCCGCAGATCCTCGCCTACGGCCACTACCGCGGAGATCGCGTCGCGCTCTGGGCCGAGGACCCCGACGTCGAGGCGATGCGCTTCACCGCCCCGCCCCTCGACGAGCGCACGGCCGACACCGCACCGGCGAATTGACGGCTCCGGTGACCGGAAACCCTGGTCAACAACGCTTTCCGTCTCGATGACGCGACGCGCAATCAGGTGTTGACGGCGGCGACGCCCTCCCGAAATACCCACCCGCTGTACTGATCACACCCCCGACAGCACCGGTCGCGCTCCTGCGCGTCGCCCCAGCACAAGGAGAGCGAGCATGGTCCGCTTCGTCTCACGACGGCTCGTCCAGGGCCTCGTCACGGTCTTCGGAGTCGTGACCGTCGCGTTCTTCCTCGTCCGGCTCTCCGGCGACCCGGCCGCGCTCCTCCTGGGGCCGGAGGCGTCGCAGGAGGACATCGCGCGCCTCTCGGCCAGCCTCGGCTTCGACCAGCCGCTGCTCTTCCAGTACACCGGCTTCCTCGCGGGGGCGATCACCGGCGACTTCGGCGACTCGCTGCGGCAGGGCACTCCCTCGCTCGAGCTCGTCCTGCAGCGGATGCCCGCGACGCTCCAGCTCGCCCTGACGAGCTTCGTGCTCGGACTCGTGCTGGCCTTCGTGGTGGTGCTGATCCTGCAGCTCTCGGACTCGTCGCGGCTGCGCAACGCGGTGCTCTGGTTCGCCAGCGCCCGCCAGGCGATCCCGTCCTTCTGGTTCGGGATCCTGCTGGTGATGGTCTTCGCCGTGAGCCTCGGCGTGCTGCCGGCGCTCGGCAACAACTCGCCGCTGTCGATCATCCTGCCGGCGGTGACGATCGCGACCCTCGAGCTCGCGCTCTACATCCGCCTGCTCGACACGGGCTTCGCCGATCAGTACCGGATGGACTACGTCCGCACCGCCTACGCGAAGGGCCAGCGGCGCAGCGTCGTGATCCTGCGGCACATGCTCCCCAACGCCCTGCTGCCCGTGATCACCGTCGCCGGGCTCAACCTCGGCGCCCTGCTCGGCGGAACGGTCGTCGTCGAGCTGGTCTTCAACTGGCCGGGAGTCGGGCAGCTGCTCATGCAGTCGATCTCGAACCGCGACTACACCGTCGTGCAGTCGGCGATCCTCGTCATCGCGATCTTCTTCGTCCTCGTCAACGTCGTCGTCGACCTCCTCTACGCCGCCCTCGACCCGAGAGTGAGACTCCAGTGAGCCCCCTCGAGACGGACGCCGCCCAGGGCAGCGTCCCCGCCACGATCGATGCGCGCGAGCCGATCCCGGTGCCGACTCCCGCCTCGGCCCGGACGTCGACGCAGGCCCTCGCGATCCAGCGGGTGCGGTGGCTGTTCCGCCGCCCGCAGCCCGGATCGACGCGGGCCCCGCTGAGCGCCTCGTTCTACGTCGCCACCGGCCTGGTCGCGATCGTCGTCCTGACGATCGTGCTCGTGCCTCTGCTGCCGTTCTTCGACCCCGACACGCAGGATCTGCGCGGCCGCTTCCTCCTGCCGTTCGCCGATCCCGCGCACCTGCTCGGCACCGACGCCCTCGGCCGCGACATGCTCTCGCGCCTCGCCGTCGCCGGCCGGGTGTCGCTCTCGATCGCGGTGCCCGCCGTGGCGCTGAACCTCCTGATCGGCGTGACGCTGGGCCTCGTCGCCGGCTACTTCGGCGGGCGGCTCGACACCGTCATCTCGGCGCTGTCCGACATCCAGCTCGCGATCCCGATCATGCTGCTGCTGATCGCGATCGTCTCGGCGATCGGCCCGAGCATCCTCACCCTGATCGTGGTCATCGGAGTCGCCAACTGGGTCGGCTACGCCCGTGTCGCCCGCGCGACCGCGTGGTCCCTCCGCGAGCGCGAGTTCATCTGGGCACCGAAGACGCACGGAGCGACCCACGGCTGGATCCTGCGCAAGCACCTCGTGCCCAACGTGGTCCCCGCGCTCGCCGTGCTCGTGCCGTTCGACCTCGGCGTGATCGTGCTGCTCGAGGCGGCGCTGTCGTTCCTCGGCCTCGGCATCCAGGCGCCCACCCCGAGCTGGGGCGGGATGATCGAGGAGGGCCAGACCTACCTCCGCGACAGCCCCGTGATCACGATCCTCCCCGGCCTGATGCTCTTCATGCTCGTGGCCGGGCTCCAGTTCATGAGCCAGCGCCTCACCGGCGTCCAGTCGCAGAAGGCGGAGTAGCCCATGTCCCACGAAGGTGCAGTCCCCGTCCTCCGCGTCCGCGATCTGGTGATCGAGGCGGGCCCGAAGGACGCCCCCGTCCGCCTCGTCGACGGCATCGGCTTCGACGTGATGCCCGGAGAGGTCGTCGCGATCGTCGGCGAGTCCGGCTCGGGCAAGTCGATGACCATGCTCTCGACGATGGGCCTGCTGCCCCGCGGCGTGCGCGTCACGAGCGGCGAGATCCTCCTCGGCGGAGTCGACCTGCGCGGGGTCGACGAGGCGGCGCTCCGCTCGATCCGCGGCGCTGAGCTGTCGATGATCTTCCAGGACCCGATGACCTCGCTGAACCCGGTGATGCGGATCGGCACCCAGATCGCCGAGATGATCACGCTGCACCGGAAGGGCCTCTCGAAGGCCGAGGTGCGTGCCGAGTCGCTCCGGCTGCTCGAGCTCGTGCACCTGCCCGATCCCGAGCGGAGGCTGCGCTCCTACCCGCACGAGCTCTCGGGCGGTCAGCGCCAGCGCGTGATGATCGCCATGGCGATCGCGCACGAGCCGGCGATGCTGATCGCCGACGAGCCGACCACGGCGCTCGACGTCACGGTGCAGGCGCAGGTCATGCGCGTGCTGCAGGAGGTGCGCGAGCGCCTCCGCTCGTCGCTGGTGCTGGTCACCCACGATCTGGGCCTCGTCGCCGAGAACGCGGACCGCGTGCTGGTGATGCACCAGGGGCGGATCGTCGAGAGCGGCACGGCGCTCGACGTGTTCCGCGATCCCCGGGACGACTACACGAAACGGCTGCTGGCCAGCATCCTGCCGGTGACGGGCACGGAGGCGCGCGCCGTCGCGCCCGTCGTCGTCTCCGTCGAGCACCCGCACGCCGAGCCGGTCGTCGAGGTGTCGGAGGTGCGCGTGCACTTCCCGCAGCGGGGCGGCTGGGGCCGGGCGGCCGAGCCGTTCCGCGCCGTCGACGGCGTCTCGTTCCGCCTCGAGGCGGGCCGTACCCTCGGCCTCGTCGGCGAGTCGGGCTGCGGCAAGTCGACGCTGGTCCGCACGATCCTCGGCATGCAGAAGCCGACGTCCGGCTCGGTCAGCTACCGCGGCACGAAGGTCTCCGAGCTGGGCGATCGCGCCCGCCGGCCGCTGCGCTCCTCGATCCAGGCGGTGTTCCAGGATCCGTACTCCTCGCTCGATCCGCGCCTGACCGTGCACGAGATCGTGGCCGAGCCGCTGCGGATCAACGGGCGGTACTCCGCGGCCCGCGTGGCGGAGGTGCTCGAGCAGGTCGGTCTCGCCCGCGAGTCGGCCAAGCGCCGCCCCGCCGACTTCTCGGGCGGCCAGCGCCAGCGCATCGGCATCGCCCGGGCGCTCGCGCTCAAGCCCGACGTGCTCGTGCTCGACGAGCCGACCTCGGCCCTCGACGTGTCGATCCAGGCCCAGGTGATGGCGCTGCTCACCGAACTGCAGTCCGAGCTCGGGCTCGCCTACCTCTTCGTCTCGCACGACCTCTCGGTCGTCCGCGCCCTCGCCGACGACGTCGCGGTCATGCACCGCGGTGTCTTCGTCGAGACCGGGCCGACCGCCGCGGTGTTCGACGATCCGCAGCACGAGTACACCCGCTCGCTGCTCGCCTCCGCCCCCGTCCCCGACCCCACCCGCCGTCGGCGCGCCCTCCCGGCCGCCGCCTGACGCACCGCAGCACCCGCCTGTCGCGGTCTCCTCCCGCATCAGTAAGCCTCCGCTCTTCCCTCCCGCAGCACTTCCCTCCCGCAGCACCGACGCACCGCAGCTCCGCCTTCACGACCCTCCCGCGCACCCCGCGCCGGCCGGCGACTCCCTCGCGCGCCCCGGCCGCCTCGACGAAAGGCACTCCCCCATGCTCCGACGCACCCGGCACTCCGCCGCCGTGGCCTCCGCCGCCGCGCTCGCCCTCCTCCTCACCGCCTGCAGCGGCGAGGCCTCCTCGAGCGAGGGCGGCGCGACGAAGGACTCGATCGTCGTCGCCCAGCCGAGCGACCTGGCCAACGCCGACCCCGTGATCGACAACGGGCTCTACAGCACCAACATCTTCCACGCGGTGTACGACCAGCTGACGACGGTCGACGGCGAGGGCGCGCTGCAGCCCCGCCTCGCCACGGAGTGGACGGCCAGCGAGGACGCGAAGACCTGGACCTTCACCCTCCGCGACGACGCGATCTTCACCGACGGCACCCCCGTCACCGCCGAGGACGTGCGCTTCAGCTTCCAGGCGGTCATCGACTCGCCCGACTCGCTGAACAAGATCTACACGAACAACATCGCGAGCATGGAGGTGACCAGCGACACCGAGATCACCTTCCAGCTCACCGCCGGCGACTCGGTCTTCACCCGCCGCGCCTACTACATCTCGATCGTGCCGGAGGCGTACTACACCGAGGTCGGCTCCGAGGGCTTCGCGAAGGCGCCCATCGGCTCCGGGCCCTACACCTTCGAGAGCTGGACGCCCGGAGTCTCGACCGAGCTCGCCGCGAACCCCGACTACTGGGGCGGCGAGCCCGCGATCGCCAACGTGACCGTCGAGCCCATCGCCGACCCGGACGCGCGGCTGAACGGGCTGCTGTCGGGCGACATCGACCTGACCGCGATCACCCCCGCGCAGGTCGCCTCCGTCGACGGCTCCGGCTACACCGTCGCCGAGGGCCAGTCGAACCAGCTGATCTACGTCGGCTTCAACGAGACCTCCGGCGGGCCGCTCGCCGACGCCGACCTCCGGAACGCCATCAGCCTGGCGATCGACCGCGAGACGATCATCGAGACGATCCACGACGGCTACGCGACCGTCGCGAACGCCTCCTCCGTCGCCCCGAACGTGAACGGCTTCGACGCCGAGCTGCCCGACCTCGCCTACGACCCCGACGCGGCGGCCGAGCTGGTCGAGTCCTCCGGCTACGACGGCAGCGCCATCACCTTCCAGTACCCCACGGGCGGCAACGTGCCGAACTCGGCCGAGGTCGCGCAGGCCATCGCCTCGCAGCTGGCGGAGGTCGGCATCACCGTCGAGCTCGAGGGCGTGGAGTACTCGTCGTACGTGCTGCTGACCTCGTCGAAGTCGCACCCGGGCATGTACATCACCCAGTTCTCGCCGTCGATGATGGACGCCTCGACGACGCTCAACTACCTCTACGGACCGACCGGCTACGCGATCTTCTCCGACCCCGACGTCGACGCGCTGATCGTCGAGGCCAACGCCACGGTCGACACCGACGCCCGCAACGACGTGATCGCCGACATCTGGGAGCTGAACGCCGAGCGCACCCACCTCGCGAACATCGACTACACCGTCGCGACCTACGGAGTCGCCCCCGGTCTCGACTGGACGCCGCGCGCCGACGGCCACGTCGACTGGCGCGAGGCGAGCTGGCAGTAGCCCGACGGCCCTCCCCGATCACGAAGGAGCACGCATGTACCTCGCCGACGACACCGGCAGCCCGCACGACTTCACCTGGATGGTCAAGAACGCGGTGGTGCCGCGCCCCATCGCGTGGGTCGGCACCGAGAGCGCGGACGGAGTGGGGAACCTCGCCCCGTTCTCGTACTTCACGCTGGTCACCATGGACCCGCCGACGCTGATGATCTCGTTCACCGGCGAGAAGGACTCGCACGACAACATCCGCGCCACGGGCGAGTTCGTGGTGAACCTCGTCACCGACGGGCAGGCCGAGGTCGAGACGGCGACGGCGGCCATCACTCCGCCGTCGCTCGACGAGGCCGCCCTGCTCGGCCTCGAAGTCGTCGACTCGACCAGGGTCCGGCCGAAGCGGCTGGCGATCGCGAAGGTCGCGCTCGAGTGCGTGCTGCTGCGCGAGACCGAGGTGTACGACGCCCATGTGGTCTTCGCCCAGGTGCTCGCGGTGCACGCCGACGACGGCATCCTCGACCCGAGCGGCCGCATCGACATCGCGAAGTACCGCCCGGTGGCCCGCCTCGGCGGCTCGCTCTACACGACCGTCACGAGCGACTACAAGCACCCGGTGCCGGTCGCGACGGAGGAGTGGCTCGCCGCGCAGCCCGGCGGCGGAGTCGTCGCGCCGGTCGACCCCGACGAGCTCGCGGCGGCCGCCGCCTGGTCCCGCGAGCAGGCGGCCGCCGCGGTCTGAGGACCGGCGCGGGGCGCGCTGCTGGTCCGCGGCCGGGGGGCTCGGTGGGCGCTCGCGCGCTGCTGGTCGTGCGGAGAGCCGCCCGCGTCGGCAGGCGGACTGCGCCGTCGACGGTGGGGAGCTCGAGCCGCCTCGCTCCGCGGGGCTGCTCGACTGCCTGGCCTGCGTGTCCGGCGGCCTCCAGCCTGCCGACTGCCAGCCGCTGGCCGCTGGCCGCTGGCCGCCGCCCGCTGGTCGAGTAGCCCCGCAGGGGCGTATCGAGACCCACCCGCGTCAGCAGGCCAGCCCACCGACCCCCTCGCTGAGGGTCGCGGATCTCGATACGCCCGCTGCGCGGCCTACTCGATCAGCGAGCGCGAGAGCAGGAGGCCGCCTCTCCGCGGCCCACCCGCCTTCCCGCCCGCCCGCTTGCATGCCTCGCCCGCCTGCCTGCCCTGCCTGCTCTGCCTGCTCCGCCTGCTCTGCCTGCTCTGCCTGCTCTGCCTGCTCCGCCTGCCCTGCCTGCCCTGCCCGCCCTGCCTGCCCTGCCTGCCCTGCCTGCCCTGCCTGCCCTGCCTGCCCTGCCTGCCCTGCCCGCTGGTCGAGTAGCCCCGCAGGGGCGTATCGAGACCCGCCCACGTCAGGAGGCGAGTGCTTCAGAGCGCTCCCCCGGCGAGAACGGTTCCTCCACAGGCCACTTCTGGGCGGGAGTTGTCCCGTTCGGCCGTTGTCCGGGCCCGGGTGTCGGTGGTCCCTGATTCAATATCCGTATGGCAGTTGCAGCTGAGACCCGACCCGCGGAGGCGATCCTCGACCGCGTCCGCGAGGGCGCCGACGAGGTCGGCCGCCTCGCCCGCAACGCCTCCCTCGACCACCTCGCGTCCGCCGAGAAGCTGTACGAGGTGTATCGGCAAGGCCTCACGATCCCGCTCGCGTTCGCCCGCGGCGGCCTGTCGAGTCGCGAGTCGAACGACCTCGTCGAACGCTCCCTCCGCGCCGAGCTCGCCACCGGCGCCGGAGTGTCCGAGCGGGAGCTCTCCCGCGACCTCGAACGCGCACACCTGCTGGTCGAGGACCTGCCGCTCACCCGAGCCCTGCTCGCGGCGGCCAGGATCCGCTGGCGGGCCGGCGAGGTGATCTGCTCCGCCGCCGCGACCCTGCCCAAGGAGTCCCTCGCCGAATTCGACGAGCGCGCCGCCGACCTCGCCCTGTCGAAAACCCCGACTCAGCTGCGACGCGCCGTCGACCGTCTCCGCGATCAACTCCACACCGAGCCCCTCGCCGAACGGCACGCGCATGCGAAGGAGGACCGCGGCGTCTGGCTCACGCCCGAGATCGACGGGATGGCCACACTCTCCGCCCTCCTCCCCGCTGCCGCCGCCGTCGGCGTCTACAACCGGCTCGACCGCATCGCGCGCACCCTCCGTGAGCGGACCGACATCGACCGCTCCGACAGCTCCGACCGCTCCGACCGCTCCGACCGCGACATCACCCGCAGCGACTGCGGCGCCGGCGACGAACGGACGCTCGCCCAGCTGCGCGCCGACGCCTTCACCGATCTCCTCTGCGACGGAGACATCGCCGGCACCACCCCGATCGACGGCGGCACCCACGCCCCGCCGACGTTCGTCCCCGGAGTGCGCGCCGAGGTGCGGCTGACGCTCGCCGTGAGCACCGCTTCCGGAGCAGACGACGCTCCCGCGGACCTCGACGGCTACGGAGCGATCCCCGCCACCATCGCCCGCCAACTCGCCGGAGTCGCCGCCACCTTCACCCGAGTCCTCACCGACCCCGACACCGGCGCCGTCGTCTCCGTCGGCCGCACCCACCGCGTCCCACCCCCGCAGATGCGCCTCGCCCTCCAGCTGCGCGACCAGACCTGCCGCTTCCCCGGCTGCACCCGCCAGGCCTCCACCAGCGAAGCCGATCACACGATCGAATGGCGCCACGGAGGCGAGACCTCCCTCGAGAACCTCGCGTCCCTCTGCACCGCCCACCACCACGTCCGCCACGGCGACCACTGGACCTACCGCCTCCACCCCGACGGCACCACGGAGTGGACCACTCCCACCGGACGCCACGTCACCACCCGACCACCCGCCCTGCTTCCGCCCGTTCCCCTCCGACCCGCGTTCCGCGACCCGGGATCACGCGAGCCCGGATCACGCGAACCCGGATTCCCCGGATCCCCGCCCCCCGGATCCCCGCCCGTCGGAGCCCCGCCCTTCGGATCCCCGTCTCTTCGACCCTCACTCTTCGGGCCCCCACCGGAGCCACCCCGTTCCTCCGCGACACCGTTCCCGTTCTGACGCGCCCAACAGCGCCTCCTCGCCGACCATCACTCCTCGGCGCGCCCCGACCACCCCGCCCGCCGAGGCACCATCGACCCGACGCGCTCAACGGCGCTGCTCCGCTCCCGCCTCAGCGCCTCATCGGAGCAGGACCCCCCACTCCACCGAGACACCACCGCCGTTCCCTCCCGCCCAGTGGCCCTTCCCCTCCTCGGCGAGACGCGGCCATCCCTGCCACCGCGAAACCACGGCCTCCCCGACCCGCCCGGCGGCCTCCGCATCTCCCCTGCCACCGCGCCTCGGCGAGACCCGGCCATCCCTGCCACCGCGAAACCACGGCCTCCCCGACCCGCCCGGCGGCCTCCCCACCTCCCCGCCATCGCGCCTCAGCGCAGGAGCACCCACTCCTCCGATACCACCGCTGTTCTCACCGACCCAACGACCCTTCCCCTCCTCGGCGAGACCCGGCCATCCCGCACCACCGA
This sequence comes from Rathayibacter sp. VKM Ac-2759, assembly GCF_009834225.1. Classification (NCBI taxonomy): domain Bacteria; kingdom Bacillati; phylum Actinomycetota; class Actinomycetes; order Micrococcales; family Microbacteriaceae; genus Rathayibacter; species Rathayibacter sp. VKM Ac-2759. The sequence continues at coordinate 3,422,900 of NZ_CP047176.1, forward strand.
GACACCACGGCCATAACGACCCGCCCGGCGGCGTCCCCGCCTCCCCCGCGCCTGGCGCAGCAGGAGCACCCCACGCCTCCGAAACACCGCCCTCGTCCGCGCGCTTTTCAGCGACCCTTCCCCTCCTCGGCACGCCCCGTCACCCCGGACCGCTCCTCCTCGACGAGCTCAGCCCGCCCCGCTCCAGCGAGACACCACCCCGTCCTCACGCCGCCAGCAGCTCCCCCTCCCCTGCCGTCGCTCCTCGGCGCACCCCGACCACCCCACCCCACCGAGACACCACCCCCGCCGCCGCGACTCCGCCCGCTCGCACCGGATCCGCGCCCGGCGGATAGCGCGGCGAGCGCCACAGCGACCTGCGCAGACGGCACGTGCCTCCCGGCGAATTGCCCAGCGCAGCATCACAGAACACCCGGTCAGCGCCCGATCGCACCGCCCGCGCACTGCGCAATCAGATCGGCACCGCCCCGCGCTCCCGGCGAAATGTGCGCCCTGTGGAATGGCCTCCAGAGCAGCGGCACCGGCACCGCCGCACGCACGCGCCACTTCCGAAGGAGCCCGATCCCATGGTCACCCCGTTCCATCTCGCCTGGTTCACCCCGTTCAAGACGCCCGCTTGGAAGAGCCCGTGGGCCGCCGACACCCCGACGACCTGGCTGAACGGCGACTACTACATCGACATGGCGCGCCAGCTCGAGCGAGCGGGCTTCGACTTCATGATGTTCGAGGACTCCACTCTCGTCTCCGACACCTACGGCGGCACCACCGAGAACGACCTGAAGCACGGTCTGCACTCGCCCAAGGGCGACCCGGTGCCGCTGCTGCCGGTGCTCGCGCAGCACACGTCCAAGATGGGCTTCATCGCGACGATGTCGACCAGCTTCTACCCGCCGTTCATCCTCGCCCGCACCATGGCGACCATGGACCACCTCACCCGCGGGCGGGTCGGCTGGAACATCGTCACCTCCTCCGAGGATCTCGCCGGCCAGAACTACGGGCTCGACCACCTGCTGCCGCACGACGAGCGCTACGCGATGGCCGAGGAGTACGTCACCGTCGTGAAGGCGCTCTGGGACTCGTGGGAGCCGGGCGCGATCGTCGCCGACCGCGAGACGGGCGTGCTCGCCGATCACACGAAGGTGCATCCCATCCACCACGAGGGGAAGTACTTCAAGGTCCGCGGCCCGCTCAACATGCCCGCCGGGCCGCAGGGGCACCCCGTGCTCTGCCAGGCGGGCGGTTCTCCCGCCGGCCGCGACTTCGCCGCGAAGCACTCGAACGTGCTGCTCTCGCAGCCGAGCGGAGTGGACGGGATGAAGGAGTACCGCGACGACATCCGCGCCCGTGCCGCCGCTCACGGCCGGAACCCCGACGACGTGAAGGTGATGTACATCATCCAGCCGGTGCTCGGCGAGACGCAGGCCGACGCCGAGGAGCTCGCGCGCCGCCGCTACGAGCTCAGCCAGGACCAGATCGAGACGGTCCTCGGCATCATGTCGATCACGACCGAGGTCGACTTCAAGCAGTTCGACCTCGATCAGCCGCTGCCCGACGACGTCACGACGAACGGGCACCAGTCGGGGCTCGCGTCGTTCAAGAAGCGGGCCGCGGGTAAGACGATCCGCGAGGCGCTGATGGGCCAGTCGTCCGAGTCGGTGAAGCTCGTCGGCACGCCGGACTCGGTGGCCGAGCAGATGGAGGAGGTCGTGGACGCCGTCGGAGGCGACGGCTTCCTCGTCCGCGGCGAGCCGGTGCGCACGCACTCGCGCCGCTACATCGACGAGATCGCGAGCGGTCTGGCCCCGGCTCTGCGCCGCCGCGGCCTGATCCGCTCCTCCTACGACGAGCCCACCTTCAAGGCGAACCTGGCGGCGTTCTGATGTCCGGGGTCGCTCCGTTCCACCTCGGCTGGTTCCTCAACGGCACGTCGGTGCCCGCGTGGGGCCAGGAGTTCTCGGGCGCCATCGGCACGCAGTGGCAGCAGGCCGAGATCTTCGTCGACCTCGCGCGGGCGATGGAGCGGGCGCGCTTCGACTACGTGCTGATCGAGGACAACACCTTCGTGGGCGACCGCTACGGCGACTCGATGGAGCTCTACCTCAAGCACGCGTTCCAGACGCCGCGACAGGATCCGATGGTCACCGCGACCCTCCTCGCGCAGGCGACGGAGCGGCTCGGGATCATCGCGACGGCGGGCACCTTCGCCTACCACCCGTACATGCTGGCGCGTCTCACCGCGTCGATCGACCAGATCTCGCGGGGCCGGATGGGCGTGAACGTCGTCACCGGCACCTCCGACCGCGCGCTGCAGAACTACGGCTTCGACGGCATGGACGAGCACGACTCGCGCTACGACGTGGCCGAGGACTTCCTGAAGGCGGCCCTCGCCCTCTGGGACACCTGGGAGCCCGACTCCGTGGTCGCCGACCCGGACACGGGCTACTGGGCCGACCACACGAAGGTGCGGCGGGCCGACTACCGCGGCAGCCACTACTCCACCCGCGGGCCGCTCAACACGGGCCCGCTGCCGCAGGGCCGCCCGGTGATCTCGCAGGCCGGAGGCTCGCCCCGCGGTATCGCGTTCGCCGCGCAGTACGCCGACACCATCGTCGCCATCCACGCGACGGCCGAGGGGATGAAGGCCTACCGCGACAAGGTCCGCCAGGCGGCGCTCTCGTTCGGCCGCGACCCCGACGACATCAAGGTGCTCTTCGGAGTCGGTCCGATCGTCGGCTCGACCGAGGCGGAGGCCGAGGAGCGCGTGCGCCTGCGCCGCGACGACATCGCCGAGAACATCGAGGTGCATCTGGCCGCGATGGCGAAGTCGACCGACATCGACTTCGCACAGGTCCCGCTCGACGTGCCGCTCGGCTCGCTCGAGCTCCAGACGAACGGCACGCAGCAGCTCAGCGACTTCGTCGCGCGCAACGCGACCAGGACGCTGCGGGAGGCGGTGGTCTCGCGCGGAGTCGGCAACGGCCCGGTCATCGCCGGCACACCCGAGTCGGTGGCCGATCAGCTCGAGGAGATGATGCGGGTCGCCGGCGGCGACGGATTCCTGATCTCGACGAGCGGCGTCACCCGCCGCTTCATCGCCGAGATCTGCGACGGCCTGGTGCCCGAGCTGCAGCGCCGCGGACTCACGCGCCGCGAGTACTCGTTCGACCAGCTGCGCGACAACCTGCTCGAGTTCTAGGAGAACGCACCATGCGCGGATACGTCGACACCGACTGGGGTCAGCTGCACTACCGGAGGAGCGGCTCGGGCGACCCGGCGCTCGTGCTGCTGCACGAGTCGCCCCGCACCTCGGCCGTCTACGAGCCGGTGCTGGAGGCGCTCGGCGCGCACACGACGACGATCGCCTTCGACACCCCCGGCTTCGGGCAGAGCGACTCGGCGCCCGCCGATCAGCCGCTCGCCGAGTACGCGCGCATCCTGGTCCAGGCGCTCGACGCGCTCGGGGTCGACCGGTTCGTGCCGGTCGGGATGAAGACCGGCAGCTCGCTCGCGACCGCCCTGGCCGTCTCGCTCCTGGGCACCGGCCGCGTGGAGCGCGCCGTGCTCTACGCCCTCGAGGAGCCCGACGAGGAGTCGACCGAGTACTGGGCCGCGAACTGGGCGCCGGAGCTGCCGGTCACGGCCGACGGCGCGGTGCTGCAGTACCTGTGGCAGAAGAACATCGGCCTCTACGGCACCGACGATCCGCGCGCGCTGCTCGGCTGCGTCGCCGACACGCTCGGCAATCTCGAGCGCTACAACTCGATCTACCCCGCGGTGTTCCGGGGCCGGACGAAGACCTGGGCCGACAACCTCGCGCTGGTCGAGGCGGGAGTGGAGCTGACCGTGCTGCGCCCGCCGTGGGCGCGGATGACGCTCGACATCCCGATCGAGTTCACCGACATACCCGGCACCCGCGTCGTCGAGATGCCGGTGAGCGGCCAGTTCCCGGCGAGGGCTCCTCGCGAGTTCACCGCGGCGGTCCTCGCCGGCGCCGGCCTGGGGTCGTGACCTCGGGCGTCGCCACCGCGGCGACGACGGCCCTGCCGCGCGACGTGCGCGCGCCGCTCTCGGGCCTGATGATCGCCCAGTTCGTCGCCGGGCTCTCGGCGACGATCGTGGCGACCAGCATCCCCACCGTGATGCGCTCGCTCGAGGGCGCCGCGGGCCTGTCGACCTGGCTGGTGGCCGCGACGATCCTCGGCAACACGGCGACGACTCCGCTGTGGGGCCGCCTCGCCGACCTGGTCGCGCCGAAACGGATCCTGCAGAGCGCGATCGCCGTGTTCGTCGCCGGCTCGGTGCTCGCCGCGCTCGCCCCCTCCACCGCCGTGCTGCTGACCGCCCGCGCCGTGCAGGGCATCGGTCTGGGAGGCACCGCCGCCGTGTCGATGGCCGCGGTGGCGCTGCTCGTGCCGCTGCGCGAGCGCGGCCGGGTCAACGGATCGCTGCAGGCGCTGCAGACCTCGGCGACGATCCTCGGCCCCATCGTCGGCGGCCTCGTCGTGCAGTCGCTCGGCTGGCGCTGGTGCTTCGTGGTGGCGCTGCCGCTCGCGCTCGCGTCGTTCGCCGTGCTGACCGCGACGCTGCACGTGCGCCTCCCGGTCACCGCGCGCGGCGGACGGACCGACTACGCCGGAGCGCTGCTGATCGCGACCGGCGTCCCCTCGGCGCTGATCGCCCTGACCCTGCTCGGCGAGGGCTCGTTCGGCACGGCCCTCCTCGCCTTCGCCGCGTTCGGCGCGCTCGCCCTGATCGCCCTCGTGATCGTCGAGCTGAGGGTGGCCGCTCCGATCATCCCGCTCCGGCTGCTCGGCGGCCGGGTGACGCTGGTCTGCACCGTCGCCGCCCTGCTCCTCGGCTCGACGCTGTTCGGAGGCTCGGTGTTCGTCACGCAGTACCTGCAGATCGGGCTCGGCATCGACCCCGCGCCGGCGGGCCTCCTGCTCGCGCCGCTGGCGGTCGGCGCGGTCGCCGCCTCCTGGTTCGCGGGCCGCCGCATCACGCGCACCGGCCGCCTGAAGGGCGTGCTGCTGCTCGCGGCGTCGGCGATGCTCCTCGGCAATGCGCTGCTCGCCCTGGCGCCGCTGGCCCCTCTGCCGTTGGCACTCGGCGGCGCGCTCCTGCTGGCCGCCGGCCTCGGCATGACCCTGCAGAACCTGGTGCTCGCCGCGCAGACGGTCGCGCCCCTCGGCCGCACGGGCTCGGTCAGCGCGGCCGTCGTGTTCTTCTTCACCCTCGGAGGCACCGCCGGCCTGGTCGGCTACGGCGCGGCGCTCTCGGCCCGTCTCTCGGTGCTGACGCGGGCGGGTGCCTCGGAGGCGGAGGCGTACGCCCTCGGGCTGCCGCTGGTGTTCGCGCTGTCCGCGGCCGCCGCGGGGGTGGCGCTGGGGGCGCTGCTGCTGCTGCCGCGGGTGCGGCTGCGCGACCTGCGCTGACCGCTCACTCCGCCACGAGGTCGAACACCGCGCGCTCGGTCTCGACGCCGTTGATCTGCAGCGCGATCGCGTGCGGGCCGGCGTAGTAGCGCCGCGTGGTGATCGCCCGGAACGAGTGCGCGCGCCGCACCTCCAGCACGTCGCCCGGCCGGACGGTGGCGGTCGTCAGCTTGAAGGTCTTCGAGGTCTGGCCGCCATTCGACTTGCGGTGGTGCACGACGTAGTCGACGGCCAGGCGCAGAGCTTCGCTTCCGATGTTGCGGATGCTCGCGCGGAACTCGACGGCCCCGCCCATCGCGACGACGGCGCGGTCGAGGTGCGGTCCGTCGATCTCGAGGGAGTCGGCCGCGGAGGGGAAGCCCAGCAGCGCGAGCGCCGCGGGATCGCCGCGCTTGACGAGGGTGCGCAGGGCGTGGCGCACGAGGCGGGCCGTGTTCTCGTCGGGGTCGGCGAGCCAGCGCGCAGCGGTCTCGGTGACGAGAGCGGGGGCGTCGCGGCTGAGGTCGTTGAGGTGGTTGGCGACCGAGCGGCGGACGTACTCGGACTCGTCGCGGTAGAGGCCGTCGAGGATCGGCACGGTCGCACCGGGGCGCCCCGTCAGCGCGGGGACGCGCACCGACCACGGCAGGTACGGGCGCGTGCCCTCGGAGGCGAGACGGCGCACGTGCTCGTCGCCCGACGCCGTCCAGGTCGCGATCGTCGCGAGCGCACGATCGAGGTCGTGGCGGAGGAGGATCCGGATCGCGAACTCGGAGGTCAGGAGACCGGTCAGCTCGGCGAGGAGGGCGAGGGCGTCGTCGAAGGCGGTGTCGTCGGGATCCTCCACCGCCCTGGTCGCCACCGCGGCGGTGACGGGCCAGATCAGCCAGCCGCGGAACGTCGCCGAGCGTGCCGCGCGGACCACCCGCGCCAGCTCCGCGTAGCTCCCGGGGACGTCGGCGAGCAGCGCATCCCGAAGCAGGTCCGCCCGCTCGCGCAGCGCGAGCCCGGCGAGGCGCGCGCCGGCCGCATCGAGTTCCGCAGTGCTGGTGTGCACGAGCGCGATCGCCGCGGCGAGATCATCGGCGGTACGGGAGTCGATCAGCTGATCGGCGAAGGGCACGGCGACTCCTCGGTGTCAGCGGCTCGCCGGTCGCGTGCCGCCCGACAAGTCTGCTGGTTCCCCGTCGCCTCGAGTCCTCCGCCTCGACTACGGTCGCCACCATGGGGAGATCACGCAATCGTATCGGATCGACAGCACGGGCAGGGGCCGCCATCGCCGCGGCCCTCGTCCTCACGGCGCTCACGGGGTGCGCCGCCACGGCCGGAGCGGAGCCGGCGCCGACCGTGACCGTCACGGTGACCGCCGAACCGGACGCGGCCGCTCTCGACGGCGGCGACCGGAGCGCGGCCTACGCGTGCGGCCGGTACAGCTCGCTCCTCAGCCTCGGGTGGACCATGCAGTGGTACTTCCAGCAGGGTCAGGTGACGGAGGACGCGTACCGGCAGTTCCTCGAGCGCCAGGCGTTCCAGCTCACGACCGTGCAGACCGACGACCCGGCGCTGACGACGGCGAGGACGAGCGTCACGAACCACCTCAGGGACGCGCCCGTGACCGCCGAGGGCTGGCCCTACGATCCGGAGGACGCCGAGTGGGGCGGCATCCTGAGCGATCTGGGCACCTCGTGCTCGGCGGCCGGCTCGGAGCTCGCCAGCTGGGCCGAGCCCGGCATGGGCGGCTGAGGGCCCTCAGGCCACCGAGCGCAGGTGGCGGAAGGCCGAGCCGTGGAAGACGAGCGGCTCGATCGTCGCGTCGTTGTGCAGGGCGGTGACCTCGAGCAGCACCACGTGGTGGTCGCCGGCCGGGATCTCCTGGAAGATCGAGCACTCGAGCCACAGCGGCGAGCCGTGCACGAAGACCGCGCCCGCCTCGCTCCGCTCGATCTCGAGACCCTCGAAGCGCCCCGCCTTGTTGCGGGAGGCGAGCTGCCGCGCCGCGCCGTCGTGCCCGGCCCCCATCACCGAGACCCCGATCCGGCCGGCCGAGCGCAGCACGGGCCAGGTGGTCGACGAGTTCTGGATGGCGAACATCACCAGGGGCGGATCCATCGAGACGCCGACCGAGAAGGAGGAGGCGACCATCCCCTCGAGCCGCCCGTCGACCTCGGCGGCGAAGGCGGCGACTCCGGACGGGAAGTGCGAGAAGGCCTGGCGGAGCAGCTGCGGATCGGGCGAGTAGGTCTCGAGACTCATGGCGCAGGAGTCCTTTCGGTCGGAGGGCACGGCGGGGTCGGGCACGATCCTGACAGCCGATTGTTGAATCCGGATTGCGCCGGTGGAGGCGTTCTCGGCGGTCGGGCGGAGGGGCGCTCGCGCCGCCCGGGAGGGGCTCGGATCCGCGTCAGCGCGGGGAATCCGAGACGATTGCGCCTCCTGCAGGGCCTTCCACCAGTGACCCCGCCCGCCTATTCCGCCGCCTCCTGACGCCGGTCGGTCTCGATACGCCCCTGCGGGGCTACTCGACCAGCAAGGGGGGGCTCGACCAGCAAGAGGTGGCTCGACCAGCAAGGGGGGGGCTCGACCAGCAAGGGGGGTCTCGACCAGCAAGGGGGGGGGGGCTCGACCAGCAAGGGGGGGCTCGACCAGCAAGGGGGGCGGCCAGCGAGGGGCGCCGGCGCCGCACGCTCAGCGCAGTGGCGGACACCGCCCCGATCGGCGCCACGACGGCGATCCGGGGTGCGCAATCCAAGCTTCACGCCGCCGCAATCAGCGCGCGTCACCGCGGCTCCTACGCTCCTGACTCATCGACCGGGCACCCGTCCCGGCAGAGGAGAAGGAGGTGAGGACCGTGGTCCGGTTCCTCGGCTGGCGCGCCGTCAGGGCGATCCTGACGCTGCTCGCCGTGCTCACCTTCGCGTTCGTGCTCGCCCGGATGACCGGCGACCCGGTGCGCCTGATGCTGCCCGACCAGGCGACCGCCCAGGACGTCGCCGAGGTGCGCCAGGCGCTCGGCCTCGACCGGCCGCTGATCGTGCAGTACGGCGCGTTCCTCGCCGACATCCTCCGCGGCGACCTCGGCGACTCCATCCGCCAGGGCCAGCCGGCGCTCGCGCTGGTGCTCGACCGGCTCCCCGCGACGCTCGAGCTCGCGATCACCTCGTTCGTGATCGGCTTCGTCCTGGCCACGACCCTGGCGGTCCTCGCCGAGGTGACCGGCGATCGCCGCCTCCGCACCGTGATGCTCTGGGCCGCCACCCTGCGGCAGGCGGTCCCGCCGTACCTGTTCGGGATCCTGATGATCCTGGTCTTCTCGGTCGGGCTCGGCCTCCTCCCCGCGCTCGGCCGCACCTCCTACGCGAGCTACGTGATCCCGGTGATCACGATCGCGACGTTCGAGGTGGCGCTCTACCTCCGGCTCTTCAACGCCTCGTTCGACGAGACCCGGTCGCTCGACTTCGTGCGCACCGCCCGCGCCAAGGGCGTCTCGAACGGGCGGATCGTCATCCGCCACCTGCTGCCGAACGCGCTGCTGCCGATCATCACGGTGGCGGGCATCAACCTCGGCGTGCTCGTCGGCGGCCTGGTGGTGCTCGAGACGGTCTTCAACTGGCCCGGCCTCGGGCGGCTGATCGTGCAGGGCGTCACCCAGCGCGACTACCCGATCGTGCAGGCCGGGGTCGTCGTCATCGCCCTGCTCTTCATCGTGATCAACCTGGTCGTCGATCTGCTCTACGCGGTCCTCGATCCGAGAGTGAGGCTGTCGTGACCACCGAGACGATCAGGACGCGCACCCGCTGGCAGCTCGCGGCCGCACGCCTGCCCGGCCCGTCGGTGGCCGTCGCGGTCGTGATGCTCGCGATCGTCGCGCTGGTCGTGGTCGTCGTGCCCTTCCTCCCGGGCTTCGACCCGTACTCGCAGGATCTGGCGGGGAGTCGCGCGGCCGCGTTCACCGACCCGGCGCACCTGCTCGGCACCGACGCGCTCGGGCGCGACACGCTGAGCCGGCTCGCGGTCGCCACCCGGGTGTCGCTCCTCGTGGCGTTCGGCGCCGTCGCGATCAGCGCGCTCGTCGGGCTGACGATCGGGCTGATCGCCGGCTGGCGGCGCGGCCGCCTCGACAGCGTGCTGATGGCGGTGGGCGACGTGCAGCTGGCGATCCCGGTCGTGCTCCTGCTGATCGTGCTCGTGGCGGCGCTCGGCTCGAGCCCGCTGCTGCTGGTGACGCTGCTCGGCCTGACCAACTGGGTCGGCTACGGCCGGGTCACCCGCTCGCTCGCGGTGTCGCTTCGCGAGCGCGACTTCGTCAGCGCCGTCACGGCCGCGGGGGGCGGGGGCTGGTGGATCGTCCGCAAGCACCTGCTGCCCAACGTGCTCCCCCAGGTGCTGATCCTCGCCGCGTTCGAGATCGGAGTGGTCATCACCATCGAGTCGTCGCTGAGCTTCCTCGGCCTCGGCATCCAGCCGCCCACTCCGAGCCTCGGTCTGATGATCAACGAGGGCCAGAAGTACCTCCAGACCGATCCCGCGCTCACCCTCCTGCCCGCGCTGATGATCCTGTTCGTCATCGGAGGCGTCCAGTTCGTCTCGCAGGGCGCCCGCCCGCGCCCGTGACCCCCTCCCCCACCCGAAAGGCCCCTCCCGTGATCCCTGCACACCCCCGGCACGCACTCGCCGCCGTCGCGCTCGTCGGCGCCGCCGCCCTGACCCTCGGCGGCTGCGCGAGCTTCGACGACGGCTCCGCCTCGGCCGCCGACACGACGAGCATCACCGTCGCCCTGACCGGCGAGCCCTCCTCGCTCGATCCGCTCTACGACACCCAGCTGCCGGCGCTGAACATCTTCTACAACGTGTTCGACCAGCTCGCGCAGGTCGACGCCGACGGCACCGTCTCGCCGCGGCTGGCGACGGAGTGGACCCACGACGACTCCCTCACCAGCTGGGTCTTCACCCTCCGCGACGACGCCACCTGGCACGACGGCAGCGCCGTCACTCCGGAGGACGTCGTCTTCACCTACGAGACCGCGATGGCCGACCCGGCCTCGAACCTCGGCGGGTACATGACCGCCATCGACTCGGTCGCCGCGACCGGTGAGAACGAGGTCACGTTCACCCTCAACACGCCCTTCGCCCCGTTCGACCGCCAGGTGACCCTGGTGCCGATCGTGCCGAAGGCCGTCTACGAGGCCGAGGGCGCCGACGCCTTCGCGAAGGCGCCCGTCGGCTCCGGCCCCTACTCCGTGGCGTCCTGGGTGAACGGCGACTCGATCACCCTCGAGCGCAACGACGACTACTGGGGTGCGGAGGGCGCCTACGAGGAGGTCGTCTTCCAGCCCGTCCCCGACGAGACGACCCGCGCCAACTCGGTGCAGTCGGGCGATCTCGACCTGGCGCTCCTCGGCCCCTCGAACGTCGCCGCGGTCGAGGGCTCCGGCACCGTCGACATCGTTGAGCAGGAGTCGAACCGGGTGCTCTACACCGGCTTCAACGCGACCGCGCCGTGGCTCTCGGACCCCGAGGTGCGCGAGGCCGTCGACCTCGCGATCGACCGCGACGCGATCAGCGACGACCTGCTCAACGGCTCCGTCACTCCGACCGCGCAGCTCATCGCCCCGGTCTCGTTCGGCTACGACGAGGCGCTGCCCGCGACCGAGACCGACGCCGACGCCGCCCGCGCCCTGATCGCCGCCTCCGGCTACGACGGCAGCCCGATCACGCTCTCGTACCCCACGGCGGGGCTCCCCCAGATCGACCAGATCGCGCAGGCGATCGCGAGCCAGCTCGAGGACGTCGGCCTGACGATCGAGCTCGACGGCCAGGAGGCGAACACCTTCAGCGGCACCTGGTTCTCGGCCTCGCTCCCCGGGCTCTACCTCTACGCCTTCGCGCCGTCGGTGATGGACGCGGATCTGCCCCTCACGATGCTGCTGAAGACCGGCGGCCAGGGCTACGTCTCGGACCCGGCGATCGACCAGCTGCTGGCCGACGAGACCGGTGAGGCCGACGAGACCGCCCGCGCCGACGACTTCGCGCAGATCTCGGCGCTCGTCGACGAGAACACCTACTACGCGCCGCTGTTCACCGACACCTACACCTACGGAGTCGCGCAGGGCCTCGACTGGACCCCGCGACCCGACGGCATGATCGTCTTCAACTGAGAAACCACGTCTGATCAGGAGTATCACCATGACCACCATCCCCCGCGAGAACACCGCGCTCATCGTCGTCGACATGCAGCGGGCCTTCTTCGACAACGACGACTCCCTCGGCCGCTCGGGCATCGACGTCACGCCGCTGCGCGACGCGATCCCGGGCACCGTGCGCCTCGTCCAGGACGCCCGCGCCGCCGGTGTGCCGGTGATCTTCACCCGCTACGTCTACATGCCCGGCATGGTCGACTTCGGCCCCGTCCGCGGAGCGAAGGCCGCCGAGCGCATCGCGTCGAACTCGCTGGGCGCCGGCACCGACGAGATCGAGCTGATCCCCGAGCTGGAGGCGCGTCCCGACGAGATCGTGATCGACAAGTCGCGCCCGAGCGCCTTCTACGGCACGCGGCTCGAGCCGGTGCTGAACGGCATGGGCGTACGCAATGTCGTGATCTGCGGAGTGACGACCAACATCTGCGTCGAGTCGACCGCGCGCGACGCGGGCCAGCGCGACTACGGCACCTACGTGGTGCGCGACGCGGTCGCCGAGTTCACGGCCGAGCGCAACCACTACGCGCTGTTCGGCATCGCGTGGTCGTTCGGCGAGGTCGTCGACATCGCCGAGATCGAGTCGGCGTGGGAGCTCGAGACCGCCGGGGCCCTGTAGTGACCGAGCCGCTCCTCGCCCTCCGGGACGTGACGATCTCGTTCACGACCCCGGCGGGCGAGGTCGAGGCCGTGCGCCACCTCGACCTCGAGCTGCGCGCCGGCGAGACGATCGCGATCGTCGGCGAGTCCGGCTCGGGCAAGTCGACGACGGCGGCGAGCATCAACCGCCTGCTGCCCGAGAACGGGCGGATCGCCTCGGGCTCGATCGTGTTCGAGGGCGAGGATCTGGCGCAGGCGACCGAGAAGCGGATGACCGCGCTGCGCGGGGCGGGCATCGGCCTCGTCCCGCAGGATCCGATGTCGAACCTGAACCCCCTGCAGCGGGTCGGCGCGCAGATCCGCGAGGCGCTGCTGGTGCACGGGCGGATGCGCCGGGCCGAGGCCCAGGCGCGCGTCGTCGAGCTGCTCGAGATGGTCGGGATCCCCGAGCCCGCCCGCCGGGCGCGCCAGTACCCGCACGAGCTCTCGGGCGGCATGCGGCAGCGCGTGCTCATCGCGATCGGCCTCGCCTGCCGGCCGCGGCTGCTCATCGCCGATGAGCCGACGAGCGCTCTCGACGTCACCGTGCAGCGCGGGATCCTCGATCAGCTCGAGCAGCTGACCGCCGAGATGGGCACGGCGGTCATCCTGATCACGCACGACCTCGCCCTCGCGGCCGAGCGCGCCGACCGGGTGCTCGTGCTGTTCCGGGGCGAGGTGGTCGAGCAGGGCGAGGCCGCGCAGATCCTCCGCCACCCGGAGCACGAGTACACGCGGCGGCTGCTGGCCGCCGCGCCGAACCTGACCTCGGAGCGGCTGGTCGCCGAGGCGCCTCTGGAGACCGAGGCGCCGCTCGTCACCCTGCGCGAGGTCGGCAAGCAGTACCCGGTGCGCTCCGGCTTCGGCCGGGCGACGCCCTTCACCGCCGTCGAGTCGTCGTCGTTCGACATCCCGCGCGGGCGGACGGTCGCGGTGGTCGGCGAGTCGGGGTCGGGCAAGTCGACGACCGCCAAGCTCGTGCTGCGGCTCGAGGAGCCGACGACCGGCTCGATCGAGTTCCGCGGGCGGAACGTCGCCCACCTGCGGGGGGCCGAGCTGAGCGACTTCCGTCGGCACGTGCAGCCCGTGTTCCAGAACCCCTACAGCTCGTTCGATGCGCGGTACACCGTGTTCCGCTCGATCGAGGAGCCGCTCCTCCTGCACCGGATCGGCGACGCCTCGACGAGACGGAGGCGCGTGGAGGAGCTGCTCGCGCAGGTCGCGCTGCCGCCCGAGGTCGCTGCGAAGCTGCCCCGCCAGCTCTCGGGCGGGCAGCTGCAGCGCGTCGCCATCGCCCGGGCGCTCGCGCTCTCGCCCGAGCTGGTCGTGCTCGACGAGGCGGTGTCGGCGCTCGACGTGCTCGTGCAGGAGCAGATCCTCGCGCTGCTCGCCGATCTGCAGCGCGATCTCGGCGTCAGCTACCTCTTCATCAGCCACGACCTCGCGGTGGTGCGGATGATCTCGCACACCGTGCACGTGATGCAGAAGGGCCGCATCGTCGAGTCGGGCACCCCCGCGCAGATCTTCGACGCCCCGCAGCACCCGTACACGCGCGCCCTGCTCGCGGCGATCCCGGCCCCGGAGGCGGCGAGGGCCTGAGGCGGAGCTGCTCCATCCAGGTTCAGGTGTGCGGTCTGTCGAGTGCTGCGGCGATCTGCTCGGCGGTGGGCAGTGCGGCCTGTTCTGCCGGCGGAAGAGTCTCGTAGGTGTAGCTGGCCACGGCCATGGGAGAGCCGGTCTGACTGAGGGCGTAGCGGACGGTGTGCGTGTTGCGGCCCCCGCAGATGAGGATCCCGACCGTGGGCCGATGGAAGTCACGCCTCATCCGGTCGTCGACGATGGCGACGTAGAAGCCGAGCTGACCGGTGAAGGCCGGCTCGAACCTCCCGGTCTTCAGCTCGATCACCACGTATCGCAGCTGCTCCGTATGGAAGAAGAGGAGGTCTGCGTAGAAATCGTCGCCGTCCACGTCGAAATGCACCTGGCGCCCGACGAAGGCGAAGCCGGAGCCGAGCTCCCGGAGAGTGTCGACGATGCGGTCCATCAGCGCCTGCTCGAGCTCACGCTCAGCAACGTCTCCGGTGAGCTCGAGGAAATCGAACACGTACGGATCCTTCGCGAGTTGACGGGCCAGGTCGGAATCGGCGGGAGCGAGCTCGCCGGCGAAGTTGGAAGGCGCGGACCCGATCCGATCGCGGGTACGGTTCATGATCTGATTGAGGAGCACGTTGCGGGACCATCCGTGCTCGGCGGCGGCCGTGGCGTACCAGGCCCGGGCATCCGGGTCGTCGAGCTTCTGCAGCAGCAGGACGATGTGGCCCCAGGGCAGTAGTCCAACAGCCTGTTGGACTACTTCCTCACGCGTCGGCCAGGCCTGCGCGAAGGCTCGCATGCTGAAGAGGTTGGACCGCGAGAAACCCTTCATCTGCGGGAACTCGGCACGCAGATCCTCGGCGAGCCGGGTGACGACGAAGCCACCCCAGGACGAGTCGGCTTGGCGTTGCATGATCGCGTGGCCCAGCTCCCAGTAGAGCTCGATCAGCGCCGTGTTCACACGACGCTGCGCAGTCAGCTGCGCGGAGCGTACGCGGCTCTTCAGCTCGGCGAGGACCGCGGCGTACTCTTCGGGGAGCACGCGCATCTCGGAGGCCACGCCTCAGCGTAACGATCCGGCCTCGTCGGCCAGGATGCTGCGCGCTCCGCGTTGGGGGACACCGGCAACTCCTTTCAGGCGTGCGCCTCCGCCACCTCCACCAGGCACTCGCGGAAGGTGCGGACCGCGGGCGAAGCGAGGCCCGCCTCCCGCTGCGCGGTGAAGATCGTGCGGCGGGGCAGGCCCGGCAGGTCGAGGAGGCGGCAGTCCGGCGTCTCGCCCGCCCAGACCAGGTCGGGCATCAGGGCGACCGCGTTGCCCGAGGCGACGAGGCGGATCTGCGCCTGCAGGTCGGCCGTCTCGAAGCGCACGTCGGGCTCGAAGCCGGCGACACGGCAGAGCTGCTCGGCGAAGTGGCGGCTGGCGGTGCCGCGCGGCTCCATCACCCAGGCGGCGTCGCGGGCCTCCGACAGAGATCGCACGGCGGAGTCGCGGCGCACCGCGAGGCGGATCGCGTCGGTCGTGAGGTCGGCCCGCACCAGGCCCGGCAGCCACGACACCGAGTGGCCGGGGTACTGCTCGGCGACCACGAGGTCGAACTCGCGCGCCCACGACGTCTCGTGCAGCGCCCCCTCCGGCTCGCGCTGCACCATCTCGACCCGGACCTCGGGCGCGCGCTCGGCGATCGCCCGCAGTGCGCCGGGCATCAGAGCGAGCGCGGCCGACTGGAACACGGCGACCCGCACGCGCCCCGTGACCGACTCGCCCGACGCGGCGAGCGCCGCCTCCGCCCGCTCGAGCAGCGCCAGCACCTCGCCCGCGGCCTCGACCAGGATCTCGGCCTGCGGGGTGAGCTGCACCCGCCGCCCGACCTTGCGCAGCAGCTCGAGGCCGGTCTCGCGCTCGAGCACGCTCAGCTGCTGCGACACCGCCGAGGGGCTGTAGGCGAGCGCCTCGGCGGCGGCCGCGAGCGTGCCGCGGATGGCGACCTCGCGCAGCAGCACGAGGCGGCGGACGTCGAGCACGGCGTCTCCCATCGGTCAGTTCAGCTGACCGATACCGGTAAGGAACGATCGCTTCTGCTCAACGGTACCGCGGCGAATACTGGGGTCACCGCCGCCTCCCGAGCAGAAGGACACCCCGTGACCGACCTCGCCGCTCCCGCCCGCCCGACCGGGCCCTCGCCCGACTCCGTCGACCCCCGCCTGGTCGAGGAGAGCGTCGCCCTGGTGCGCCGCTGGCTGCACGAGGCCGCGCAGATCCCGGTCGACGCCTCCGGGACGCAGCTCGCCGGCGTGCTGAAGGACCCGTCGGGCCTCGACTTCACGGTCGGCTTCGTCGACGGGGTCGTCCGCCCCGAGGACACGCGCGTCGCGGCCGCCGCCCTGCGCTCGATCGCGGGCGGCGTGCCGAGATTCCTCCCCGCCCCGATGCGCGGCGCCGTCGCGCTCGGCGGGGTGATGGCACCGCTCCTCCCCGACGTCGTCGTGCCGATCGCGCGCCGCGTGCTGCGCCGGATGGTCGGCCACCTCATCATCGACGCGACCGACTCGCGCCTCGGGCCGGCGATCGCGAGGATCCGCCGCGAGGGCGTGCGGCTGAACATGAACCTGCTCGGCGAGGCCGTTCTCGGCCGGGCGGAGGCGCAGCGCCGCCTCGCGGGCACGCACCGCCTCCTCGCCCGCGACGACGTCGACTACGTCTCGATCAAGGTCTCCTCGACCGTCGCCCCGCACAACCCGTGGGCGTTCGACGCCGCGGTCGACGACATCGTCGACGAGCTCGCTCCCCTGTTCGCGCGGGCGGCGGCGGCGACCCCGCAGAAGTTCGTGAACCTCGACATGGAGGAGTACAAGGACCTCGACCTCACGATCGCGGTCTTCACGCGCCTGCTCGACCGCCCCGAGCTCCTCGGTCTCGAGGCCGGCATCGTGCTGCAGGCCTACCTGCCCGACGCGCTGGCGGCGATGATCCGGCTGCAGGAGTGGAGCGCCGCCCGTCGCGCCCGCGGCGGCGCGGGCATCAAGGTGCGCCTGGTCAAGGGCGCGAACCTGCCGATGGAGCAGGTCGAGGCGTCGGTGCACGGCTGGCCGCTCGCGACCTGGAGCACGAAGCAGGACTCGGACACCAACTACAAGCGCGTCGTCGACTACGCGCTGCACCCCGAGCGGATCCGGAACGTGCGCCTCGGCGTCGCGGGGCACAACCTCTTCGACGTCGCCTACTCGTGGCTGCTCGCGGGCGAGCGCGGGGTCCGCGACGGCATCGAGTACGAGATGCTCCTCGGCATGGCGCAGGGTCAGGCGGAGGCGGTGCGCCGCAGCGTCGGCTCGCTCCTGCTCTACACGCCGGTCGTCGCGCCCGCCGAGTTCGACGTCGCGATCGCGTACCTCATCCGCCGGCTCGAGGAGGGCGCGTCGAGCGAGAACTTCATGTCGGCCGTCTTCGAGCTCGAGGCGAGCGAGGCGCTGTTCGCGCGGGAGGAGTCGCGGTTCCGCGCCTCCGTCGCCGCCCTCGACGGGGCGGTGCCGCCCGCGCACCGCGTCGCCGACCGCTTCGCCGCGTCGGAGCGCCCGAGCGTCGGCGGCTTCCG
This sequence comes from Rathayibacter sp. VKM Ac-2759, assembly GCF_009834225.1. NCBI lineage: Bacteria > Bacillati > Actinomycetota > Actinomycetes > Micrococcales > Microbacteriaceae > Rathayibacter > Rathayibacter sp. VKM Ac-2759. The sequence continues at coordinate 3,440,330 of NZ_CP047176.1, forward strand.
CAGCACACCCGACACCGATCCCTCCGTCGCGGCGAACCGCGACTGGGCGCGCGCGATCCTCGACCGCGTGCCGTCGTCCCGGCTCGGGGTCGACGCGATCGAGGCCGCCACGATCGCGACCCGCGACGAGCTGGAGGCGGGTCTCGCCGCGACCCGCGCCTCCGGCTGGGGCTCGGTGCCCGCCGACGAGCGCGCGCGCATCCTGCACCGCGCCGGCGAGGAGCTCGAGGCGCGTCGCGCCGAGCTGCTCGAGGTGATGGCCGCCGAGGCCGGCAAGACGATCGACCAGGGCGACCCGGAGGTCTCGGAGGCGATCGACTTCGCGCACTACTACGCCGAGCGGGCGCGCGAGCTCGACCGCGTCGACGGGGCGCGCTTCACCCCGGCCGCTCTGACGCTCGTCGCGCCGCCGTGGAACTTCCCCGTCGCGATCCCGGCCGGCGGCGTGCTGGCCGCGCTGGCCGCGGGCTCGGCCGTCGTGCTCAAGCCCGCCGGGCCGACCGCGCGCTGCGGGGCGGTCGTCGCCGAGGCGCTGTGGGCCGCGGGCGTGCCGCGCGAGGCGCTGCTGCTGCTGCGCCTCCCGGAGGAGGAGCTCGGGCGCGATCTCGTCGCGCACCCGGCCGTCGACCGCGTGATCCTCACCGGCGCGTACGAGACCGCCGAGCTGTTCCGCTCGTTCCGCCACGACCTGCCGCTGCTCGCCGAGACCAGCGGCAAGAACGCGATCATCGTCACTCCCTCGGCCGACCTCGACCTGGCGGTGAAGGACGTGGTCTCGAGCGCCTTCGGCCACGCCGGTCAGAAGTGCTCGGCGGCCTCGCTGGTCGTGCTCGTCGGCTCGGTCGCGCGCTCGAAGCGGTTCCGCGCGCAGCTGCTCGACGCGGTCGCCTCGCTCACCGTCGGGTACCCGACCGACCCGGCGACCCGCATGGGCCCGGTCATCGAGCCGGCCGCGGGCAAGCTGCTGCGCGGGCTCACGACCCTCGGCGAGGGCGAGACCTGGCTGCTCGAGCCGCGGCGGCTCGACGACTCGGGTCGGCTCTGGAGCCCGGGCGTGCGCGACGGCGTGCGGCGCGGCTCCGAGTTCCACCGCACCGAGTACTTCGGTCCGGTGCTCGGGATCATGACCGCCGACTCGCTGGAGGAGGCGATCGCGGTCGTGAACGAGGTCGACTACGGCCTCACCTCGGGGCTCCACGCGCTCGACCCGGCCGAGATCGGCACCTGGCTCGACGGCATCGAGGCGGGCAACCTCTACGTCAACCGCGGCATCACCGGCGCGATCGTCGAGCGCCAGCCGTTCGGCGGCTGGAAGAAGTCGGCGGTCGGCCCGGGCACCAAGGCGGGCGGGCCCGACTACCTGCTGGGTCTCGGGGCGTGGGACGCCGCGGAGTCGGAGGCGACGGCACCGGTGAGCGCGCGGGCGGCCGCCCTCGTGGCGGCGGCGCGCGCCGAGCTGAGCGGCGCGGAGGCGTCGTCGGTCGAGCGGGCCGCCCGCAGCCTCGCGGCCGCGTGGGACGCGCTCGGTCCGGTCGATGTCACGGGGCTCTCGGCCGAGCGCAACGTGTTCCGGCACCGGCCCTACGACTCCGCGGTGCTGGTGCGCCTGGCACCGGAGGAGCCGCTCGGCTCACTCGTCCGGGTGCTCGCGGCCGCGGCGACCGCCTCCGCGGCAGTGGTCGTCTCGAGTGCGGTGGCGCTGCCTCCGCAGCTCGCCGCCGCGCTGGCCGACGTCGCCTCGCCGCTCGTCGTCGAGGACGCGGCGGCGTGGGAGGCGCGCGTGCGCGACCACGGAGCCGGCCGCGTGCGGCAGCTCGGCGCGCCCGCCTCCTCCGTCACCGCGGTCACCGGCGGCCGCCCCGATCTCGCGGTCTACGCGGGCCCCGCGACCGAGTCCGGCCGCCTCGAGCTGCTCCCGTTCCTCCGCGAGCAGGCCGTCTCGATCACGGCGCACCGCTTCGGCACGCCCGATCACCTGACGGACGCGCTGCTCTGAGCTCGGCGACAGCCCCGCCCGAACAGCCCCGCGCTAGAACAGCCCGCGCGGCGACTCCACCGAGGCGAGCACACCCGGAGCCGCGACGACCGTGAGCCGACCGACCTCCTCGGGGGTCAGCTCGGGCAGCCGCTGCGCGAGCTCGAGGAAGCGCTCGATCTCGGCGCCCTCGAGCACGCCCTCGGCGAGCGTGCGGAACTTCGCCACGTACTGCTCGCGGGTGAACGGGTGGGCGCCGAGCGGGTGCGCGTCGGCCACCGCGATCTCGTCGACGATCGTGCCGCCGTCGGTGAGCACGATCTCGACGCGCGCGCCGAAGGCCTTCTCGGCCGGGTCGGTGGAGTGGTAGCGGCGCGTCCACTCCGCGTCCTCCTGCGTGGTCGTGCGCTGCCAGAGCGCGACCGTGTCGGGGCGGGCGGCGCGCTCGGGCGCGTAGCTGCGCTCGTGGTGCCAGGCGCCGTCCTGCAGCGCGACCGTGAAGGTGTAGGGCACGGAGTGGTCGAGCGTCTCGCGCGAGGCCGTCGGGTCGTACTTCTGCGGGTCGTTCGCGCCCGACCCGATGACGTAGTGGGTGTGGTGCGAGGTGTGGATGACGATCCGCTCGACGCGCTCGGGGTCCGCCACCTCCGGGTGCGCGTGGTGCAGACGGCGGGCGAGGTCGATCAGCGCCTGCGCCTGGTACTCGGCCGAGTGCTCCTTCGTGTACGTGTCCAGGATCCCGCGCTTGGCCTCGCCCGCATCGGGCAGCGGGACGTCGTACGAGGCGCCGGGGCCGTCGAGCAGCCAGGCGATCACGCCGTCCTCGCCCTCGTAGATCGGCGACGGGCTCGTCTCGCCGCGCATCGCCCGGTCGACGGCCTCGATCGCCATCTTCCCGGCGAACGCGGGAGCGTGGGCCTTCCAGCTCGAGATCTCGCCCTTGCGCGACTGCCGGGTCGCGGTAGTGGTGTGCAGCGCCTGCGCGATCGCCTGCTCGATCGTGGCGACGTCGAGCCCGAGCATCGTGCCGATGCCCGCGGCGGCCGAGGGGCCGAGGTGCGCGACGTGGTCGATCTTGTGCGCGTGCAGGCTGATCGCGCGGACGAGGTCGACCTGGACCTCGTAGCCGGTGACGATGCCGCGGAGCAGCTGCGCGCCTCCGATGCCCGCGTGCTGCGCGACCGCGATCAGCGGGGGGATGTTGTCGCCCGGGTGCGAGTACTCGGCCGCGAGGAACGTGTCGTGGTAGTCGAGCTCGCGCACGGCGACGCCGTTGGCCCAGGCGGCCCACTCGGGCGAGACCCGGCGCGCGGCGTCGGCGCCGAGCACGTTCGCGCCGTCGCCGCCGATGGAGGCGGGGTGCGCGAGCGCCTGCGACCGCGCGGCCACGACGGGGCGGCGCAGCAGCGACGCGGTGGCCACGGCGGCGTTGTCGATGACGCGGTTGACCACCATCTCGGCGACGTCGGCGTCGATCCCGACGGGGTCGGCGGCGACCTCGGCGAGCGCGTGGGCGAGCTGCCCGTGACGGGGAAGCTCCTCGTCGCTGCGGTGGACGCGGACGTGGTGATCGTGCACGGGGGCTCCTTCGACGGTTCCCGCCAATCTATCGTCGTCGTTCCAGGGCGCCCGAGCGCTTGCGGGGGCCGGAGAATGGGGGGATGCTCCCTCCTGCCCGTGTCGCCGCGTTCGACTGCGGCACGAACTCCCTCCGCCTGCTGATCGCCGACGTCGAGGACGGCGCCCTCGTCGACGTGCTGCGCCGCACCGAGATCGTGCGCCTCGGGCACGGCGTCGACCGCACCGGCCGCTTCGACCCGGCCGCGCTCGAGCGCACTCTCGCCGTGACCCGCGAGTACGCGGAGCTGGCGCGCGGGGCCGGTGCCGTGCGCCTGCGCTTCGTCGCGACCTCGGCGACCCGCGACGCCGCCGATCGAGACGAGTTCCTCGACGAGGTCGAGCGGATCATCGGCGCCCGGCCCGAGACCATCAGCGGCGAGGAGGAGGCGGCGCTGTCGTTCCGCGGCGCCGTCTCGGCCGTCGACTCGGCCCGGCCCGTCCTCGTCGTCGACCTCGGCGGCGGCTCGACCGAGCTGGTCCTCGGTGGCGCGGCGCCCGAGCAGGCGCACTCGATGGACGTCGGCAGCGTCCGGCTGACCGAGCGCCACCGCCGGGCCGCCGCGCCGACACCGGCCGAGCGCGACGCGATCCGCGGCGACGTGCGGGCGGCGCTGGCCGCCTCCTCCGTCGACCTCGGCGCCGCCCGCAGCGTGGTCGGCGTCGCGGCGACGGTGCTGACCATCACCGCGCACGCGCTCCGGCTCGAGGCCTACGACCGCGCGGCGCTCGAGGCGACGCTGCCCCTCGCGGAGGTGCTCAGGGCCTGCGACGAGCTCGCCGCACTCTCGCCCGCCGAGGCGGCGGCGCTGCCGTACGTGCGGAGCGGCCGCGAGGACGTGCTCGCGGCCGGCGCGCTGATCTGGAGCGAGGTGCTGCGAGCGGCGCAGGAGGCGGCTCCGGCCCTCGACTCGGTGACCACGACGGCGCACGACATCCTCGACGGGATCGCCCTCGGCCTGGGCTGACCGCCCCGGGGTACGGTGGGCGGACCGCCTCTCGAAGGAGCACTCATGCCAGGACCCGTCGTCCACGTCGTCTTCACCCCCGCCGAGGGCGCCCGGGAGCGGATGGTCGAGGCCCTCCGCGCCGGCATCGCCGAGGTGCACACCGAGCCCGGCTGCGAGCTGTACTCGATCCACGACGCCCCCGACGGCACCGTCGTCATGATCGAGAAGTGGACCACCGCCGAGGAGCTCGACACGCACGGAGCGGGCGAGCCCGTCGCCCGGATGAACGCCGCGCTCGACGGACTCCTCGCCGAGCCGCCGCGCATCGTGCGCCTGGTGCCGATCCCCGCCGGCACCCCGGAGCAGGGCGCGCTCTAGGCGCTTCGCACTCCGGCTCAGCCGCCCGTCACCCCGGACATCCGGAACCGGAAGACGAGCGGCCCCTCCCCCGAGCGCACCCGGTACTCCGGGTGGGTCCGCGCTCCCCAGGAGTCGTCCCCCGCGACTCCCCGCCGGCGCAGCGCCGGACGCAGGACCGTCCGCTGCACCGGCGGCAGCTCGTTCGGGTGCTGCGCGTTCTCGATCTCGTACGGCGTCCACGGCAGCGCCGAGAACTCCATGCCGCCCGCGCACTCGAGCCGGAGCCCCCAGCCGTCGTCGTCGGTCACCTCGGCCCAGCGGACCCCCGTGCGGCTGCCCGACTCCTGCGGCTTCAGGTACGGGGGCAGCTCGTGCGCGACGTCGCTCTCCCAGACGTCCAGCCTCGATCCGAGCCGGCGGTCGGAGTAGCACTCGTCCGGTCCGTCGCCGTACCAGCGGAGGCGGTGGGCGTCGGCGCTCGTCGTGAGCTGCATCCCGAACTCCGGGAGGTCCGGGAGGCCGTCGGGGACCTCCATCGAGACCGTCACGTCGATCCGCCCGTCGCCCGTCACCCGGTAGTCGACGGAGCAGACCGCCCGCGGAGTGGTCGGCAGCTCGTAGCGGAAGCCGACCGTCACGGCGGAGTCGTCCTCCGTGACCTGCGCCGTCCGCAACGAGGCGCCGACGGCGCGGGCGTACCGGCTGGCCAGGAGCCACTGCCCGTCCTCGAAGGGCCCGCCCCAGCCGCGCTCGTTCGCCGTCGGGGCGTGCCAGAAGGACGGCATCGGGATCGAGGTGAGCAGCTCGCGCCCGCCCTCGGCCCCTCCGCCCCACCGGTACGACATCAGGCCGCCGTGCAGTCGCGAGAAGAGGACGCTGAACCCCTCCCCGCGGACCCCGACGTTGTGGGTGCCGTCGACGACCTCCGGCCTCGGCGACGACTCGCGCGCCGGCCGTCCCGCCACCTCGAGCACGTGCTGACCGCGCGCGACGACGTGCCCCGCCTCCGCCCACCGCGTCGCCGCCGGGAGCCGCAGCTCGACGTCGACGGTGTACTCGCCCGGCAGCTCGGGAACGGCCACCGGGCAGGCGTAGCGCTCCGTGGCGCCCGGGGCGACCGCCGTCTCGAGCGTCCCCGCGGCGAGCTCGCGCCCCTCCCGCCGCAGCGTCACGACGGTGTCGTACGCGGAGGACGGCGTGAACAGCGACCGGTTCTCGATCGTGATCTCCCCGCCCGAGACCTCGATGCGGAAGGGCTGGTAGAGGTGGACCACCTCCTGGAGCTTCGGCGTCGGCGTGCGGTCGGCGAACAGGATCCCGTTGCCGCTGAAGTCGCCGTCGTGCGGCGACTCCCCGCTGTCACCGCCGTAGCCGAAGTAGGGGCGCCCGTGGCGGTCGATCATCGCCACGGCCTGGTCGGCGAAGTCCCAGATGAACCCGCCCTGGAACAGCGGTTCGCGCCGGGCGAGGTCGAGGTAGCGGTCGACCGCGCCGAACGAGTTGCCCATCGCGTGGGCGTACTCGCACAGGATGACCGGCTTGTCGCGGTGCTCCGCGAGGTACCGCTCGATCTCGGCGGCCGGGGTGTACATCTGACTGACGACATCGGTCGTCTCGGGGTAGCGGGAGTCCCAGTGCACTCCCTCGTAGTGGATCGGACGGTCGTCGACCTCGCGGAACCAGTCGGCGAGGTCCCGGAGGACGCTCCCGCCGAACGACTCGTTGCCGAGCGACCACATCACGACGCTCGGGTGGTTCTTGTCGCGCTCGAGGAGGCTCCGCGCCCGGTCGCGCAGCGCGGGCGCCCACTGGCCGTCGTCCCCGGGCACCGCCTCGGCGAGCGGCGCGTCGAGATAGCGGACCCGGTCCCACAGCCCGTGGGTCTCGAGGTTCATCTCGTCGATGACGAGGAAGCCGTACTCGTCCGCGAGCTCGTAGAAGAAAGAGTTGTTGGGGTAGTGGCTGGTCCGGATCGCGTTCACTCCCGCGCGCTTCAGGATCCGCAGGTCCTCCTCGGTCCGCTCCCGGGTGACGACGCGGCCCTCGAGCCCGAACTCGTGCCGGTTCACTCCGAGGAACACGATGCGCCGGCCGTTGAGCCGCAGCACGCCCTCCTCGATCGCGAACCGGCGGAGGCCCACCGTCTGGGGGATCACCTCGGTCACGGCGCCGTCGGCGTCGTGCACGCGCACGAGCAGGCGGTGGAGGTGCGGATCCTCCGGGCTCCAGAGACGCGGTGCGTCCAGACGGACGCGGTGGCGGCCGTCGGCGCCCCGGAGCAGCTCCCCGGCGCCCTCGAGCTCGATCGTGGCGGTGCCCGCGCCGTCGATGCTCAGCTCGACGACGATCTCGGCCGCACCGTCCTCGACGACGGTGGTGACGCGGAGGTCCTCGACGTGCGTCCGGGGCCGGCGCAGCAGCACGACATCGCGGAAGATCCCGGAGAAGCGGAAGAAGTCCTGGTCCTCGAGCCAGGATCCGCTGCTCCACTTGACCACCTGGGCGGCCAGCGTGTTCGCCCCCGGGACGAGCGCGTCGGTGAGGTCGAACTCGGCCGGTGAGAAGCTGTCGGCCGAGAAGCCGAGGTAGACGCCGTTCAGCCAGAGCGCGATGGCGCTCTCGGCGCCGCGCACGTCGAGCGCGATCCGCTCGCCGGGCGCGACGGGCTCGGCGAGCTCGAACGTGGTCAGGTACGACGCGACGGGGTTGAAGCGCTCGGGAGCCCGCCCCGGGCCGACCGCCTCGCGGCCGTCCCAGGGGTACTGCGTGTTCACGTACTGCGGGCGGTCGTAGCCGTGCAGCTGGATGTGCGCGGGCACGGGGATCAGGTCCCAGCCGGACGCGTCGAACCCGGGCTGCTCGAACCCGGGGACCGTCCCCGAGAAGTCGGTCGCGTAGTGGATCCGCCACAGCCCGTTGAGCGACTGCTCGAACGAGCTCGCCCCCGACCGCGCCTCCGCCTCCGAGCGGAACCAGCGGTGGTCGGAGTGGGCGGGCCGGCGGTTCTCGGCGAAGAAGCCCGGGTCGGAGAGCCGCGCGGGATCGAACCCGGTGACGGACGGCGCGCCGGAGGAGGGGAGGTGCGCGAAGCTCACTTGATCGCTCCCGTGATGCCCTCGGCGAACGAGCGCTGCAGGATCATGAAGACGATCACCGTGGGCACCGAGGCCAGGAACACCGCGAGCATGAGGATGCCGTAGTCGACCACGTAGCCGGCGCTGAGATTCGAGATCAGCATCGGCATGGTCTGGAAGTCGTTGTTCACGAGGATCACCTTGGGCCAGAGGAAGTTGTTCCACGCGGTCATGAAGGTGATGACCGCCGCCGCCGCGTAGGTCGACTTCATCGACGGCAGGTAGATCCTGGCGAAGATCCCCAGCTCGCTCACTCCGTCGATCCGGGCGGCCTCGATGATCTCGTGCGGGAACGACCGCGAGGCCTGCCGGAACAGCAGGATGAGGAAGGGCGTCGAGACCGCGGGGATGACGACCGCGGCGAGCGAGTTGATCATCCCGAGCTCGGCGAAGACCTGGAAGAGCGGGATCATCGTCGCGGCGAACGGGATCATGATCGCGATGAGCAGGACCGCCATCACGAAGTCCTTCGTCCGCGAGTGGAAGACCTCGAAGCCGTAGCCGGCGATCGAGCAGACGATCAGGGCGAGCACCGTGGTGCCCACCGCCACGGTCAGCGAGTTCCAGAGCGCCGAGCCCACGTCCTGCAGCTCGAGCAGGCCCGCGAGATTGTCCAGCAGCGCGGTGCCGGGGATGAGGCGGGAGTCGAGCACGTCCTGACTGGTGTTCGTCGCCGAGACGGCCATGAAGTACAGCGGGAAGATCGAGAACACCGCGAAGACCGCCAGGAAGACGTACTTCGGCAGGCCGCGCAGCCGGGTCGCCACCGACACCGAGCGCACGGGCGCGGTCGCGGGGCGGGAGTCCGAGGGGTCCGTCTCGGGGAGGGAGAGGACCGGATCGGTCACCGGCAGGGTGCGGGTGGGGTCAGTCACGCTTGTCACCGACTTTCAGCTGGGCGAACGCGAGGATCGCGACGAGGATGAGGATCACGTAGGAGAGCGCCGACGCGTAGCCGAAGTTCGGGTTCTTCAGGAACGAGACCTCGTAGAGGTAGTGCGACATCGACATCGTCGTGTACGCCGGCCCGCCCCGGGTCAGCGCCCAGGACTCGTCGAAGAGCTGCAGGGTGCCGTTGGTCGACATGATCGCCGTGAGCAGGATGATCGGCTTCAGCTGCGGGATCGTGACGTGCCAGAAGGTCTGCAGCGCGTTCGCGCCGTCCATCTTCGCCGCCTCGATGCTCGAGTAGTCGACGTTCTGCAGCGCCGCCAGGTAGAAGACCATGTTGTAGCCCGTCCAGCGCCACAGCAGTCCGAGGATGATGACGAAGCGCGCGGTGTCGGGGTTGCCGAGCCAGTTCACGGGCGAGTCGAGCAGGCCGATCCCCACCAGCACGTCGTTGACGAAGCCGTCGTTGGCGAAGAGCGTGCGGAAGACCAGGGAGTAGGCGACGAGCGAGACCGCGCACGGCAGGAAGATCGCGGTGCGCCAGAAGGTCTTGTACTTCAGCGTGCGGCTGTTGAGCAGATTGGCCAGCACCAGCGCCAGGATCAGCATCACCGGCACCTGGATGAGCAGGTAGACGAAGGTGTTCTGCAGCGTCAGGCGGAAGATCTCGTCCTGCAGCAGTCGCTCGTAGTTGAGCCAGAACGGCTCGGCGTACGACAGGTTGGCGCCGCGGCCCGTCTGCAGCGAGAGCAGGAACGCCTGCGCCATCGGCAGGAAGCTGACCAGCAGGATCAGCAGCGATGCCGGCAGGAGGAAGGCCCAGCCGGTGAGGCTGCGCCGGCGCTCGCCGGTCATCCGGGGCGGGCGGCGCGTGTCGCGCTGCCGCGGAGAGGGGACGCGCGGTCTCGGGCGCGGTGGGGCGGAGGTCGTCACGGGGTGCTCGCAATCTGCAGGAGGGGAGGGAGGAGGGCCGGGCCGGGGCGTCGGCCCCGGCCCGGCCGGACGGTCAGCTCATCGCGAACTCGACGTTCGCCTGCGCCTCCTCGAGCGCCTTGGCCGGGTCGGCGCCTCCGATGATCTGCGTGATCGCCGCGCTGACGGAGTCGCGGCCCTCGTAGTAGTACGCACCGGTGTTGTTGCTGGGCACCTCGGCGCCGAACTGCGCGACCTCGGCGAAGATCGGCTGTCCGCCGAAGTACTCGCTGGGCTGCTCGTACGCGGCGGAGGAGGCGGCGGGCAGCCAGTTCGCGACGGCGCCGGTGGCGGGGAGGATCGTGTCGTACAGCTCGGTCGAGCCGGCGAAGGTCGACGCGAGGAAGTCGGTCGCGAGGTCGACGTCGGCGTTGGAGCTGATCGTCCACGACGATCCGCCGTTGGCCGAGTAGTTGGTCGCGCCGCTCACGCCGTCGAGCGAGGGCAGGTTGGTGACCTCCCACTTGCCGGCCTGGTCCTCGGCCGCCTGGATGGAGCCGACGATCCAGATGCCGTTGATGGTGCCGCCGACGGAGCCGTTCACGAAGGTGCCGAGGTACTCGTCCCACGAGTTCACCTCGACGAAGACACCCGACTCGACGAGCTGCTTGTAGGTGTCGATCGCGGTGAGCAGCGCCTCGTTGTCGCTGATCGTGGGCATGCCCTCGTCGTCGAAGAGGCTGGCGCCCGCGCTCTGCAGCATCATCATGATCATGTCGGCGGAGCCGGCCTGGCCCGACAGCAGCGGCGAGCCGGTCTTCGCCAGGACGTCCTTCCCCTTGGTGATGAACTCGTCCCAGGTGATGTCGGTGAAGTCGTCGATCGTGTAGCCGGCCGCCTCCAGGACGTCGGTGCGCAGCGCCGTGACCGCGGTGCCCGAGTCGAACGGGACGCCGTAGTTGACGCCGTCGACGGTGGAGTACGCGGTGACCGCCTCGGGGAACTCCGAGAAGTCCACGGCGTCGGTCGAGATCTCGCTGAAGATCTCGGGGTAGTTGAGCGCGTTCTTCTGGAACGCGTTGTTCTGCATCAGGAAGATGTCCGGCAGCTCCTCGTACTGCCGCGACTGGGCGAGCGTGGTGAGCTTGGGCTGCAGGTCCTCCCACGGCGTCTCGATGACCTCGAGCTCGAACTCGGGGTGGTCCTTCTGGTAGATCTTCTCGGCCTCCTCGAGGGCGGCGATGTTGAACGTCGGGTCCCAGGCCCAGACGCTGAGCGTCTGGTCGCCGTCGCCCTCGCCGCCTCCGGAGGAGGAGCCTCCGCCGGCCGAGCAGGCGCTCAGGGCGAGGGTGAGCGGGAGGGCGAGGGCCACGGCCGTCGTGACCTTCTTGGTGAATGTGCGCACGATGATCTGTTCCTTCTGTGTGGGTGCAGGGGTGATGAGTGCAGGTCGAGGGGTACGGGTCGGAGTGCGCCCGGCGAGCCGGGCGCGAGGAGAGGCGGGTCAGCCGACCGGCCGCCAGGGGCCGTAGGGGTCGCCGGGGGCCTGGTTGCGGGTCCACCACTTCGCCTGGAAGCGCTTCCCCTGGTGCACGACGATCTCGCCGGTGTCGAAGATGCGCGACGCCGTCCAGACGGCGGTGCCGTCGGGCGCGGTCGTGATCTGCTGCCAGGGGCCGTTCACGTCGCCCGGAGTCTGGTTGCTCGAGTACCACGAGGCCCGCCACTCGGAGCCCGCGAAGAGGACGGTGTCGCCCTTCTGGTACACCGCGGTCGCCGACCAGGCGGCGCGGACCTTCAGGTCGAGCCGCGCCTCGACGCCGGCGCTGCCGGTGGCGAGGAGGCTCGGGACGACCGACAGCGTGGCGGTGCGATCCCCCGCGGTCGCGGTGTCGAATCCGGTGACCGTGTACTCGGCGGTCCCGAGAACACGCGTCGTGCCGTCGGCGAGGGTCGCGGTGACGGCGACGGCCGCGGGGTCGAAGACCGACCCGACCGGCACCTGGAGTGTCGACGGGGTCACGGCGATCGAGCGGACTGCCGTCTCGCTGCCCTGACGGCGGAGCGACAGCGCGTCGACGGTGAGGCTCCGGCCGCCGGGACCGGTCGCGAGGATCGTGACGCGCGCCGTGCCCGCCGGGAGGACGAACTCCTCCGAGGCGACGTCCGCCCATCCGCTCGTCACGGGGATGTCGGTGGCGTGCTCGGTGCCGTCGGCGCCGGTCACGACGACCCGAGCCGCCGAGAGCCCGCCGGGGTTGTCCGCGCGGAGGGTGAGGGCGTAGACGCCGGCCGGCACGTCGTTCTCCTGCTGCACGCCGCCCGAGAAGGCCTGCGCCGCCCCGAGTCGGAGCGCGAAGCGCGAACCGTCGGCTCCGGGCGAGGGGTTGGAGACGAAGGCGGTGGTCGAGGAGGCGGGGTCGGTGACCTGCGTCCAGCCGGTCACCGTGCTGACGGCGATCCGGTCGGCCGCGAAGTCGGGGTTCAGGATCCAGTTGTTGCCGGAGCCCGCCTGCCACTCGCCGGTGCGGGCGTTCAGGTCCCACTCGCTGAGCGAGTTGAAGCGCACGTCGGCGCCCGTTCCGCTGAGCGGCACCCACTGGTTGTAGCCGAGCCCGTTCCAGGCGAAGTCGGCCCAGCGGTCGCCGGCGTAGACCACCGTGTCCTGCTCGGTGCCCTGCACCGTGAGGAAGAAGCCGCTCTGCGTGACGTGGCTGTAGTCCTTCTCGGTGCCGGGGAGCACGTACATGCTCGAGTAGGGCCCCTGGATCCGCCCCTCGAGCGAGCGCACGAGGTAGGTCTGCGAGGTGTTCCAGCCGTGCAGGTCCGAGCTGGCGACGTAGTACTGCCCGTCGAGCTTGAACATCGCGTTGCCCTCGCGGCCGGCTCCGCGGTACACCTCCACGGCGGTCTCGATCGAGAGCGAGTCCGCGTCGCTGATCCTGGCGACGTAGGTGCGGCTCCGGCCGTCGCGGTACGAGAAGACGAGGTAGTCGGTGCCGTCGTCGTCGGTGAAGACGGTCTGGTCGCCGGTGCCCTGGTTCCACCCCGGCTTGCCGGGGTTCTCGTAGACGCCGGGGATGCGGGTCTGCAGGTTCGCGTACTCGAAGTCGGCGACGGGCGAGTCGCCGCTGAGGAAGAGGACGCCGGCGTTGGTGACCCGGGCCGGGTCGGGGCTCTCGAACTGCGTGAGGAGCACGTAGCGCCCCGTGTTCTCGTTGTAGGCGACGCCGAGGCGGCCGATCCACACCGAGTCGGCGAGCGTCTCCATGTCCGAGAAGTAGCTGCCGGCGACGTCCTTCGTCGTCGGGATGTGGAGCCGAGTGTCCTTCGTCGCGACGTCGTTCTCGAAGGTCCAGTGCACGAGGTCCTCGGAGGAGTACGCGGTGACCGCGACGAAGTCGCCCTCCCCCGCCCGCGTGTAGGTGCGGGTCGGGTCGTCGTAGTAGAGCTGCGAGCCGGTGTACTCGACGCCGTACCAGTAGTACCGGTCGCCGAAGCGGAAGATGCCGCCGCCCTGCGAGAAGATCGGGTCGCCCGCGGTGTCGAGCCAGAAGCGGTTGTTCTCGATCGTCTCGAGGCCGCCGTCCGAGAGGGGCTCGAGCTCGGCGGCCGTGTCCTGCAGGGCGTTCTTGGCGGCGACCACGGAGGCGTTCGCGGCGCTCGGATCGTCGAGGACCTCGCCCGCGCTCACCGTCGCCGCGGCGAAGGGCGCCCACGAGCCCGCCGTGTACGCCGAGGGGACCCGGGTGCGGTACCGGTCGAGCATCTCGCGCAGGCCCGAGATCCTGACGAGGGCGCCCTCGGCCGAGGCGAGCTCGGTCCCGGCGGCGATCAGCTGGGCGTCGGTCGAGGCGGCGGAGTCGCGGACCGCGGTGGCGCGGTCGCGGACGGAGGAGAAGGCCGCCCAGGAGTCGGCCGTGACGTCCTCCTCGGCGAGGGAGGCCGTCCGGTCGAGCTCGCCGGTGAGACGAGCACGCTCGTCGACGGCGACGGCGGCGGTGAACTCGGCGGAGGCGTGGTTGATGTAGCCGACGGTGACCACGCGCAGGACGTGGTCGCCGGGCACGAGGCCCGTGTGGCTGAAGATCGGCACCGTGGTGGTCGACCGGGTCCCGCGGTAGTCGGCCGAGCCGACCTTCACGCCGTCGACGAAGACATCGGCCGTGCCGTTGGTCGTCGCCCTGCGTCCCGAGAGGGAGACCGTCTCGCCCGTGAACGGGATCTCGAACGAGGCACCGCCCGTCGCCCACGTGTGCGTGCTGTTCTTCGCCCAGTCGCCCTCGTAGAAGGTCTTGAGGGCGGTGCCGCGGACGGTCGTGGTGTCCGAGAAGGCGACCGTGGTCGTCCGCACCTCTGCGGCCGAGGCGGGCGCGGACCCGGCGGACGTCAGGCCGGCGAGGACGAGCAGTCCCGCGAGGAGCGCGGCGACCAGCCCGTGCAGACGCCCCGGCTCCGTCGTCGTTCGTGTCATGAAGATCCTCCGTCATCGCAGGTCCACCGTGATACAGCGCTGTACCACGGGAGCGAATCTAACCGGGAGGAGGCGAAAGGGCAAGAAGCGCTTTCCGGGCCTCAGCGCGTCGTGCCGCGGGCGATCACCCGCGACCGGGCGAAGACGGTGGCCGGCGCCGCGTCGACCCCGTCGATCCGCGCGGTCAACCGCTCGAGCGAGGTCCGGGCGATCCACTCGATCCGCGAGTCCATCGACGTCAGCGGGGGCGTCAGGAACGCGGACTCCTCGACGTTGTCGAAGCCGATCACCTGCACGTCCTCCGGGATGCGGAGGCCGCCCTCGCGCAGCGCCGAGATCGCCCCGGTCGCGAGACCGTCGTTGAAGCAGACCAGTCCGTCGAAGGGGACTCCCGACCGCACGAGCTCGCGGGCGACGCGGAATCCGGAGCCGATGGACCAGTCGTAGCCGGTCACGCCGACCAGGCGGGGATCGAGGGCGCGCCCCGCGGCCGCCAGCTCCTCGGACACCCCGCGCATTCTCAGCTCGGCGTTGCCCTCCCGGGCGGTGCCGATGACGGCGGCGTCGAAGGGCATGTGGGCTCCCACCACGGCGAGGGAGGTGCTGCCCCGCTCGAGGAGGTGGGCGGCGGCGGCCCGGGCATCGGCCACGTCGTCGGTCGTCACCCTGTCGGCGAGGTCGAAGGTGTCCCGGGTTCCGACGCAGACCAGGGGGAACTCGACCTCGAAGGCGGACCGGTCGAGGGTCTCGTGCTCCGAGAGCGAGAGCAGCAGCCCGTCGGTGCGCTGGGAGTCGAAGCGCTGCAGCAGCCGACGGGAGCCGTCGATCCCGTCGTCGGGGTAGGTCGTCACGTAGACCGCGAGGCCCATGTCGCGCGCCGTCTCGATGACGGCCTCGGCCAGCTCGGCGAGGTACGCCGCCTTGAGCGTCGGGACCGCCAGGGAGACCGCGTCCGTGCGCCCCCGGGTCAGGCTGCGGGCGGCGATGTTGACCGTGTAGCCGAGCTCCCGCACGGCCGCCTCCACACGCGCGCGCGTCTGCTCCGACATGCGGCCCGTGCCGTTGACGGCGTTCGACGCGGTCTTGAGGGAGACGCCGGCGCTCTCCGCCACCGAGGCGAGGGTGGCCCTCCTGCGGGGTTGTGCCATGTCGTCCTGTCTCCGCTGCCCCGGACCTCCGGCCCGAGTCCTCCAGTATGGCGAAACCGTCGCGTTCGCCCCGGGTCAGCGCGTGAGGGCGCTCCCGGAGTCGCGGCTCAGCCGGGCCGCCGCGACCAGCGGCACGAGCGTGAGCGCGGCCATCGCGAGGAACGCGAAGCGGTAGGGCACGAGACCGGGGCCGAACGCCGAGCCGACGGCCAGCGCGATCCCGCCCGCCGCGACTCCGAAGCCCGCCGCGACCTGCTGGGTCGTCGCGCTCAGCGTGTTCGCGCCCGACATCCCCTCGGGCGGCACCTCGGCGAAGGTGACGGTGTTGTAGGCCGTGAACCCCGCCGAGCGGGCGACGCCGCTGAGCACCAGCAGCGCGACGATCGCCGGGATCGGCACGTCGTCGGTAAGGAACGCCATCGCCGCCATGCAGGCGACCCCGACCAGGTTCGAGACGACCAGCACCGCGCGGAACCCCGCGGTGCGCAGCAGCCAGGTCGTCGCCGGCTTGATCGCCAGGTTGCCGACGAACAGCGCGAGCACGACGGACCCCGCCTGCACCGCGTCCCAGCCGAAGGCGTCCTGGAACAGCAGCGGCAGCAGGAACGGCACCGCGCTGATCGTCGCGCGGTAGAGCGAACCGCTGGCGTTGGCGACGCGGAAGGTGGCGAAGCGGAACGCGTCGAGGCGGACGAGCGGGTGCGGAGTGCGTCGCAGGTGCCGCACCGCCACGAGCGTGACGGCCGCGCCGGCGACGGCGAGGGCCGGGGCGAGCGGGTCGATCCGGTCGGCCGAGACGAGACCGGAGGCGCCGACCAGCGCGCCGAGGCCGACGGCGACGAGCACGAGGCCCGTGACGTCGAGCGGCGGCGGCACCGCCTCGGCCGTCGCCGGGATGATGCGCCGGGCGATCACGAACGCGACCACGCCGAGCGGCAGGTTGATCAGGAAGATCCAGTGCCACGAGGCGTAGGTGGTGAGCAGCCCGCCGACGAAGGGCGCGACGATCGGAGCGACGAGGCCGGGCCAGACGAGGATCGCGATCGCGCGGATGATCCCCTCGCGCGGCGTGACGCGGAGCACCGCGAGCCGGCCGACCGGCACCATCAGCGCACCGCCGACCCCCTGCAGCACCCGTGCCGCCACGAGCAGCGGCAGGGTCGGGCTGAGCGCGCACAGCAGCGACGCGATCGTGAAGACCGCGATCGCGAGCGTGAAGACGCGGCGCACGCCGAAGCGCTCGCTGAGCCAGCCCGAGGCGGGGATGAGCACCGCGACGGTGAGGAGGAACGCGGTGACGGTGATCGCGACCGCCGCGGAGTCGACGCCCAGGTCGGCGCCGATCGCGGGCGCCGCCGTGGTCACGATCGTCGCGTCGAGGTTCTCCATGAAGAAGCAGCCCGCGACGAGGAGGGCGATGGCGCGTTGGCGTCGGGGATCCAGGAGTGCCTCCTCGGCGTGTCGGACAGGGCGAGCGGGAGCCCGGCCTCGGGTAGCGTCGAGCGCATGAGCGACACCGACGAGACCCGGACCATTCAACTCCGCCGCTACGAGCTCGTGGACGGGGTGATGGACGACTTCCTCGCCTGGTACCGCGCGAAGATCATCCCGGCGCGCGAGGCGCACGGCTTCCGGATCGAGTTCGCGTACGCCGATCGCGAGGTGAACGAGTTCGTCTGGGCGGTCAGCGCCCCGGGCGACGCCGCGGCGTTCGGCGAGATCGAGTCGGTCTACCTCGCCTCCCCCGAGCGCGAGGCCGCCTTCGCGGGCGAGCCGAAGCGGGTGGCCGTGCACCACGTGCGCCTCATCGAGCGGATCGTCTGAGCGTCAGGCCCGCGCGCGCCTGACCGCCGCGCTCACCGCGCGCAGCGCGAGCGAGCCCACGGCCACCGAGGCGATCGTGCCGAGCGCGCGCGGCAGGAGGTGCTTCTTCACCGGCATCCCCTCGCGGTCGCGCGGCGAGGCGAGCGCCGCCGGCTCGAGGGTCCGCCCATTGGCGCCCGCCTCGGCCATGTGCGCGAGCCGGCGGAGGGTCTCGATGTTGCGGATCCAGAGGAACGAGTGCAGGAGCGGCTTGGGGATGAGCGTCCCCGGGCCCTTCACCGCGGTCTCGTGGATGCGGACCCGGGAGCCGCGGGCGTGCTCCTCGACCTCGAGCAGCACGCGCGCCTCGCCCATCGGCCAGCCGGCCGCCTGGATGAGGAAGCGACTCGACGGATCCCACTCGAGCACGGTGGTCTCGTCGTCGATGACGAGCGGCCACACACCGAACGAGTGGTGCAGCTTCGAGCCGACGTGCGGCCAGTCGCGGCCGACCTCGCGCATCCTCGACGATCCCACCACCCAGCCGGGGAACAGCCAGCCGTTGGCGAAGACCGCGAAGACGGATTCGGGCGGGCAGTGGAAGACGCGGGTGTTGCGGGACATCGCGGGCTCCTTGTCGTGAGGACGAGCGGGTTCTGGTGTGTGTTCAGGGTGCCAGGTCGGGAGAGCGCCGGATGCCGAACTCGTGGCGCAGCGCGCTCCGGGCGGCGTGCCAGCCGGCCATCCCGTGCACGCCGGGGCCCGGCGGGGTCGAGGACGAGCAGAGGTAGAGGCCCTTCGCGGGCGTGTGCCACGGGTCCGGCGAGGGGACCGGCCGGGAGATCAGCTGGGCGACGCTCGCGCCTCCGGCGGCGATGTCGCCCCCGAGGTAGTTGGGGTTGTACGCCTGCATGTCGCGCGCCGTCATCGACGAGGCGGCGAGGATGCGATCGCGGAACCCGGGGGCGAAGCGCTCGATCTGCGCGGTGATCGCCTCCTTCTGGTGCGCCGGCGAGTGCCGGGGCACGTGGGTGTACGCCCAGAGGACGTGCTTGCCCGCGGGCGCACGACCCGGATCGGCGAGGGAGGGCTGTGCGACCAGCACGTAGGGGTTCTCGCTGTGCCGGCCCTGCGCGACGTCGCGCTCGGCCGCGGCGATCTCGGCGCGCGTGCCCCCGACGTGCAGGGTGCCCGCGCGGGCGAGTTCGGGGTTCGTCCACGGGACGGGCCCGTCGAGGGCGAAGTCGACCTTGGCGACACCGTTGCCGTAGCGGAACATCCGGAGCGCCTTCGCGTAGGCGCCGGGCAGGCGGTCGCTCGCGAGCGAGAGCAGCGCGTCGGGTGTGAGATCGAGCAGCACGGCCTTCGCCTGCGGCAGCTGCGAGAGCGAGGTGACCTCGACGCCCGTCTCGATCGTGCCGCCGTGGGCGCGGAGGTCGTCGGCCATCGCGTCGACGATGGACTGGCTGCCTCCGATCGGCACCGGCCAGCCCCGAGCGTGCGCGTAGGAGCCGAGCGCGAGAGCCGCGGCCGCCGTCGACAGGCTCGGCATCGGGCGGATCGCGTGGGCCGCGACCCCCGCCAGCATCGCCGGGGCGGTGTCCTCGCTGAAGCGCAGGTTCCAGAGGGGCGAGCCCTGCTCGAGCACGCGCAGCCCGAAGCGCAGGAGCACCGACGGATCGGTCGGCACGCGCAGCAGGGCGTCGTTGGTGAAGCCGGCGACGCGGTCGGCCCGCTCGGCGAGCGGAGCCATCAGCGAGCGCCAGGCGGCGCCGTCGCGCCCGAGGCGCCCGGCGGTCCGCTCGATGTCGCGGTAGGCGATGCCGGCCCGGCCGCCGTCGAGCGGATGCGCGTACGAGATCTCCGGCACCCGCAGATCGATCCGCTGATCGAGCGCGAAGCGGCGGAAGAACTCGGACGCGAGCGCCATCGGGTGCACCGCCGAGCAGATGTCGTGGTGGAACCCGGGCAGGGTCAGCTCGGCCGTGCGCGCGCCGCCGCCGATCGTGTCGTTGCGCTCGAGCACGGTGACCGAGAGACCGGCCCTGGCCAGGGTGACCGCGGCGGCGAGACCGTTGGGGCCCGCTCCGACGACGACCGCGTCGACCATGCTCACTTCCTCCGCAGTGCGGCGACGGCCCCGACGGCGCCCGCGGCGACGGCGACGGCCGCTCCCGCGTAGCTGAGGGCCCGGTGCCTGATCATCCAGATCTGCGGAGTCATGGTGTGCGCGCGATCGCTGAACAGCCCGCGGGCGCCGTGGTCGCCGGCGACCGGCTCGTAGACGTTGTTGGGGAGCATCGGCTCCGTCTTGTCGGGAGCCTGCTGCCCGTCGAAGGCGCTGCGGGCGAGGAACCAGTCCATGAAGGCGCCGGCGAAGCGGTCGCCGAGGATCGTCCCGGCCGTCGGCTCGCCGACCCAGGTGCGGCGGCGCGGCTTGTCGGCGACGTCGGCGATCGCGATGGCGCCCACCTCGGGCTCGTAGATCGGCGGCACCGGCTGCGGGTGGTGCGGCAGCTGCGACTTCACCCAGTTGAACTGGATGGTGTTGAGCGCCGGCATGTCGACCTCGGAGAGCTTCACGCCGCTCCTGGAGTGCAGGAGCTCCGCGGTCACCGACTCGGTGAAGCCGCGCGCACCGAACTTGGAGGCGCAGTAGGCCGCCTGCAGCGGGATGCCCCGGTG
Organism: Rathayibacter sp. VKM Ac-2759; assembly: GCF_009834225.1. Classification (NCBI taxonomy): domain Bacteria; kingdom Bacillati; phylum Actinomycetota; class Actinomycetes; order Micrococcales; family Microbacteriaceae; genus Rathayibacter; species Rathayibacter sp. VKM Ac-2759. The sequence continues at coordinate 3,460,279 of NZ_CP047176.1, forward strand.
CGCGAGGGCGGAGCCCACCTGGATGACGTGCCCGCGGTCGCGCGGCGTCATCCGCGAGAGGGCGGCGCGGGTGCCGTTGACGAAGCCGAAGAAGTTGACGGCCACCGCGCGCTCGAAGTCGGCGGGCTCGGTCGACAGGAACTCGCCGAAGACGCCGACCATGGCGTCGTTCACCCACAGCTCGATCGGGCCGAGCTCGGCCTCGACGCGGTCGGCGGCAGACTCGACGGCCTCGCGGTCGGCGACATCGGTCGGGATCGCCAGGCCCCGGCGCCCCGCCTGCTCGATCTCGGCCAGCGTCGCGGCGAGTCCGTCCTCTCCGCGCGCGAGCACGGCGACGTCCCAGCCGCGCGAGGCGAGCTCGCGCACGGTCGCCCGGCCGAGCCCGGCGGTGCCTCCGGTGACCACGGCCACGCCGCGGCTCATGCGGAGACTCCGGAAGCGGAGGGGCGGAGGTTCTGCGTCATGGGTCGAGCTCCTTCGTGAGGGTGCGTCTTCTGCGTCCACGCTAGGCGGGCGGAGACGGGCGCGCGCGGGGTTGCGCGGCGTCTGCCGGTCTGTCGCAGGCTGCGCCGCCTGTGGCGGAGGCGGAGCCGAGCGGACAGCTCTCCTCCGACGCTCAGATCTCCCCCAGAGAGCCGGGCCAGACTGACCGCCGCCGCGCGCCGCGGCGCCCCGACGACTCGACCGGACCGACGCATGACCACACTCCTCGGGCTCAGCCTGCTCTCGGGCCCCCTCGTGATCGGCGTCTACGCGGTCGCCGCGCTCGCCTTCCTCCTGCTCGCGATCGCCTTCGTCCGGGCGCGGCGCCACGGCCGCCGCCGCCGGCTCGTGCTCGCCGCCTCCGTCCTCGTCTCCGCCGCGATCGCCGGCGCGGCCCTCGCCGCGCTGCTCGACGGCACCGACGGGCCGTTCGGCGTCGACTTCACCCCGGTGACGCGGGTCTGGATCGGTCTCGGCCTCGGCGGTCTCGCCCTGGTCGCGGTCGTGCTCGTGCACGCGCTCGCCACCCGGCGCCCGCTCCGGCTGCTCGCCTCCCTCGGGGTCGGCGTGCTCGTGATCGCCACCGCCGCGATGTCGGTCAACATCGACTTCGGCCAGTACCCGACGGTCCGCAGCGCCCTCGGCATCAGCCCGTACCCCACGGTCGGCGATCCGATCGCCGTTCCGAGCGGCGAGCACGCGAGCCTCGCGGAGTGGACCGCTCCGGCCGGGATGCCCTCGGTCGGCACGGTCTCGACCGTGAGCATCCCGGGCACGACCTCGGGGTTCGCCGCCCGCGACGCCGTCGTCTACCTGCCTCCCGCCGCGCTCACCGACGATCCGCCGCTGCTGCCCGTGATGGTGATGCTCTCGGGCCAGCCCGGCTCCCCCTCCGACCCGCTCTCGACCGAGAGCCTGCAGGCCTCGCTCGACGCCTACGCCGCCGCGCACGCGGGCCTCGCGCCGATCGTGGTCTCGCCCGATCAGCTCGGCGACCCCTCCGCGAACCCGATGTGCATCGACTCGCCGCTCGGGAACTCCGCCACCTACCTCACCGTCGACGTCCCCAACTGGATCCGCGCCAACCTGCCGGTGATGAGCGACGCCCACGACTGGGCGATCGGCGGACTCTCGCAGGGCGGGACCTGCGCGATCCAGCTGGGCGCCGGGTACCCGCAGCTGTTCGGCAACATCATCGTCGCCTCGGGCGAGCTCGCGCCGACCCTCGGCGACGACGCGACCACCATCGCGAAGGGCTTCGGCGGCAGCGCGGCGGCCTACGAGGCCGCCAAGCCCGCGAGCATCATGGCGGCGAAGGCACCCTACGCCGACACCTTCGCGCTGTTCGGAGTCGGAGCGAACGACACGTCGTTCCTCTCGGGCGTCAAGACGCTCTACGCCGACGCGCAGGCGGCCGGCATGGACGCCTCCTACATGGAGGTCCCGGACAGCGCCCACGACAAGACGGCCTGGTCGGCCACCTTCGACAAGGGCCTCGAGCTGCTGACCGCGCGCTGGAACCTGGTGCCCGCCTCCTGAGCCGCGCGGAGCCGCCTCAGGAGCGGGCGGCGCTCTCGACCGCGGCGACGGCCGCCGCGACCCCGCCGTTCCACGGCGCGCCGTGACCCGGCAGCACCCAGGTGGCTCCCGTGGGCAGGAGCAGCCGCAGCGAGGCGAGCGCCTGCTCCGGCTCGTCGGTGAACGGAGCCGGCTGCGGCCCGTCCGCGCCGGTCAGCACGTGGCGAGTGGTCAGCCCGTCGCCCACGAACACGGCGTCGGCGAGCGGGACGTGCACGGCGATGCTCCCCGCGGAGTGGCCCGGCAGGCCGATGATCCGGGGCGATCCCGGCAGATCGAGGGTCTCGCCGTCGTTCACCTCGACGACCTCGGTGAGCGGGTGCGACCGGACGCCGCCCTTGCGGAGCGAGTAGGCCGCGAAGCCGAGCACCGGCCCGAGCTTCATCGTCTGCTTGGCGTTCGCCGGCTTGGGGCCGCCCTTCGCGCGGTCGGCGTCGGCCGGGTGCACGAAGACGGGCACGCCGTGGTCGCGGCGGATCCGCTCGGCGAAGCCGAGGTGGTCGGAGTCGCCGTGGGTGAGGATCACGCCGCGCACGTCGTCGATCGAGCGGCCGATCAGGCGGAGCTCGGCGAGGAGCTCCGCCCAGTGACCGGGCAGCCCGGCGTCGATGAGGGTCACCCCCTCCGGCGTGTGGACGAGGTAGAGGGCGACGATGTCGTTGCCGATGCGGCGGAGATGAGGTCCGAGTTCCATGATGGCTACGGTACATAGCCTTCATGGCTACTGTCAATAGCTATACTCGACGCATGCCGACTCCCGAGCGCACCTCCCTCGACGCGATCGTCCGCGCCGCCGCCGACCTGCTCGAGGAGGAGGGACTCGCGGGCGTGACGATGCAGGCCGTCGCCGAGCGGGTCGGCGTGCGCGCCCCCTCCCTCTACAAGCGCATCGAGGGGCGCGACGCCCTGATCCGACGGGTCGCGGAGGCGACGCTGCGCGACTACGCCGACCGCCTCGGCGCGATCGAGACGGCCGAGGGGCTCGCCGACGCGATGCGGACGTTCGGGCACGAGAGGCCGGCCGCGTTCCTCCTGGTGATGGCGCCCGCGCCCCGCACCCCGCTCGCGGCGCAGGAGTACCGCGACGCCGCGAGCGAGCGGCTCCTCGAGATCACCGCGCGGCTGGCCGGCGAGGAGCACGCCCTCGACGCGGCGCGGACGCTGACCGCGTGGGCGACGGGCTTCATCGGCATGGAGATCAACGGAGCCTTCACGCTCGGCGGCGATGTCGACAGCGCGTGGCGGTTCGGCGTGAGCCGGGTCGTCGAGGCGCTGCGCAGCGCCTGATCAGCGCTGCGGCCGCCGCGTCGACCAGAGCGCCCAGGCCACGAGGACGGGCTGGAAGAGCAGGCGCACCGCGCGCTTGCGGTCGGTGTCGAGTCCGAAGGCGCTCGTCTTCGTCAGCCACTGCGAAATGTTGCCCGGGAAGATCGCGGTGAAGAACGCGGCCGCGGCGGCACCCGCCAGCGGGGCCCGGCGACGCGCGAGCACCAGCGAGGCGCCGAGGCCGATCTCGACGACTCCGGAGGCGAGCACCACCGTGTCCTTGTCGAGCGGCACCCACTCGGGGACCTGCGCCTGGAACTCCTCGCGCGCGCGGGTCAGGTGGCTCACCCCGGCGAAGACGAGGGCGGAGCCGAGGAGCACCTTGGCGCCGGTGCGGAGGACGGAGATCGTGGAGGTCGACATGGCCTCCATCGTGGCGGACGCCGCGGGGGCGACTCCGGCGTTCGGGCGATGTCGCACGAACGTGCTCGCTGCGGGCGTGCGGTCTGCAGGACTTGGTGCGGTCTGCAGGACTTCGTGCGGTCTGCAGGGCTTCGTACGATCTGCAGGACTGGGTGCGGTCTGCAGGACTTGAGCTGCGAATCACGCCGATCACGCGGCGATCCGGACACTTCCGGCGCGAAGTCCTGCGAACCGCACCATCTCCTGCAGACCGCACCATCTCCTGCAGACCGCACCGGCACCTGCGAACCGCACCGACGCCCGACACCGTTCCGCGCCGCGTGTCGGAGGGTCGTCCTAGTCTGAGCGCGTGACAGACCGCATCCTCCTCCTCACCACCGGCGGCACGATCGACAAGGAGTACTCGCTCGCGGGCGAGCTCGAGATCGGCGAGCCGACCGCGCCGCGCCTGCTCGAGCCCGTGCTGTCGACTCTCGAGTTCCGCATCGAGCGGATCCTCGCGAAGGACAGCCTCGATCTCGACGACGAGGATCGCGCGCTCCTGCGCGACCGCGTGCTCAGCGCGGAGGAGGACCGCATCGTGATCACCCACGGCACCGACACCATGACGGCGTCGGCCGAGGCGATCGGCACCGTCCGCGACCGCGTCGTCGTCCTCACCGGGGCGATGCAGCCGGCGCGGATGCGCGACAGCGACGCCTCCTTCAACCTCGGCGCGGCCGTCGCCGCCGTCCAGCTCCTCCCCCCGGGCGTCTACATCGCGATGAGCGGCCGCGTCCTGCCGGCCGGCTCCGTCGTCAAGGACCGCGCCGCGGGCGTGTTCCTGCCCGCGTGATGCGAGCTCGCCTCGTCGCCGCGACCCGGCACGGCCGCCGTCTGACGACCGCCGCCGGTCTGATCCTCGTCGTCAGCGGCGTCTGGCAGCTCGGGCTCGCCGTCGCCTACGGCCGTCATCTCCTCCACATCGCCCGGGGTGGCTTCGTCGCGACCATCGGCACGTCGTGGCCCGCGCTCGATCTGCTGGCCGCGACGCTCCTCGCGGCGGCCGCCTGGCTGCTCGTCGGGATCGCGGTCAGCAGCCGCAGCCGGTGGTTCTGGACGGGCCTGCCTGCGGCCCTCCTGCTGGCCACGGTGAGTGTGCGCTGGCAGGCCCGCGACTCCGGCCTGCGACCGATCACCGCCGGCCTCTCCCTCGACGGCTCCGACTCCGCGGAGATTATCGTCGCCGCCGGTGCCCTCCTGGCGGTCGGCATCGCCGCGTTCTCGGCCGTGGTCCTCGCGAGCGGCCTCGTCCTCGGCAGGTGGCGCGCGATCGCCCTCGGCGCGCTCCTGCTCGGCGCCGTGGCCTTCGCCCTGATGCAGGCCCTGCCGCGCGACGACCTCACCCCCGCGATCGCCGCTGCGACGGCCGCCCTCTCCCTCGGCGAGCCTGTCACGACCGTGGTCCTCGGAGTCGTCCTGATCGCCGGAGTGCGCAGCTCCCGGCAGACAGGGCCCAGCAGTGCTCGCCGCATCGTCCCGGTGGAGGTCCTGTCGTGACGGCCCGCCGCATCGGTGTGCTTGTAGCCTCCGCCGCGCTCGCCCTCACCGGGTGCAGTGCCAGCCGAGGTCACGCTCGACGCCACCGTCCTCGACACGGGCTCGGGCCCGATCCTCTGCCGCGGTCTGATCCTCCAGTCCCGCCCGCCGCAGTGCGACGGGTCCGCCCTGCGCGGCTGGAGCTGGGACGCCGTCGAGGGTGCCTCGACCGTCGACGACACCACGTGGGGGGAGTACGCGCTGACCGGCGCCTGGGACGGCGACACGTTCGTCGTCACCCGCCCGCCCGCCGAGAGCGGAGCGACCCCGTGAGGCGCATCCTCCCCTGGATCGTCCCGGCCGCCGGGCTGGCCCTGATCGCGGCGGGCCTGGTCGTCGGCGTCACCGCGCCCAGCGCCGTCAGCTTCGGCTGGTTCGCGTACGCGCCGCTCTCCGAGACCACCTTCTCGCCGGACACCGTCGTCCTCGCGCGTGGCGTCGCCACCGCCTGGGCACTCGCCGCACTCGGCGCGCTGCTGCTGGCCTTCTCGGCCGGCTGGCTCCTCGCCCTCCGCCGGGAGCGGCGACGACTGCCCTGACCCGGGCGCGACGTTCTACGCTCGAGGAATGGCCGCGATCTTCGACTCCCTCGATGGAGTTGTGCACATGCAATCGGCAGTCCAGCTCACTGTTGGTCCTCCCAGGTAAAGGTTTGGCAACGATCAACATCCAGCAGGAATCGGGTTCCATCAGTTGTCCTGAAACCTACGAAGAAGGTCCGCGGACATCTTCCGGAACCTCGGATCTTGCCGGAGTCAAGAACAGCTCAGTCGAACTCCTCGCCGACCATTTACTTCCGTCATTCAGCAGGGCCATATATCGTGAGTGTCCCCAGGGCCAGCGGAGGCTCAACCGATTCCTCTAGAAGCAGGCGGAAACCGGTGTCGTGCGTAGCGCCTGGAAATAGCACAGAAGCAGAAGTCATTGAACCCTGACCAAGCCACTGAAGCGCATCGTCTAGCGCAACCTCAATAACTCCGGCGACCTGCGAATGCATCGAACCGAATGCGCTAGGGCCGGCTTCGAGCCGCCGGGGAGCGAGCAGTGCGCCATGCTGAGCATGCGGCCGCAAATACAAGGACGGCACGCAGTATCGGAGATCCACAAAGCGCACGTCCTCAGAAATCTGATAGCCAGGTATTTCTGTTGGCTGCATGGCTCCCGTGGAAATGACAAGGACGTACGCCATCGCTCCACGTCCTTCTTGCGCTATCGATCGACGGGCATGGTGTGCGTAGCGACCAACACTGACCTGCTTATGGCAGGCAAACCATAGAGCCACCCAGATATTGTCGACGACATCGATCCAGCGGGTGCGCAGTCCGTAATGTTGAAGTAAAGGTTCTACCGCCGCCCGATAGGTTTCATTGAGAAGGGCTCCCCTCGCGGAAACGACCTCCTTACACTCGTGCGAGTGTCCATATTTTCTTACATGCGATCGACAACTACAGGGAGCGCCAACAATCTGATCTATATAGGATCGTAGTGCGGCGGCATGCTTCTGCACGGTCGCCGCTCCAACATTTCCGCTTGCAGATCGAAAGGCCGTTGCAAGCACGTCTGAGTAAAGGATCGACTGCCCTCGAAAAAGGGCAAGTCCAGTCTTGCCCCGAAAACGCAGATAGCCGGAAACCTGCGTAAGTTCCTGCGGACTCCTGACCGTCCAGACATGCCATCCGTGTTCAACACGATGTTGCATGCCGACTGCGAAGTCGGGGAATGAGGTGGAAGCCATAAATAGCGATCTCCTGTGAGCTTTGACCATGAGTGTGAACCAATTAATGCACGCCGATATCGCCGCTTTGTCGCCGCATGATCGCGGTCATCCGCCGGCCTGCACTTCAGAACCACTGCCCAGCATCCCACGAGCGTCTAACAGAAAGAAGAGTGATTGAGCCAGGGAACCACGCTGAACAGCAGCGCCGTCTCCGATACATGCCGACCACACGCGAACACGACCACCAAAGTTTAGACCTAGTTGCCAGAGGCGGAGGGCTGTGACGTCGGTAGATCCTGCTCATCTATCGCAAACCCTAGGTGACAGACACGTTCTAGTTCCCGGATGAGCGAATCGCAGTTGGTGTAGTCCTCTTCACCAAGAGTGGCGGAGCGCCGACGGCTGCCCTGACCCGGGGGCGACGTTCTACGCTCGGAGGATGGCCGCGATCTTCGACTCCCTCGACGAGAACCTGACGACCTGGATCCAGGCGCAGCCGATGTGGTTCGTCGCGACGGCGCCCCTCGGAGCCGAGGGGCACGTCAACATCTCGCCGCGCGGGCTCGACTCGTTCTCGGTGCTCGGGCCGCGCCGGGTCGGCTGGGTCGACTACACCGGCAGCGGAGTCGAGACGATCGCGCACCTGCGCGAGAACGGGCGGGTGTGCCTGATGTTCGCCTCGTTCGGGAGCCGTCCGCGGATCGTCCGGCTGCACGGGCACGGCTCGGTGCACCTCCCCGGCACGCCCGGGTTCGACGAGGTCGTGGCGCTGCACCCCGAGAACCCCAGCACGCGGGCCGTCATCACCGTCGACCTCTCCCGCATCAGCGACGCGTGCGGCTGGGGCGTGCCCGTCATGGAGCTGACCGGCGAGCGCGATCTGCTCCGGCTGCAGGCGGAGAAGAAGGGGCCGGAGGGCATGGCGGAGTACCGGGCGACCCGGAACGCCGTGAGCATCGACGGTCTGCCCGGATTCCCGGTGGAGGGCTGACCCGTGTCCGATGCGGCCGACCGCGCCGCCCGCTACGCCGCGGGCGGGGGCTCCGGTGACGAGCCGGGGCCGACGATCCCCGAGGACGCCCAGGAGCGGGCCGCGTTCATCGAGACCGCGATCCAGCAGGCGATCCGCCGCGGCGACTTCGACGACCTGCCCGGCGCGGGCAAGCCGCTCGAGGGGCTCGGCCAGGTCCACGATCCCGACTGGTGGATCCGCCGCAAGATCGAGCGCGAGAACCTCACCGGTCTCGGCCCGGCCGCGTTCCTGCTGCGCGCCGAGGACCGCCGGCTGAACGACGAGCTCGACCGCCTCGTCCGCGAGTCGGAGGTGCGCGCGGCGCTCGTCGACTTCAACCGCCGCGTCGTCGAGGCGCGACGGCAGCTGCTCGGCGGGCCGCCGGTCGTGACACCGCTCCGCGACGTCGACGCGGAGGTCGCCGCGTGGACCGAGCGGCGCGCGTCGCGAGCGCGCCCCCCGGAGCCGCCGCCGATCCGACGCCGCTGGTGGCGCCGAGCGCAACCCGGCTCCTGATCCGCCCGGCGCTCGTAGGCTCGAGCACATGACGGCATCGCGGACGGACGTGCTCGTGGTCGGCGGCGGGCCGGTCGGCCTGTTCGCGGGCGCACTGCTCGCGGCGGAGGGCCTCGACGTGCAGGTCTGGGAGCGGCGGACCGCCGTCCCGGCCGGCTCCCGCGCCATCGGGATCCACCCGCCCTCGCTCGACGCCTTCGCCGCGATCGACGCCGCCGCGCCGATCCTCGCCGAGGGCGTGCGCGTGCGTGAGGGCGTCGCGCGCAGCCGCGGGCGCATCCTCGGGACCCTGTCGTTCGCGCGCGCCTCGCGGACGCATCCGTACGTCGTCACCCTCGACCAGCACCGCACCGAGCAGATCCTGCGCGACCGGCTCGGTGCCTCGGCCCCCGGGGCCCTGCGCACGGGCGTCGCGATGACCGGGCTGCAGCGGTCGCGCGACCACGTCGACGTGACCGGCACCGCCCGGGACGGCCGACCGGTGTCCCTCCGCGCGTCGTTCGTCATCGGCGCCGACGGGGCGCGGAGCACCGTGCGCGAGCTGCTCGGGATCACCACCAGCGGCCGCGACTACCCCGACCGCTACGTGATGGGCGACTTCGCCGACCCGGAGCCGGCGTCGCGCGAGTCCTCGGCCCTGGTCGACGTCGGCCCCGACGGAGTGGTCGAGTCGTTCCCCCTGCCGGGCGGGCGCCGACGGTACGTGGTGCTGCGCGGCGCGGCCGAGCTGCGCGATCCGGCCGAGTCCGTCGACCCGGAGGCCGCGACGGCCCTCGCCGCGGTCGTCCGCGAGCGGACCGGCGCCGACCCCGACCCGGCGACCTGCACGATGACGAGCGGCTTCGGCGTGCGCCGCCGCGCCGCCGACCGCATCGGCGTCGGGCGCGTCGTGCTGATCGGCGACGCCGCGCACGAGATCAGCCCGATCGGCGGGCAGGGCATGAACCTCGGCTGGCTCGACGCCGCCGAGCTCGCTCCGCTGCTCACCGGCGCCGTCCGCGCCGGCACCGCGGGGCCGTGGCCCGGGTTCGCCCGGCGCCGCACGGCGGTGGCGCGGCGGGCGGCCGACCAGGCGGAGGCGAACATGGCGCTCGGCCGCCCCGTGAGCGGTCTCGGCCGACTCGCTCGCGAGGCGGGGCTGCGCACGGCCCTGGCGCTCCCCTCCGCCGATCTGCTCGCCCGCGTCTACGCGATGCGCTGGTCCTGAGGGCTAGGCGACGAGGCGCGCGCCCGACAGGCCGAGCTCGACCACGAGCACGAGCGACGCGATGATGACCAGCCGGAACAGCGTCCTGCTCGGCGGCCCCGTCAGCACCAGGCGGACGCCGACGGCGGCGAGGGCGATCACGACCAGCGTCCCGGCCACCGCGATCGCGACTCCGGCACCGCGCACCGGCTCGTCGCCGACGACCTGGCCGATCAGGACGAGCACGGCCGCGACGACCAGCGAGCCGAACGCGACCACGCCCGAGAGCCGGAGTCCGAGCCGGTGCGGGAACCCGCGCACGCCGGTCGCCGCGTCGTCGACCAGATCGGGGAGCACGTTGGTGCAGTGGATCGCGATGCCGAAGACGGCTCCGGTCGCGATCGCCCAGGCGGCGGGAAGCTGATCGCCCCCGGCCGCGACGGCCACGACCGGCAGCAGGCCGAACGCGACGACGAACGGAGCGACCGAGAACGCCGTGCGCTTGAGCCCGGCGTCGTAGGCCCAGCCCGCGCCGACGAGCACCAGGTGCGCGACGGCCGCGACCGGCCCGAGCAGGAGCGAGAGCACGACCGCGACCGCCGCAGTGCCGACGGCGGCGGCGCGCACCTCGCCGACGCTGATCGTCCCCACGGCGACCGGCTTGTCGGTGCGGCCGACGGCCCGGTCGCGGTCGGCGTCGATCCAGTCGTTGGCGAGGCCGATCGAGAGCTGCCCGGAGAGCACGGCGAGGGCGACGAGGACGACGATCCCGAGCGCGTGACCGGAGGCGGCGGCCAGCACCGTCGCCAGCACGGTCACGGTGACGGTCGGGCCGGGATGCGAGGACGCCAGCAGGAGGCGCACCCGGGAGGTCATCGGACCAGCCTACGGGCGCACGTGTCATCCCTAGGTGCGCCCGCGCGCTCGCGCACGGAATGCCTCCGCGTCCGCCATCGTTAGGGTCATCGTTCTGAGGAGGACCGCAGTGGACATCGTGAACTGGCTGTTCGACGCGCAGCTCGTCATCGGTGACCAGACGATCCTGTGGCGCGAGGTGATCGGCAACGTCTTCGGCCTGCTCAGCGCGCTCGGCGGCATGCGCCGGAAGGTCTGGGCGTGGCCGGTCGGGCTCGTCGGCAACGCGCTGCTGTTCACCGTGTTCATGGGGGCGCTGTTCGACACTCCGAACCCGGTCAACCTGCTCGGCCAGGCCGGCCGGCAGGTGATGTTCATCATCGTCAGCATCTACGGCTGGTACCGCTGGACGCACCGCCCCGAGGCGGCGACGAGCACGATCGAGCCCCGCTGGGCCTCCTGGCGCACGCGCGGGCTGCTGGTGCTCGGCATGGTCGGCGGCACCGCGGTCCTCACTCCGCTGTTCCGCGCGCTCGGCTCCTACGAGCCGGTGTGGAGCGACGCGTGGATCTTCGTCGGCTCGCTGCTCGCCACCTACGGGATGGCCAAGGGCTGGGTCGAGTTCTGGCTGATCTGGGTGGCGGTCGACCTGGTCGGCGTGCCGCTGCTGTTCTCGGCCGGCTACTACGCGTCCGGGCTGATGTACGTGTTCTACGGCGCGTTCACGCTGACCGGCTTCTTCGTCTGGCTGCGCCAGGCGCGCCGCCCCGTGCCGCCGATCGTCACGGTCGGCTAGCCGGCGTCTACACCGTCGCGCGCGTGCAGTCGGCGCAGAGGCCGAACACGTCGACCACGTGGTGCGCCTCGGTGAATCCGTTCTGCGCCGCGACGGAGCGGGCCCACGTCTCGACCTCGTCGGCCGCGATCTCGACGGTCAGCCCGCAGCGGCGGCAGATCAGGTGGTGGTGGTGCGTGCCCGGCGTGCAGGCCCGGTAGAGGCTCTCGCCCTCGGGCGACTGCAGCGAGTCGGCCTCGCCCTCGCCGGCCAGATCGGCCAGCGCGCGGTAGACCGTCGCGAGCCCGATCGGCGATCCGGAGGCGTGCAGCGCGCTGTGCAGACCCTGCGCGCTGACGAAGTCGTCGCGGCCCGTCAGCGCCTCGCGCACCGCCTCGCGCTGCCAGGTGTTGCGCTTGACCACGGGCGTCCCGTCCTTCTTCTCCACTCGCCCCACGCTACGCGCCGACCCTGAGCCGCACGCCCCGGCGGACCCCGTTGCGGCCGATGATCCGGCAGACCACGTAGATCGCGAACGAGATCGTGGTCACGTAGGGGCTGATCGGGACGGAGCCGCCGAGCGCCAGCAGGATCCCGCCGACGAGCGCGCCGACGGCGAAGAGCACGCTCAGCAGCGGGACGAGCACCGGCGACGCCGAGACGCGCAGCGCGGCGGCGGCCGGAGTGACGAGGATCGCGAGCACGAGCAGCGAGCCGACGATCTGCACCGAGACGGCGACCGCGAGCCCCAGCAGCAGCATGAAGACGATCGACAGCGCGCGCGTCGGGATCCCGCGGGCCGCCGCGACATCGGCGTCGACGCTCGCGAACGTCAGCGGCCGCCAGATCAGCGCGAGCCCGATGACGACGACGACCGAGATGGCGATCAGCCAGCCGAGCTGCGGGTCGTCGACGGCCACGATCTGCCCGGTGAGCAGGCCGAACTTGTTGGCGCTGCGCCCCGGGTACAACGCGAGGCAGAGGATGCCGAGGCCGAGGCCGAACGGCATCAGCACGGCGATGATTGAGTTGCGGTCCCGCGCGCGCGAGCCGAGCAGCCCGATCAGCAGGGCCGCGATGAGCGAGCCGACGATGGAGCCCTGCACGACTCCGACGCCGAGCAGCAGACCGGCGGAGGCGCCCGCGAACGACAGCTCGCTGATGCCGTGGACCGCGAAGGCCATGTCGCGCGACATCACGAAGACGCCGATGAGCCCGCCGACGACGCCGAGGACGGCTCCGGCGATCACCGAGTTCATCAGCAGCGCGAGCAGCGCCCCGTAGTCCGAGAAGTCGAAGATCTGCGACCAGACGTCGTCGGTCATGCGCGCTCCTCCCCGTGCTCGTGCTCGTGGACGTGACTGTGGTCGGGTGCGCCGACCACGATCACGCGGCCGCGGGCGCGGATGACGTCGACGGGCGCGTCGTAGAGCTCGCTGAGGACCTCCGAGCGCAGCACCTCGTCGGGCGTGCCGACGCGGAACCGGCCGCCCGCGAGGTAGAGCACGCGGTCGACCATCCCGAGCACCGGATTCACGTCGTGCGTCACGAAGAGGACCCCGAGCCGGCGCTCGCGGCGGTGCCGGTCGATCAGCTCGCTCACCGCGCGCTGGTGCGCGAGGTCGAGGGCGATCAGCGGCTCGTCGCAGAGCAGGAGCGCGGGATCGCCGGCGAGGGCCTGACCGACGCGGACGCGCTGCTGCTCGCCTCCGGAGAGGCTGCCGATGGGGGCGTCGCCGAAGCCGGTGGCGCCGACCGACTCGAGCAGCGCGTCGACCTGGGCGCGCCGCGAGCGGGAGGGCAGCGGGAGGCCGAAGCGGTGCCCGTCGATGCCGAGGCCGATGAGGTCGCGCGCGCGCAGCGGCGTGCCGTCGTCGGCGAGCTTCTGCTGGGGGATGTACCCGATGCGGCGGTTGCCGCGGTGCACGGGCGCGCCGAGCACGCGCAGCTCGCCCTCGCTGAGAGCCTGCTGGCCGAGCACGGCCTTCAGCAGGCTCGTCTTGCCCGAGCCGTTCGCGCCGAGGACCGCGACGAACTCCCCCGCCTGCACGTCGAGGTCGACGCCGCTCCACAGCTCGCGGTCGCCGAAGCGGAGCCCGGCCCCGCGCAGCTGCAGCACCGAAGGGCCCGCCTCCGGAGAAGCGGGCCCGAGGGTCGAGTCGGTCGGGGTCACGACGAGAGGGCTCCCTCGATCGCGTCGAGGTTCGCGGTCATCCAGCCGACGTAGCCGCCGGCGTCGTCGGGCAGCGTCTCGGTGACGCCGACCGCGGGGATCCCGGCCGCATCGGCGGCGTCGAGCAGCGCGTCCGTCTGGGCGCTCTCGGTCTGCTCGTTGTAGACCAGGGCGTCGACCCTGCCGCCCGTGAAGAGGGCGAGGGTGTCCTGGAGCGTCGTCGCGGGCACGTCGGTGCCCTCCTCGACCGCCTCGCTGAACGCCTCCGGAGTCGCGTTGACGAGCCCCAGCGCGTCGGTCATGTAGAGCGGCACGGGCTCGGTGATCGCGATCGAGCGGCCGCCGAGGGTGCTCGCGAGCGACGCCTCGCGCTCGACGAGGGCGTCGAGCTGCGCGTTCAGGGTCGCGACGTTCGCCGTGTAGGTCGAGGTGTGGCCGGGGTCGATCGTCGAGAGCTGGTCGCCGATCACGGTGACGACGTCGCGCACGGCGGCGAGGTCGTACCAGACGTGCTCGTTGAACTCGGCGTGCTCGTGGGCGGCGTCGGTGTCGTCGGCGGTGTCGTCCGCGGACTCGCCCTCGTGCTCGTGGTCGTGCTCGTCCTCGAGACCGGCGGCGACGGTGGCGGTGATCACGGAGGCGTCGGAGTCGGAGGCGTCGAGCATGGTCTCGATGAACGGGTCGTAGCCTCCGCCGTTCTCGATCACGAGCGCGGCGCCCGAGACGGCGAGCTGGTCGCGGGCGGTCGCCTCGTACTCGTGCGGGTCCTTGTCGGGGCTGTCGATGATGCTCGTGACCTCGACGAGATCGCCGCCCACGCTCGCCGCGAGGTCGCCGTAGACGTCGGTCGAGGCGACGATCTGCACGGGCCCGTCGGTGGCGGCGTCGGAGGCGGATCCGGTGCCGGAGCAGGCGGTCAGCGCGAGGGCGGAGGCGCCGAGCAGGGCGGTGAGCGAGAGGGTGCGGGTCTTCACGGAGGAGCCAATCCAGGGCCGGAGTCGGACGGTCGGTGTGTCCACACGGTACCGGCTATTGATAACGATTGTCAAAATCGCGAGCTCGAGACCCTCCGCCCCTTTCATACAACGTTGTAGGTTGGGGCGATCCCGGCCGACGGCGATCCGGGTCGGCGGAGGAGGAACGTGGCGGTCACCCTGCACGACGTCGCCCGCGCGGCGGGGGTCTCGATCAAGACGGTCTCCAACGTCATCAACGACTACCCGCACATCCGGCCCGCCACCCGCGCGCGGGTCGAGGCGGCGATCGCCGAGCTCGGCTACCGCCCCAACCTCTCCGCCAGGAGCCTCCGGCGCGGGCGGACCGGCGTGATCGGGCTCGCCCTGCCCGAGCTGAGCCTCCCGTACTTCGCCGAGCTGGCCGACAGCGTCATGCGCGCCGCCGACCAGCGCGGACTCACCGTGCTGATCGAGCAGACCGAGGGCGATCCCGCGCGCGAGCGCAGCGTGCTCACGAGCGCGCGCCGCCAGCTCACCGACGGGCTCCTGTTCAGCCCCCTCGGGCTCGGAGCGGCCGACGAGGAGGAGCTCGCCGTCGAGTTCCCGCTCGTCCTGCTCGGCGAGCGCCTCTTCACGCCGCACCTCGACCACGTCACCATGCAGAACGTCGCGGCGGCGCGCGCGGCGACCGCGCACCTCCTCGAGTCGGGGCGCAGGCGCATCGTCGCGCTCGGCTCCTACGGCGGCGAGGGCGTCAGCACGGCCTCGCTCCGTCTGCAGGGGTACCGCGAGGCGCTCGAGAGCGCGGGGCTCGCCGTCGACCGGGCGCTGATCGGGAGCTCCGGCCCCTGGCGCCGATCGGGCGGCGCGGAGGCGATGCGCCGTCTCCTCGAGGCGGGAGTCGACTTCGACGGGGTCTTCGCCCTCAACGACACCCTGGCGCTCGGAGCGATGAGGGCACTGCAGGACGCCGGTGTGCGCGTGCCGCACGACGTGGCCGTGATCGGCTTCGACGACATCGACGAAGCGCGGTACTCCTCCCCCAGCCTGTCGAGCATCGACTCGGGCCGCGACGAGATCGCGCGCACCGCCGTCGACGTCCTGCAGGCCCGCATCGACGGCACGGCGACCGAGCCTCCGGCGCTGTTCGAGGCGTCCTTCCGCGTGGTCGCCCGGGAGTCGTCCGCGCGGGCTTGAGCCGCTCCGGCCCGGACAGCTCCGGCGCGAGCCGTCAGCCGCCGGCGCAGATCTCGCGGCGGATCCACTCCGCGGCGTCGGCGACGGCCAGCTCGCGGCGGCGCAGCAGACGGCTCCACTGGGCCGCGCGCCGGGTGAGCCGGTCGTCCGCCGAGCCGTGGGCGTCGCCGCCGACCGTGCGCATCAGCAGATGGGCGAGCCCGCCGCCGAGGTAGAGGGTCGCACCGGCCACCCCGGCGAAGTGCCGCGCCTGCCCGCGGGTGCCGTCGTCGTAGCGCCGGTGGAAGCCGCGGCCCCGGACGCGATCGGATCCGCCCCCGGCCAGGTCGAGGAGGCCGAGCGGGAAGCGGCGGATGCCCGCCACCTCCTCCGCGAGGGCCGCGATCAGCGCGCGGGGGCGGGGATCGGCGGCGGCGAGCGCGTCGACGCGATCGGCGAGGATCGAGCAGGCATCGGCGGGAGGCACCCTCCCAGTCGAGCACACCGCGGCTGAGCGGAGGCGGACAGTGCCGCGCTTGACAGCCGGGCGCCGACCCCGGAGCATCTTCTCTACAACGTTAGAAACGACGGGCGGCCTCACCGACGAGCGCCTCCTCCGCACTCGCCGGAGCCCGCCGACGCCCCGGAGAGGCCCACCATGACCGACGCCCCCGCCGCCGCCTCGGCGCACATCGCCCTCGACCCGGCCGCCGTGGTCGCGCCCGTCAACCCGCGGCTGTTCGGCTCGTTCGTCGAGCACCTCGGCCGGTGCGTCTACGACGGCATCTACGAGCCCGGGCACCCGACCGCCAACGAGGACGGCTTCCGCCTCGACGTGGTCGAGCTGGTCAAGGAGCTCGGATCGACCACGATCCGCTACCCCGGCGGCAACTTCGTCTCGGGCTACCGCTGGGAGGACGGCGTCGGCCCGCGCGCCGAGCGCCCCCGCCGCCGCGACCTCGCCTGGCACTCGCTCGAGACCAACGAGGTCGGCCTCGACGACTTCGCCAAGTGGGCGAAGCTCACCGGCAGCGAGATCATGTACGCCGTCAACCTCGGCACCCGCGGGGTGATGGAGGCGCTCGACGTGCTCGAGTACGCGAACGGCCCCGCGGGCACCGCCCTCGCCGACCAGCGCATCGCGAACGGTGCGACCGAGCCGCACGACATCCGGATGTGGTGCCTCGGCAACGAGATGGACGGCCCCTGGCAGGTCGGCCACATGAACGCCGACGACTACGGCAAGCTCGCCTCCCGCACGGCCAAGGCCCTCAAGATCGCGGATCCGTCGCTCGAGCTGGTCGTCTGCGGCTCGTCCGGGTCGAGCATGCCCACGTTCGGCGAGTGGGAGCGCGTGGTCCTCGAGCACGCCTACGACGACGTCGAGTACGTCTCGTGCCACGCCTACTACCAGGAGTACGCCGGCGACCTCGGCTCGTTCCTCGCCTCCTCCCTCGAGATGGAGTACTTCATCGCCACGGTCGCCGCGACCGTCGACCACGTGAAGTTCAAGCTCAAGAAGACCAAGGACATCAAGCTCTCGTTCGACGAGTGGAACGTCTGGTACCTCGAGGAGTGGCAGGCCAAGGAGAAGGCCGACGCCGAGGGCGACCAGAGCACCCGCGAGTGGGAGTACGCCCCGCGGCTGCTCGAGGACGTCTACTCCGTTGCCGACGCGGTCGTCGTCGGCAATCTGCTGATCACCCTGCTGAAGAACTCCGACCGCGTCACCTCGGCGTCGCTCGCGCAGCTCGTCAACGTGATCGCGCCGATCATGACCGAGCCCGGAGGTGCCGCGTGGCGCCAGACCACGTTCTTCCCGTTCGCGACGACCGCGCGCCTCGCCTCCGGTTCGGTGCTGAAGCCCCGCGTCGAGGTCGGCACCTACTCGACCGCCCGCCACGGCGACGCACCGCTCGTCGACGCCGTCGCGACCCTCGACGAGGGGCGCGCGTCGGTGTTCCTGGTCAACCGCTCGATCGCCGAGCCGCTCGAGGTCTCGGTCGACGTCAGCGGCCTCGGCGTCTCGAGCGTCGCGGAGGCGGTGGCCCTCTTCGACGAGGACCCGTACGCGAAGAACACGAAGGACGACCAGGAGCGCGTCGGCCTGCGCGACGCCTCCGCGACGCTCGCCGACGGCGTGCTGACGATGACGCTGCCCCCGGTGTCGTGGACGGCGGTCGCGCTGACGGCGTGATGCGCACCTCCGGCTCGTGAGATCGCGTCCGGCTCGTGGGAATCCTGAATTCCTGCGAGCCGGACGTGTTTCTGCGAGCCGGACGTCGTGTCGCCGATCTTCGGCTCGTGGCATCCGGTTCGGCTCGTCAGAACCCGTGGATTCCGCGAGCCGGACGTGTTTCTGCGAGCCGGACGTCCGCCGGAGACGGAGAGGCGAGCACCGCCGTCCTCACAGATGAGGCTGAACGGCCGATTCCTCCGAATTCCGGGCGATCCGCGCGCCTCAGCCTCAGTTGTGAGGCCGTCAGCGACGTGCCTCGACCAGCTCCACGAGATCGCGCACCCCGCGCCCCGCGAGCGTCGGCCAGATCGTGCGGCCGGCGCCGGGGGCGAGCACCGCGTCGTGCGGCACCCCGATCGGGACGGCACCGGAGGCGACGGCCGCGGCCAGTCCGGTCGGCGAGTCCTCGATCGCGACGCAGCGCGCGATGTCGACGCCGAGGGTCGCGGCGGCCAGGAGGTAGGGCTCGGGGTGCGGCTTGCCCCGCGTCACGTCGTCGCCGGTGACGAGGGCCGCGAGCGGCACCTCCGGAGCGAGCGCGTCGGCCACGACCTCGGCCATGACACGCGACGAGGTGGTGACGATCGCCTGCGGGACTCCCCCGCGGTGCACCTCGCGCAGGAGCTCGCGGGCGCCCGGCCGCCAGGAGAGCCCCCGGCGCATCTCGGCGAGGACGTCGCGCTCGAGGGCCGCCTCGATGTCGGAGTCGGCGAGCGCGACGCCCGCGGCCTGCAGGGCCCGCACCGTCTGCTCCATCGTGCTGCCGATCAGGGCGAGCGCGTCGGCCGGCGTCCACGCGCAGCCGAACCGGGCGGCGAGCGCCCCCTGCGCCCGCACCCAGGCGGGCTCGGAGTCGACGATCGTCCCGTCCATGTCCCACAGCACCGCCACGATCACGCGGCGGCCCCCGCTCGGCGGCGCGGGCTGAGCACTCCCGCGAGCAGCACGGCCACCATCCCGGCGAGCGGCACCACGAGCAGCCCGGCGCGCAGGCCCGCACTGTCGGCGACCAGGCCCACGAGCGGTGGCGACAGCAGGAAGCCGAGCCGCATCAGCCACGAGACGAGCGTCACGCCCGTTCCCGCGCGCAGGCCCGGGATCTCGTCGGCCTCGTGCATCGCCGCGGGCACCGTGGTCGCGAGCCCGAATCCGGCGGCCGCGAAGCCGAGGATCGTGCCGGGGACGGAGGGGAGTGCCAGCGCCGCCCCCATCCCGATCACGGCGATCGCGCCGCCGACCCGCACGACCGTGCGCTGCCCGAAGCGGTCCACGAGCCGGTCGCCGATGATCCGGCCGACGAACTGGGCGCCGACGAGGGCGACGAAGCCGTAGGCGGCGACGGCCGCGGTCGCTCCGAGGGAGCCGTTGAGGTAGACGGCCGCCCAGGTCGACGCGGCGTCCTCGACGAGGGTGCCCGCGATGGCGACGGCGACCAGCGCGGCCAGGAGGAGCACCACGCGGGGCCCGACCCGCCCGCGCACCGGCGTCGCCGCGGCACCGGGCCCGGCCTCGGTCTCGTCGTCGCGACCCGGGAGGCAGAACCGCAGCGCCACGAGCGAGACGACCGCGAACAGCACGCCCGAGATGCTCAGGTGCACCGCGCGCGGCAGTCCGAGCGTGATCGCGCCGGCCGCCATCGAGCCGCCGAGCACCGCGCCGATCGACCAGATCGCGTGGAAGGAGTTGATGATCGAGCGTCCGTAGCGGCGCTGCACCCGCAGGCCGTGGGTGTTCTGCGCCACATCCGTGATCGCGTCTGTCGCCCCCGCGAAGGCCAGCGCAACGGCGAAGACGAGCAGGGACGGAGAGAACCCGGCCAGCACCGTGCCGATCGCCGTGAGGATCGTGCCGGCGACGGCCGCGCGCCCGCTGCCGAGCCTGCGGATCACGACCGCCGCGGCGAGCCCCGCGACGACCGCTCCGGCCGGGAACGCCGCGATCGCGACTCCGTAGGCCGCGTTGTCGAGCCCGAGATCGGCCTTGATCTCGGGGTAGCGCGGGACGAGGTTGGCGAACAGCGCGCCGTTCGTCAGGAACAGCGCGGCGACGGCGCCGCGGGCGCGGCGGACCTCGGGGGTCGGCGGCGCGAGATCGGTGGCGGTCATGCGTACGAACGTACACGTACTGTGTACGATCGTGCACATGGACCACTTCGCCGGAGACGACCGCACCAATCGCGAGCGGATGCTCGCCGGCGACCTCTACATCGCCGACGACCCCGAGAACGCCCGCCTCGCCCAGCGCGCCGTGCGCCTCGCCGACGCCTACCACCGCGCGGCCGTCGAGGACGAGGCCGCCGCCCGCCCGCTGCTCGACGAGCTGATCGGGTCGCTCGGCGACGGCGCGTTCGTGAAGCCTCCGCTGTTCGTCGACTACGGCGAGAACATCACGATCGGCGCGCGCACCTTCGTCAACTACAACCTCACCGCGCTCGACGTCGCCACGATCACGATCGGCGAGGACTGCCAGATCGGCCCGAACGTGCAGCTGCTGACCCCGACGCACCCGGTCGAGCCCGGCCCGCGCCGCGACAAGCTCGAGGCGGCGCTGCCGATCACGATCGGCGACAACGTGTGGCTGGGCGGCGGGGTGATCGTCTGCCCCGGCGTGAGCATCGGCGACGACAGCGTCATCGGGGCGGGCTCGGTCGTCACGCGCGACATCCCCGCCGGGGTCGTCGCGGTGGGCAACCCCGCCCGCGTGCTGCGGAGCATCGCCGAGTGAGCGCGGAGCGCTCCCCGCGGCGCACCGACCCGCACCGGCGCGACCGGATCATCGACGCCTGCCTCGACGTGATCGCGGAGGCGGGGGTCACCGGCACCTCGCACCGCCGCGTCGCCGCCGCGGCCGACGTGCCGCTCGGGTCGATGAGCTACCACTTCACCGGCATGGACGAGCTGCTGCACGAGGCGTTCACGCGCTTCGCCGACACCGTCGCCGCGCAGACGCAGCGCCGGATGGACGACGCGAGCACCCCCGACGAGGCGCGACAGGCCGTGATCGACGTCGTCGTGCACGACATCTTCGGCAGTCGGCGCGAGCTCGTGCTCACCCACGAGCTCTACACGCTCGCCGCGCGGCGGCCGGAGTACCGCGTCATCACGCACACCTGGATGGCCCGCTCCCGCGCCGCCCTCGAGCAGCACTTCGACCCGCTGACGGCGAGGATGATCGACGCGCTGACCGAGGGCCTGACGATCCACCGCGCGCTCGACGACCAGCCCGCCGACGACGCCGTCGTCGAGGAGGCGGTGCGCCGGATCATCGGCTGAGCCGCACCCAGCCGCCCCTGTCACAGTGGAGCGATGAGCGCACTCCCCGATCCCCTCGCCTTCGACCTCGACGAGCTGCGGGAGCGCGTGCTCGAGGAGAGCGGCGGCGCCGTCGACGACAGCATCCCCGAGCTCGCCGCCGCGGACCCGGGTCTCTGCGCGCTCGCCCTCGCGCTCCCCGACGGCACGGTGCGCACCAGCGCCCAGTCCGACGCGCCCTTCAGCATCCAGTCGGCGGTCAAGCCGTTCCTCTTCGCGCTCGCGCTGCTCGACACCGACGGCGGCGCGCTCGATCGCGTCGGCATCGAGCCGACCGGCGAGGCGTTCGACGCGCTGAAGCTCGAGAGCGGCACGGGCCGCCCGCCGAACCCGATGGTCAACGCGGGCGCGCTGCTGACGGCCGCTCTGGTCGACGGAGGCGACGAGCGCGGCCGCAGCGCCCGCATCCTCCGCGGACTGTCGGCCTTCGCCGGCCGTCCGCTCGACGTCGACGAGAGCGTCGCCTGCAACGAGCACCTCCTCGGCGACCGCAACCACGCCCTCGCGCACCTGATGCGGGCGGAGGGGACGCTGCACCTCGGCGCCGACGACGCGGTCTCCGCCTACGCCCGCGCGTGCGCGGTGCTGGTCGACGCGTCGGCGCTCGCGGTCATGGGCGCGACGCTCGCGCTCGGCGGCGTTAACCCGGTGACGGGCGAGCGCGTGGTGCCCGCGCGGGTCGCCCGCGACGTCGTCTCCGTGATGGCGACCTGCGGCGTCTACGACGGCTCCGGCCGGTGGATGCGCGCCGTCGGCATCCCCGCCAAGTCCAGTGTGTCCGGGGCGATCGTGCTCTCGGCGCCCGGCCGCCTGGGCGCCGCCGTGGTCAGCCCGCCGCTCGACGAGCAGGGCACGAGCGTCCGCGGCGCCCTCGCGAGCGAGCTGCTCAGCGCCGGGCTCGACCTGCACTCGTTCGGCACGGCCACGGACTGATCCTCGCGCAACATCAGCGGAGACGACCCGGCCTCCGCTGCCGGCCGAGCGACCCGCTTCTCCGCTGATGATGCGCCGGCTAAGCGCGTTCGAGCGATTCGTCGTGCCGATACGCGACACGCCCTCGGGAGCGTCACCACCTCGAAGAGCCGACCGCGCGGAGATCGACGAGGAACGAGGAGACCGACCTGCGAGCTCAGTCCAGCAGCAGCGCCGGCTCCTCGAGCACGCTGGCGACGTCGGCGACGAAGCGGCTGACGACGTCGCCGTCGACCACGCGGTGGTCGAAGGATCCGCCGACCGTGGTGACGAAGCGGGGGCGGACCTCGCCGTCGACGACCCAGGGCTTCTGCTTGATCGTGCCGAGGGCGATGATCGCGACCTCGCCGGGGTTGAGGATCGGGGTGCCGGTGTCCATGCCGAACACGCCGATGTTCGAGATGGTGATGGTGCCGTTCTGCATGTCGGCGGGCTGGGTCTTGCCGTCGCGGGCCGAGAGCGTCAGCGACTCGAGGGCGCTCGCCAGCTCGAGGAGGCTCATCGACTGCGCCTCCTTCACGTTGGGGACCATGAGTCCCCGCGGGGTCGCTGCGGCGATCCCGAGGTTCACGTAGTGGCGCACGATGATGTCGGAGTCGGTCCACGCGGAGTTGACGGTCGGGTTCCTGCGGACCGCCCAGATCACGGCCTTCGCCATGATCAGCAGCGGCGAGACCTTGACGCCGGCGAAGTCGGGCGAGTTCTTCAGGCGCTTGACGAACTCCATGGTGCGGGTCGCGTCGACGTCGACGAAGACGCTGACGTGCGGCGCGGTGAACGCGCTGTGCGACATCGCGGCGGCGATGGCCTTGCGGACGCCGCGGACGGGGATCCGCTCCTCGCGGGAGTCGCCCCACTCCGGGGTCTGGATGTTGCGGAACACGCTGGCCTGCGACGCGTGCCGGATGACGTCGTCGCGGGTGACCTCGCCGGCGAGTCCCGTCGCCTGCACCTCGAGGAGGTTCACGTCGAGGTCCTTCGCGAGCTTGCGGATGGGCGGCTTCGCGATGACGGGGAGCGCTGCGGCCGCGGGGACCGACGCGGGCCGCACGGGAGCGGCGGGGCGGGCCGGTGCCTCCGGAGCGGACGCGGCGGGGCGGCGCCGGCGCGTCGCGACGTGCCCGCCCGCGGTGCCGTAGCCGACCAGCGCGGCCCCGGAGCCCTCGCCGGGCTCGGTGGTCGAGGGCGCCGGCGGAGTCGCGGGTGCCGCCTGGGCGGGCATCGCCGGGACCTCGGATCCGACCGTTCCGGCACCGGAGCTGACCGTGATGATCGGCGTGCCCACATCGACGGTCTGGCCCTCGTCGACGAGCACGTCGACGACGGTGCCGCTGAACGGCGAGGGCAGCTCGACGAGCGACTTCGCGGTCTCGATCTCGACGAGCACCTGGTTGACGGCCACCTCGTCGCCGACCTTGACCTTCCAGGCGACGATCTCGGCCTCGGTGAGACCCTCGCCGACATCGGGGAGGAGGAACTGCTCTGTCATCGTCGGGACTCCTGGCTGTGCCGGTCGTTCATGAAGTGGGGGCGCGTCAGTACGCGAGCGAGCGGTCGACGGCCTCGAGCACGCGGTCGACGTCGGGGAGGAAGAGCTTCTCGACCTTGGCGGGCGGGAACGGGGCGTCGAAGCCGGCGACCCGGAGGACGGGTGCCTCGAGCGAGTAGAAGGCCTTCTCGGTGACCGTCGCGGCGATCTCAGAGCCGAGGCTGACGTTCGCCGAGGCCTCCTGGGCGACCACGAGTCGGCCGGTCTTGCGCACGGAGGCGAGCAGCGGCTCCCAGTCGATGGGAGCCAGCGAGCGCAGGTCGACGACCTCGACGCTCGTGCCCTCCTCGCCCGCGAGCTCGGCGGCCTGCAGCAGGACCGAGACCATCGGGCCCCAGCCGACGAGCGTGACCTCCTCGCCCTGGCGCACGACGCGCGAGGCGTGCAGCGGCGCGGCGGAGGAGCGCAGGTCGACGTCGCCCTTGGGCCAGTAGCGGCTCTTCGGCTCGAAGAACATCACCGGGTCGTCCGAGGCGATCGCCTCCTGGATCATCCAGTACGCGTCGTTCGGGGTGGAGGGGCTGACGGCCCGGAGCCCCGCCGTGTGGGCGAAGTAGGCCTCGTTGCTCTCCTGGTGGTGCTCGACGGCGCCGATGTGCCCGCCGTAGGGCACCCGGATGACGACGGGCATCGTGAGACCGCCCTCGTGCCGGTTGGTCATCTTGGCGAGCTGCGAGGTGATCTGGTCGAACGCCGGGTAGATGAAGCCGTCGAACTGGATCTCGCAGACGGGCCGGAACCCGCGCATCGCGAGTCCGATCGCCGTGCCCACGATCCCCGACTCGGCCAGGGGCGTGTCGAGCACGCGCTTGGGTCCGAACTCGGCGTGCAGGCCCTCGGTGATGCGGAACACGCCGCCGAGCGGGCCGATGTCCTCGCCCATGAGCAGGACGCGGTCGTTCTCGGTCATCGCGCGGCGGAGGCCGGCGTTGAGCGCCTTGGCCATGGACATCGACTCCAGCTGGACCTCGGAGAGGGCCGGCTGGAGCGTCGTGGTGCTGGTGTCGATCGTCATCACTCGCCTCCGAACGATTCTTCGTAGCGCTGGAGCCACGCCTTCTGCTCCTCGAGCTGCGGATGCGGCTCGGAGTAGACGTGATCGAAGATCACGTCGGTGGGCGGCGCCTCGAGCGCGAGGAGCCGGCGGCGGATGTCGGCGGCGAAGTCCGCGGCCTCCTCGTCGACCTCGTCGAAGAACGACTGCGGGGCGCCCTCGGAGCGGAGGTAGGCGGCGAAGCGGGTGATCGGGTCCTTGGCGACCCACGAGGCGAGCTCGTCGTCGGTGCGGTACTTGGTCGGGTCGTCGCTCGAGGTGTGCGCGCCGATGCGGTACGTGAGTGCCTCGATGAACTGGGGACCGCCGCCGGAGCGCGCGTCGTCGAGGTGCTGGGCGGTGACGGCGTAGCTCGCGAGCACGTCGTTGCCGTCGATCTGCACACCCGGGATGCCGAATCCGGAGGAGCGGAGGTAGAGGGGGCTGCGCGACTGGGTCGCGACGGGCACCGAGATCGCGTAGTGGTTGTTCTGGAGGAAGAAGACCTCGGGCGTGCGGTAGCTGGCGGCGAAGACCATCGCCTCGGAGACGTCGCCCTGGCTCGAGGCGCCGTCGCCGAAGTAGACGACGACCGCGGCGTCCTTCTCGGGGTCCCCGGTGCCGGTCGCGCCGTCGAAGGTGAGGCCCATCGCGTAGCCGGTCGCGTGCAGCGCCTGCGAGCCGAGGACCAGCGTGTAGAGGTGGAAGTTGCCGTTCGCCGAGTCCTTCGGGTCCCAGCCGCCGTGGGTGACTCCGCGCAGCAGCGCGAGGACTCCGAGGAGGTCGATGCCGCGGATCTTGCCGACGACGTGCTCGCGGTAGGAGGGGAAGACGTGGTCCTGCGGGCGCAGCGCGAAGGCGGAGCCGACCTGCGCCGCCTCCTGGCCGTGGCTCGGGACCCAGAGCCCGAGCTGGCCCTGCCGCTGCAGGTTGGCGGCTTCGATGTCGAACCGGCGGACGACCGCCATCTCGCGGTAGAAGGAGCGGTGCTGCTCCTCGCCGATCCCCTCGAGCCGGGACGCGTACTGCTCGGCGGCGGGGGTCGGTGCGAAGCGACCGTCCGCGGTGAGGAACTGGACCGTCGGCGACTGCGTGCTGGTGGCTACCACCCGACTAACCTATCCGCCTGGCCGGATGGCCCTCGGGGAGGGTCTCGACAATGTCCGCCGCCGCGGAGAGGAGCTTGTCGACAGAACTCGCCTCGCCGACGGACACGCGGATGCCCTCCGGCGGGAACGCCCTGACCACGACGCCGGCCCGCTCGAACACCCCGGCGGCCCACTCCGTCTCGTCGCGGGTGTCGAACCAGAGGAAGTTCGCCTCGGACTTCGGGAGGGTCCAGCCCTGGTCGAGGAGCGCCTGCCAGAGCTGGTCGCGCAGCAGCACGATGCGGTGCACCCGCTCGAGCAGCTCCTCCCGGTGCTCGAGCGAGGCGATGGCGGCGGTCTCGGCGAAGCGGGTCACCGAGAGCGGGATGGCGGTGGAGCGCGCGGCGTCGAGGATGCGCGGGTGCCCGATCGCGTAGCCGACCCGCAGGCCCGCGAGGCCGTAGGCCTTCGAGAAGGTGCGCGCGATCACCAGGTTGGGGTGGCGGGCGAGGAGGGTCGTGCCGTCGACGGCGCGCTCGTCGCGGACGAACTCGGCGTAGGCCTCGTCGAGGAGGACGAGGACGTCGGAGGGGACCCGGTCGAGGAACGCCGCCACGTCGTCGGCCTGCGCGACGGTGCCGGTGGGGTTGTTGGGGCTGCAGATGATCACGAGTCGCGTGCGCTCGGTGATCGCCTGCGCCATCGCGTCGAGGTCGTGGGTGTCGTCGGGGCGGAGCGGGACGCGGACGCTGGTCGCTCCCGCGGTGGTCACCAGGGACGGGTAGGCCTCGAACGAGCGCCAGGCGTAGAGGACCTCGTCGCCCTCTCCGGCGGCGGCGCTGATGAGCTGGGCGATGACGGCGACGGATCCGGCTCCGACGATGACCTCGTCGATGCCGACGCCGTAGCTCTCGGCGAGCGCCGTCCGCAGCGCGGTGGCCGCGGCGTCGGGGTAGCGGTTGAAGTCGTCGACTCCGCGCACCCGCTCGAGCACCGAGGGCAGCGGATCGAACGGGTTCTCGTTCGAGGACAGCTTGAACGCGTCGGCGGAGGCCGCTCGGCCCTGGCGGTACGCCGGGAGGGCGAGGATCTCGGGACGGAGTCGGACGGGAGGCCCCTGCTGATCGGTCACCCGCCCCATGCTAGGCCGAGGGGCCGACAGGGCCGCGGCGCGCTCGGCGCGAGGATCACGATCGGGTGTCGAACGCTCGGCGTCCCCCTTCGAGGGGCGCCCGCCGGCGATCCCCCCGATTAGGGTTCAATGATGCGGAGTCGATGGCGAGCCGAGCGGCAGCACCCTGTGCGGGGACCGCTCGCGCGCGCCACTGCCGCCCTGGTCGTCGCGGCGGTCGCCGTCTCCCTCGCCTCCTGCGCACCCTCGAGCGACGGCGCCGAGCCGACTCCGACCGCGCGCGTGGTCTCGGTCGAGGTGTCCGCCACCGCCGAGTTCACGGCGGCGAAGGAGCAGGGACTGGCGACCCGCGACGACGCGCTCGCCCTCCTCACCGCCACCGACTCCACCGTCGAGGGCGCGGTGCGCAGCACCCTGCTCTCGGCCGTCGCCGCGCTCAACTCCGCGCTCGGCGGGGTCTCGGCCGAGGCGATCGTCGAGGCGACCACGGCGACCACGGAGGCGGAGCTCGCGCTCGCCGACCGGGTGCGCGGTCTCGGCGAGGCCGCTCTCGCCACCGGCCGCGGCTCCTCCGCCCGGCGCGCGGCGCTGACCGCCGCCATCGACCGGCTCGAGGCGGCCGTCGAGGCGCGCGCCGGTCTCTCCGGTGCGGCGCAGGAGGTGCTCGACGCTCGCGATCCGCTGATCCCGCCTCCCGGGAGCGGTGGCGGCCCGCCCGCGCCGCAGGCCCCGCAGCAGCCCGCGCCCGCGACGACCGCGCCCGCACCGACCGTCCCTCCGGAGCCGGTCGAGCCGCCACCGGCTCCCGCGCCCGCCCCACCGCCGGCGACCGACGCCCCCGCGCCCACGGCGGCCCCGACGCAGCCCGCGCCGGAACCCGAACCGGAGCCCGAGCCGACCGCCGTGCCCGTCCCCGACTGCAGCACCGATCCCGACCTCTGCGTGCCGGCGCCGACTCCGTCGATCGACGACCCCGTCACCTGAACCTCTCGCGGCCGGCCCGTCCGGCCGCGATAGTGGAGGCATGCGCAGACTCCTCCTCGGACTCCTGACCAACGCCGTCGCGATCTGGCTGACCACGCTGGTCGTATCCGGCGTCCGCGTGGATCCGTACGAGGAGGGGGCGACCGCCGCGATCCTCACGTACCTCCTGGTCGCCGTGATCTTCGGAGTCGTCAACGCAGTGGTCGGCGGCGTGGTGCGCGTGGTCGCGTTCCCCCTGTACATCCTCACGCTCGGCCTGGTCGCCTTCCTCGTCAACGGGCTCCTCCTGCTGCTGACCGCGTGGGTCAGCGGGCTCTTCGGCTTCGGTCTCGTCGTCGACGGCTTCTGGTGGGGCGTGCTCGGCGCCCTCGTGCTCGCGATCGTCAACTGGTTCATCGGGCTGCTCGTCCGGCCGTTCCTCGGGCGTCGCGAGGACTGACCGGCACCGTCGTCAGCCGCATCGCGACCCTCGAGTCGGGTGCCGCGCGCCAGAGTCCGAACAGAGCGGCACCGGTGGCGGCGAGCCGCGGCTCGGCGTCGAGCGCCTGCGCCGTCGCCACGTAGGAGTCGAGCGCGTGCGCCGGCACGGCCCCCTCCTGCAGCGTCGAGTCTGGTGAATCGCGCTCGACGACGATCACCCCGGGCTCCTGGGCGGCGGTGCGGCCGAACCCGCTCAGCGCGGGAACGAGGTCGTCGGAGTGCTCGATCGACACCGAGCGCGTGCCGCTGGGCAGATCGAGACCGCGGATCGGACTGCCGAACGCGACCACGTCGTGCACGTCGTAGCGCCCCGACTGCGCGACCCGGAGCGCGACGAGCCCGCCCTGGGAGTGCGCCGCGATCGTCACCGGGGCGCCGTCGGGGATCCCCGCCGCCTCCATCGCCGCGAGCGTCCCCGCGACCGACGCCGAGCCTCCGCCGCTCATCGCCTTCAGGTTCGACGCGGCACCGAACGCCTGCTCGGGGTCGCTGCTCCAGTCGGTCGTCCCCGAGACCGTCACCAGCCACTCCTCGCCGAAGCGCTCGATCACCACCTGGGGCCCGTCGGGGTCGCTCGGCGGGATGCGGCCGGCCAGCTCGCCCCAGCTCGCGGGCGGCGTGGCCGCCGACCCCAGCCGGACCGGGGGCGGATCGACCGACTCGACGCGCACCCGGCGCTCCCCCGGCGCCGGGATCGCGCCGAAGAGGGTCGCGAGGACCACGAGCACGCCCGCCGCCGAGCTCACGCCGCCGCCGATCACCTCGTCGGCGGGGCGTCCCCCGAGGGCGGCGCTGACCGGCGGCGGCAGCAGCAGGACGCCGATCTCCGTGCCGAGCCCGATCCCCGAGATCATCGCGCGCAGGCCCTCGACGACGAGCGGATCGCCGAGCAGCGCGCGCACGAGCTCCTCCTTCTCGGCGGAGAGCTCGGCGCGGGCGCCGTCCTCGCCCGCCAGCACGCGCACCGCGGCGCCGATCGAGCCGAACACCGCCTCGGCCGTCGCCCCGACCAGCACCGCGGCGTCCTCGCGCGCGCCGGGCACACGGCGGGCGAACGACTCCGCCGCCCGGAGGCCGGAGCTCACGACGGCGACGAGCGGCGCCACGCGGCCGGGGATGAGGACCGGCCGCTCCTCGAGCCCCTCCTCCGCCCGCGTGTACGCCGACGCGGCCTCGCCCAGCGCGTCGCGCAGCAGCACCGCCTCGGCCTCGAGCCCGTGCAGGCGCCGGGCGAGCATCTCGAGCTCGCCGGCGCGCTCAGGAGCGGCGGAGGCGACGGCGGGAGCCGCCCGCGCCGCGGCACCCGTGCACTCGCCGAGGCCACGGAGCACCGCCTCGAGCGCCCTCCGTCGCTCGTCCAGCTCGCCGGTGTCGACGCGGCTGAGCAGGGCCGCCCTCACCGCGCACCCCCGCCCATCAGGCCCCGCGCCGCGCCCTCGGCGACCGCGAGCCCCGCGAGGAGCTCGCTCGCCCGTTCCGCGAATCCGCGCGCCGCGTCGTCCTCCCAGTCGGCGTCCGGCAGGAGGCCCGCCGCCGCCGCACGGACCCCGCCGATCCCCTCGGCGAGCGCGGTCAACTCCGCGCTCGGCCACGCCGTCGCCCCCGCCGGCTGCTCGATCACCATCCGCACCGCCTCCGTTCCGTCCTCGTCCGGGCCAGCTTCGACGGGAAGCGCCGGGCCGCGGGGCCGCCTCCGCCCGACCCGTGGACAGCGGCCGGATCGGCCGGGTGTGGAGGAGCCGCGGTGCGCCACAATGGGCGGGTGACCCCCCGCTCCTCGACGCCCTCGGCCTTCGCCGTGTGCTTCGTCTGCACCGGCAACATCTGCCGGTCCCCGATGGCCGAGGTGGTGCTGCGGTCCCTCGCGGAGCGCGCGGGGCTCGCCTCCGTCATCGAGATCAGCTCGGCCGGGACGGGCGAGTGGCACCTCGGCGAGCACGCCGACCACCGCGCGCTCGACGCGCTCGAGCGGCGCGGCCTCGACGGCGGCCTGCACCGCGCGCAGCTCTTCGACCCCGCCCGCTTCGACGAGTTCGACCTCGTCGTCGCGCTCGACCACGGCCACGAGCGGGCGCTGCGCTCGTGGGCGCGCACCGATACGGACCGGCAGAAGGTGCGCCGCCTGCTCGCCTTCGAGCCGTCGCTGTCGCCGCAGGGCGACGTCCCCGACCCCTACTATTCCGATGCGGCGGCGTTCGACCAGGTGCTCTCGCTCATCGAGAGCGCGTGCCGGTCGCTCTTCGCCCAGATCGAACCGGGGCTGCGCGGCAATCGCGCGACCCGCCCCGACTCCCCCGACGCGCGCTCCGCCGCCGTCGCCGGCTCCGCGGCCCGCGCGGACCACCGTCACCCGGAAGGCCCCACCGCATGACCTCGCTCCCCACCCAGCCGCTGAGCCCCCTCGACGGCCGGTACAGCGGCGCCGTCTCGTCGCTCGGCGAGTACCTCTCCGAGGCCGGCCTCAACCGCGCGCGCGTGCACGTCGAGGTCGAGTGGCTGCTCGCCCTCACCGACCGGAGGCTCTTCGGCTCCGAGCCGGTCGACGCCGCCACCGCCGAGGAGCTGCGCCGCCGCGCCCGCGACTTCGGCCAGGCCGAGATCGACGAGCTCGCGACCCTCGAGGCCCGCACCCGCCACGACGTGAAGGCCGTCGAGTACCTCGTGCGCCACTGGCTCGCCGACCTCGGGCTCGACCGCATCGCCGAGCTGACCCACTTCGCCGCCACCAGCGAGGACATCAACAACCTCTCCTACGCGATCGTGGTGCGGCAGGCGGTCGGCGAGATCTGGCTGCCGAAGCTCCGCTCGGTCGTCGACTCCCTGCGCGGGCTCGCCGTCCGCTACCGCGACGAGGCGATGCTGAGCCGCACCCACGGCCAGCCCGCGACGCCCACCACGATGGGCAAGGAGTTCGCCGTCTACGCGTTCCGGCTCGAGCGGGTCATCACGCAGATCGAGGCGACGGAGTACCTGGGCAAGTTCAGCGGAGCGACCGGCACGTTCGCGGCGCACCTCGCGGCCGACCCGGACACCGACTGGCCGGCGCTGGCCGCCGAGTTCGTCTCGTCCCTCGGCCTCGTCTTCAACCCGCTGACGACGCAGATCGAGTCGCACGACTGGCAGGCCGAGCTCTACGGCAGGGCGGCGCACGCGAACCGGATCCTGCACAACATCTGCACCGACGTCTGGACCTACATCTCGCTCGGCTACTTCCGGCAGATCCCGCAGGCGGGGGCGACCGGCTCGTCGACCATGCCGCACAAGATCAACCCGATCCGCTTCGAGAACGCCGAGGCCAACCTCGAGCTCTCGAGCGCCCTGCTCGACTCGCTCGGTCAGACCCTGGTCACCTCGCGGCTGCAGCGCGACCTCACCGACTCGACGACCCAGCGCAACATCGGAGTCGCGTTCGGCCACTCCCTCCTCGCACTCGACAACATCGCGCGCGGCCTGCTCGAGATCGACCTCGACCCGAAGGCCCTCGCCGCCGATCTCGACACCAACTGGGAGGTGCTCGCCGAGGCGATCCAGACCGTGATCCGCGCCGAGGTGGTCGCCGGCCGCTCCGACATCACCGACCCGTACGCGCTGCTCAAGGACCTCACCCGCGGCAAGCGCCTCGGTGCCGAGGACCTCGCCGCGTTCGTCGGCTCGCTCGACATCGGCGAGGCCGCGCGGGAACGGCTGCTCGCACTGACCCCCGCCGCGTACACGGGCGTCGCCTCCGCCCTGGTGGACCGCCTGCCCTGACCCGCTCCTGCCACGAGGACGCGGTGTCGGAGGTCGCGCGTAGCGTCGGAGGATGAGCGGCTGCGCGATCGACGGGTGCCGGGCGGGCGCCGACGCGCGCGCACCGCTCCCCCTCTGCCCGGGGCATCTCGAGCTCGCGCACGACTGGGTCGCCCGCGAGAGCGGCGTGGTCGACGCCCTGCCGTCGCCGTGCCCCGTCTGCGGCTCGCGGCTCGGCGTCCACCTCCCCTCCGCGTGGCTCTGCGCCGCGTGCGAGTGGCGGTTCGGCGACGTGCCCGACGGCGAGCTCGCGCCGCCGCGGATCGACGTCGTCTACTACATCCGCTTCGGCGAGCGCATCAAGATCGGCACCAGCGGCAACCCGCGCCAGCGCCTGCACCGGCTGCGGCACGAGGAGCTGCTCGCCTTCGAGCGGGGCGGCCGCGCGCTCGAGCAGCACCGGCACGCGCAGTTCGCCGCCGAGCGGCTCGAGCGCACGGAGTGGTTCACCAGGAGCCCCGCGCTCGACCGCCACATCGAGGCGGTCGCCGCCGGCGAACCCGACCCGTGGGCGCTGCACCGCCGCTGGTGGAGCGAGGCGCTCGCCCTGCGCACCTGAGGGCCCTGCGCACCTGAGGCCCGTGCACCCGAGCCGTCAGTGCACCCGAGCCGTCAGCGGGTCCAGGAGGCGACCAGCAGGTCTCCCCGGATCAGCCGCAGCTCCTCGAGCACCCGGTCGACCACGGCGGCCGAGACCCCCGAGGCGGTCACGTCGTGCGGTCCGAGCGGCAGGAGGCGGCCGGTGCGGATCCGCACGACCTCCCAGCCCGCCGACCGCAGCGCGCGGTCCTTCCGCCGGTCCGCCTCCTCGCGGCGGCCGACGTGCTCGAGGCCGTGCCGGCCCGTGGAGTCGTACTCGATCGCGACGCGCAGCTCGCCGAGGACGATGTCGGGCCACGCCTCCAGATGGTCGAAGAACGGCCGCCCGAGGCGGACCGCCGTGAACCCGGCCTCGAACTCGAGGCGCGCGGCGAGCATCGCCCGCAGCCGCGCCTCGACGGCCGAGGCGGGCGGAGGCGCGCACCGGCTCGCGAACGGCTCGCCGACGGGGAGCTCGGGCGTCTTCGCGCAGATCCGCGGCCCCCTGGCGGGTCTGCTCGGCGGCGCGTCGCTCTGCGGCGCCCGCGGGGTCCGCGGCTGGGCGAGCGCCGCGCACTCGGGGCACCAGGAGGAGCGGCGTCGCTCGCGGCCGGGACGGTGGCGCTGCTCGTCGGGAGTCGCGACGAAGAGGTGTCCGGAGTCGCAGAGCCAGCAGAGGTAGACATCGGCCGCCGGCGGGATCTGGCTCAGCACGATGCCGTCGTTGTACTCGGGCCGGTACTGCCGCACCAGCACGGGGAACGACGACCACGCCTCGCGGTACCGCCCGACCTCGTAGGGCACGTCGACTCCTCGCGAGAACCGCCGCCGCTCCCACCACCGCCCGATCGCCTCCGCCATCCCCGCACCGTACGTCCGACCACCGACGCCCGCCGAGGGACGAGGCCGCACACCTCGCCTCCGGCACTGGTGGATCTCGATACGCCCGCTGCGCGGGCTACTCGATCAGCAAGTAGCCGCACACCGTCGATCGCGGTTGCGCTGTCATCGAGGGAACCCCGAACCGTCGAGGGAGACCGGGTTTCCAGGCGGCCTCGACGCTCCGCGGTTCCCTGGCTGCCGCCACGAGGCCCAGGCCCGACCTGCCGCGCAAGCCGGCCCCACGAGCGCATCGCGGAATCGCGTGCCAAGCGATTCCGCGCAGCGGACGCAGGACGCTCTACGACACCCGGCCACCTGCACGAGCCGACCGCGGGACAGGGCGGCGATGCCGCCCTGTCCTAATGAGCGGAGTCCTGCTCGTCGAGGTCGGCGATCTCGGCGTCGTCGGGCTTGAAGGTCAGCGAGAACATCGCGATGGCGACGAGGACGACGATGAACGCGACTCCGAACGAGACGGCGGCCACCACCGGCTCGCGGGTCGACAGCAGCACGACGAGGCCCACGAACGCCGCCATGCCGGCCGAGAACCCGATGAGCTCGAGGGGGCGGAGGCGGTCCTTGCGGGTCGGCTGGAAGGTGCGCGGCGTGAAGTCGTCGGGCTGGCCTTCGGGGGTCTGGCCTTCGGCGGTCATCGGTCTCCTCCGGTGGTCGGTGTCGAGGTGTCGACGGCATCGGCACCGGCGGCCCACT
The DNA here is from genome assembly GCF_009834225.1 of Rathayibacter sp. VKM Ac-2759. Classification (NCBI taxonomy): domain Bacteria; kingdom Bacillati; phylum Actinomycetota; class Actinomycetes; order Micrococcales; family Microbacteriaceae; genus Rathayibacter; species Rathayibacter sp. VKM Ac-2759. The sequence goes on from NZ_CP047176.1 coordinate 3,494,725, forward strand.
TGAGAGAGAACGCGGCGATCGCGAGGTAGACGCCGACCATCACGGCGTAGGCGCCGAGCAGCCCGACCGTGACGACCGGGTGCGGCGGGAGCAGGGCGAACGCGGCGCCGAGCAGCACGGTCCCGGCGCCGACGACGACCGCGTCGCGGGCGGCGAGGCCCTGCCCGCGGCGTCCGCTGGTGATCTCGAGCGAGCCCGAGACCAGGGCCCAGCCGGCGACGAGGGCGACGAAGAGCATCAGGGTGGCGACGGGCAGGGCCACGAGGGCCAGGACCCCGGCGAGCAGCGTGACGCCCGCCGAGACGACGGCGGGCCGCTTCCCGCGGTCGTCGCCTGCTCGGAGCGCGCGCAGGAGCGAGACGGCGCCGGTCGCGAGGGCGAATCCGGCGAAGACCGCGAGCCCGAACGCCGGGCTGTGGTCGGGGGAGAAGGTGACCACGCATCCGGCGGCCGCGGCGACCGCGGCGCGCGCGAGCGCGAGGGTCCAGGAGCTGGCCCGTTCGGCGGTGTCGGCGGCGTGGGCCACGGTCGAGCCTCTCTGGTGGTGCGGTGGGTCGGGGGTCGTGAGGGACCGAGCGACGCCGCCGGGTCCGTCGGCGCTGATCGCGCGATCCGGAGGCGGGGAGGGCCCTGCCGGGCCCGTCTGCTCCGCGGACTGTCCGATTTTACGCTCTCCGCGAGCCGCGGGGCGCTCCGGCGGCGCTCCGGCGCCCGATCCTCGGCGAGCCCGCAGCAATCCGCACCGTGTCGGTCCTGTTACCACAGGGTTACAACACTGCGGCCTCCGGGGCCGCGGACTCGCCCTGTACGGGTGACGCTCGCTATCGTGGGTCCGTTCCCTTCCCCGTGCGATGCCCGCGCGCCCCCGCCCCCCGACACAGGCGCTGAACGCACCCGCCGTTCTGCACGCCGCTCGAACCTGGAGTTGATGCCTTGAACGGACTGGATCTCGCGATACTCGCTCAGCGGGCCCGCGATCTGGCCTTCAGCAAGCTCGTCGCCGGTGGCTTCCACCGGTTCGGGAAGGGCTCCCGCATCTGCCTTCCGTTCCGGATCGGAGCCGGTCAGGGCAGCCGCATCTCGATCGGCGAGAACGTCCTGATCAGTGCGAACTGCATGCTGATGGTCCCCTCCTCCGACGCTCCGACGCCGGCTCTGATCATCGGTGACCGCGTCCGGATGAACATGTCGGCGATCACGGCCGTGAAGAGCGTCATCATCGAGGACGGCGTCGGCATCGCGCGCGGCTGCTACATCTCGGACCACTCCCACGGCTTCTCCGACGCCGGCACCTTCGTCCGCGACCAGCCGATCGAGCGCATCGCTCCGGTGCGCATCGGCCGCGGCGCCTGGCTCGGCGAGAACGTCGTGATCATGCCCGGCGTCACCGTCGGCCGCGGTGCGGTCATCGGAGCGAACGCCGTCGTCCGCGAGGACGTGCCCGACTACTCCGTCGCCGTCGGGGTCCCCGCGCGCGTCATCCGGACCTTCGCGTGAGGACACCGCCTGTGGGCAACCAGACCGGGGACGGCCTCGTGCGCGACGTCGTCTTCACCTTCTCCTACGAGACGTACACCGACGCGGCGCGCCGGGGCATGATGCGTCCGCCGGACCGCATCCTCACCTCGCTGATGGAGAGCCCCCAGGTGGGGCGCCTGATCGTGGCGAACCCGTTCCGCTTCCTGCCGACCGCCCTGGTCCGCTCCACCCTCGGCAAGGAGGTGGAGTTCCCGGGCACGCCGACGCGCGTCCTGCACACTCCGCTGCGCCTGCGCCGGAGCGACCCGACCGACATCGCCGGTCTCGAGAAGGAGTACCGGGCGTACGACCGCGGCATCGCGAAGCTGGCCGACGAGCTCGAGCTCGTCCGCCCCGTGGTCGTCACCACGAGCCCCGTCGTCGCCGGCTTCTCGCCCTTCGAGTGGGCGGAGCACGTGATGTTCTTCGCCCGCGACGACTGGACGACCTCCACCCGCTGGAAGAGCCACTGGCCCGCGTTCCAGGAGGCGTACCGCCGCGTGGCGACCTCCGGTCGCTCGGTGACCGCCGTCTCGCAGGAGATCATCGACCGCATCGCCCCCACCGGCCCGCACGCCGTGGTGCCGAACGGCGTGGCTCCGGAGGAGTGGGGCGGCCCGGTCCCCGACGCCCCCGAGTGGCTTCAGCGGATCCCCGGCCCGCGCGCCCTGCACGTGGGCACGCTCGACGACCGGCTCGACGTCGAGGGCATCGTCGCGGTCGCGACCGCGCATCCCGCGCTGCAGATCGTCCTGATGGGCCCGCAGCCCGATCCCGGCTACCTCGCCCCGCTCGCGCGCTTCTCGAACGTGCACCTGCACCACTCGGTGGGGCGGCGCGAACTGGTCGCGACGATGCGCAACGTCGATCTGTGCCTCCTCGCGCACCGGCGCACCCCGCTCACCGAGGCGATGAGCCCGCTGAAGCTCTACGAGTACGTCGCGAGCGGCTGCCCCGTCATCTCGGTCGACCTCCCGCCCATCCACGGGATCAGCGACCGCATCCGGATCGTGCCGACGATGGCGGAGTTCGCCTCCGTCGTCGACGACGCCCTCGCCGACGGCCACGCCACCGAGGAGGACCGCCTGGAGTGGGTGCACGCCAACTCGTGGGCCGCCCGGCACGGCACGGTCCTCGACATCCTGCTCGACCGCGGGGGCGCCCGCTCGGGCGAGGTCGTCTCCGGCTGACCTCCGGGTCGCCTCCCCCGCTCCACCACGATCTCCCGTCACATTCAGCATCCGCCCGGGCCGGCCATCGGCTCCCCGGTCCGGAGGAGGGCCCCATGTCCGAGTTCCTGTTCGTCTGCTCCGGCGGAGGGCACCTCAAGCAGCTGTTCACGCTCTCGTCCCGGTTCGGGATCGATCCGGCCGATCAGCACTGGGGCACCTTCGACAACGGCCTGAGCCGCTCGCTCCTCGAGGGCCGTCGCGTGACCTTCAGCCGCTTCGCCGCCCCGCGGGACACCCTGCCGATCGCGCAGAACGCCCTGCTGGCGCACCGCATCATCGGCAAGGGCGACTACTCGGCGGTGTTCAGCACCGGGTCGAGCCCGGCGGTGTCCTTCATGCCGGAGGCGTCGCTGCGCGGCATCGAGTGCCACTACATCGAGAGCGCGGCCCGGGCCGACGGCCCCTCGATCACGGGGCGGATCATGTCGCGCCTGCCCGGGGTGAACACCTACAGCCAGTACCCGGTGTGGGCCGACGACCGCTGGAAGTTCGGCGGCTCCATCTTCGACGCCTTCACCACCGGCCCCGCGAGGGAGGTCACCGGGATCCGCCGGGTCGTCCTCTCCGTCGGCACCCAGGACCTCTACCCCTTCGACCGGCTGATCGCCGCCGCCGTCCCCCTGCTCTCGGGCGCGGAGGTGCTCTGGCAGACCGGCCTCGCCGACGTCTCGCCGTACGGCATCGAGGGCCGCGTCAGCGTCCCCCACCACGAGCTGCAGGAGGCGGTGGACGCCGCGGACGTGGTCATCGCGCACGCCGGCACGGGAGCCGCCATCACCGCCATCGAGGCGGGCAAGGTGCCGATCCTGGTCCCGCGCCTCGTCGCGCGCGGCGAGCACATCGACGACCACCAGATCCAGATCGCCCGCGAGCTCGACCGCCGCGGACTCGCGATCGCCGCGTCGCCCGAGGAGCTGACCGAGGAGCTGCTGCTCCGGGCCGCCGCCCTCTCGACGCGCGTCGTCGAGGACGTGGCCCCGTTCCGCTTCACTCCGGCCCGAGCGCGCCTGCGCCGCGGCCGGACCCGCGTCGCGTTCGGCGACCGCGCCGTCTAGGGCGTCAGCCCGCGTTCGCGAGGAGCGCCGGCCACAGCGCGTCGGCGATCTTCCCCTGGCCCTGGATGGACGGGTGGAAGTGGTCGACGAGGGAGATGTCGTCGCTCGTCACCGGCATCGAGTGCAGCGCTCCGCCGTCCGAGACGCAGTTCGCCACAGCGGCGCACTCCTCGGCGAGGATCGTGTTGTACTCGTCGATCGTGTCGCCCACGGCCGCGCGCCGCGCCACGTCCTCGTCGGCGTCCGACGCGGGGTTGTAGAGCAGCGAGTTGCAGTTGGGGCTCTGCGCCCAGCGCGACACCGCCTCGGAGTCCGTCCGCTCGGCGTCGAAGAAGGCGAGCAGGTCGGGGATGGACGCGACGAAGACCGTGGCGTCCGGGGATCCGGCCGAGAGGGTCTGCAGGGTCGACGCGATCGCCGCGCGGAAGGTGTCGGGGGGCGTGATCTCGGCGACCTTCTTGCGGCAGACGTCGTTCGCGCCGATCAGGAGGAGCACCAGGTCGGGGTCCGCGGCGACGGCCTTCTCGGCCTGCAGCGGCATCCGGTCCGAGGTGGCGCCCTTCGAGGCGATGTTGTCGATGGTCGGCACGGCGCCGACGGTCTCGCCCGCCCGCCGTGCGATCGAGTCGACCGTCTCGTCCTCACCGGTCGCCCAGGAGGCGCTCGGGCAGGCCTTGTCCTGACCGCAGGCCGCGACGGCCGCCGTCATCGAGTCGCCCATGGCGACGATCGTCCCGGACTCGAACGGCAGGGCGCCCGAGGGGGCCGGCTCGGTGGTCTCCTCCGGAGCGGGCGAGGACGTGCAGCCGGCGAGGAGCACGGCGGCGACGGCAGCGGCGGCGGCGAGCCGGAGGCCGCGGTGACGGGTGGAACGGGTCATGCTGCGCCTCCATCGGCGGCCGGGGTGGGTGCGGGGGTCTTCGGGCCCTTGGGCTTGGGCTTCCTGACCTGCTTCACGAACGCGAGGATCTGCTGCAGGTCGCGGCGGTAGGCGGGGATCAGCATCGCGAGCGCCAGCGGCACGAGCGAGGCGAGACCGCCGAGCAGCAGGTGCAGGACCGAGGGGATCACGAGGGCGATCTCGGCGGGGAGGGCCGAGATCAGACCGCCGAGGGCCTGATCGGTGAACGCGGGCAGATCGGTGTACTGCCCGACCGCCCAGGCCGCCCCGAACATGAACGGCACGATCAGCGCCGGGCGCAGCACCGGCATCAGGATGTCGGAGGAGCGCACGAAGGTGCCGCGGATCGCGAGCCCGAAGCCCGGGACCAGGAGCGCGAGCGTCGTGAGCCCGTAGAGCAGCGCGAGGCCCTCGACGCCGTTCCACCAGATGCCGAGGAAGAACGAGCCGATGACGATCGGGCGGGTGACGACGTAGTACACGAGCTGGCGGTGCACGCGGCCGAGCGAGATGTAGATCCAGCCCTGCACGTTGCCGATGCCCTGGGCGATGCCGGCGATCGACAGCAGCGACAGGATCGTCGCCGAGGCCGACCACTGGGCGCCGAGCAGCAGGTCGACGAGCGGGCCCGAGAGGGCGGCGAGGACGCCGAAGGTCGGCAGGGTCAGGTAGCCGACCACCAGCAGCGCGCCGCGCACGTAGCGGCGGTAGCGCTCGCCGTCGTCCTGCAGCGAGGAGAGCACCGGCAGGGCCACGCGGCCCAGGGGTCCGTTGAGCTGCTGGAGCGGGAGGAGGAACAGCGAGTAGGCCCGCGAGTACTGGCCGAGCACCCCGTCGCCGAGCTGGCGGCCGACGATGACGTTGTCGAGGTTGCGCGCCGCGTAGTTGAGCAGCTGCACGCCGAAGATGCTCCCGCCCGTGGTGACGAGCGGAATGACCTCGCGGGCGATCCGCGGGCGGCCGAAGGTGGGCCGGGCGGCGACCCAGAGTGCGATGAAGCGGTAGACCAGCGCGCCGCCCTGGAGGACGACCAGCGACCAGACGCCCCAGCCGAGGAACGCGGCGATGATCGAGCCGACGACCCCGACGAACATCGACACGACGTCGATCTTGGCCATCAGGCCGAAGCGCATCTCCTTCTGCACTCGCGCCTGGAGCGGCATGCAGAGGCTGTTGACGAGCAGGGTCGGAGCGACCGCGAGCGTCAGGACGATCAGGCGGTCCTCGTTGTAGAGGGCCGCGATGAGGGGCGCGCAGGCCGCGATGACGATCGTGCCGACCACGCCCAGGGCGACGGACAGCCACAGCACCGAGCGCCAGACCTCGTCGCTCATCTTCTTGGACTGGATGATCGCGCCGGTCAGTCCGAAGTCCCGGACCAGGTCGGCGACGCCGACGATCGCGGTGACCATCGCGAGGAGGCCGAAGTCGCTCGGCGCGAGCAGACGCGCCAGGACGAGCGTCGAGATCAGCTGGATCGCCGTCTTGCCCCAGAGGCCGCCGAGGGTCTGCAGGACTCCGCGGCTCGCCGTGTGCCCGAGCGAGGGCTTGGGCGGCAGGTTGGGGCCGTCGCCGACCGTCGGCGACTGCGCGATCGCATCGGTCGCGAGCGTCTCGGTCGTGTGGGCGGTGTCGTCGATCGCCGCCTCGATCTGGTCGTCCGTGGCGCGGGACCGGGCGGAGGCGCCGCCGGAGGGGGTGGACGCCGTCACGCGCGCGTCGTCTCGTCGCGATTCCATTCGGGTACGCCTCCTCGAGCGATGATCGACCGCGCCTCGAGGCGCGGTCGCAGATAGCCGTACCAGTACACGGGGAAGGCCGGCCACAGGGCGGGGCGGCGCAGCACGCGCTTCACGAGCGCGGCGATCCCTCCGCCCGCCGGCCGATCGGGGACGAGCCCCGAGGCGGCGAGCTGCGCGTTGCCGATCGCGATGCGCACCGTGCGCTTGATCTGGCTGCGCATCCGCCGGGGCGCCTTCACCGAGAAGGAGTGCCCGGCCAGGGTCATCCGCTCCTCGGGGGCGAAGAGCTGCTGCACGAAGCGGTCGTCGGCGATGATCTCGGGGAACTCGCCGAAGCGGCGCCGGCCCTCGGCCGAGAGGCCGTAGATCCCGGAGCCGACCAGCCCGCTCACGCGGTAGTCGGACAGCTCCCAGATCGAGTAGTGGGCGCGGACCGGCCAGCTCGCTCCCGTGGTGTCCACGTGGAACTCCGGAGCGGCGACCAGGGGCCCGTCCGGGCGGGCGAGCTCGTCGCCCAGCGCGAGCAGCGTCTCGGCCGAGACGCTCACGTCGGCGTCCACGTAGATGCGGGGGAAGACGGTCGCGACGCCGTCGGCCGCGTTCAGACCGGCGATCTTCGAGGCCCGCTCGGTCTCCGCGACCAGGATCCGAGGATCCACGGCGCGGGCGACCGCCGCGGTGCCGTCGGTGCAGCCGTTGGCACCGACGACGATCTCGAGTCGCCCCTCGGGATCGCCGTCCACGAGCGCGCCGAGGAGCCGCCCGATCACCGCCGCCTCGTCGTGCGCGGGGATGATCACGCTGACGCGCGCGCTCACGACTCGATGGGTGCGGGTCTGCGGACGACGTGGTCGGCGGAGTGGCTGCCGATGTGCGCGCCGAGGGCCGGCCCGTTCTCGGTGGCGTGCGGTCCGGAGCGCCTGAACGCCGAGACGTGCCCGGCGTCCTCGGACGCGAGCCGCCTGCGCGCCGACTTCCGCGGCGCCTCCGTGATCGTCCACGCCCCGACGGCCATGAACACCCAGAAGAGCATGAACGCCTGGTAGAAGCCGAACGCGTCGTAGAAGTAGGCCGAGACCGTGTACCCGACGAGCACGATGGCGACGGCGAACGCGAGTCCGGCGTACTGCGGCGTGGACGTGCGGCCGAACGAGTAGCGCAGCAGCATCACGATCGGTGCGAGGAAGAGGATCGCCAGCCCGAGGACCCCGACGGCTCCGGCGTCCATGAGCGTGCCGAGCCACTGGTTGTCGAGGATGAACGAGTTCGCCTCGGGGCCCACCACGATGCGGCTGCCGACGCCCGTCCCGAAGAACGGATGCTCGCGCACGATCGCCATCGCGGGCTCGAGGTCGGCGAGGCGACCCGCACCGGCCATGCCGGCGGAGGTGTACTGCGAGGCGATGAGGGCCTCGGGGTCGAGGAAGGAGCCGATCATGTCGGTCAGGATCTTGGGGATCAGGACGAAGCCGAGGCCCAGGACCGGGATCGCGCCCAGCAGCAGGTACCCGCCGATCTTCGGCCGCAGGATCAGCGTCACGAGGAACATCACGCCGAGCGTGACGATCGCGGTCCGCGAGACCGCGGTGACGACGCCGACCAGCAGCGCGAGGACGCAGCCGTAGTAGATGATGCGGCGGTTGATCTCGTTGAAGGGCCAGCGGGCGTACTTCGAGAGGTAGACCGCGATCGGGATCATCATCGTGAACATCACGGCGAGCGCGATCGGGTGCTGCGACGAGCCGAACGAGCGGAAGCCACCGGCGCGGTACGCCTCCTGCTCGGCCCCGAGCTTCTCGAGCGGCAGGAACTGATCGAGCCTGGTGAAGATGTTCTGGTGGGTGACGCGCTCGATCACGGCGAAGAAGGCCACGAGGACGGCCGAGAAGACCAGCACCATCAGGAACGACTCGACGATCTTCTCGCTGCGCATCACGAGGCGCGAGACGAAGAAGAGGGAGAGGACCAGCAGGTCGATGATGATCGCGCCGATGACACCGCTGCCGAGGCCGCCGTCCGAGATGAACTGGACGTTGGCGGCGACCGACACGATGCTCGAGGCGATCCAGATGCCGATCGGCCAGCCGAACGCGGCGGGGCGCCAGACGAACTTCGGGTCGATCATGAGCGCGACGACCGCGGCGACGACCATCGCCACGATCATGAGCCGGTACGGCTCGAGCGCGAACCCGATCGGGATCGGCAGCGAGTAGTAGCGCGCCGGGATGAACATCACGACGGCGAGCAGCACGATGAAGCCGCCGGTCCAGTTGAAGACCAGCTTGCGCGTGAGGTAGAGGAACGAGATCCCGAACAGGACCGCTCCCGCGATCAGCGGGTTGAGGTAGTAGACGGCCGCGACGGCGACCGCCGAGAGGAGCAGGGTCGCGAGCGCCGAGCGGACCGTGAAGGTCCGCCGGACGAGGATCTCGCCCGCGTACGGGTCGTCGCTCCCGGGGACCCCGATCGGGGTCCCCTTCATCGTCTTGGTGCTCATCTGCGAACCCCGCGTCAGGTGGCGCTGCGCTTCCCGGAGGAGGCGAGCTCACCCGCCCCGGGAGCCGGCTCGGCGGAGGATCCGAGGGCCGCGGGACGCGGGTTCTCGGCGGTGCCGGAGCCGGTGATGGCCGGTCCGCGGCGGAACGACTCGCCACGGCGGACGGTGGCGCGGTTCGCGGTGACGCGCTCACGGGAGATGCGGATGTTGTAGAGGATGAACGCGAGGGCGATGAACGCCAGGAACACGCCGAGGCCGGTGATGGCGATCGGGATGATCGGGTTCGAGCCCTCCTGCTCGACGACGTTGCCCTGGTCGGTGACCGACAGGGTGACGCGCTGGTCGGGAGCGGTTCCCGCGGCGTCCTGCTGGGCGCCCACGTAGGTCTGGAAGATCGTCGACGCGGTCTCGGAGATGAGGGTCGCGCGGGCCGGGTCGGTCGAGACTCCGACGATCGCGAGGATCGGGAGGGAGAAGCGGCCCGGGTTGGTCTCGGAGCCGGAGGGCTGCGTGGTGCGGCGGAGTCCGCTGAGCTCCTCGCCCTCGTTGAAGCCGCCGATGGCGGCCTCGACCTGCGCGCGGATCTCGGATCCGCTGACGAGGTACGCGTAGATGACGGCGGTGTTCGTCAGGTCCAGCTGCTGGGCAGCGGTCGTGCCCTCCTGGAGGGTCTGGCCGGGCCGGACGGCCGCGAACGGGTTCTGAGTGCCGCCTCCGAGCAGCACGGTGGTCTCGGACTGGTAGGTCGACTCGACGCGCGAGACGATCTCACCGTCCTTGACGGTGTATCCGGCGACCATCGCGGCCAGCACCGAGACGACGATGCCGACGGCGAGGAGCCATTTGTAGCTCCAGAGCACTCGGAGGTAAAGGGGAACGGACATCTCGGTCTCGACTTCCAGACGGCGAGGTGTGGGACCTCGGGCGACGCGCCGCGTGCTCGGAGGGTGCAATGCTGCTGCAGACGATGGAGCAACGCCTCCGTCCATCACGGCGGTAATGGCGGAACGGGTGGTGTGGCGGTCGACGTCGGGATGACGAGGACGGAACCTGGTGCGTAGTGCGGTGTCGAACGTGCTCTCGCTGCGTCCGCACCGTCCTCCGGGCGGTCGGCCAGGGGGGTCGGAACGGGCAGAGAACCGGGACCCCGCGAGTGCGGTGCCCCGACACACTCATTGTGACCATAACCCACGGCACGCGGATGCCGGAAGTATTGCGGGTGTGTTAAGTCTGCCGGGCGTGCGACCCGCCCAGCAGGGCGTGCACTTGCTTTCCTCTCAGGCAGTCGAGGATGGTAGTCCTTGTTCATTCCTGAGCGCGCCGCCCTCACGACAGGAGACGCATGGATGACGAGCACCAGTGCTCCACCACTGCCGAAGACCTAGCCCACCACTCCGCGACCATCGAGTCGGCCCTCGACGACCGTCCGTCGACGTCCGTCGACCTCGTCGCGCCCGCCGGGCGGGACGACGCTCCGCTGTCGGTCCTCTACTCGTTCCCGCACGGGATCGGCTCGCCCGGGATCGGCTGGACCGCCCTGCACCAGGTCCGCGCGCTGACCGAGGCCGGTCACCGGGTGACCGTCGTCGCCGCGTCGATCACCGCTCCGCTGGGCCCCGTCGCCCGGGCCGTCACCACGCTGACGGTCGCCGGCGTCCGGCTCCCGCACCGACTCTTCGGGCGCAGCCGCTCGATCGCGCACCACGACCGCGTGACCGCGCGGATCCTGGCCGAGGGCGACTACGACGTCGTCCACGGCTGGCCGTGGGGCTCGGCCCGCACCTTCGACGAGGCCGCCCGCCAGGGGGTCCCGTCTGTCCGCGAGGCGCCGAACACCCACACCGCCCACGCCTTCGAGGTCGTCGCGGAGGAGTACGAGCGCCTGGGGATCACCCCGCCGCCCGGGTCCCCGCACACCTACAACGCGGTCCGGCTGCGCCGCGAGGAGCGCGAGTGGGCCGCCGCGACCGCGATCCTCGTCCCCTCCGCCTCGGTCGAGCGCACGTTCCTCGAGAAGGGCTTCTCGCCCGAGAAGCTGCTGCGCCACCGCTACGGTGCCCTCGTCGACACCGACCGCGTCGTCGATCCCGATCCGCGCGACGCCCCGGATCACGTGTTCACCGCCGTCTTCGTGGGCCGGATCGAACCGCGCAAGGGCCTGCTCTACGCGCTCCAGGCCTGGAAGGCCTCGACGGCCAGCAGCACGGGCCGGTTCCTGGTCTACGGCGAGTTCACCCCCGGCTACCGTGAACGACTCGCGGACCTGCTCGATCAGCCCGGTGTGGAGCTGCGCGGCTTCACCGACGACGTCGCGGGCGTCTTCCAGTCGGCCGACGTGCTGATCCTGCCGACGATCGAGGAGGGCAGCGCCCTGGTCACCTCCGAGGCGCAGGCCGCGGGCTGCGTGCCGCTCGTCTCGTCGGCGGCCGGAGCGAACCTCGAGGACGGCGTGCAGGGGCTCGTGCACGAGCCGCGCGACGTCGCGGCTCTGACCGCCCACCTCGATCTCGTCTCCTCGGACCGGGAGCTGCTCGCGCGCCTGCGCCGCGCCGCCCTCGCCAACCGGAGCGAACTGACCTGGACGCGGGCGGGCGTCGATCTCGTCGCCGCCTACCGCTCCGCCATGCGGATGGTCGGCACCGCGACCGCCCCCGCCGACACGTCGAGGAACCAGCACCCGTGAACCCCCAGGACGTCTCGATCCTCCTCTGCACGCGCGAGCGGCCCGACATGCTGCGGGGGGCACTGGCCGCGATCGCCGCGGGCACCCACCCCGACGTCGAGGTGATCGTCGTCGACTCGGCCTCGACCGACTCGCGCACCCGCGAGGTCGCCGAGGCCGCCGGTGTCCGCTACGTGCGCACCGACACCAAGGGGCTCTCGATCGCGAGGAACCTCGGTCTCGCCTCGACCACCCGCCCGGTGGTCGTCTACACCGACGACGACTGCTCCCCCACCCCGGGCTGGATCGAGGCGCTCCTGCGCGCGTTCGACGACGAGCGCGTGAGCGTCGCCACGGGACGCATGCTCGACCACACCCTCGTCGACACCGACGTGCCGCCGACCGACCGCATCACCTACCGCACGACGGTGCAGGGACTCGACGCCGGGCACGGCGCCGTGATGGCGTTCCGCCGCTCGACGCTGCAGACGCTCGGCGGCTTCGACGACACGCTCGGCGCGGGCCGGTACCTCGCGGGAGCCGAGGATCTCGACATCTTCTGCCGCGCGCTCGCGGCGGGCACGATCGCCGTGTTCGTCCCCGACAGCGTCGTGCTGCACGTCAACACCCGCAACCCCGCCGCGTACCGCCGCCTGATGCGCGGCTACGGGCTCGGCCTCGGCGCGCTCGTGGGCAAGTGGTGGCGGATGTCCCCCCTCGTCGGCGCGCGGATGAGCGCGACGCTCGCCGTGCGCAGCGGCCGGCGCCTCGTGCGCTCGGCGAAGAAGCGCGGGCGCGGAGCGCGCGACGAGCTCGCGATGATCGAGGGGATCCTCCGCGGCTACCTGCGCTCGCGCCACCTCCGGCTCTCGGGCTCGACCTTCGTCGACGAGCACCCCCCGACACCGATCCGGCTTCCCGCCGACGCCAGCGCCGGGCGCACCTCCGAGTGAGCGCGATCGCCTCGACCGTCCCGACTCCGACCCGCCCGCAAGGAGCCCGACCATGACCCGCCTCCCCCGCCGATCCGGTCGAGCGCACGCAGAACCGCTGCGCACGCTCGACGAGAAGTTCGTCTCCAACGCCATCGCCTACGAGGCCGCGCGCCCCGTGGCCACGATGGTCGTCGACAGCACGCCCTTCCGGCGCGAGGACGGCTCGCTCGACCGCGAGCTCATCCTCACGGCCTGGGAGAGGTTCATCGTCGCCTCGCCGCCGCAGCGGCAGCGCCTCGTCCGGGCACCGCTCGGGCTGTTCACGCCGTCCTGGGTCTTCGCGGACTCGGTCGACGTGCGCGACCACGTGCGCTTCCACCCCGGAGTCGTCGAGTGGGACCCCCGGCGCACGGAGCTGCTGACCGGCCTCTTCAACGGCCCGATGGATCCGAGCGGGCCGCTCTGGGACATCCTGGTGGTCGAGCTGTCCACCGGGAAGCTGGCGTTCCCGATGCGGATCCAGCACGTCATGGGCGACGGCATGTTCGGCCTGATGCTGTTCACGACCTTCACCGAGGAGCAGCCGTACGAGATCGCCCCCTCGGGTGGCCGGCCCCTGCGCTTCCCCGCCGACCCGCCCGCTCCCCGGGGTCCCCTCGCCCTGACCCTCGCCGCCCGACGATCGATCGCGGCGTCGTACGACTCGTTCGCCGAGGAGTGGGCCGACTGGAAGCGCAAGCCGCTGAAGAAGCGCCTGCGCCGCGTGGCCGGCCGCCTGATCCGCGCCCCGCGCGACGTCTGGATCCGCCGGTCCGGCCTCCTCGAGCGCACGGTGAAGCCCAAGGACGCGGCGATCATCACCGTGCCGCTGCAGGGGGCGAAGGCGGCCGCCCGGGCCTCCGGCGGCACCGTCTCGGACCTGACCGTCGCCCTCGCGCTGCACGCGTTCTCGGCGATGCACCCCGAGCGCACCGAGATCGCGACTCTCGTGCCGATCTCGCCCCAGCGCGACCGCACGGCCGAGAAGCGCAACCACATCACGATGGCGCGCGTGGCCGTCCCGGTCGACCTGGGGCTCCGCGAGAGCATCGCCTCCGTGCACGAGCAGATCGTGCACGCCATGGAGACGGGCGAGTCCGGGATCACCCGGGGCGTGCGCGACTGGCAGGGCTACGCCTCGTTCCTGCCCGTGTTCCTCCGCCCGCGCTACTTCGCCACCGCGGCCGTCGACTCGTTCACCCTCTGGCCCACCACCGAGCCGGAGGACGAGGCCGCGCTGTTCTCGAGCTCGTACGTGAAGCGCCTCGACTTCGCGGTGCAGGTGCGCGCCGACCACGACTCCCGCGCCTTCGTCGACTCGGTCGTGCGCTCGCTGCGAGAACTCGGGCTGCCACCGGTCGACTGGCCGGCCGACGAGCCCGCGGAGATGAACGGGAGCACCCGATGAGCCAGGGCGGCGGACCGCTGCGCACCCTCACGAAGGTGCGCACCTACCTGCAGGCCGTGCGCCTGCTGCACTTCCACGCGTACAGCCACGCCGACCAGGTGCCGAGGCTGACCCGCGGAGCCGATGTGTCGTTCGCTCCGAACGTGTCGTTCAGGAACGCCGAGCGGATCACGATCGGCGCCGGCACCCACATCGGCGAGAACTCGATCGTCTGGGCCGGCAACACGAGCGGCCGCATCACCTTCGGCGAGAAGTGCCTGCTCGCGCCGAACGTCACCGTCACGGCGTCGAACTACGGCATCGTGCAGGGGACCCCGGTGATGGACCAGGCGAAGATCGAGCGCGACATCGTGATCGGCCGGGACGTCTGGCTCGGCGCGAACGTCGTCGTGGTCGCCGGAGTCACGATCGGCGACGGCGCGATCGTCGGCGCGGGAGCGGTGGTCACCAAGGACCTCCCCGCGAACTGCATCGCCGGCGGCGTGCCCGCGAAGGTCATCGGAGCACGACCGGAGGCGAACGGTGCCTGATCCCCGGAGCACGACCGACACGAGCCTCGCGATCGTCGTCGTCAGCTACAACACCCGCGAGAAGACCCTCGCCTGCCTCGCCTCGATCCCGCGGGGCGACGCTCCGACCCCGCCGCACGTGATCGTGGTCGACAACGGCTCCGTCGACGGCAGCGCGGAGGCGATCCGCGCGGCGCACCCCGACGCGACCGTGATCGAGGCGGGCGACAACCTCGGCTTCGCCCGCGGCGTGAACCGCGGAGTCGCCGTGGCGACCGAGCGCTACGTGCTGCTGCTCAACCCCGACACCCTCGTGCTCGACGGCTCGTTCCGCGCCCTGCTGGACTTCGCGGTCGCGAACCCGCGCTACGGCGTCTACGGCGGGCGCACCCTGCGGCCCGACGGCTCCGTCGACCCGTCGTCGTGCTGGGGCGCGCCGAGCCTGTGGTCGCTCGTGACCTACGCGACCATGCTCTCGACCGCGTTCCGCGGCAGCCCGCTGCTCGATCCGGAGTCGCTCGGCCACTGGCAGCGCGACACGGTCCGTGAGGTGCCCATCATCACCGGCTGCCTGCTGCTGATGGAGCGCGCGCAGTACGAGCGCGTCGGCCGGCTCGACGAGCGCTTCTTCCTCTACGGCGAGGACGCGGAGTTCTCGATCCGCGCCCGCCGCGCGGGCCTCGCACCGGTGATCGTGCCGACCGCGGTGATCGTGCACGACGTCGGGGCCTCCACCCGCGACGCCGCGACCGAGGGCAACTCGGGTCGCAAGATGTGCATGGTCATGGCCGGCAAGGCCACGATGATCCGCCTCGCCTGGAAGCCGGTGCCGGCCCGGGCGGGCATCGCGCTGCTCCAGGCGGGAGCGCTCGTGCGCTCCGTGCTCGAGGCCGCCACCCGGCGCGAGCGCCGCGCGTGGACCGAGGTCTGGCAGCGTCGCCGCGACTGGCGGGTGGGCTACCCGGAGGCGGAGCGGACGCTCTTCGGCCGGGTCCCCGGCACCGGTGCGGCGACGGAGTCGACCCGATGATCCCGGGCGGCACCCGGACCCTCCGGGGTCGGATCCGCACGCGCCTGCGGGGGCTGCTCTCCCGCGAGAGCGCCGCGAGCAGGAGTCTCGTCGTCGAGGCGGAGCCCGCGTTCCGCACCCGCTACGCGAACCCCTACAACGCGCGCCTCTACACCGCGATGACCGCCGAGGGCGTGCTCGTGCGCGACCTGTCCTGGTTCCGGCTGCTGACCTCGAGGGTCGACATCGTGCACCTGCACTGGCCGGATCTCACGTTCCTCAGCGGGATCCGCCGCTACCGCGTCGTCGCACGGCTGGTCTTCTTCTTCGGGTTCCTCCGCGTCGCGCGGCTCCGCGGCACCCGGCTGATCTGGACGGCGCACAACGTCGTCTCGCACGAGGAGCGGGCGACTCCGTTCCTCCGCAACTGGTACCGGCGCCTGCTGACCGAGAACCTCGACGCGATCATCTGCCTCTCCCAGGAGGGCGTCGCGGCGATGCGGGTGTCGTACCCGGAGCTCGCGGAGGTGCCCGCCTTCGTCACTCCGCACGGCCACTACCGCGCCGACTACGACTTCTCGGCCGATCGCGCCGAGGCGCGCGCCGAGCTCGGCCTGGATCCCGATGCCCGCCTGGTGGTCTCGGTCGGGCAGATCCGGCCCTACAAGAACATCCCGACGCTGATCGAGCGGTTCCGCGAGCGCGAGGACGACGGCACGCTGCTGGCGGTCGCCGGCAACCCGGCGCGCGGACCGCTGCGCGGCGTGATCGAGGAGGCGGCCGGCGGCGACCCGCGCGTCCGCCTCGAGCTGGCGTTCCTGAGCGACGAGCGGATCGCGCTCTGGCTGCGCGCGAGCGACCTGGTCGTGCTGCCCTACTCGGCGATCCAGAACTCCGGATCCGCGATCCTGGCGGTCTCGGCCGACCGGCCGGTGCTCGTGCCCGACCTCGGATCGATGCACGAGCTGGCGGCGCTCGTGGGGCCCCAGTGGGTGCGCCTGTACAGCGGAGGATTCGACCGCTCGGTGCTCGACGAGGCGCTCGCCTGGCTCGACCAGCGCGAGGCCGAGGAGCGGGCCGACCTGTCGGCGCTCGAGTGGGACGCCATCGCGCGCTCGACGATCGAGGCGTACAGACTCGTTCTGGGGGTACCGCACCGGCGTGTCGATGCCCGGGAAGTGCAGATTCGTCACGCGGCGGAAACCTCGCGCCGCTAACTTAGGCAGCGAAGCCCCCTTCTCCTCCGCCCGATGCAGCAGCACCGGACGGCCGTCGGTCACCCCTGACCGGCGAGACGCTCCCGGCCGCCCGGCCGCCCCCGCCGCACAGAAACACAGGTCTCCGTGATCCGCAGTTCCACCCCGCTCCGACGCACCCCCTCCCGGCTGCGCCGGCTCCTGACCGCGACCGCGGTCACCGCCGTCCTGACCGCGGGCACGGTCGCGCTGACCGCGCCCGCCGCGCAGGCGGCGGACGCCGGCCGGTACGTCGTGACGGTCGACTCCGACGCCGTCTCGACGAGTCTGGTGCGCGCCCTGGGGATCCCGCTCGAGCACTCCTTCGAGGGAGGCGTCGCCGGATTCACCGCGACGCTCACGGCCCGTCAGCACGCGGTCCTCGCGGCCGACAGCCGCGTCCTCGCGCTCTCCCCCGCCGACCAGGTCGTCGAGGGGGCCGCCCAGGTGATGCCCTCCCACGTCCTGGCCAGCCAGGCCGACCTCGCGCCCGTGTCGGCCGGTGACGGTGTCACCGACTGGACCGGTCCCGCGGTGGCGGTCATCGACTCCGGGGTCAGCAACCACTCCGACTACAACCTGCAGAAGCAGGTCAATTGCTTCAGCACGGGGACCGGTGACGACGCGAACGGTCACGGCACCGGCGTCTCGGGCTACATGGCCGCTCTCGACAACGGCTACGGGACCGTGGGCATCGCGCCCGGCGCCCCGATCTACTCGGTCCGCGCTCTCGACGGCGACAACCGCGGCACCATCGCCACCCTGACCTGCGCGCTCGACTGGGTGTCGCAGAACGCGGCGACCTACGGCATCAAGGTCCTCAACATGTCCCTCGCGACCGCGGGCGCGGACGACGGCAACTGCGGCTACACCAACGGCGACGCCGTGCACCAGATCGTCTGCGACATCGTCGCGAAGGGCGTCACCGTCGTCGGCTCCGCCGGCAACGGCAGCACCGACCTCGCCACCTACATCCCCGCGTCCTACGACGAGGTCCTCGCCGTCACCAACATGTCCAACTACGACGGCAAGCCCGGCGGGCTCGCCGCGGTCCCCTGCCAGGGCGTGACCCTCAAGGACGACGCCTACGCCGACAAGAGCAACTGGGCCGTGTCGGACGCGGACCGCGCTCACACCATCGCCGCGCCGGGAGTGTGCCCCTACACGACCAAGAAGGGCAACGGCTACGCCTACATCCAGAGCGGCACGAGCATGGCGGCGGCCGCGACCTCGGGCGCAGTGCTCGACTGCCTCGTCCCCGGCGGCGCCTGCGTCGGCAAGACTCCGGCGCAGATCATCGCCCAGATCCGCGCGCAGGCCAAGGCCGCCGCTGACCGCGGTCGCACCTTCACGGGTGACCCGACCTCGCCGGTGACGGGCCGCTACTACGGCTACGAGCTGTCGACCGTGGCGACCGGAGCGACGACGCCGACGAGCACGCCCACCGCCACGGCGACGCCCACCGCGACCCCGACGGCGACGGCGACCCCGACGGCGACGGCGACCCCGAAGCCGACCGCGACGGCGACCGCGACCGCGACTCCGAAGCCGACCGCGACCGCCACCGCGACGCCGACCGTCGCTCCCACCACCGGAGCCGACACGACCAAGCCGCAGGCGAAGATCGTCTCGCCCGCCAGCCAGAGCATCATCAGCGGCACCACGACGCTCGTCGCCAACGCGAGCGACAACGTCGGCGTGACCGCGCTCGCCTTCTGGTCCGGCTCCTCGAAGCTCGGTGACGCGGTCAAGCAGGCCGACGGCTCCTGGTCGCTCACCGCGAACAGCAAGAACTGGCCGAACGCGACCTACACGGTCGTCGCGAAGGCCGTGGACGCCGCCGGCAACATCGGCAGCAGCGCCTCGATCACCCTGACCATCCGCAACTGACCGACGACACGACCGCGACACCGCACTGACAGCACAGCGCACAGCACCCCCACGCACGACAGCCACTCGCACCAGACGCACCGCCCGCCCGGAATGCAGTGACGCGTACGCCGGGGCCGCACCCTCACCGGTGCGGCCCCGGGCCGCCGATCGACTCGAGGTCCGCCTCGACGCCCTCCTGGCGCATCCCTCGCCCCCACGAGTTGATCGGAAGCCACAGCCATGTCCTCCACGCCCCCCTCCAGAACGACCCCGCACAGATCCCTCGGTGCGCTCCTCCTCGCCCTCGCGGTCCTCGTCGCGACGCTCGTCGCCGCTCCCGCCGCGACCGCTGCCGACGCCGACCGCTGGACCTCCCCCTCCGGCTCCGGCACCGCCTGCACACAGTCCGCGCCGTGCGCCCTGACGGTCGGCGTGCAGAACGCCCCCGCCGGCAGCACCGTCTACCTCACGAGCGGCACCTACCCGGAGCTGACGCTGCGCGGCGGGAAGGCCACCGCCGCCGACCCCCTGCTGGTCGTCCCCGCCCCCGGCACCTCGCCGATCCTGAGCCGCACCAAGAGCTACGCGCCCAACGTCGTGTGGTCCGAGATCACCGTGTCGCTCACGTTCTACCTCTACGGCGCGAACCAGACCGTCGAGTCCTCGCACTTCGACGGAGGCGGACTCTTCGTCCGCAGCGCCGGTGCGGTCGTCCGCGACTCGCTCTTCGAGAACGGCTCGTCCATCGACGGCATCCAGGTCGGCGGAGCCTCCGACGCGCTGATCGAGGGCAACACGGTCCGCAACTACGACCAGGACCGCAACAACGGCCTCCACGCCGACTGCATCCAGGTCTTCGAGAGCACCGGCATCACGATCCGGGGCAACAGGCTGGCCAACTGCTACAACGCGGGCATCATCTTCTCGCCCGGCGCGGGCGACGGCATGAGCGACATCACCGTCGAGTCCAACTTCGTGCAGAGCTGCGTCATCAAGACCGCGCAGTGCCGCGGAGGATCGGCCGCCGACTTCCGCGAGGTGACGGCCAGCGACCTGCTGATCCGCAACAACACCTTCGTCGACGGCTCGCTGCGCGTCGGCGGTGCGACCGACACGACCTTCGACCGCAACATCGTCGCCTACCTCGCCGCGTGCGACAGCCCGATGTCGAACACGATCGTCGCGGCGTGGAACACCAAGCTGTGCGCCGCTCCGATCCTGCTGAACACCCAGGGCAACGTGCAGGGCTCGCCGCGCTTCGTGGACGAGGACGGCGGAGACCTCCGCCTCGTCGACGGGAACGAGGCCGTCGTCGCCGGCTGGGGCTCGATGTCCCCCGCCGCGACCGACATCGACGGGCAGGCCTTCGCGACCAACATCGCGGGCGCCGACTCGGCCAAGGCGTCGGCGAACCCGACTCCTGCTCCGACGAGCACCGCCACGGCCACGCCGACCGCCACCCCGACGGCCGAGCCGACCGACGAGCCGAGCGCGACTCCCACGCCGACGCCGACCTCGACGACTCCCGTCCCGACGCCGACCGCCACCGGCCCGGCGAAGCCCGAGGCGCCGGAGGCCGACACGGTCGCTCCGACCGTCGCGATCACCTCACCGCTCGACGGCGCCGTGATCAAGGGCGTCACCACGGCGAGCGTCGACGCCACCGATGACACCGGTGTGACGGCCGTGGCGTTCTACGTGGGCACGCTGAAGGTCGGCAACGCCCTGAAGACCGGCGAGACGACCTGGTCGCTCACCGCGGGGACCGCCGGCATCGTCGGCACCTTCCCGCTGACCGCCCGCGCGACCGACGCGGCCGGCAACGTCACGAACAGCGCGCCCGTGACGGTCACGCTGATCAAGTAGTCCCCTCCGGCGACGGCCCGGCTCCTCCCCTCCGGAGGCGCCGGGCCGTCGTCGTTCCACGTCGGGGCCCCGAGGTCAAGGTCCGGCGCTCGGCGGTCGCGGTCCGTAGCGTCGGAGTCGTGCGGCCGAGGTCCGGGCGCACGGAGAGGCGACGATGAGCCAGAGCGAGAAGAACCAGCCCGAGCAGAACCAGCCCGTCATGGACGGCGCCGACGACGCGAGCAACGACGAGAAGCTGAGCGGCCTCATCGAGCAGGTCGACGAGGACCACGGCGCCGAGGGCGCGGGCGCCATGGCCGACGCCCTGCGCGACCGCGCCGACGAGACCGGCACCGAGATCACCGACGACGAGGCCTGACCCCGAGGCGGTCCGGCAGGGCCGCACGGGCGCGGTGGAGGAAGACGGCGGTCATCACCACGCGGGCGCGAGCGGGGGACGAGTCGAGCGGGCCGATGAGCGCCTCGATCCGATCGAGGCGGTCGTAGAGCGTCTGGCGTCCGATGCCGAGCGCTCGGGCCGTCGCCGTCTTGCTCCCCCAGTGCGACGCGTACGCCTCCAGGGTCGCGAGCTGGTCGTCGCGCAGGGTGCCGAGCACCTCCTCGATCAGGTCCTCGGCCTCGGCGTCGTCGCGCAGGGCGCTCGCGAACCGCGCCAGGCGGTGCTGCCGCGAGTCGACCACTCCGCCGCCGGAGGGCGCCCAGTCGCGCACTCCCCGCACCTCGGCCAGCTCCCGCTGGACCCGGCGCTGGTCGCCGAGCCCTCCGCCCACGCAGACCAGGGCCCCGGAGTCGCCGAGCGGCGCCGCGCGGTCCAGGAGCGCCGCGCGCCCCTCCTCCATCGCCCGCGCGTCCGTGAACGGGAGCAGTGCGAGCACCTCGGCGCCCACCACGCCGAGCACGGGGCCCGCGTCCGCGCCGACGCTGCCGAGCAGCTCGCGGAGGGAACGGAGCACGCGGTCGTCGTGCCCGGTGTCGGCCCAGACCCCGAGGTAGCGCTCCCGCGAGGAGGCGCCGAGCCGGCCGAGGAACGCGTCGATCTGCAGGTCGGCCGCCGCCTCCGCTCGCGAGTGCTCGGCCGTGGCCACCGCGAACAGCTGGGCCGTGAGGCGCTCGGCGACCGACGGCGGGCGGTGCCGGAGCAGCGCGACGGCCAGCACGTCCGGCGCGCGGTCGAGCGCGACGGCGACGGAGTGGAGATCGGCCGCGACGTGGGCGCGCAGGTGCAGCGTCCCGAGCAGCGAGTCGCCCGCCCGCAGCACGTTCGAGAAGGTGCCGGACGTCGGTCCGGTGTCCACTCCGCGCCCGGGAGCGGCCCGGGCGATCTCCTCGCCCGTCAGCGACACCAGCGAGGCGGAGGCGCCGGTCGCCGTCGAGACGACGCGGAGGAGCTCGTCGATCCCGGCGTCCGCGGCGGCCGCCTCGCTCAGGAGACCGGACACTCTGTCCGCCAGGCGGAGGCTCCGGAACTTCTGCTCGGTGAGATGGGTGTTGATGCTCTCGCACACCTGCACGAAGGGCACGCGCCGGGGCAGGGCGAGCACGGGCAGGCCGAGCTCGTCGGCGGCGGCGACGATCGGCACCGGCACCGCGGGCAGCCGCAGCGACAGCTCGACGGCGAGCGCACCGACCCCCGCCTCGACCAGGGACGCCACATAGCGGCGGCACTCCGCGGCGTCGTGGTCGGCCGAGAGGAGCGCGCCCTCCATCAGCAGCAGCTCGCCGCCCAGCAGGAGCGGGGCGATGTCGAGCTGCTCGCTCGCGTGGGCCCAGCGGATGAGCGCGCGGTCGGCCCGCGCGCCGCCCGCGACGACCACCGGCAGAGCGCTCGAGAAGACGGGATCGCTGAGCGCATCGGCGAGCAGGTAGGCCATACAGAACGTCCTCTCGCGTCACGGCGAATTTACACGGCCGGGTGCCCGGCGAAACGGCGCGGAACGAGAGTGGACCCGCACCCCGCCCTGCCCCACCTCACGTCCCTCCGAGAGGAACCGCCATGAGCACCGACGCCCTGCACGGCACCACCCACGACACCGAGGACGCGCTCACCCCGCTCCCCGACTCCCGCCGCACCGCCCGCCTCGACGGCCAGTTCTGGATCTGGGCGGGCGCCAACATCGCCCCCATCAACTGGGTGCTCGGCGCCCTCGGAGTGAACATGGGCCTCGGCCTGTGGGACACGATCACCGTCCTGGTCCTCGGCAACGTCGTCGGCATGGCCGTCTTCGGCTTCTTCGTGCTGCTCGGGCAGCGCACCGGCGCGACCGGCATGCTGATCGGCCGCTCCGTCTTCGGGCGCCGCGGCAACTACGCGCCCGCCGCCATCCAGGCGGTCGTCGTCATCGGCTGGTGCGCGATCAACACCTGGATCGTGCTCGACCTCGTGATCGCCCTGCTCGGCTCCGTCGGGATCGTCGATCCGGAGGAGGCGAACATCGGCTGGAAGATCGCCGTCGCCGCCGTGATCATGGCGATCCAGGTCGCGATCTCGTTCCTCGGCTACCGCGCGATCGCGGCCTTCGAGCGCTGGACCGTGCCGCCCACCCTCGTGGTGCTCGCGATCATGTCGATCGTCGCCTGGTTCTTCCTCGACATCGACTGGTCCTACGCCGGCCCCGCCGAGGGCGCCCTCACCGGAGGCGACCGCCTCGCCGCCATGTCGATCGTGATGACCGCCATCGGCATCGGCTGGGGCCTCACCTGGCTCGCCTACGCCGGCGACTACTCCCGCTTCGTCAGCCCGCGCTCCTCGAAGCGGAAGCTCTACCTCGCGAGCGTCCTCGGCCAGTTCATCCCCGTCGTCTGGCTGGGCGTGCTCGGCGCGACCCTCGCGACGAAGAACGGCTCGGTCGATCCCGGGCAGCTGATCGTCGAGAACTTCGGCGCGCTCGCGATCCCGGTGCTGCTGCTCGTGGTGCACGGCCCGATCGCCACGAACGTGCTCAACATCTACTCGTTCGGCATGGCCACGCAGGCCCTCGACATCCGGCTCGGCCGGCGTGCGCTCAGCCTGATCGTCGGCGTGCTCGCGTTCATCGCCGCGGTGTTCTTCGTCTTCCAGGACGACCTCGCGACCACCCTCGACGCCTGGCTCGTCGGGCTCGTCGGCTGGGTCGCTCCGTGGGGCGCGATCGTGCTGGTGCACTACACGGTCTTCGAGCCGCGGGTCCGCTCGTTCGGGCACCTCTTCGCCCCGGTCGGCTCGCCGCTGCTGCCCGACGTGCGCTGGCGCGCCCTGCTGTCGTTCGCGATCGGCGCGACGCTCACGTGGCTGTTCATGAACGGCTCCGTCCCCGCCCTGCAGGGCCCGGCCGCGACGGCCCTCGGCGGCATCGACGTGTCGTGGCTGGCGGGCGGCGTCTCGGCCGGACTCGCCTACCTCCTGCTCGGGCGCGGCGACGCCGCCGCCTGGGTCGCCCGCCGGGAGTCGGCCGCGCCTGCCGCGCAGCCCGAGCCCGTCCGCAGCTGACCGCGGCCCCGAGTCCGCCTCCGCCCCCAGCACCCCGCACCTCGCACCACGAACGGAACCGCCATGCCCCTCCTCATCACCGACGCCTCCGTCATCACCATGGACCCGGTCTCGGGCGCCGTGCCGATCACGGCGAGCATCCGCATCGTCGACGACGTCATCACCGCGATCGGCCCGGGGCTCTCGCCCGAGCCCGGCGACCAGGTCGTCGACGGCCGCGACCGCCTCGTCACCCCGGGGTTCGTCAACGCGCACACCCACTCGTGGGAGTACCTCTACAAGGGGCGCTACGACAACCTGCCCCTGGAGCTGTGGATGCTGCTCTCGTACCCGATCCTCGGGAACAGCCGCGTCGCTCCGGATCTGGTGAGGCTCCGCTCGTCGCTGTTCGCGCTGGAGTCGCTGAAGGCGGGGGTCACGACGCTCGTCGACGACGTGCTCGAGAACCCCGACCAGGATGCGCAGCAGCTCGCCGCGGTCTTCGACGCGTACGACGAGATCGGGATCCGCGCGAACATCTCGGGTCACGTGATCAGCAAGCCGTTCTACGAGACGATGCCGTTCGTCGAGGAGTACCTGCCCGCCGAGATCCTCGACTCGGTGCGGTCCGCGGCGCGGCCGACGACGGAGGGGTACCTCGCGTTCAGCCGCGAGGCGTTCGCCACCCAGCACGGGCGCGGAGGCGGGCGGCTGCGCTACATGGTCGCCCCGTCGGCCCCGCAGCGGTGCGGTCCGGAGCTGCTGACGGGGGCGACCGAGCTCGCGCTCGAGCACGACGCCGAGTGCCACATCCACGTCCTCGAGACGAAGACGCAGCTGGTGACGGGCGAGGAGTTCTACGGGTCGACCCTGGTGGAGTACATGGAGCGGATCGGCGCGCTCTCGACGAACACGACCTTCGCGCACGGGATCTGGCTGACCGACTCCGACATGGCGCGGGTGGCGGCCGCGGGCACCTCGATCTCGCACAACCCGATCTCGAACCTCAAGCTCGGCTCGGGCATCGCGCCGTGGCGGGCCCTGCACGACGCGGGGGTGAACCTGGGGCTCGGCACCGACGGCTGCTCGAGCAGCGACTCCCCGCGGATGCTCGACGTGGTGAAGGCGGCGGCGCTGCTGCACAAGGTGACCGACCCCGAGATCGCGACGTGGCCGACGGTCGCCGAGGTGCTCACCGCGGGGACGATCGGAGGCGCGCGCAGCGCGGTCCTCGACGGCGTCACCGGCAGCATCGAGGTGGGCAAGCAGGCCGACCTCGTGCTCTTCGACCTCGAGACCCTGAACTTCACCCCGCGCCAGCGCCTCGAGAACCAGCTGGTCTACTCCGAGAACGGCTCGTCGATCGACACGGTGATCGTGGCCGGCCGGATCGTCGTCGCCGGCGGGCGGTCGACGACGGTCGACGAGGCGGCGCTGCGGGCGGATCTGGCGGCGCAGCTCGGCGAGATCGTGGCGTGGCAGGACTCGCTCGACCGCACCAACGGGGTGCTGACGGAGCCGCTGCACAGGATGTACGCCGAGGCGATGCGGCGCGACGCGTCGATCGACCGCTTCAGCGGCCGCCGGCTGGTCTGAGCGGGGCTCCGGAGGCGAGACGGGCGGTCGGCGGCGGGATCGGGAGGGCCTGCGGCGCGGCGCGCCGGGCCGCAGCCCCGGCACAGGGGTCACCCGGGCGGAGGAACACTCATCGCGGAGGGCGGCCGGAGGCCCGCCCCTAGTGTCACTGCATGAGCGCCGGGGTCCCCTCCGGCCGCTGCCCAGGCGACCGCACACTCCCGCGACGTGCGGTCGTGAGAGGGTCGCGCCTCTGACCTCGACGCCCCGAAGGACGCCCCGTGCCGGTGACCGCCGCGAAGCCCCGCCAGCGCCCCCGCGCGCGGGCGGCCGCGGGTCCGGTCGGCACCGGGAGCGCTCACGTGCGAGCGCTCCCCGCGGGCAGAGCCCCCTCCAGCCCCCTCTCCCAGCCCTGAGTCCCCGCTCACCCTTCCCCGATTGGACCGCACGCCCATGACTCGAACTCTCAGCGCGACTCTCGCCGCCCTGCTGGTGGTGATCGCCGCCTTCTTCACGGCGGTCCCCAGCACGGCGGCCGCGAACCGCTACGCCGCCCCCACCGGCACCGGAACGGTCTGCACCTCGACCGCCCCCTGCTCCCTCGCCGTCGCCGTGCAGAACGCCGCGGCCGGCGACACCGTTCTGCTCACCTCGGGCACCTACCCGACGACCGACCTCAAGGGCGGCAAGGCGACCGTCGCCGCCCCCGTCACCGTCCAGCCCGCGCCCGGCGCTTCGCCCGTGCTCGGGACCACGAAGGTCTACACCCCCAACACCGTGTGGAACGACATCTTCTCGAGGACGCCCTTCTACACCTACGGCTCGGGCATCACGGTCAACCGGATGCACATCGACGGCTCCGGCATCTTCGTGCGCAGCGCGAACGTGGTGGTGCGCGACTCCCTCTTCGAGAACGGCTCGTCGATCGACGGCATCCAGGTCGGCGGCACCGACAACGGCCTGATCGAGAACAACGTCGTGCGCGACTTCGACCAGAACAAGAACAACGGCCTGCACGCCGACTGCATCCAGGTGTTCGAGAGCAACGACGTCACGCTCCGCGGCAACACGCTGAGCAACTGCTACAACGCGGGCATCATCTTCTCGCCGGGCGGCGGCGACGGGATGAGCCGGATCACCGTCGAGTCGAACTTCGTCTCGGGCTGCATCGTGGTCACGAACGACTGCCGCGGAGGCTCGTCCGCCGACTTCCGCGAGGCGTCGGCCGACGGCGTCTACATCCGCAACAACACGTTCGAGAGCGGAGCGCTCCGCGTCGGAGGCGCGAAGAACACGGTCTTCGACCGCAACATCGTCAGCTACCTCTCCTCGTGCACCAGCCCGATGACGAACACGATCGTCGAGGGCTGGAACTCGAAGCTCTGCGCACTCCCGGCGCTGATGAACCAGCAGGGCAACGTGCAGGGCGCGCCCGCCCTTCGCTCGCCCTCGACCGGCGACCTGCACGCTCTGAACGCCGCGCAGACGCAGATCGCGGGCTGGGGATCGACCACCGGCGCCCTGACCGACATCGACGGCCAGACCATGGGCGCTCTCACCGCCGGAGCCGACCAGGTCGGCGCCCTGAGCGCGCCGCCCGCGACGCCCACGGCGACCCCCACGCCCACGGCCACCGCCACCGCGACCCCGACGGCCACGCCGACCGCGACGCCCACGGCGACTCCGACCGCCACGCCCACCGCCACGGCCACGCCGACCGCGACACCGACTCCGACCGCCACCGCGGCTCCGGCCGACACGACGCGACCGACCGTCGCGGTCGTCTCGCCGGTCTCCGGAGCCTCCGTCTCGGGCACCATCACCCTGGTGGCCAGCGCCTCGGACGACGTCGCCGTGACCGGAGTCAGCTACTGGGTCGGCACGACGAAGCTCGGTGACGCGACCCGCGCGGCCGACGGGACCTGGCAGCTCACGGTGAACACCGCGGTCTTCGCCAAGGGCACGTACCCGGTGACCGCCAAGGCGGTCGACGCCGCCGGCAACGCGACCACGAGCGCGACCATCTCGCTGAAGCGCGTCTGATCCCGCGCGCACGACGGGCCCGCCATCCTCAGGGGTGGCGGGCCCGCGTCGTCTCAGTCGTCGAAGATCGCGCCGACCGGCTCGCGCTTCTCGGCCTGGAACCGGTCCTCGGCCCGGCCCAGCGCCCAGTACGCCGACAGCGAGAGCGCCGAGCGCTCGATCCCCCAGTCGCCCTGGAGGATGCCGCGCAGCTCCTTCATCGCGGTGCGCTCCCCGTGCGCGAAGACCTCGACGGCACCCTCCGGACGCGCCTCGGCGCGCACCGCCGCGACCAGGGCTCGACCCGCCTCCAGGGCCGCGCGGTGCAGCCAGCGGATCTCGACCCCGGCGGGGGCGGACAGCTCCACCTCGTCGGCCGCGCCGCCCACCTCGATCAGTGCCAGCCCGCGGGCCGCAGGGCCCATCGCCTCCAGTGCCGACGCGATCGCCGGGAGGGCGGAGTCGTCGCCGAGGAGGAGGTGCGCGACCGCCGGGTCCTCGCGCGGCGCCCACGCGCCACCGGGGGCCGACATCGCGAGCCGGTCGCCGGGCCGGGCGGCGGCGGCCCAGGGGCCGGCGACGCCCTCGTCGCCGTGGACGACGAAGTCGACGGCGATGCTCCGCTCGCCGACGGAGCGCACCGTGTAGGTGCGCCGCACCGGCAGGTCCTCGGGCGCGACGCTCGCGCGGAGGGCGTCGAGGTCGAACGGCGGCTCGAGCGGCGAGCCGGCCGGCGGGAGCAGGAGCTTGACGTAGCGATCGGTCACGGCGAGTCGCGCGGGATCCGCCTCCGCGAGGAAGCCGTCGACGCCCTCGCCCCCGAGGTGCACACGGACGAGGTGCTCGGCGAGCCGCTCCGTCCGCAGGACGGTGAGCACGTGCTGGCTGCGGGTCCGCCGCTCCCGGAGAGGCGGGCGCGGGGCGTCTGAGGCATCGGTCATCCCCTCAGCATGCCCGCCCTAGGCGGGAGCGAGCCGGATCAGCCGCGCCCCTCGAGGACGACGGACTCCAGCGTCCTCCGGAGCGCCTCGGAGCTGACCGGCTTGGTGAGGTGCGCCCTGACGCCCCTGACCGTCTCCGGAGGCAGCGAGGAGTACTCGAGGATCCCCGTCACGAGCACGAACGGGGGCGGGTCGGACGCCCCGGCGAGGGCCTCGAGGATCTGGACCCCCGTCCCCGACGGCAGGCGGTAGTCGGCGACCACGAGATCGAAGCGGTGCTCGGCGAGCGCGGCGAGCGCCTCCGGCACGTCCTCGGTCTCGTCGACGACCCAGTCGCTCCGGCGCAGCATGCGGCTCAGCACGAGCCGCGAGACGACGTCGTCGTCGACGACGAGCGCGCGCCCCGGCGTCACGACTCCTCCCCCCGGTCGACCATCGTGAAGATCTCGTCGAAGCGGGTGAGCCGGAAGACGCGCATCGCATCGTCGGAGGCGGGTCGCACCAGCACGAGCGACCTGCCGCTGAGCACTCGGTCGCGTCGCGCTCGCGCGAGCACGGCGAGTCCCGCGCTGTCGAGGAACGAGACGCCGGAGAGGTCGATCACCATCCGGGGGATCCCGGCCACCGGGGCGGCCAGCACCGTCTCGCGCACCCGCGGCGCCTCGCCGACGTCGAACCGCCCGGCCAGGGTCACTCTCACCGTGTCGTCGTCGCCGATCACCACGGCCATGTCGAGCTCCTCAGCCACGGGGTCCTCCGAGATCGAACGCCAGCTCGAGTTCGTTGCCGCTGCCCGTCCTGCGGTACGAGAGCTCGTCGACGAGGGAGCGGATGATCTTCACTCCGAACCCCCGCTCCTGCACCGCACCGGCCTCCGGGACCGGCACCGCGCCGAGGTCGAAGGCCGCGCCCCGATCGCTCACGCGCACCGTCAGCCGGTCCTCCTCGAGCACCAGATCGAGGTCGATGGTCGTCCCGGGGGGCGCGCCGGCGTGGTCGATGACATTGATGCACGCCTCGTGCACGGCGAGCTCGGCGCGGGCGAGGAGGGCCGCGGCCGCGGCCGGATCGAGCACCAGGGCCGCCTCGCGCAGCCACCCGCCCAGCGCACGGACCGCGAGCACGTCCGGCTCGAGCCGCAGCCGGGATTCGACGAGCACCGTCATCCCCGATCCTCCCTCCCGGCCAGGACGACCAGGGTCGTGTCGTCCGACGAGGGGCTGCCCTCGGCGAAGGCGGCGACCGTCGCGAAGACCTCCGCTCCCAGACTGGCAGGCCGCGAGCCGCGGCCGGACCGGCAGAGGTCGAGGAACCGGTCGTAGCCGAAGAGCCGGCCCGACGGGTCCTCCTGCTCGGCCAGCCCGTCGGAGCCCAGCACGAGCACCTCCCCGCGCGAGAGCTCGACGCACGCCACCTCGGGCACGAGACCCCGGACGACGCCCAGCGGCGGCACGGAGGGCGGCACGAACGACGCGTCGTCCCCGCCGATGCGCACGACGGGCGAGTGCCCGGCGTTGACGAGCCGGACGGTGCCGGTCGCCTCGTCGATCACGCCGACGACCAGGGTGATGAAGATCCCGATCTCGTCCAGGTGCTCGTAGAGCTCGTCCTCGATGCGGGAGAAGACGCCGATCACCGAGGAGTCGCGGCGCGCGAGGAAGGCGATGCGGCAGGCGGCGACGGCCCGCGTCATGAGCATGGCCGCGGGCAGCCCCTTGCCGGCGACGTCGCCGACGGCGAACCAGATCGCCCCCTCCGCCTCGCCGAACACGTAGAAGTCGCCTCCGGTCAGCGAGGCCGGCACGGTCCTCGCGAAGACCTCCACCGCACTCGAGCGCGGCGGCGCCTCGTCGATCACCGACTGCGCGAGGGCGGAGGCCAGCTGGTGCTCGCGCTCGACGGCCGCCTGGCGCACCTCGCGCTCGTGCAGCTCGGTGAAGGCGAGCATGACCCCGAGGGCCGAGACGATGGCCTCGATGAGCGGCACGTCCACGGTCGAGAACGGGCGCCCGGCGTCGCGGAAGAAGGCCGCGCGGCGGTCGCGGCCGCCGTCGGGGTCGAGGGTCCCGACGATCGCGGCCCCCGCCTCCGCCGTGCTCAGCTGCTCCCCCGTGGCGTCGGCGACCGCCGCGGCGGCGATCGCCGTGGCGGAGTCGACGGCGCGCTCGTCCCCGACCGACTGCAGGACCGCTCCCTCGTCGAGCAGGAGGACGGACCGCGCTCCCGTCAGCTCCAGCGCCTTCTCGAGGAGCAGCCGGACGGTCTGATCGCTCGCGACACCCTGCACGTTGATCTGCGCCAGAGCTCGCATCGCGAAGACGCGGTCCTGGGTGGCGATCAGCTCGTCGGTCAGCCTCCGCTGCGTCGACTCGAGGTCGGACATCCGCGCCCGCACCCGGCCGAGGGCCGCGAGAGCGGGGCTCGAGGCCGCCGCGTCCCGCGCGAGGAGGTCGAGGTCCGAGACGACGGCGGGAGCCGCGGGAGCGCCGGCACGGAGCGGGACGGGCTCGCTCACGGCGTCTCGGCCCCCTCCTGCTCGGCGATCCGGAACACCCCCGCGAGGTCCGTGATCTCGAGGATGACCCTGACCGGGTCGGACAGGGCGGTCAGCACGACGGCGCCGCCCCGGGCCGCCGCCGCCTTGTGCAGTCGCACGAGCTCGGCCAGCGCCGTGGAGTCGACGAACGCCACCTGCGACAGGTCGAGCCCGAGCTCCGGCCTCTCGTCGGTGATCAGCGGCTCGACGGTGCGGCGGAACGTCGCCGCCTCGTGGGCGTCGAACCGGCCCACCAGGTGCACGGTGCTGCGGGAGGGATCGGTCTCGGTGCGGATGATCATGGCTGTGCCCCCGGGTCGGTGTCGATGGTGGTGTCGCTCGGCCGTCTGCGCCCGGGCTCGCCGCGGGCGTAGGTCCCCCGCAGGTCGTTCGCGCGGATGCGCAGCAGGTCGAGCAGGAAGCGCGCGCTGACGCGGAGGGCGTGCACGGTCGAGCCCGGGGCGTCGATCCACTCGACCGGCACCTCCTCGACCCGGTAGCCGCACCGGCCCGCGAGGTAGAGCACCTCGAGATCGAACGAGAAGCCGTCGACGACCTGGAGCTCGAAGAGGCGCCGCGCCGACTCCGCCGTGAAGAGCTTGAAGCCGCACTGGGTGTCCGCGACGGTGATGCCGAAGCCGCGGGCCACCACCAGGTGCAGCACCCTGCTGAGCACCCGCCGGGCGAGGCTCTTGCCGCTGACCGAGGCGCCGGTCGCCGCCCGCGACCCGACGACGACATCGGCGCCGTCGTCGATCCGGGCCTTCAGCCGGTCGAACTGCTCGATGGGCGTCGACTGGTCGGCGTCGGCGAAGAGCACGAGCTCTCCGCGGGCCGCCAGCACGCCCCGGCGGACCGCGTCGCCCTTGCCGGCGTTCACGGGTGCGCGGAGGAGGCGCAGATTGGGGAAGCGCAGGTCCGCGACGAGGCTCGGGGTGGCGTCGGTGGATCCGTCGTCCGCGATGATCAGCTCCCACGGCTCGCCGCGACCGCTCATGTGCGTCGCGATCGCGCCGATCGTGGGGAGGATCCGCCACTCCTCGTTGTAGGCGGGGACCACGACCGAGACGCGCGGTGCCTCCGCGAGCGGCGTGGTCACCCACGCGCGGTACGAGCGGTAGACCGATGAGTCCTCCGTCACGGGAGCACCTCCTCGAGCGAGGTGCGCCGAGAGCGCGCGACGACGGCCCTGACGGCCAGGACGAGCACGAGGACGCTCATCGCGACCGCCTGCATCGCGATGAGCGCCGTCATGTCGCGGTGCTCGATCACCAGGAGCACCGTCTGCAGCACGGCGGCGCCCAGCAGCAGCCACGACTCGGTGGTCCGCGACTGCGAGAGCCGGTAGCTGGCGACGAGATTGGCCACGGCGAACAGCGTCGTCGCGCCGGCGTAGCCCGCGAGGGGCAGGGAGAGACCGGAGTAGTCGGGCCCCAGCACGACGCCGAGCACCGGTCCGCCGACCCAGAGCGCCCCCAGTGAGCAGGCGGCTCCGATGCCGACGACGACACCGACGCCCGCGCGGAGCACGGCCGCCGAGTCGCGGCCGGCGGCCTGGCGTCGTGCGGCCTCGGGGAACACGACGGTCGCGACCGACCAGGTCAGGAAGAAGACGGCCCGCCCGACCAGGGCGACCGCCGCGTAGATGCCCGCGTCCGTCGGGTCGAGCACCGCCTTGGCGATGAAGACGTCGCTGTTGTTCGCGATGATCTGGCCCACGAGCAGGATCGAGACGAGGGCGGCGTAGGCGCGCACCTCGCCTCGTCCGATGGACCCCGCCACCGGTCCGCCGCGGGGCCGCGCGACGGCCGCCACCACGGCGCAGGTGACGACGAACGACGCCGAGAGCGCGATCGTCGCCCCCATCACTCCGTATCCGGCCGAGACGAAGAGGACGCCGGATCCCACCCGCACCACCATCTCGATCACGAAGGAGAGCGCGAGCGGGGCGAAGAGCGAGCGCGCCTGGAGGACGCCGCGCCCCACGGCCTGCACGAGCCAGAACGGGACTCCGGCACCGAGCACGACGAACGGCCAGGGCGAGGCCGTCCGGAACAGCGTCGACCAGAACTCGGCGCCGAACGCGAGCACGGCGCCGGCGCCGAGGCCCGAGACGAGCGCGATCCGCCGCAGCCGACGGGCGAGCCGATCGGAGTCGCCGGAGTGGCCGAGCTCGTCGGCCCGCGCCACGAACCGCGCGGCGACGAGCTGGAGGCACAGCGCGATCGAGGTCAGGCTGAACAGGAAGGTGACCATGAGGTTCGCGTCCGCGAACTCCGCCGGAGTGAGCACCCTGCCGAGGAAGAGGTTGAGCGCGTAGTTGCCCGCGTTCGCGAGGAGCATCGCGGCCGAGAGCGCCGAGGCTCCGCGGAGCAGCCGGCGCGCGGGCGCGTTCACCGATGCCTCCGCCGCGCGATGATCCGCTCGAGGTGGGCGACGTGCCACTGCACGACCTCGGACATCGGGATCCCGGTCGCGGCGTCGAGGTTCCGCCTCCCCAGGGCGTCCCGGAGGTCGGAGTCCTCGAGCACCTCGGCGAGCGCGTCGGCGAGGCTCGCGGGATCGCCGGGCTCGAAGTAGACCCCGCGGAAGCCCTCCTCCTCGATGATGTCGACGAGGTCGCCGATCCTCGGCAGCACGGCGGCCCGCCCGTACTCCCCGGCCTGGTGGAGCACGCCGGAGCTGCCGGTCGTCGAGGTGTAGGGGAACGCGACGACGCTCGCCGAGAGGAACAGCGGGCCGATCTCCTCCTCGGCGATGTAGCCGGGCAGCTCGAGTCCCGGGACGGACGCGTAGCGCTCGGCCACCGCGCTCATGTAGCCCGCGGAGTTCGGCGAGTCGGTGCCGGCGATCACCAGCCGGATGTCGTCGACGCCCCGCTCGAGCAGCAGCTCGTAGGCCGCGACGAGCACGTCGACCGTCTTGTAGGTGCCCCACTTGCCGAAGGCGAGGATCCTCCGCGGTCCGGGCGGCGGGGCGGAGGAGGGCAGCGGCACGTCCTCGAAGCTCCCGTGCGGGGCGAGGATCGCGTTCTGCGCGCCGTAGCTCGCGCGCACGAAGTCGACGTAGCGCGGGATGGTCAGCGCGACCAGGTCCGCTCGGAGCAGGGCCCGCGTGAGCACCCGGCCGGCGAGGGTCATCAGTCGCGCGGTGGACTTCGAGCCCGCGAAGCCCGCGTCCTCCATGTCGACGTTGTCGGCGAGGTTGTGCAGGACCACGAGCGTCGGCACGCGGAGCGCCGTCAGCACGGCCGGGACGAGGAGCCCGAGCGCCCCGGGGACGCGCCGGTCGCCGAAGGTCGCGAACTGCAGGTTCAGGACGACCGCGTCGGGGCGCGTCCGGAGGACCTCCCGCGGCACGCTCACGAGGTTCGCCGGGGAGTTGAAGCGCCAGCACGGGCGCACCACGGTCTTCTCGAGTGGGTCGGGCTCGCCGGCGTCGGTGACGTCGCAGTACACGATCACCTCGGCGACCTCCTCGAGGCGCGAGAGGTGCTTGACCAGGTGGTGGCCGAACTCGTTCAGGCTGTTGCGGCCGGGCGGCATCGCCGTCACGACGCCGAGCCGCAGCCCGCCGGGACGCGGCGCGGATCGCCCGTCTCCCGTCGCAGATCGCCCTGTGCGCATGCCCGTGCCCTCGGCCTCGACCGAGCGGCCGTCGATGGGGCCGCGGCCGTCCGGCACCGCGTACGTCGACGATCCAGGAATCCGGAGGCGGCGGTCTCGCGATGTGACGCCGAGCATAGACCCGCCCTCACCGCCGGTTCCAGGGTCGTCCGGCCCGAGCGTTGACCGCGGCCCCCGCGTCCTGCACTATGGCGACACCGACCAGCCCTCGGCGGAGTCGGAGCACGGACCGGAGCGGGACGGTGGCTATGCACAGGGTCTGGTCGATCGCCCTGGAGACCCGGTCGCGCCCCGTCGCCGCCGCCTTCGCCGGTCTGCTGGCGCTCCTCGCGGTCGACGCGGTGACGCTCGCCGTGCTCCCCTCCGACTCCGCGGCCTACTGGTGGTTCGTCAGCGTCTACCTCGGCGTCGAGGCCGCAGCGGCCCTCCTGATCGCCCTGCGGGTCGTGAGGGTGCGCCGCGAACGGCTCGCCTGGGCGCTCCTCTCCCTCGCCTTCGTCTGGCTGATGGCCGCGGACGCCGTGGAGTCGATCTCGGCCGGCCCCGGCGGCACGCAGCCCAACAGTCTCGTCTCGCAGATCCTCTACGGCGGGTTCGCGGTCTGCATGTTCGTCGGGCTCGGGCTCCTCGTGCGCGCTCGGGTCGCGCGCGTCTCGGCATCGGTCTGGCTCGACGGGACCATCGCCGCGCTGGGTCTGTTCGCCGTCTCGACGTCGTTCACGCTCACCCACGGCGAGACGCTGTCGGGGCCGGAGATCATCGAGCTGCTCTACCCCGCGATCCCGCTGCTGTTCGTCGCCCTTCTGATCGGAGCACTGACGGCGCTCGACCGGCGACCGAGCCCCGCCTGGTACCTCCTGGTGGCGGCGGCCCTCGTGATGACGGTCTCGAACGTCGTCACGAACCCGGAGATGGCCTCGGGGACCTACGCCTTCGGGAACCCGTACGACGTGATGTGGCCGCTCGCCGCCGTCCTCGTCGCCGCTGCCGCGTGGGTGTCGCCGACGCCTCCTCCGCCGGGCGACTCCCGTGTGGGCGGGCTGGTCTTCTTCCCCGCGGGCTTCTCGGTCGCCGCGCTCGTCGTCCTCCTCGTCGACGACGGAGCGGCGAGGGGAGCCTCCTCCCTGTTCGCCGCCGGCACCCTCGCCGCGAGCACGCTCCGCCTGCTGCTCACCGTCGCCGACGCCGAGCGGCTGCGGCACCGCCAGGTGCAGCTGAACCGCAGCCTCGCCCAGGCGCGCGACGAGGCCGTCGCGGCGGCGTCGGCGAGGAGCGTCTTCGTGGCCACCATGAGCCACGAGATCAGGACACCGCTGAACGCGGTGCTCGGGATGAACGAGCTGCTGCTCGGGACGCGGCTCGACGCGGTGCAGCGCGAGTACGCCGAGAGGGCGGCGTCGAGCGGATCGCTCCTGCTCGACCTCATCACCGACATCCTCGACTTCTCGAAGATCGAGGCCGGCGCACTCGAGATCGAGCGCCGCGCCTTCGATCTGCGCCGTCTCGTCGCCGGCAGCGCGACCGTGCTCCTGCACGCGGCCGAGAGCAAGGGGCTGCCGATCGACGTGCGGATCGACGACGACTGCCCGCCATGGGTGCTCGGCGACGCGACCCGCCTCCGGCAGGTGCTGGTCAACCTCCTCGGCAACGCCGTCAAGTTCACCGACGCCGGAGGCGTCGTCCTCCGCGTGCGGCAGGCGGGGCCGGGCGTCACGGCCTTCGAGATCACCGACACGGGGACCGGCATCGCGGAGGACCAGCTCGACCGGCTGTTCGAGCCCTTCGCACAGGCGGACGAGTCGATCACCCGGACCCACGGCGGGACAGGGCTGGGGCTGACGATCTGCCGGTCGCTGGTCGAGCTGATGGGCGGCCGGATCACGGTGGAGAGCACTCTCGGGTCGGGCTCCCGATTCCGGTTCGAGCTCCCCCTCGCTCCCGCGACCGCTCCGGAGCACACCTCCGCCGACCGAGCGGCGCGCTCGGACGCCGGCGCTCCCGCGACGACGGCTCTGCGGGTCCTCGTCGTCGAGGACAACGCGGCGCTCCGCCTGCTCTCGACCCGGCTGGTCGCCGCCCTCGGGCACGACGTGGAGAGCGTCGTCGACGGGGCGGAGGCCGTGGCGGCGGCCGCGCGCACGTCGTACGACGTGGTCCTGATGGACGTGCACATGCCGGTCCTCGACGGGCTCGAGGCCACGCGCCGGATCAGGGCCGCCGCCGGACCCCAGCCCCGCATCGTCGGCCTGACCGCCGGCACCTCCGCCCGCGACCGCGACGACTGCGCCGAGGCCGGCATGGACGACTTCGTCGCCAAGCCCTTCACCTCCGAGGACCTGCGTCGGGCGTTCGCGGCTCTCGACGGACTCGAGCCCGCGGGCGAGGCCGCCGCCCGCGCCTTCAGCAGGCTCGACGAGCTGGGCGAGGACGCGCGGGCGGAGGTGCTCCAGGCCTTCGTGGAGCAGTCGACGCACGACCGCGCCAGGCTCGTCCGGGCCCTGGCCGGAGGCGACGCGACGACCCTCCGCTTCATCGCCCACCGGCTGCGCGGCGCGAGCCTCGCTCTCGGAGCGGACGAGCTGGCCGAGGCGTGCCGTCCGATCGAGACGGCCGCGCCGGACGCGGTCCTCGATCCGGCTCTGCACCGCCGCCTGCTCGAGGCGCTCGACTCCGCTCTGGAACGGATCGCGGAGGAGGACCGTGCCCGGCCGTGAGCGGGCGCCCGGGGCCACCGGTCCCTCCACCCGCACCATCAGCCTCGTCGCCGGCGCGGTCTTCTACGCCGGCTCCCTCGTCATCTTCCGCGAGGTCCTCACGGCGATCCCGTCGGTCCTGAACGGCGACGCGGTCATCGCCGGCGACGAGCTGGTCCCCTTCTTCAACTGGCGCAGCCAGCTGCTCGATCAGGCGGCCGGGCAGTTCAACGAGCTGGTGAACGGCTACGAGTTCCGCGTCCGCTACGCCTTCCTCACCACGTGGCTGCGCTACTACACCGTGCTGCCCTTCGCGATCCTGCTGGTGATCCCGACGCTCTTCTGGGTGGCGTACCTGGCCGTCGCGCGCTTCATGGACAGGGTCTTCACGAGCCTGTCGTCGCAGGCGATCCACCTGGCGACGTTCTTCCCGGTCGCGCTGATCTACCTGATCATGGTGTACGCCAAGATCACCCACTTCTACACGCTGATCCTCGGGCTCGTCCTGATGACGCTGTCGGCCCTGTGGATGCTGCACGCGCTGCTGTTCGCCGGCGAGCGGTGGAAGCGCTGGATGGTCGCGTCGAGCCTCGCCACCCTGCTGAACCCGGCGATCCACTACCTGATCCTCTTCAGCCTCTTCTTCGCGCTGACCGTGGTGACCCTCCTGATCGGCGAGATCGGCCGCTGGGTGCGGACGGGGGGAACGGCCGCCGTGCGGCGCCTCCCCCACCGCGTGGCCACGCTGGCGCTCGAGCGGGGCCGGCTGCGGCGCCTGCGCGCCTGGTTCGGCCGCCTCCCCGCGACCACGACGGGCCGCTCGGTGCTCGCACTCGCGATGTACGCGCTGGTCACCCTGATCCCGTACGCCCTGTTCGTGAAGTACGTGGCGCTGGCCGGAGTGACCAACCTCTCCGACACGGTCCCCGGCGACTTCTACTTCATCCAGGACGCCTCGGTGTCGTGGCTGCACGAGCTGTCGTGGGACCTCGCGGGCATCACCGACAAGATCCTCTTCGGCGACTACCTGGCCAAGGTGCCGCGGTACCCCGATGCGCTCTACACGGTGCTCCTGTTCGTGCCGCTCGCCGTGCCGGGCGTGCGGCGCCGCCTCTTCCCGACCCGCGCCCACCGCCAGCTGCTCGGAGTGATCACGGTCGCGATCGCCTTCGCCCTCTGGGCGACGATCGGGTACGGCGAGCCGCTGTGGTTCCCGACGTTCCACCGCACCCTCGCCGCGCTGGCGATCACCGCGAACGAGAGCCACTCGAGCATCGGGAACCTCGTGGTGACCGGCGCGGCGACGGTCGTGCAGATCCTGCGCTTCCCGCACCGGTTCCAGCTGATCCTCTTCATGCTGGCGCCGCTCGTGATGTCGCTGACCCTCGCGCTGCTGATCGACGTCGTCGGCGCGCGCTGGGGCCGACCGGCCGCGGCTCGCACCGGAGGACCCCGACGCCGGCCGGTGCGACGGGCCCCCGCGACCGGCGCCCGGGTCGCCCGGTCGCGCGCCCGCAGCGTCGTGCTCGCGAAGCTCCTCGCCACCGCGTGCATCGGCGCCGTGTTCTTCACCCCGTTCTGGTCGAACGACCCGTACCGCACCGTCTTCGGATCCGGCAGCATGGCCGGCTTCCTCGCCCCGTTCCCCCTGAACGACCTCAAGGCCCTCAAGCACGAGCTCAACTCCCTGCCCGAGGGCAGGACCGTCGTGCTGCCCCCGACCGAGACGGCGAAGCTGGTCGCCGACGAGAA
The DNA here is from genome assembly GCF_009834225.1 of Rathayibacter sp. VKM Ac-2759. Lineage (NCBI taxonomy): Bacteria > Bacillati > Actinomycetota > Actinomycetes > Micrococcales > Microbacteriaceae > Rathayibacter > Rathayibacter sp. VKM Ac-2759. The sequence goes on from NZ_CP047176.1 coordinate 3,533,795, forward strand.
CGGCGTCGACCACAAGTTCATCGACAAGTTCTTCATCTACTACCTCGACAAGCCGAGCTACTACTACGGGCTCACCGGCGACGTGAAGAACAAGTTCGCGTTCTTCCTGATCCTCCGCGGCCTCTACTACCAGCAGGACTGGTGGATCAACGAGGCCCGCAACATCGGCATCCAGTACATCGTCGTGAACCGGCGCATCCACTCCAACAACGGCGTCGGTGCGGAGTACCTGCCGGACGTCGAGAGCTACGTCGAGCCCGCGCTGGCACGCCTCACCGACTCCGTCGCCCTCCGCTTCGAGAACAGCAGCTACGCCCTCTACGAGATCACGGACCAGCCGAAGGCCGATCGCGAGACGCTGCTGGTCGACTCGAGCTGGAAGAGCTACCTCGACCTGGTCTTCAGCCGCCGCGATCTGAGCCGCTGCTACCGGTTCGAGTACACCCCCTACTTCGACCCGGCCTCCGTCGAGCCGGGCGAGACCGTGCACCTCCTGACCGACGACGAGCAGACGTCGGCGCTCGACCTCTACCTCCTCGAGCATCCGGAGGCGGTCTCGGGGCCGGATACGCGGATGTTCGCGTTCAACCCCGACGTCGTGGCCTCGAACTACTACCTCTCGCCGATGTTCCGGTCGTTCCTGCTCTTCTCGACGACCAAGTGGAACCGGACCGAGATGATCACGCCGGGGGTCTTCGGGACGCTCAGGGGCTCCTTCATCGGCGTCCCGCGGGCGACGGAGTTCAGCGTCTCGGTGACGGTCGCCGAGCCCGGGAGGTACCGCGTCCTGATGCGCACGGCCGACACCGTCAACGCGCTCCGCATCACCTCGCCGTCGCTCGGCTACGACCGGACCGTCGAGCTGCGCTCGCCGCCCGAGAACGTCCAGCTCTTCCCCGCGGAGACCGTCTACGACACCGACCGCGTCGCCGTCGACGCCTCGAGCCTGTCGGTCGCCGATCTCGAGCGCGCCATCCCCGACGAGCTGGTCGCGGTGAACTCCGGCTACAGCTTCCAGGACCTCGGAGTCGTCGACGCCGACGCCGGCACCCACACCTTCTCGATCGACAAGTCCGACAGCAACCCGATGCTCTTCGAGGGCATGATGCTGGTGCCCGAGGACGTCTACCGGAGCCTGTCCCTGCCGGCCGGGGTCGAGACGATCACCGACCCCGACACCCTCGAGTGCTCCGAGCGCACGGCGAGCACCGGCACGATCGACGGGTACGTCGACCCCGCCGCCAATCCGGCGAACGCGAACCTCACCCAGGACGAGCTCCTGAGCCTCGCGGCCGCCGACGTCCAGGATCTCGAGCCGCCCGAGGGGGGCGTGGTCGGATCGAGCTGGACCGGCCTGGCTCTGACCCTCCTGCTGCTGATCGTCAGCGGACTCGTCGTGCGCTGGCGATCGCGACTGCATCCGCTCGACGACGAGGACCCGACCGGACCCTCCCCGCGCCCCCCGACGAAGGAGCCCCCGACATGACCTCGACCCCCCGCAGGATCGTGTTCCTCGGAACCCACGGTCAGCACAACATCGGCGACGAGCTGCTGCTCGAGACGTTCCTGACCCGCCTGGGCAGCGAGCACCGCTACGTGGTCAACAGCTACGACCCCGACGGCACCCGGCGGCAGCTCGGCGACCGCTTCGACGTCGAGGTCATCGACACCGCACGCGATCGCATCCTCCTCCTGCGGCGCCTGCTCACCTGCGATCTGCTGTGCTTCGGAGGCGGCAGCATCGTGAAGGAGCTCTACGCCTCGACCGGCCGGCACCGCCACTCGACCCTCCTGATGCTCCTGGGCGTGGTCACCTTCGCGCACCTCGTCGCGCGCAGGCCGATCGCGATGCTGCACATCGGAGTCGGTCCGCTCCGGACGCGGCTCGGACGACGGCTCGCCCGGACGATCCTCAAGCAGGTCGACGAGCTCACCGTGCGCGACGGGCTCTCGCTCGAGACCTGCCGGAGGATCGGGGTCGACGCCGCCCGCGTGCCCGACGCCGTGTTCTCGCACGACCGCGCCGACCTGCTCCCGGGAACGCCGCCGGACGCGGTGCGGGGCGAGCGGCTCCGCATCGCCCTGAACCTCAACATCGACATCGAGGCGCCCGAGCGCTGGGAGCCCTTCCTCGACGCTCTCGCGGCCGCCCTCCTCGCGGTCGGGGCCCAGCGGCCGATCGAGCTGCACGCTCTGCCGATGCAGATCGGCTTCAAGGCCCGCGACGACGCCGAGGTGCTCGACGCGTTCGCCGCCCGCGTGCCCGATCTGCCGTTCGTGCGGCACCGGCCCGGCGACGCCGCCGCCGTGGCGCGGATCCTCGAGGACTGCGACGCGCTCGTCGGCGAGCGGCTGCACGCGGTCGTCCTCGCCTCCGTGCTCGGGGTGCCGTCGTACGTGCTGGCGTACGACGTGAAGGTCCGCGAGCTCGTCTCGATCCTCGGGCTCGACGAGTGGAGCGTGGACATCAACCGGCCGTTCGACCCCGGAGTGCTGAGCGAGAGGCTCGTCGCCCTGCTCGACCGGCGCGCTGCGGTGTCGGAGTCGGTCGCGGCCCGCGCCGACGAGCTCCGCGGCGAGACCCTCGCCGCCTTCACCGCGGCGCGAGCCTGGATCGACTCCGCCGGCGGGACCGCGTGAGGCCGCCCGCCTCCGGAGCAGCCCTTCCCGACAGCTGTGGGAGTACCGAGACGCATTCGTTGTCTTCCGGCCGCCGCGGCGCGTCCGCCATCCGCCAGTATCAGCACGTGGGGGCGCATCGCCCCCGTCTCATGGGGAAGCCGGGCCGCGACGAGCGCCCGGAGGAAGCAGGACTCGTGCGTACAGCGCGACGGCGCCGCAGCGCCACCGTCATCACCACCGCCGCACTGCTGGGGGCGCTCGCGTTCCCGTCAGCCGCGATCGCGACCGAGCTCACCGGAGCCTCCGTCGCCGAACCGACCGCGACCGCGGAGCCGACCGCGACCGCGGAACCGACCGCGACTCCGACCGCGACTCCGACCGCGACTCCGACGCCGAGCGCTCCGGAGCCGACGACGGAGCCCACCGCGACGCCCGCACCCGCCGCACCCGCCGCCGCGGCCCCCGTCCTCTCGCTGCCGCGGACCGCCTTCGAGGCCGGATCCCCGCGGCTGGAGGACTTCGACGCCTCGAGCTGGGGCGACGGCATCGACGCCGCTGCCACCGGTTTCGCCCCCGGCACGGTCGTCGTCGTCACCCTGATGGACGGCCCCGCGGTCGAGGCCCGGACCACCGTCGTCGCCTCGGCGACCGGCGAGGCGATCCTCACCGACTGGCTGCCGGCGTTCGCCGACGGCCCGTCGGCCGGCACCTCCGTCTACCCGCACCTCCCCCGGACGGGCGAGCAGATCACGGTCGTCGCCGACGGCCTCGACGCCGACGGCGCTCCGATCGTCTCGAACGCTGTCCCGCTGACGATCACGCAGCCGGACGCCTCGATCGACTTCCTCTTCGCCGAGGACGGCTCGCCGTTCGCCGCGGGCGCCGAGGTCAGGGTCTCGCTCTTCCGCGTCTACGGAACGGTCGCCGCTGTCCGCGGCTTCGACCGCGACGAGACCGTCGAGCTGACCCTCACCGCGCCCGACGGCAGCGTCTCGGCGCTCCCCGCCGACTTCGCGCAGCCGCTCTACGGCGAGACCTCCGGGCCCCTGGACGAGAGCACCATGGCGGACCAGCTCGGCACCTTCACCGTGACGGCGGTCGGCACCACGAGCGGTCGCTCCGTGTCCTCGTCGCTGGTCCAGGTCGGCGACCAGCCGGGCATGCTCATCTGGCCCCGCGGCGCCGCGTTCGAGGCGCCTCCCGCCGACGGCCAGCCCACCAGCGGAGGAGCGGTCTGGGGCTTCGGTGCCGGCGAGTCCGTCGCCGTGAGCGTCTACTCGACCGACGGGGTGCGCCAGCGCCTCGCCGACGGCGGCACCCGCCTCCGCTACAGCGCCGACGCCGTCGGCTGGAGCACGATCGCGATCGGCGCGTACCCGCTCGCCGACCCGCGCGCCGAGGTCTACTGCGTCGTCGCGCTCGGCGAGTCGACCGGTCGCACGGCCAGCACCTCGTACGACTACTCGCTGACCGAGGAGGACCAGATCGCGAAGAGCGCCGACTGCACGGCGGCCGAGGCGGCCGCTCACGGTGGCACGACGAGCGGTGGCACGACGGGAGCCGGCACGAAGCCCGTCCTCGCCACGACCGGCGTCTCGCCCGGTGAGCCGCTCGCCCTGGCCGCCGTCGGCGTCCTCGGCGGTCTCGCGCTGCTGCTCACCCGCCGTCGCCGCGCGTAGCGGAGGCGGAGGGGCCCGCGACCGACCGGCGCGGGCCCCTTTCGGGATCTCGCCTGCTGAGGCGAGCATGCGACATAATGCGCCTATGAGCAAGAAGATTGACGCGGCTCACCGCGCGCTGGTAAAGGCACTCGACAAGCACGCCTCCCTCGTCACCGACAAGGAGTCGAGCCAGCGCAAGGTCGAGCGGGCGGCCGCCGAGCTGCGCAGCGCCGCGAAGGCGTACTCCGCGCTCGTCTCGGCCCGCACGGGCACGGCGAGCCCCCTCGCCGACATCGCGGACCCGCGGCTCGACCCGCCGACGATCGCCTCGCTCCGCGCCGAGCGCGACGCGATCGCGACGAGGCTCGCGCGCCACGAGGCCGCCGAGGCGCAGTCGCTCGCCGGCTGACCCCTCCGAGTCGCTCTGTTACGGGCGTGTTTCGTGCGCCGTCGCGCGGCTGCGTAGCGTGGTCTCCGGGATCCGCGCAGTCGCGGCGTCGTGCGACCGAGGCCGGTCGCAGCGCCGGCGGTGACCGAGTACCGCCCGGGCGACGCACGGATCCTCTCCACGGAAGGATCCACCACAGCATGTCCCTGCGCAGCACCCTCCTCGCGACCACCGCGATCACCGCCTCCGCTCTCCTCCTCGCCGGCTGCTCGTCCGCCGCGTCGGGCGACGACGACGCCGTCCGCATCGGCGTCGTCGGCGCGAGCGACCCGTACTGGGCCACCTACGAGAAGGCCGCGGAGGACGAGGGGATCGACGTCGAGATCGTCGACTTCACCGACTACAACCAGCCCAACCCGGCGCTGACCGAGGGCGAGATCGACCTCAACCAGTTCCAGCACCTGGTCTACCTCTCGCAGTACAACACCTCGGCCGACGCCGACCTCGTGCCGATCGGCGCGACCGCGATCTACCCGCTCGGGCTCTACTCCACGCAGTACGACAGCGTCGACGACATCCCCGAGGGCGCGACGGTCGCCGTGCCCGACGACGCGAGCAACCAGGCGCGCGGGCTCCTCGTGCTCCAGTCCGCCGGCCTCATCGAGCTGAAGGACGGCGGCAGCATCCTCTCCAGCGTCGACGACGTCGACACCTCGTCGTCGAAGGTCGAGGTCACCGCGCTCGACGCCGCGCTGACCGCGACCTCGCTGCCCGACGTGGCCGCCGCGATCGTGAACAACGACTACCTCGAGGGCGCCGGCCTCGCCGCCTCCGACGCGATCGCCGAGGACGACCCGAGCGACCCCAACGCGATCCCCTACGTCAACGTCTTCGCGGCGCGCTCCGAGGACGCCGACAACGAGACCTACGGGAAGCTCGTCGAGATCTACCAGAACACGCAGGCGGTGCTCGACGGCGTCTCGGAGCAGTCCGGCGGCACCGCGATCTTCGTGAAGACGCCCGCCGAGGAGCTGCAGTCCACGCTCGAGACCGTCGAGAAGGACACCGCCTCGCAGGCCGGCTGACCCTCCCTCCCCCGCGCGACCAGGAAAGAGAGCAGCGCTGTGACGCTCATCAGGCTCACCGATGTGAGCAAGACCTATCCGCCGACGTCGCGCGGGGGCGCGAGCGCCGTGGCCGTGGACGGCGTCAGCCTCGAGATCGAGGCGGGCGACGTCTACGGCGTCATCGGCTACTCGGGCGCCGGCAAGAGCACGCTCGCGCGGCTCATCAACGCCCTCGAGCCCGCGACGAGCGGGAGCATCGAGATCGACGGGCGCGAGATCGTCGGACTCCCCGAGCGGGAGCTGCGGCGCCTCCGCCTCGGGATCGGCATGATCTTCCAGCAGTTCAACCTGTTCGGCTCGAAGACGGTGTGGCAGAACGTCGCCTACCCGCTGCAGGTCGCCGGCACGCCGCGAGCCGAGCTGCGCGCGCGGGTCGACGAGATGCTCCGCTTCGTCGGACTCTCGGAGAAGGCGCGCAGCCACCCCGAGCAGCTCTCGGGCGGGCAGAAGCAGCGCGTCGGCATCGCCCGCGCCCTCGCCGCCTCGCCGCGCATCCTCCTCGCCGACGAGGCCACCAGCGCCCTCGACCCCGACACCACGGGCGAGGTCCTGGCGCTCCTGCGGCGCATCAACGAGGAGCTCGGCGTCACCATCGTCGTGATCACGCACGAGATGGACGTCGTGCAGCAGCTCGCGACGAAGGTCGCCGTGATGGAGGCGGGGCGCGTCGTCGAGCGCGGCCCCGTCTTCGACGTCTTCTCGGCCCCGCAGCAGCCGGTGACCCGGCGCTTCGTCTCGACCGTCGTCCGCTCGGTCCCCTCCGCGGCGGAGGCGGCGGTGCTGCGCGAGCGCCACCGCGGCCGCCTGGTCACCCTGTCGTTCTCGGACGACTCCGCCTCGCAGGGCGAGGTCTTCGCCGAGATCGCCCGGGCCGGCGTGCCGCTCGAGCTCGTCTACGGAGGCATCACCGACGTCCGCGGGCGCGCCTTCGGCCACCTCACCGTCGCCCTCGACGCCCCCGACGACACCGTCGACCCCCTGCTGGCCCGCCTCGGCGGCCGCATCACCCTCACGGAGGTGCCCGCATGGACGCGCTGATCCCCCTGCTGGCCCGCCTCGGCGGCCGCATCACCCTCACGGAGGTGCCCGCATGGACGCGCTGATCCCCCTGCTGCCCAAGCTCGGCGAGGCCACCGGCCAGACGCTCTACATCGTTGCGCTCAGCCTCCTGTTCGGCGGGCTCGGCGGGCTCGTGATCGGGCTGGGCCTCGCGCTCACCCGCGGCGGAGCGCTCTTCGCGAACCGGTTCGTCCACGGCCTGCTGAACGTGATCGTCAACGTCTTCCGGCCGATCCCGTTCATCATCTTCATCGCCGCCGCGCAGCCCCTCGCGCGACTCGTGGTCGGCTCGGGCATCGGCACCGACGCAATCGTGTTCACGCTGTCGCTGGCCGCGGCCTTCGGCATCGGGCGGATCGTCGAGCAGAACCTGCTGACGGTCGGCCCCGGCGTGATCGAGGCCGCGCGCTCGGTCGGCGCGAGCCGCCTCCGGATCGTGCGCACCGTGCTGCTGCCCGAGGCGCTCGGGCCGCTGATCCTCGGCTACACCTTCGTCTTCGTCGCGATCGTCGACATGTCGGCGGTCGCCGGGTACATCGGAGCGGGCGGTCTCGGCACCTTCGCGATCCAGTACGGCTACCGGCAGTTCGAGCCGGTGGTCACCTGGGCGGCCGTGCTCGTCATCATCGTGATCGTGCAGGTCGTGCAGCTGCTCGGCAACGTGCTGGCCCGCCGCGTGCTGCGGCGCTGACCCAGAGAAGAGGCCGGACGCCACGGGTCCTCCCATGGCGTCCGGCCTCTCTTCCGGCGTCAGTAGCGGGGCTTGCGCTCCGGACGGTCCGACGAGCGCGACGGGCCCGAGGGGCGGCCGCCGCGGTCGCCGCCGGCGCGGCTCGGACGACGGTCGGGCTTCAGCTCGATCAGCTGACCGCTGATGCGGGTGCCGGCGAGACGGTCGAGCACGTCCTGCGACAGGTCGGCCGGCAGCTCGACGATCGAGAAGTCCGGACGGATGTCGATGTGCCCGAAGTCGCCGCGGTTGAGCCCGCCCTCGTTCGCGAGCGCGCCCACGATCTGGCGGGGCTCGACGCGCTGACGGCGGCCGACCTCGATGCGGTACGACGCCAGGTTGCTGTTCGACGAGCGCTGACGGCGCTCGGGGCGCTCGCCCCGGTCGTCGCCGCGGTCCGAGCGGCTGTCGCTGCGGCCGTCGCGCTCGCGACGGGCGAAGCGCGGGTCGTCGGGCGAGAGCAGCAGCGGCTCCTCGCCCTGCGCGACGATCGCCAGCGCGGCGGCGACGTCCGACTCGACCACGTCGTGGTGCTCGACGTAGTGGCCGATGATGTCGCGGAACCGGTCGAGCCGCTCGCGATCGGCGAGCGCCTCCGTGATCGCGTCGTCGAAGCGCGAGAGGCGGGTGACGTTGACGTCCTCGACGCTCGGCATCCGCATCTCGGTGAGGGGCTGGCGGGTCGCCTTCTCGATCGCGACGAGGAGGCGGCGCTCGCGCGGCGTGACGAAGCTGATCGCGGCTCCGCTGCGGCCGGCACGACCGGTGCGGCCGATGCGGTGCACGTACGACTCGGTGTCGATCGGGATGTCGTAGTTGACGACGTGGCTGATCCGCTCGACGTCGAGACCGCGGGCGGCGACATCCGTCGCGACCAGGATGTCGAGCTTGCCCGACTTCAGCTGCTCGACCGTGCGCTCGCGCTGGGCCTGCTGCACGTCTCCGCTGATCGCGGCGGCGGTGTACCCGCGGGCGCGCAGCTTCTCGGCCAGCGACTCCGTCTCGCTCTTGGTGCGGACGAACACGATCATGCCCTCGAAGTTCTCGACCTCGAGGATGCGGGTGAGGGCGTCGACCTTCTGCGGGTACGACACCATCAGGTAGCGCTGGGTGGTGTTGACGGAGGTCGTGGTCTTGTTCTTGACCGTGATCTCCTCGGGCTCCTTGAGGTACTTGCCCGAGATGCGGCGGATCTGAGCGGGCATCGTCGCCGAGAACAGCGCGATCTGCTTCTCGATCGGGGTGTCGGCGAGGATCGTCTCGACGTCCTCCGCGAAGCCCATCTTGAGCATCTCGTCGGCCTCGTCGAGCACCAGGAACTTGAGCTGCGAGAGGTCGAGCGTGCCCTTCTCGAGGTGGTCCATGATGCGGCCGGGCGTGCCGACGACGACGTGGACGCCGCGGCGGAGCGCGGAGAGCTGCGTGCCGTAGCCCTGACCGCCGTAGACGGGGAGCACGTGGACGCCGCGGAGGCCGGACGCGTAGCGCTCGAACGCCTCGCAGACCTGCAGTGCGAGCTCACGCGTGGGCGCGAGGACGAGGGCCTGCGGGGTCTTCTGCGAGAGGTCGAGCCGCGACAGGATCGGCAGCGCGAACGCGGCGGTCTTGCCGGTGCCGGTCTGCGCGACGCCGAGGACGTCGCGGCCGGAGAGGAGGGAGGGGATCGTCGCGGCCTGGATCGCCGAGGGGGTCTCGTAGCCGACCTCCTTGAGCGCCTTGAGCACGGGGTCGCTCAGGCCGAGGTCGGTGAAGGTCAGCGAGGGGGCGGAATCGGCCTCGGGAGTGGTCGCTGCCTCCGGAGCGGTGTCGCTCTCGGGGGCGGAAGAAGGTGTATCGGTGGTCGCCATAGTGCAACGGTAGGCCGTCGGGCGGCCTCCGACCGCAGAAACAGGGCCGCAGAGGCGGATTGGGGCCCCGGCGTCAGTAGAACTCGACGGTGTCGACGCGATTCATCAGCGGCTCGCCGTCGAGGAACCGGGTCGCGTTGCGGGCGAACAGCTCGGCGATCAGGCGGTCCTCGGCGGCGTTGAGGGCGGCGGTGTGGGGGCTGATCAGCACGTTCGGATGCGTCCACAGCGGGCTCGCGTCGGCGAGCGGCTCCTCCGCGACCACGTCGAGAGCGGCGTAGCCGACGCGTCCGTCGTCGAGGGCGGCGATCAGCGCCTCCTCGTCGATCACCGTGCCGCGGCCGACGCTGACGAGCGTCGCACCCGGCTTCAGCGCCGCGAGGAAGTCGGCGCCGACCAGCTTCTCGGTCGCGCTGGTGCCGGGGAGCGTCACCACGACTCCGTCGATCCGCCCGGCCACGTCGGCGATCGCCGAGGGCGCGACGATCTCGTCGACGTGCTCGACCGACTCCTCGTGGCGGCTCGTGCCGAGGACCCGGGCGCCGAACTGCGCGAGCAGGCGGGCGGTCTCGCGGCCGATGCTGCCGAGGCCCACGACGAGGATCGTCTGCTGCGAGAGCAGCCCCATCGTCCAGCGCGACCCCCACACGCGCTCGCTCTGGAGCGCCTGCAGCCGGGGCAGCGTCTTGGCGCCGGCGAGCAGGCCGAAGAGCGAGAACTCCGCGAGGGGCGCGGCGTGCACGCCGGCCGAGGTCGAGAACGCGATGCGCTCGAGCTGCTCGGAGTCGAGCCCCGCCGCCTTGACCTGGGCGCCGCCGCCCGCGGGCATGGTCTGCACCCAGCGCAGCCCGGGGTTGGCCTCGACGGCACGGGCGAGCGCCGACGGAGTCTCGTCGGGCACCCCGTAGAGCACCTCGGCCGAGTCGATCAGCGCCTCGAAGGCGGCCTGCTGCTCGGGCGTGCGCTCGAACGCGGGGTCGCCCTGGTGATCGCCGGGGTGGCGCATCGGCGCGAGGAGGCTCTGGTCGGCGACGAAGTCGATCCGCGGTTCGAGCTCGACCACGCGGGCGATCAGCTCGTCGCTGATCGGGGTGGCGGCGACGACGCGGAGGCGTTCCTGGGTCACGGTGGTCTCCCTCGAGGCGGGCGGAGTCGGACGCGGACGCCCCTGGCCAGGCGCCACGATACCGACCGAGTCCGACAGCGAGGTCCGCACTGCTTCATGGACGCCTCATCGGAAGCACATAGCGTCCCCGGTCAGCATCGGTCCCGACAGACACCACGACGGACGAGGAGCACCACGATGACCCGCATTCCCGAGCCCCAGCGCACCCCCGACGGACCCGTCTACGAGGGCCGCCGCCTCGATCACCCCGACGAGGAGGTCGTCGACCAGGGCCTGCTCTTCGACGTCGGCACCCTCTTCAGCCGCCGCCGCGTGCTCTCGCTGATCGGAGTCGGCGCGGCCTCCGTCGGACTGGCCGCGTGCTCGACGGTGGGCGGCACCAGCGCGACGGCCTCCGCGACGGCGTCTCCCACCGCGTCTGCCACTGCCTCCGCGACCGCCACCGCCACCGCCTCGCCGACGGCGACCGCCGCGGCGACCGCCGCGGGCGCCGAGATCCCCGACGAGACCGCCGGCCCCTACCCCGGCGACGGGTCGAACGGCGTCGACGTGCTCGAGAACTCGGGGATCGTCCGCAGCGACATCCGCTCGAGCATCGACAGCGCGGCGACGGCCGAGGGCGTCCCGATGACGCTGACCCTCACCCTCCTCGACCTGGCGAACGGAGGCGTGCCGTTCGCGGGCGTCGCCGTGTACGTCTGGCACTGCGACGCGGGCGGGAACTACTCGATGTACTCCAGCGGCATCGAGGACGAGACGTACCTCCGCGGTGTCCAGGTCGCCGACGCGAACGGCACCGTGACCTTCACCTCGGTGATCCCCGCCTGCTACTCGGGGCGCTGGCCGCACATCCACTTCGAGGTCTACCCCGGGCTCGACTCGATCACCGACGCGTCGAACGCGATCGCGACCTCGCAGGTCGCCCTGCAGCAGGAGGCGTGCAGTGCGGTCTACGCGCTCGACGCGTACAGCGGCTCGGCGAAGAACCTCGCCTCGACCAGCCTCGACTCCGACAACGTCTTCGGCGACGACGGCGGCGTGCTGCAGCTCGCGACGATGAGCGGGGACACGACGTCGGGCTACGCCGTCTCACTGACGGTGCCGGTCGACACCGCCACCGCCCCCACCGCGGGCAGCGCGCCGGCGAGCCGCTGAGCTCAGTCGGCCGGCTGGTCGGGCAGGGCCGCCGTCCCCGTCGTCCGCAGACGCTCCTTGACGAGGTCGGGGAACAGCGGGCGGCCGTAGAAGTAGCCCTGCGCGCGCTCGGCCCGGAGGCTCGTCAGCAGCGCGTGGGCCGACGGCGTCTCGACGCCCTCGACGATCGTGTGCATGTCGAGGTCCGAGACGAGGTTGATGATCGAGCGGAGGATCGTGGCGTGCCGCGGGTTCTCCTCGTCCGAGAGGAACACCCTGTCGATCTTGACGATGCTGAGCGGCACGGTCAGCAGGGCCGCCGCGGCCGCGTGCTCCTGCCCGTAGTCGTCGAGCGCGATGGCGATGCCGTCGGCGGTGAGCATCCGCACCCGGTCGATCACGGCCTCGTCGACGTCGCCGATCGACCCCTCCGTGAGCTCGAGGCACAGCTCGATGCCCTGCTCCGAGGTGCGGTGCGACCGGATCCGGTCGACGACCTCGTCGTGCATCAGCTGCTCGGCCTCGATGTTGACGCTGAGGAAGGCGACGCTGTCGTCGATCGCCCGGAACTCGGCCATGCAGGCGACGGCCTGGTCGACGATCTGGATCGTCAGCCGGTCGAGGATCCCGAGCGACCGGGCGATGTCGACGAGGGTGAGCGGGCTGAGCGGCGTGCCGTCGGGGCGCGTGTGACGGGCCAGCGCCTCGAAGCCGATGATCCGCCGCTCGGCGACGTCGATGACCGGCTGGAACGCGACCCTGACGGTCCCGTCCAGCACGGCGGTGTGGACCTCGGCGAGCAGGTCGGCTCCGTCGGGGGCCGCGCCCTTGCGGCCCTTCTTCGACTCGTACATCCGCGCGTCCGCCTCCTGCATGACCCCGTCGAAGCTGCCGCCGTCGACGACGACAGGAGTGCCGATGCTGATCCGGGGGTGGAGGGTCGCGCCGCCGACTATAACGGGGCGCTCGACGGCGCGTGCGATCCGGAGCGCGACGGCTCCGGCGGTGGCCGAGTCGAGGAGCACGGCGAACTCGTCGCCGCCGATGCGCGCGACCACGTCGTCGCTGCGCACGCTCTCGCGGATCCGGCGCCCGACCTCCTCGAGCACGACGTTGCCCGCCGAGTGGCCGTGGGTGTCGTTGACGGACTTGAAGTCGTCGAGGTCCATGAAGAGCATCGCGCGGTGGGAGGGGTCGGTGATCGCGCCGAACTCCTCGTAGAGTCCGCGCAGGTTCGTGAGCCCGGTGAGCGAGTCGGTCGTCGCCTGGTCGCGCAGCGTGCGAGTCGTGCGGCGGTCGTAGAGGGCCTGGGTCGCGATGTGCGCGAGAGCGAGCAGGGTCCGGTGCTCGAGGGCCGAGAAGCCGTCCGAGTCGGGACGGCGGGTCAGCACCACGTGACGGACGCCGAGCCCCGGCGCGGTCACGGGCGCCGAGAGCTCGAAGGGGCGTCCCGGCTGCTCGGCGATGCGGGTGCTCGCCGAGGGGATCGCCGTGCGCGCCGCGCGCTCGAGCGTCTCGAAGATCGCCGCCTGGTCGCCCCAGGGCAGCGCCAGCGACGCCTCGATCAGCCCGTTGAGCTTGCGCTCGACCCGGCTGCGGCGCAGATTCTGGCTGATGACGGCGATGACGAGCGCGACGAGTCCGAGCGTGTTGGCCGAGCGGATGTCGAGGCCGTCGGCGATCTCGATCCGCTGCACTCCCGACGACAGGTGCGCGCCGTACGCGAGCACCACCAGCGCCACGTTGAGGCCCAGCACGAGCGCGACCCGGTCGGCGCGCAGGGCGGGGCGGGGGACATCGGGGATGTCGGCGAGCGAGAGCCACGCCTGCAGGTACTCGAACCCGATCGAGAGCGCGCCGTAGGCGAGCACCGCCGGCACCGCCGCGACGACGGGCCACCAGCCGGTCTGCGGGAACAGCGAGAGCACCAGCAGGAACGCGCCGCCCGAGAGCGAGGCGAGGCCGGTCCAGTACAGAACGGACAGCCACGGCCTCCGCGCGAGCACCTGGAAGAGCGTGAGGGCGAGGAGCCAGAGCAGGAGCGCCTCGACCGCGGGCACGTCCTGCGCGAGGAACGCGAGCACCGAGACGCCGACGCCGAAGGTGACCGTGCCGATCCCGGAGGCGAGCTCCAGGCGGAACGAGGCGGTGATCCACATCGCGACGAGCAGCACGAGGAACGGGAGCCAGCGGCCCGGCAGCGCCGATGCGTGCGGGACCAGCAGGGCGAGGGCGAGGACGAGACCGCCGATACCGACCGAGAGGCGGAGGGTCTTGACGGCGGCGGCCGAGGCGGCGCGCTCGGGCAGGGAGACTCCCGAGGCGGAGGTGCCCGCAGATTCGTCGCTCACGCGGCCCCCCGTCGCCTCCGCGGTCCGGAGGTCGCGCTTACTCTCGCAGATCTGCGGAAGCGGGAGGCGCCGCGCACTATCCCCCGTTTGAGGGATAACAGGGCAGGAGCGGCGTCGTGTGCCCGGCAACGCGGTGCCGACGTGGCGCGGGCGCCGCTGCGCACAGTGTCGAGACCCGAGGGCGTGGGCGGGGTCGGTCTGCCGATCGCGTCTGCTGACGCCGGTGGATCTCGACACGCCCGCTCCGCGGGCTACTCGATCAGCAGGCCGGTGGGCGAGCAGTCCGGCGCGCGAGCAGACCGGCTGGCAGGCCGGCAGGCGGCAGCAGGCGGCAGGCGGGCGAGTAGGCAGGACCGCAGGCGGGCAGGCAGGCAGGTGGGAGCCAGGCAGGCAGGCGGGAGCCAGGCAGACAGGCAGAGCCAGGCAGACAGGCAGAGCCGGCAGGCAGGCAGGCAGGCAGGCAGGCAGGCAGGCAGGCGAGCCTGCGGGCGGGCAGGCAGGCAGGCAGGCAGGCAGGCGAGCCTGCGGGCGGGCAGGCAGGCAGGCAGGCAGGCGAGCCTGCGGGCGGGCAGGCGGGCAGGCGAGCCATCGGGTGAGCAGGCCGGCGAACGGGCGAGCAGGCGGGCAGGTGAGCCGGCCGGTAGCTGGACAGCAGGGCGGGCAGGCAGGCAGCAGGCAGCAGGCAGCAGGCAGCAGGCAGCAGGCAGCAGGCGGGCGTACGCGGAGGGGGCGGCGAGAGGCCCGCTGGTCGAGTAGCCCCGCAGGGGCGTATCGAGACCGACCTGCCGGCGGACGCGGTCGGGTCGCTGACCGGCGGGAGGGCCGGCAGCGGGTGGGTCAGAACGGGGGTGGGTCGTCGGTGAAGCGCGGGGGTGGTGCGGGTGGCCTGCCGGGGAGGGCGGGTGGTCGGGTGGTGACGTGGCGTCCGGTGGGGGTGGTCCAGTCGGTGGTGCCGTCGGGGTGGAGGCGGTAGGTCCAGCGGTCGCCGTGGCGGACGTGGTGGTGAGCCGTGCAGAGGGAGGCCAGGTTCTCGAGGGATGTCTCGCCTCCGTGGCGCCATTCGATCGTGTGATCGGCTTCGCTGGTGGAGGCTCGGCGGGTGCAGCCGGGGAAGCGGCAGGTCTGATCGCGCAGCTGCAGGGCGAGGCGCATCTGCGGGGGCGGGACGCGGTGGGTGCGGCCTACCGAGACGACGGCGCCGGTGTGGGGGTCGGTGAGGACTCGGGTGAAGGTGGCGGCGACTCCGGCGAGTTCGCGGGCGATGGTGGCGGGGATCGCTCCGTAGCCGTCGAGATCGGCGGGAGCGTCGTCTGCTCCGGACGCGGTGCTCGCGGGGAGCGTCAGGCGCACTTCGGCGCGGATTCCGGGGACGAACGTCGGAGGGGTGTCCTGCGGGCTGCTGACGGGGGTGGTGCCGGCGATGTCCCCGTCGCAGAGGAGATCGGTGAAGGCGTCGGCGCGCAGCTGGGCGAGAGTCCGTTCATCGCCCGAGGCCCGGGAGTCACCCGCGGGGCCGGCGCCGTCGCGGAGGGAGTGCGCGATGCGATCGAGGCGGTTGTAGACGCCGACCGCGGCCGCAGCGGGGAGGAGGGCGGAGAGCGTGGCCATCCCGTCGATCTCGGGGGTGAGCCACACGCCGCGGTCCTGCACGGCGCGGTGGTGTCGTTCGGCGAGGGGCTCGGTGTGGAGTTGATCGCGGAGCCGGTCGACGGCGCGTCGCAGCTGCGTCGGGGTCTTGGACAGGGCGAGGTCGGCGGCGCGCTCGTCGAATTCGGCGCGGGACTCCTTCGGAAGTGTCGCGGCGGCGGAGCAGATCACCTCGCCGGCCCGCCAGCGGATCCTGGCCGTCGCGAGCAGGGCTCGGGTGCGGGGCAGGTCCTCGACCAGCAGGTGCGCTCTCTCGAGGTCGCGGGACAGCTCCCGCTCGGACACTCCGGCGCCGGTGGCGAGTTCGGCGCGGAGGGAGCGTTCGACGAGGTCGCTCGACTCGCGACTCGACAGGCCGCCGCGGGCGAACGCGAGCGGGACCGTGAGCCCTCGCCGATAGACGTCGTACAGCTTCTCGGCGGACGCGAGCAGATCGAGGGAGGCGTTGCGGGCGAGACGGCCGACCTCGTCGGCGCCCTCGCGGACGCGGTCGAGGATCGCCTCCGCGGGTCGTGTCTCAGCTGCAACTGCCATACGGATATTGAATCAGGGACCACCGACACCCGGGCCCGGACAGCGCCCGAACGAGACAACTCACGCCCAGAAGAAGCCTGTGGAGGAGCACTACCCGCGCGACGTCGTCGTCGAGGCGCACCTCCGCCCCGCGCTCAGCCGATCGTCCTGCCGGCGCTCGACATCGTCGCCGTCGTGTAGCCGGCCTTGGTCCCGGTCACCTTCACCGTGACGCTCTTTCCCCTGTCGGCGGCGACCGGGGTGTACGTCGCGGCCGTCGCTCCGCTGATCGCGGTGCCCGCGCGGAACCACTGGTAGGTCAGCGCCACCGGCGCCGGCCCCCACGTGCCGGGAGCGGCGGTCAGCTTCGAGCCGACCTTCGCCGTGCCCGAGATCGTGGGAGTGGGCGCGGTCAGCGTGCCCTTCGCGATCGTCTTCGCGGCGCTCGACTTCACGACCGCGGTGTAGCCGGTCTTCGAGCCCGTCACGGAGACCGAGATCGACGCTCCCGCGTCGCCCGCGACCGGTGTGTAGGTCGCGGCCGTGGCTCCCGAGATCACGGTCGTCCCGCGCTTCCACTGGTAGGCGTAGGTCACGGGGGCGGGGCCCCACGCTCCCGGAACCGCGGTCAGCGTCCGCCCGACCGCGGCCGTGCCGGTGAGGGTGGGGGTCGCGCTCGTCAGGGTGCCGACGGCCACCGTCTCGGTGGTCCCCTTCGACTTCGTCGCGGGCGAGTACCCGGGCTTGGTCGAGGTGACCGAGACGGTGATCGTCGCACCGGCGTCCGACCCGGTGAGCACGTACGTCGGCTTGGTCGCGCCGACGATGTAGGTGCCGGCGTTGCGCTTCCACTGGTACGTGAGCGTCGTTCCCGCGTCCCAGGTGCCCGGAGTCGCGGTGAGCGTCGAGCCGACCTTGAGCGTCCCCGAGATCGTCGGCGTGGGCATCAGCGTCTGCAGCCCCGGCGTGACGGTCGAGGCGGCGCTGGTCCTGGTGACCGGGGCGAGGCCCGACTTCGATCCGGTGACCGAGACCGTGAGGCTCGTGCTCGCGTCGGCGGCGACGAGCGTGTAGGCCGCCGCGGTCGCTCCGGCGATCGCGACGCCGCCGCGCTTCCACTGGTAGGCGAGCGCGACGGGCGCGGGCGCCCAGGTGCCGGCACTCGCGGTGACGGTCCTGCCGACCTGGACGGTGCCCGTGATCGTCGGAGTCGGACCGGTGATCGCGCTGGTCGACCCGCCGGTGATCGTCGCCGTCGCCGCGCTCGTCCTGGTCGCCGTCGAGTAGCCGGGCTTGGTGCTGGTGACCGTGACGGTCAGCGTGGCGCCGGCGTCGGCCGAGGTGAGGAGGTAGGTGCTCGCGGTGGCACCGGTGATCGCGGTGCTGCCGTTCCTCGTCCACTGGTAGGCGAGGGTCGTCCCCGGATCCCAGACGCCCGGGGAGGCGGTCAGCGTGGAGCCGACGGTGGTGCTGCCCGAGACGGTCGGGGTGGGCGTGAGGGTCTGGGCGGGGGCGGGGACGACGACCGGGGCGCTCTCGCGCTGGACGGATCCGTAGCCGGACCTGCTTCCCGAGACGATCGCGGTGAGGGAGGCTCCGCGATCCGCCGCCACGATCGTGTAGGTCGGCCCTGAGGCGATGTACTCGCCGTTGCGCTCCCACGAGTAGTTGAAGTAGTCGGGCGCGGGGGTCCAGGTGCCGGTCTTCGCGGTGAGGGTCTGGCCGACCGCGACGGTGCCGACGATGGTCGGAGCAGGCGCCGCGGTGTACTGGAGGTACGGGATCGCGAGGGGCGCGCTGTCCACCGTCCGGTCGGCGTAGCCGGTCCTGCGTCCGGTGACCGAGACGGAGACGGTGCTCCCCGCCTCGTCGGTGGACGGCGTGTAGGTCTGCGCGGTGGCACCCGGGACCGGGTATCCGTTGCCGTCCTTCCACTGGTAGCTCAGGGTCACGGGCGAGGGTCCCCAGGTCCCCGGGTTCGCGGTGAGGGTCTTGCCGACTCCGGCGTCACCGCTGATGGTCGGCGTCGACGCGGTGAGGGTCCCGACGTTCGCGACCGTGAGGACGTAGTCGCCCTTGGTCCAGCTGTACCCGCCCACCTGAATGAAGTAGGTCCTGCCCGCTGTCGCGGTGAAGCTGGTCTTCGCGTTCGCCTTCGAGTAGTCCTGGTGCGAGATCGCGGGCTCGACCGGCGCGCAGCCGATCGGGCGCGTAGGAGCGGATCCGTCCGACTCCCAGATCACGCCCAACGGGCTGAAGTAGCTGTCCCGCAGGTCGACCAGCACGGATCCGGTCTTCGTGGCGGTGAACCGGTGCCAGATGGAGCCCATCAGGACGTGATCGCCATCGCAGCTCTCGTAGGGCTCGTACCAGTTGGAGTCGACCTTGAGCGTCGAACCGGAGACCGTGGTGGGAAGTGCGGACAGGGCGACCGCGTCCGCAGGAGTGGTGCCGGCGACCGGCGCGCTCGCCGAGATCCGAAGAGTCGCCTGTTCTCCGGGCTGGACCGGCTCCTCGCTGTAGTACGTGTCGCTGACCTGGAAGACGTAGGTCTTCCCAGCCTCGGCCTGGAGGTAGTTCTCCTCTCGGAACTCCGATTCCGCACAGCTGATCCTGACGAGCTGGTCGACGGGCGCCGTCTCGTACGCAGCGACGATCGAGTAGTGCCCGTCGACGCCTCCGCTGAAGGTCAGGGTCTGTCGAGCCGTGGACGTGTAGGAGAACCAGACGGAGCTGACCGCGGGCGTGAAGTACTCGGTGATGTCGTCGTCGGTCGTCCGGCACTCCCCCGACTCCCCCTCCTCGAAGGTCGCTCCGTAGTACGGGCTGCGGCTGTAGTACGGCAGCGAGGAGACGACGGTCGCGTTCGCGAGGTCGTCGTTGGCCGGCGGCACGACCGCGGCGAGCGCCTCCGGAGCCGCCGAGCGGCTCTGCGCGGCGGAGCCGGGCGGCGCCCAGTCGTCGGGGTGCGCGACTCCGCCCACCTCGATCGGGTGCGCCGGGTCGGCCGCCGGCGCGGCGGCGGCCGCGGCGGTCGGGACGAGGGCCGCGCCCAGCGTCAGAGTGGCGGTCAGGGCGAGCGAGAGGAGGCGCTTACGCAGCATCGGGTGGTCTCCGGGTGAGAGCAGGTGGGGCGCCGACCGCTTCGGAAACCTCGGTCGTGTCGTGGCCCTCATCGTGGTCACGCACACAGGACTTTCCAAGGTCCAGTTCGGGGGTGGGTCGCGTCGGAGTTCCGACTACGCAGCCCGGTGCCGTGCCGGGCTCTCCCGCCGAGGGGGCCGGTTCTCGCCGAGGCGCCGCGCCGACGGCCGTGTCTCGCGGAGGAGCGGTTCCCTCCGCGCAGCGAAGACGCGGCGCTCTGCTGCAGTCGTTCCACCTACCGCCGACGGGCACCGGAGGCCGCCGTCGGCGGCCGCTACGGGCGCAGAGGCAGGCGGGCCGTGAGCAGGGCGCCGCCCAGAGCGGCGGACGGGAGCAGCTCGAGCGAGCCTCCGTAGACCGCGACCTGCCGCGACAGGCGCTCGAGGCCCGACCAGCGGGAGCCGGGGGCGACACCGCGGCCGTCGTCGTCGAGACCCAGCAGGACGCCGTCCGTCTCGACGGCCACGCTCAGCCGCACCGCCCGGGCGCCGCCGTGCTTCAGCGCGTTGGTGAGCGCCTCCTCGACGAGCCGCACGAGCAGCACCCGCTGATCCAGCGGTATGCCGCGCGACTCCTGCGCGGGATAGCGCTCGTCGACGTCCAGCTCGACGGCGATCTCGGGCGGGAGGCGCGCGAAGAGGTCGCGGACGGCGGGGACGAGTCCGTGCTCGACGTCGACGGGGTACAGCGCGTTGCCGGCGGCGCGGACCTCGGTCTCGCGCAGCTCGTCGAGGCGCGCCGCCACCCGTTCGAGCCGCTCCCGGTCGGGAGGTGCCGCGGCGGCCCGCAGCTCGGCGACGAGCACGACGAGCGCGCCCTGGAGGCTGCCGTGCAGGCGCTGGGCGATGTCGCGGCGCACGCGCAGCTCCTCCTGCTGGAGCGCCTGGACGGCCTCGACGGCCTGGAGCACGACGCGGGCGTGCGCGCGCTCCTTCTCGCGGACGCGGCGCGCCGCCCGCACCAGCAGGAACCCGAAGCCCGTGATCAGCGCGAGGACCACGGCGCCGGCCGCGACCTCGACGATCAGAGCGTCGAGCGCCGTCGCCGGGTAGATCCCGGCCAGCACCTGCAGTGCGCAGCGCACGGCGGCGACACCCGTAGAGATCAGCGCCGTCCACAGCAGCCGCCCCCGCCTCCGGAACCGCTCGGGGCGCACGAGGGCGAGCAGCGCGATCGCGAGGCCGAAGGAGGAGCCGTTCACGATCACGCGGACGACCACGTCGATCACCGGCCCGCCCTCGACTCCGCGCACGGTCTGCGACATCATCCCGAGCGCGATGACGGCCTGCAGAGCGGCGAGCACCGACAGCACCCCGCCGAGCAGGGCGACGACGCCGAGGACGATCCGGGTGTCCTCGGCCGCATCGGAGGCGGCGGGCCGCGCGACGCTGCGCGTCATCCGGTGTGCTCGAGGAACTGCAGGGTCGCCTCGACCCTGGGATTGCGGGCCCCGTCCGAGCGCACGCCCAGCGCCGCGTAGAGGGCGTTCACGTGGTTGTCGACCGAGCGGACGGCGATGCCGAGCTGCTCGGCGATCGCCGCGTTGGTGAGCCCGGAGGCGAGGCCGCTCAGCACCTCGTACTGCCGGCGGCTGAGGCCGGCGACGGGCGAGTTGCGGCGCGCCGTGCGGGCGGCGACGAGTGCGGGGTCGAGGACGGTGCGTCCGTCGGCGGTCGCCCGGATCGCCGTGAGCAGCGCCGCCGTCGAGAGCGACGACGTCTTCGAGAGATAGCTCCACCCGCGCGCCTCCGCCCGGTCCAGCCGCAGGAAGCGGTGCATCGCGTCGACCGCCGAGAGCAGCACGATCGCGAGATCGGGCGCGGAGGCGCGCAGCTCGCGTCCCAGCTCGATCCCGTCGCCGTCGCCCAGCTCGATGTCGATGATCGCGACGTCGAGCTCGGCCGGCCGCACCCGCTCGCGGGCCTCGGCCACCGAGGACGCCTCGACGACGCTGCGCACGCCCGGAACCGACCGGAGCAGCGAGGTCAGCATCTGCCGGTAGAGAGGCTGGTCGTCGATGACGGCCAGCCTCAGA
Source organism: Rathayibacter sp. VKM Ac-2759 (assembly GCF_009834225.1). Lineage (NCBI taxonomy): Bacteria > Bacillati > Actinomycetota > Actinomycetes > Micrococcales > Microbacteriaceae > Rathayibacter > Rathayibacter sp. VKM Ac-2759. The sequence goes on from NZ_CP047176.1 coordinate 3,555,179, forward strand.
TCTTTAACGCCCCCCATGGATGTCACACGCACATCTTCGCCCATTGTCGGATAGCGGAGAGGACACGGTGATCGGGACGTCACACGGGTACGAGCGCCCCCGTGATCATCAACCCGACGACGGCGGCGGCGAGGGCCGCCGCCCACATCCCGAGGCCGTAGCCGAGCCCGGCCGCCCACCGGCCCTCGAGCAGCATCCGGGCAGCGTCCACGCTCGCGGTGCTGAAGGTCGTGAAGCCGCCGAGCAGTCCCGTGCCGAGCAGCGCCCGCCACTGCGCGTCCACCCCGCCCGAGAGCGCGAGCCCGGTGACGACTCCGAGCAGGAGCGACCCGACGACGTTGATGATCGCCGTCCCCACCGGCCAGCGCACCCGGATCAGCGAGCGCGCGACGCCGTCGACGACGAGGCGGGCCGCGGCGCCGACTCCCCCGGCCAGCGCGACGCCGACGAAGAGGAGGACGCCCGTCACGACGCGACTCCCCTGCGCCGCCCGGCCACGACGATGCCGAGCACGGCCGCCGCCGTCCCGACCACGAGCGTCACGGCCGCGTAGAGGGCCGACTCCGCGACGCGCCCCGCCTCGAGCAGCTCGACGGTGTCGAGCGAGAAGGTGCTGTAGGTGGTGAAACCGCCCAGCACGCCCGTCCCGAGCAGGAGGCGGAGCGTCCGCCGCCCGCCGTCGTCGGGACCGCGGCGCACGAGCGACTCGAGCAGCAGCCCCAGGAGGAAGGCCCCGCTGAGGTTCACCGCGATCGTGGCGACGGGCAGGTCGCCGAGCGGCGGGAGGAGGAGGGAGACGCCGTAGCGTCCGGCCGTCCCGACCGCGCCTCCCGCGGCGACCACGAGGATCGCGCGCGGTCGCAGGTGCAGCGGCGTCACTCCGCCAGGTCCCAGGGCGCCCGCCGCGGCGAGTCGCGCAGCGGCACGACCATGACCGGGCGGTGCTGCCGGTGGGCGAGATGCACGGCCACGCTCCCGCTGAGGAACTCGGCGATGCTCGCGAGCACACCGGAGTCGCGGGTGCCGACGACGATCATCCGGGCGTCGGTCTCCTCGGCGACGGCGGTGAGCGCGAGCGCGGGCTCGCCCTCGGCGATCCGCAGCGTCCAGGCCACATCGATGTCGGCGAGCGCCGCCTCGACCGCCTCGCGGAGGGACGGGGGGACGACCGGCCCGCCGCCCTCGCGCGGGACGAGCCCGATCGGGATGCCGCCGGTCATCGGATCGACGTACTCGCCCACGAGGTACGGATCGGGCGCCACCGAGAGCAGCAGCAGGGGTGCGCCGAGGCCCGCGGCGAAGCGGGCGGCGGTGCGGACGACCTCGGGGCGCTGGCCGTCGACGACGCCGACGAGCACGGGTCCGGAGGGGAGCGGATCGGTCATGGCGTGTCCTTCCCGGAGGCGTTCATCCTCCCACCGCCGCCCGCCGGTGTCTCGGAGCCGGCTGACGGATTCCTCCGTGACCGTTTCGTGATCTTCAGGTGCCGAGCTAGACTCGCTCCTCGCCGGGCCCCGACCCGCAACCCCTTGCCGACGACCCCCGGTCGTCCACCCCCTGTCGCCCAGCCGAGGAGAGCACACGCGTGTCGAACCCTGACATTCCCGTCCCAGCGGAGTGTCACGACACCTCCTCCCCCGCCGCGCCGGCGCCGCTCACCCGGCGTGAGGCGCGCGCCGCCGAGGCGCGGGTCGCCGAAGCGCGCGCCGCCGAAAGCCCGCGCGGCCGCGCGCCCCGCCCCGTCGCCGCCCCGACGCAGCGGACCGCCGCCGGCGCCCGCGCGCTCGCACGGGCTGAGCCGCCGGACCCTCGGCGTCGCCACCTTCTCGATCGTCGGCGGACTCTTCGCGACGGCCGCGATCCCCGCCTACGGCGCGCGCAGCACGACCGGCGCCGCGACCGGGACCGCCCGCGTCGACCTGCAGAACCTCACCGTCTCGTCGGAGGCGGCCGGCCAGACCGCCGTGCGCGACGCCTTCGCCGCCCCCACTCAGGCGCAGCTCGACGAGGCCAGCCGCCAGGCGGCCGTGCTCTCCAGCTCCGACGGAGGCGCGTTCACGACCGTGCAGACCCGCGCGGTCGGCGACGACTACCCGTGGCCGTACGAGACCATCGACGACGACGGCGGCGGACTCTCCCCGCTGGGCTACTACTACCGCGAGTGCGTCGACTTCGTGGCCTGGCGCCTCAACCGCGACGCCGGCGCCACCTCGTCTCCGTGGAAGTACACCTGGGGGAACATCACTCCGATGGGCGGCAGCGCCTGGGAGTGGCCCGACAACTGGGCCGCCAAGGGCTGGGCGACGAGCAGCGTGCCCATCGTGGGCTGCGTGGCCTGGTGGACGTACAACCACGTCTCGTACGTGCAGAAGGTGAACGACGACGGCACCGTGCTCCTCGAGGAGTACAACTACGGCGGCAAGCACAGCTACGTCACCCGCACGTTCCCGACGGCGCAGGTGCCGCTCTTCCTGTACCCGCCGGCGATCTGACGCGTTCCGGGGCCCTCGACACCGTGACCGAGCCGGCTCCGCCGCGCGCCTCCCGGAGGCGCGGAGTGCTCATCGGGCTCACGATCGCCCTCGCCGTGACCGCCCTCGTGGACCTGGGACTCGTCGTCCTCGACCCCTCCTCCGCGCGGGCCGCGGCGCACGAGGTCCTGCTCACCAACGACACCGCCGCACCGATCGACTGGTCGTGCTCCTGGTCCGACATCCAGCTGTCGCCCGGCGCGACGGCGCCGATCCGGATCCTCGATCACCCCGATCAGGACTTCGCGTGCGTGACCGGCCCCGACATCGGCCAGGACGTCACGTGCGCGAGCGCGATGTCCCTGACAGCCGGGCGGCACCTCACCGTCACGGAGTGGCTCCGCACGTTCCGCTGCCCCTGAGCCGTTCCGGTCGGCCCCCGCATGGGTAGTGGTGCCCATGGAGGCGCCTCCTCCGCGCCCCTACAGTGAGCGCACACGGCAGCAGCAGGTTTCCCGCCCCCTCGAAGAGGGTGATTCCGGCATGCCCGAAACCTCCTGTTCCCGGCTGAGAAAGGCGACCCGCCATGTCGACCCTGCGCTCCTCCGTCCCTCGATACCTCCTCCGGCCGTGGATCGCACTGGTGGCGGCTCTGGTCGTCGTCGCGACGCTCTTCACGGCGCCTCCGGCCTACGCGGCCGACCTGCTCGAGGTGGAACCGAACAACACGACCGCAAGGGCTCAGACGCTGCCGCTCGGAACAGACCTCTCGGGCACCTTCGGAGCGAATGACTGCGACTACAACGACTGCGACGTCTACAAGCTGTCCGCACCCGGTCAAGGACGCCTCACGCTCGATCTTCGCTTCTCCGATCTTCTCGGCACGAATGGAGAACTCGACCTCTTCGTCCTCGATGCCGCTGGCACGACCATCTACAGCCAGGACATCTCCAGTGCCGACTACGACGGCAGCGCCCTCGGCGCATTGGCGATGTACGTAGATGCCGGCGTCTTCTACGTCTGGGTTTCCACTCCCGCGGGAGGGATCTGGAGGGACGAGACGTACACGTTGCGGGCCGATGTGACCCCGGGTGTCGTCGAGACGGAGAAGAACAATACGACGGCGAGGGCCGACGTGATCTCGCTGGCGACGACGATCGCCGGCTCGACCTTCGATAATGACTGCGATTACGACGACTGCGACTATTTCCGTCTGCAGATGAGCGACGCGTCGAAGTTGAGCATCGACCTCCGCTACTCCTGCCAGCTGGGTACCGGGGAGCTCTGGCGCGTCTCGAGCTTCGACAACACAGGTCGGACGCTGACGCAGACCAACCTCCGCGGCGCCGACTGTGACGGTGCTGCGCTGGGCGCCGTGCCGATCATCGCACCAGCGGGCAACGTCTACATCCTCGTTCAAGACGGTGAGGGTGCGATCACCCGTGGCCAGGAGTACAAGCTCACCGTCACCCGCACCGACACCCCCACCCCGACCGCCACTCCCACGTCCACTCCCACCCCCACCCCCACTCCCACTCCCACGCCCACGCCCACGCCCACGCTTACCCCCACGCCCACCCCCACTCCCACTCCCACCCCCGACGTCGACGTGACGCGCCTCGCGGGCGCCGACCGGCAGGGCACCGCCGTCGAGATCTCGAAGGCGACGTTCGCGCCCGGCGTGCCCGTCACCTACGTCGCGACCGGCTCCAAGTTCCCCGACGCGCTCGCCGCCGCTCCCGCCGCCGCCACCCAGGGCGGGCCGCTGCTCCTCGTCGACCGCGACTCCATGAGCCCCGCGGTCCGCGCCGAGCTGACCCGCCTCACCCCCGGCAGGATCGTCGTCGTCGGATCCTCGGCGAGCATCAGCGAGGCGCTCCTCGCCGACCTGCGAAACTACGTCCCCTCCGGTGACGTCGTCCGCATCGGAGGCGTCGACCGCTACGACACGGCGAACCTGATCGTCGACTACGCCTTCCCCTCCGGCGCGAGCACGGCCTGGGTCGCGACGGGCGAGAAGTTCCCCGACGCCCTCAGCGCCAGCGCCGCCGCGGGGGCCGTCGACGCCCCGGTGATCCTCGTCAACGGCGGACTCTCCTCCGCCACCGAGCAGACCCGCCGGCTGGTCACCGACCTGGGCGCCACGTCGCTCACGATCGCCGGAAGCGCGCTCTCGGTCAGCGACGGCATCGAGGACTCCCTCCCCGTCCCCTCCAGCCGGATCGGCGGGACCGACCGCTACGACACCTCCGAGAAGCTGAACAAAGCCGCCTTCAGCGGGGCCTCGACGGTCTACTTCGCCACCGGCGAGAACTTCCCCGACGCCCTCGCCGGCGCCACCGCCGCGGGCTACACCGGGAGCCCGCTGTTCGCCGTCCGCCCCGACTGCGTCCCCCGCGCCGTCCTCGACGACCTGACCGCCCTCGGAGCCGAGAAGGTCGTCCTCCTCGGCGGGCCGGGGACCCTCTCCGAGAACGTCGCACGGCTGCAGGCCTGCAGCTGAGCGGTCGCGGACTCCCTCACCCGGGACCGTCCCGGGTGGCGGGAGTCCGCGCCGCCTACCCTGAGGGGATGAGACCCGCCCTCGTCCCGGCCGCCGGGATCTCGCTCTCGGCACTGCTGCTGTTCGGTCTGCGCCTGCCGCTCGCGGGCTACCTGGTGCTCGCGGCCAGCCTCCTGCTGGCGCTCGTCATCGACCGCACGCTCGCCGTCGACCTCTCGCTGATCGCCGCGGGGCTCGTGATCGTCAGCACGATCTCGGTCGAGGCGAACCTCGACTACCCGAACATGGCGCTGATGGGCGCCGTGCTCTCGGCGGCGGTGGCCGTGCCGTGGGCGATCGACCACTACGGCACCCAGCGGAGGATCATCCGCTTCCCGCTGCGCACCGGTCAGCGCTGGACGACGCTCGAGAAGTCGTATCTGCCGGCCGTCGTCGTGCTCGGCTGGATCCTGCTGCCGTTCTACTTCATCCGCTCGGGCGCCTACCTCAACTGGCCCGCGATCCAGGCGCCCGACGAGATCGCCCGCCTGTTCGTCGGGGTCGGGTTCGTCGGCATCTGGGACGAGCTGTTCTTCATCTGCGTCGTCTTCGCGGTGCTGCGCCGCCACCTCCCGATGTGGCAGGCGAACATCCTGCAGGCGGTGGTCTTCGTCTCGTTCCTGTGGGAGCTCGGCTACCGCGAGTGGGCGCCGGCGTTCACGATCCCGTTCGCGCTGCTGCAGGGGTACATCTTCTCGAAGACGAAGTCGCTGACCTACGTGATCTGCGTGCACCTGCTGTTCGATCTCGTCGTGTTCCTGGCACTCGTGCACGCCCACAACCGCGACTGGCTGCGCTGGTTCGTGTACTGATCCCGTCAGCGGCCGAGGAGCCCCGCGAGCGTCTCGAAGGCCGGTTCGCGCGGGTCGATCAGCTCGAAGTGGCCGACTCCGGCGAGCTCGTGCAGCGTCGCCGACGCGTGCCGCTGCGCGTAGCGGCGGCTGTACTCGACCGGCACCTGCGCGTCGCGGTCGCCGTGCACGAGCGACACCGGCATCGGCGGCGCGGGGAGCTGCGCGGGATCCGCCTCCGGGAGCCGCGCGCCGGCGAGCAGCGCGCCGACCGCGTCGTCGCTGAGGCGGGAGTCGGACGCGGCCTGCAGATCGAGCACGCCGGCGAGCGAGACGACTGCCGAGACGTGCGGCGACGGATGCACCGCCTGCGACCACACCGCGAGGTGCCCGCCCGCGGAGTGACCCACGAGGACCGCCCGCTCCGCGCCGAGCCGCGGGATCGCGTCGAGGACCGCGACGACGTCGTCGGAGGTGCCGGGCCAGCCGCCGCCCGCATCGCCGATCCGGCGGTACTCGGGCAGCAGGACGTCGAACCCGCGGTCGGCGAGCGCCGCGGCGAGCGGACGCGCGTGGACGCGGTCGTAGCGGGCGCGCCAGAAGCCGCCGTGCACGAGCACGACGAGCGGACCGCCCGCGCGGTACACGTCGGCGATCTGCTCGGGCGCCGGGCCGTAGCGCAGCACCTCGTCGGGCTCGCGGGCGGCGAGCTCGAGGACGCTCACGCGTCGCGCCATGCGAGCCCTCCCTCCGCCGTCGCCGCGGCCGGGGCTCGCTAGCCGCGCACCCAGCGGTCGATCGGGAACGCGCCGAGCAGCGGCTCCGGCGACCATCCGGCCAGCGGGGCGTAGGAGTCGGTCCGGATGCCGGTGGCGTGCGCGTGCGCGGCGTCGAAGTCGTCGAACATCGCGTACTCCGACGCCGTGCGGCCGGTGCCCTCGAAGTAGTCCTGGTACTTGAACGGCGGCTCGGCGCTCGAGGCGATCAGGCCGACGGGGATCCCGAGCGCCTCGCCGATCACGATGGCGTGCAGCGACGAGCCCACGACCACCTCGCTCGAGGCGATGCGCTCGAGCACCTCCCAGAGGGGGCGCCGCGGATCGACGAAGTCGGGGTGCGAGCGGAAGCGGCCCAGCTCGTTGAGGTTCGGCACCACGGCGAGCGCGTGGCGCTTGGTCGCCGCGCTCGTCCGGAGCCGGGGGAACAGCGTCGGGAGCAGCAGGGCGGGATCGCCGTAGATCGCGGGCGCCTCGATGCCCTTGTTCTCGCGGAGCCACTCGCGGGTGCGGGGGCCCCGGACGGCCCGGACGTCGAGCCGCGTGAAGTCGTGCAGCGCGAGCGCCACCTTCCCGTTCACGCCCGTGCCCCAGACGATGTCGCCGTCGTGGGCCTTGTGCATGACGGAGCCGACGGCCATGACGGTCCCGCTGCCGGGCCGGCGGAGCGCGGGGCCGACGCCGCGCTCCTTCAGGATCCCCTGGACGACGACCGGGCCGAGCAGATCGCCGAAGTTCTTCACGCGCGGCCCGACCTGGAAGCGCCGGAGCACGGGGAGCTTGTTGCGACGCGGATTCCAGCTGTAGACCGGGACGGAGCGGAGGCGGGGCATAGGGCTTCCTGACGACGGCGACGACCTCGAGGCGAGGAGCGAGGTGGACGGGGGCGAGCCGCACCGAGGAGAGCTCTCGGAGAGGCTACCGCGAAGACCGGACGCCCTCCGCGAGATGACTCTCCGGTACGCCCGCCTCGGCGTGTCGCGTACCGGAGAGGCCTCTCGCGGGGAGGGTCACGACTCGAACCAGCCCCGGGGGTGGTGGTCGGCCGTCAGCGGGGTGCGCGGGTGCTTCGGGCGGGCCCAGCGCACCGCGTTCGCCAGCACCCGCTTGATGTCGGGGTGGTGGTAGACGGGGTAGTCCTGGTCGCCGGGCGAGAAGTAGAACACCTTCCCGAGACCGCGCGTGTAGGTGACTCCCGAGCGGAACACCTCGCCGCCGGTGAACGTCGAGAGGAACACCGTCTCCTCCGGCACCGGGATGTCGAAGTACTCGCCGTACATCTCCTGCTCGGGGATGACGATCGGGCTCGGTACGCCCTCGGCGATCGGATGCGTCGGCGCGATCGTCCAGACCAGTTCGCGGTCGTGGTCGTTCCGCCACTTGAGCGAGCACGTCGTGCCCATCAGCGCCTGGAAGATCTTGGAGTAGTGGGCGGAGTGCAGGATCAGGATGCCCATCCCCTCCTGCACGTGCCGCAGCACGCGCTGCACGACCTCGTCCGACACCTCGCCGTGCGCGATGTGCCCCCACCACAGCAGGACGTCGGTGCGCGCGAGCGCCTCCTCGGTCAGGCCGTGCTCGGGCTCGGGGAGCGTCGCGGTGCGCACCGAGACGTCGTCGCCGAGCGACTCGGTCAGGCCGTCGGCGATCACGCGGTGGATGCCGTCGGGGTAGTGCCGCATCACGGTCTCGTCGCCGCGCGTCTCGTGGCGGAACTCGTTCCAGACCAGGACCTCGAGGGGCTCGCTCATGCGACCTCCACCTCCTTCTTCTCGGCGGCGGAGCGGTAGATCGCGTCGACGACCCGGCTGCGGTGCAGCGCGTACTCGCCGTAGTGGCCGGAGTAGCGCGGGCCGCCCGCGGGCGCGTCGGCACCGGAAGCGATCGCGGCGAGGAACTCGGCGATCACCGAGCGGTGGTGCCCGGCGGGCACCTTCACGTCGGGGCGGGAGGTGGTGGGCGCGCCGGCGACCTCGGAGTAGAGCGTGATGGTCCCCTCCGTCGCGTAGTCGGCGACGTGGAGGCGCGCGCCGCCGGCGGAGCCGAGCAGCTCGACCTCGATGTCCTCGTAGACCTGGGAGTAGCTGGCCCAGGAGGCGTCGAGCTGGAGGCTGCGGCCGTTGTCGAGGCGCAGGAGTGCGCTGGAGAAGTCCTCGACCTCGAAGGCGTGGGTGCCGGTGGCGGCGACGCCGTGCGGGCGCCCGCCTCGGCCCGAGCGGCCGATCTCGCCGTAGGCGACGGCCGAGACGCTGGTGACGCGCGGCTCGTCGAGCAGGTGCAGGGCGATGTCGAGGACGTGCGAGCCCAGGTCGATCAGCGGTCCGCCGCCGGCGAGCTCCTTGCTGGTGAACCAGGAGCCGATGCCGGGGATGCCGGTGCGCCGCTGCCAGCTCGCCCGGGCGTGGTAGACGTCGCCGAGCGGGGCGTCGTCGAGGTAGTCGCGGAGGAACGCGACGTCCGCGCGGCGGCGGTGGTTGTAGGCGATCTCGAGGACGCGGTCGTTCGCGCGCGCCGCCTCCACCATCTCGGCGGCGAGATCGGCGGTCGTCGCGAGGGGCTTCTCGCAGAAGACGTGCTTGCCGGTGGTGAGCGCGGCCACGGCGATGGGGTGGTGGAGGTGGTTGGGCACGCCGATCGAGACGACGTCGAGGTCGTCGCGGGCGACCAGGTCCTCCCAGTCGGCGTAGAGGTCGGGGACGCCGCGGGTCGCGCCGAGCTCGCGCAGGCGCTCCTCCTCCTGGCCGGCGAGGGCGACGACGCGCGCGCCGGGGAGGGCCTGGAAGGCGTCGAGGTGGGTGGTGCCGGCGAAGCCGAGTCCGACGACTCCGACGCGCAGCTCGCGTGTGTTCTCAGTCATGCGTCCGAGCCTAGTCGAATTGATTCGAGTCCTCGATAAACGACGCCGACCTGACGGCCGCGCTCGCCGGCACCCCCGCCCTCAGCGGGCGTCGGCCCCCTTCAGGGCCCCGCGCGTCTGCCGCTCGGTCGCCAGCGCGCTCGCCGCGCGCTGCGCGGCGCTGAAGCCCGAGGTGATCGCGGTCTCGGTGTAGAGCGTGCCGAGGTAGTCCCCCGCGAGGAAGACCCGGTCCGTCGGCCGGGTCAGGGCGGCCTGCAGCCTGCCGCGCCCGGGGAAGCAGTACGGGGCACCCGTCTCCCAGCGCTGGACGTGCGCCTCCTCGACGATCCCGCCGAAGCCGGGCAGGACCTCGTCGAGGTCGCGGGTGTAGATGTCGAGGATCTCCTCGTCGCTGCGGTGGAGGAGGTCGCGCGCCAGACTCGCCGGCGAGAAGACCATCAGGCTGCCGCCGGGCTGGCGCGAGCTCTCGGATCCGCGCGCGATGTTGCCCATGTTGAGGGCGACGTTGAACGAGCGCTTGGGCGTCGCGATGCCGTACGCGGCGTCCCAGGGCTGCGCCGTCGTCTCGTTCGTGAGGAACGCGGCGCTGACGTAGGGCCCGTAGACGATCTTCGAGAGCGCCTCCCGGGTCTCGGCCGGGAGGTCGACCGCCACCGCGTGCGTGACGGTCGCCGGCGTCGCGAGGACGACGGTGCGGGCCCGCACCTCGTGGTCGACGCCGTCCTGGCGGTAGCGGACGACGACGTGGTCCTTCTCGTGCACGACCTCCTGCACGCTCGCCCCGAGCTCGATGCGATCGCGGAGGGAGGCCGCGATGTTCTCGGTGAGGGTGGAGGGCCCGCCCGCGATGTGCTGGTCGAGCCCTTCGCCCACGTTCCAGACGAGGCTGAAGTAGCCGATGCCGGCGCCGGCCGACAGCTCCTCCGGATCCGCGGCCGAGCGGGTCACGGTGGGACGGAAGAGCGCCTCCGCGTCCTCGGGCAGGTCGCCGATGTAGTCGGCGAAGGACCGGTCGTTCTCGAAGTCGTAGATGCGCTGCTGGCGCGACTCCCCCGTCTCGCCGGGACGGCGCTTCACCACCTTCGCGTACCGGAAGACGTCGAGGCTCACCTTGGCCCCGGCGGTCATCAGCGCGGCGCGCGAGGACATCGGCATCGGAATGCGGAAGGGGTACGTCTGCAGCTTGCCCTTGAGCAGGAGCTTCCCGTTCATCGCGATCCCGGCGAGCGAGCCGGGCACCGTCACCGCGCGCGTCCCGGTCTCCTGCAGCAGCTCGCGGGTGGAGCTGTTCGCCCCGGCGAAGACGTGGCCGCCCCAGTTGAGGAAGTACTGCCCGCGCTTCTCCGAGCGGATGCGGCCGCCGACGCGGTCCCCCGACTCGAGCACCACGGTGTCCCAGTGGCGCAGCCGCCACGCCGCCGACAGACCGGCCAGGCCGGCTCCCACGATCACTGCATCCTTCACAGAGCGTCTCCCTTTCGAGGTCGTCCGCCGCCCGTCGTGTGCCGCGTGGCCCTGATCCTAGGATGTGATCACAGATCAGACAAGAGCCCGCAGTGGAGTCGCCGCTCGGCCTCGCGGCATCCGACGCCTCCTCGGCGCGGAACCGTACTCTGTGACCCGTGACCCTCCCCAAGCTCGCCGAACCGACCCTCCTGGCCGACCAGGTGTACGCGACCCTGCAGGCGGCGATCTTCAGCGGAGAGCTGCCCGCCGGCGCCCGCCTGCGCATCCGGGACCTCGCCGAGCAGGTCGGCACCAGCGTGATGCCGGTGCGCGAGGCGATCCGCCGCCTCGAGGAGGCGGGCCTCGCCGAGAGCGAGGCGCACAAGGGAGCGGTCGTCAAAGGGCTCAGCCTCGAGGAGCTGCTGCACGTCTACGGGGCGCGCCGGGCGCTCGAGATCGAGGCCGCGCGACTCGGGTCCCTGAGGGTCGGGGAGGCCGAGTGCGACCGGATGCAGGCGGAGTGGGAGCAGATGCGCACCGCGATCGCCGAGCACCGCGAGCTCGCGGTGCTCGATCACGACGAGGCACTGCTGTCGATCCTGTACGAGGCGTCCGGCAACCCGGTGCTCGTGCAGCTCATCCGCAACCTGTGGCAGCGGTGCCGCGCCTACAAGATCGTGGGCGCCCGCGGCTGGCTCGACCGCCCGGAGGACGACACCCTGTGGCGCTACCAGGAGGCGATCATCGCCGCGGCCCGGGAGCACGACGCGGAGCGGGCCGGTGAGCTGACGCGCGAGTCGCTCGTCAATGCGACGGGCCGGATCGAGGCGCTCCTCGCCGAGCAGAGGGCGGTCCCGGCGGAGTGAGCGGGCGGTCCGCTCCTGCACTCGGATCGCTTGTGAGATCTGTGATCACACCGTAGGGTCCTGACCACACCTCCGTTGATGCACGGGCGTCCGTGCAGAGAGATCTGCGTCATGACCGCTTTCACGCTCGCTCCAGCCGCCTCTGCGACCTCCGAGGGGAGGGACTTCCTCCCGCCCTACGGCCACTACGTCGACGGGGCCTTCGTCGACGGATCGGCGGCCGACCGCCTCCCGGTCGTCGACCCCGCCACGGCGGAGACGATCGCGGAGGTGCCCGCCGGCACCGCCGCCGACGTCGATCGCGCCGTGGCCGCCGCCCGCCGCGCCCAGCGCGAGTGGGGCAGGACCACGCCGCGCTCCCGCTCCGAGGTGCTGCACCGCATCGCCGACGTGATCGAGGACAACCGCGCCGCCTTCGCCGCGCTGGAGTCGCTCAACACCGGCAAGCCGGCGGCCGTCGCCGACGACGACATCGACAGCGCGATCGACACCTTCCGCTTCATGGCGGGGGCGGCGCGCACGCTGACGTCGCTGGCGGGCGGGCAGTACGTCACCGGCAACACGTCGCTCATCCTGCGCGAGCCGGTCGGAGTGGTCGGCGTCGTCACGCCGTGGAACTACCCGCTGCTCATGGCGGCGTGGAAGATCGCCCCCATCCTCGCCGGAGGCAACTCGATCGTCCTCAAGCCGAGCGAGCAGACCCCGCTGACGACCCTGAAGCTCGCCGAGCTGGTCACCGGGATCCTGCCCGCGGGCGTGCTGAACGTCGTCGTCGGCCTCGGCCCGACCGTCGGGCGCCGCATCGCCGAGCACCCCGACATCGCGCTCGTCGCCCTCACCGGCAGCGTCGGCAGCGGCCGCGCCGTGGCGGAGGCGGCCGCGTCCACGCTCAAGCGCGTCCACCTCGAGCTCGGCGGGAAGGCGCCCGTGCTCGTGCTGCCGGACGCCGACCTCGCCGCCGTCGCGCGCGGTGTGCGGGCGGCGGGCTTCTGGAACTCCGGTCAGGAGTGCGGCGCCGCGTGCCGCGTGATCGTGCACGAGTCGGTCGCCGAGGCGCTGACCGCCGAGCTGACCCGCGAGATCGGATCCCTCGTCGTCGGGCCTCCGGAGGCCGGCTCCGACGTCGAGATCGGACCTCTGATCTCGAAGGCCCACTACGAGCGCGTCCTCGGCTTCCTCGAGCGCGCCGAGGCGGCGGGCGCGACGATCGCGGTCGGCGGGCACACCTTCGACAGCCCCGGCTACTTCGTCGCGCCGACCCTGCTGACCGGCGTCGCGCCGGACTCCGAGATCGCGACGTCGGAGGCGTTCGGCCCGGTGGTCAGCGTCGAGACCTACTCGGACCTGCCCGAGGCGATCGAGCGCGCCAACGCGACTCCCTACGGCCTCGCCGCCTCCGTCTGGACGGCGGACGCGGCCGCGTCGCTGCAGATCCCGACCGAGCTCGACTTCGGCACGGTCTGGGTCAACGCCCACCTCGTGCTCGCCAACGAGGTCCCCTGGGGCGGCTTCAAGGGCTCCGGCTACGGCCGCGACCTCTCGCTCTACGCGCTCGACGACTTCACCCGCACGAAGCACGTCATGCTCAACCACGAGTAGGAGAGGCCGGGCGGGGAGGCCGCGGAACCCGATCGGCGGCCTCCCCTCCCTCTACGCGAGAGCGGCGATGATCTCCTGTGCGACGCGCTCCGCCTCGGCATAGGCGCCGTGCGTCCCCGCGGTCTCGGACGAGTAGTCGCCGGCGAAGTGCATCGTGCCGACGGGGGCCTGGAGCTGCGCGAGCACCGCGGTGCGGGCGGGCGTGAGCAGCGAGAAGCAGTGCTCCCACGACCGGATCCGCGCGCCGACGATCCGCCCGCGCAGCCCCGGAGCGACCAGCAGGAACTGCTCGAGCCACTCCTCGAGCACACCGGAGCCGCTCACGTTCGCGCCCGGGACGTATCCCGAGCTGTTGCCGTAGCAGACGAACTGGGCGAGCCCCGTGCCGGCGCCCGGCTGCGGGTTGATCACGGCGTCGAAGGGCCGGCCCGGCGTGACCACGAACGCCCAGTCGTCGTACGGCACCTGCACGTCGGCCGCGACGTCGCTCGGGGCGAGGCCGCCCACGTCGGCGACGACGCCGAGCACGGTGGAGCCCGGTGTGCGCACGGTGTCGAGGGCCTCGCGCTTCCACGCGGGCAGGTCGACGATGCCGGCGATGCGGGGGGACGGCGTCGACACCACGACGTGGGCGGCGGTGACCGCGGAGCCGTCCGCGACGTCGAGCCGCCACGAGCCCCCCGGGGCCTCGCGGACCGCCGTCACCGAGCTGCCGCGCCGGATCTCGGTGCGCTGCAGCCGGGCCGCGAGAGCGTCGGGGATCGTCTGGATGCCGCCGACGGCGACGAGCCGGTTGTTCTTCTCGTGCACGAGGTAGCTCGCGAAGTACCGCAGCGCGTAGGTCGCGCTCAGCTCCGACGGCCGCGCGACCGATCCGCCGCGGATCGCGGCCTCGAGGATCTCCTGGACGTCGGCCGGCAGCCCGTCGAGGCGGTCCTGCGCGGAGGCGTCTCCGTAGCCGGCCTCCGACGGGCGCAGCTGCCCGTCGGCGGTGTTCGCGAAGTACTCCTGCCGCGCCCGCTCGAGGAACTCGGCGAGCGCCCGACGGGAGGCGGCGGGGAGCGGCAGCTCCGCGACCAGAGCGGCGTTGTCGCGGGCGACGACGGTGGTTCCGCCGACGTGGATCCCGAAGCTCGTGGGCTCGAACGGCACGAGCGGGATGCCGAGCTCGACGGCGAGGCGGTGCGACTGCGTCCCGCTGTAGACGAACATCGCCCCGAGATTGACCGCCTCGCCTCCGACGTCGACGGTCAGGGCGCGACCGCCCGTGCGCTCGGTCTCCTCGAGGACGACGACCGAGTGGCCGGCCTGCTCGAGGCGGTGGGCGGTGGCGAGGCCGGCCGGGCCTGCTCCGATGATGGCGACGTCGTGCATGGGGCTCCTCCGGGTCGAACGGAGCTCCATCCTCGGCGGCTCCGCGCTGCCGGAGAGCGCTACCCGGGAGGATCGACCGCTGGTGAGTCATCGAGTCGGTCGTGGGTACGATCCTCCCCATGAGCTCCGGGGCAGAGAGGCGACGGCACGCCGTCCTGACCGCTCCGCTGTGGATGCCGTCGGCCGACTGGTCGAGCCGCTCGATCGCCGAGCGCCTCGGGGTGAGCCAGTCGTCCGTCTCGCGGACGTGGCGCGACGGCGGCGCGGACGACGGCGGCGCGGTGGAGCTGCGCGACCGCCTCTCCCTCCGGCCCCTGGCGCTCGCCGGCGCCCTGGTCTCGGCCCGCGGCTCGTGGCTCCTGCTCGCTCCGGCGTCGCTGCCGGCCCATCGCCCACCCGCTCCCCTCGGCGAGCGCAGCCGGCGCCGCCTCCGGGTCCTCCGCGCCGCCGACGCGGCACGGGCCGATCTCGACCTCCGGGCGGCGGCCGACGCGGCGACGGAGCGCTTCCGCGGGCTCGTCGAGCGGCTCGGCGCCGGATCGGAGTCGGCGCTCGTGATCGCCTCCGGCCCGCGCCTCCTGCCGGCCGGGGACGTCGACCGGGAGCTCGTGATCGCCGGGTGGGGCCGCCTGCCCGAGCTGCTCGCCGGCCTCGACGAGGCGGGCTGCGCCGACGCGCTCGCCGACCTCGAGTCGCGGGCGCGGCGCTGGTACCGGACCCGCGAGGGAGCGTTCCTGTGGACCCGGCAGGCGCCCCCTCCCGCCGAGGCCGGGGCCGCTCCGATCGGGTCCGCGGTCGCCCGCAGCGCGGCCGAGCGGCGCCTGGCGGATGCGATCGTGCACGCGCTGCGCTCGGGGATGATCGACGGGACCTTCACGAGGGGCGACGCGCTCTCGGAGCGCGCGCTCGCCGACCGTCTGCACTGCAGCCGCGCCCGCGTCCGCGCGGCCCTGGTGATGCTCGCCGACGAGGGGCTGGTCACCGCGAGCAGCGCGCAGTCGATGGTCGTGCGGCTCCCGACCACCTCGGACGTCGTCGAGACCTATGCGGCCCGTCGAGCACTCGGCGCGATCGCGCTCCGGGCGACGAGCACCTGGTCCGCCGGGAGCCGAGCGGCCGTGCACTCGGCACTGGCGGACCTCCGCGAGCGCGTCACCCAGGGAGACGTCGATCGCGCGCAGGACCTGGACCTGCGCTTCCAGCGGGTGCTCGCCGAGGCCTCCGGCCTCACCCGCATCCCGGCGATGCTCGAGGTCCTCTCGCAGCAGGTGACCATGTTCATCGCGGTGCTCGGGGTCGACTACGCCTTCCCCGCGGCGCGCATCCTCGAGCAGGACACCGCGATGGTCGACGCACTGGAGCGGCGGGACACCGAGCGGGCGATCGCCCTCTGGCGGCTCAAGATGGACGAGGGGCTGGACTACATGATCGGCCAGCTCGACAGCGTCCGAGGGAGCCGTTCGGCCCCGGCTCCCGCCCCGCGATCGCACGGCGGATCCTGACCGCGGACCCTCCCGCAGGAGGCGTCCGGCGACCGCCGGGCACCCTGTAACACGATTGACTTCTCTTCGTAACGCTGGTATATCAGTTACCGGATAGACATGTATCTCGATGGAGCCGCATCGTGCGGCCTCTGGAACAGCGAAGTTTCATCATCGAGCGCTTCTCCAGAGCGCTCCCTTCACGAAAGCGGAGATATGGTCTTCAGCCTCGGCACGCGCACCTCGCCCATCCCGCTCTCCGGCGGCGTCCGGGTCACGGGGCTCGGCAAGAGCTACGGCAGCCACCGCGTCCTCGCCGATGTCGACCTCCACATGAAGGAGGGCGAGGTCGTCTCGATCATCGGCCCGTCGGGCGCGGGGAAGAGCACCTTCCTCCGCTGCCTGAACTATCTCGAGGAGCCGACGGAGGGCGAGATCGCCATCGGCGGCGCCCGTGTCGTCGCCGGAGGCAAGCGCCCCGACAAGGCGAGCCTCGACCACCTCCGCCGCGTGACCGGGATGGTCTTCCAGAGCTTCAACCTGTTCCCGCACCTCACCGTGCTCGAGAACATCACCCTCCCCCAGCGCAAGGTGCTCGGCACCAGCAAGGAGAAGGCGCGGGAGGTGGCCGACTCCCTGCTCAAGCGGGTCGGCCTCCCCGAGAAGGCCGGGGAGTACCCGGCGCGGCTCTCGGGAGGCCAGCAGCAGCGGATCGCGATCGCCCGCGCCCTCGCCCTCTCGCCGCGCGTGATGCTCTTCGACGAGCCGACCTCGGCCCTCGATCCGGAGATCGGCCTCGAGGTCCTCGCGGTCATGCGCGACCTCGCCGACGAGGGCATGACGATGCTCGTGGTCACGCACGAGATGCACTTCGCCCGCGACGTCTCCGACCGCATCATGGTCATGGGCGGCGGCGGCGTGCTCGAGATCGGCCCGAGCAAGCAGGTCATGTCCGATCCGTCGAACGAGCGCACGCGCCAGTTCCTCAAAGCGGTGCTGGACCGCTGAGCCGATGAGCGTCGAACTGCTCCTCGCGATCGCCCAGGGCGTCGGCCTGACCCTGTACATCACCTTCGCCTCGCTCGTCATCGGCGGAGTGATCGGGCTCGGGCTGGTCGCCGCCACCCGCTCGCGCCTCGCCGTCGTGCGCGGCGTCGCGACGGGGTACATCAGCGTGGTCCGGGTCATCCCTCCGATCACCTGGCTCTTCATGATCTACTTCGGCCTCCCGCAGTACTCCCTGCGGCTCTCGACCATCCAGGCCGCGATCATCGGGTTCTCGATCATCGCCTCGGCGTTCATGGCCGAGGTCTACCGCTCGGGCCTGCTCAGCATCCCGGACGGTCAGCGCGAGGCCGCCCACGCACTCGGGCTCAGCCCGCTCACCACGGTGCGCTACGTGGTCACGCCCCAGGCGTTCCGGGTCGCGCTGCCCGCGATCGCTACGTACGCGATCGGACTCCTCAAGGACTCCGCCCTCGCCTCGACGATCGGCGTGCACGAGATCACCTACTACGCGCAGCAGAGCGCACGGCAGACCCACGAGGGCCTCCTCGCCTTCACGACGGCGGGCCTGCTCTACATCCTCGTCAGCCTGATCCTCGCGGTGGTCTCCCGCCGGGTCGACTTCGCTCTGCGCCGGAAGATCGGGGTCGCCTGATGGACATGCTCACCGACTGGATCGGCTGGTTCCCGCGCCTGCTGCCCGGGCTGGGGGTGAGCCTCCAGCTCACCGGATCCGCCCTGCTGCTCGGCTTCCCGCTCGGCCTGCTGTTCGCGGTCATGGCGGCGTCGAAGCTCGCGGTGCTGCGCTGGATCTCGTTCGTGCTGGTCGAGATCGGCCGCGGACTGCCGGCCCTCGTGCTCCTCTACCTGCTCTACTTCAGCCTCCCCGACGTCGGGGTCACCCTCACCTCGCTCACGACGGCGATCGCGGCGATGACCTGGAACACCGGCTCGTACGCCTCCGAGTACTTCCGCGCCGGGATCGCGTCCGTCCCCCTCGGCCAGAAGGAGGCGGCGCTCACCTCGGGCCTGCGCGGCTGGACGGGCTTCCGGCTGATCATCCTGCCGCAGGCGCTGCGCATCTCGACCCCGCCCCTGGCGAGCCTGGCGGTGCTCGTGTTCCAGGCGAGCTCCCTCGCCTTCGTCATCGCGGTGCCCGAGCTCATGTCGAAGGCCTTCGAGATCGCCTCGATCACCTTCGAGTACCTCTCCATCTACCTCCTCACCGCCGTGCTCTACGGGGTCCTGACGCTCGTGTTCCTCGCGCTCGTCCGCGTCCTCGAGTGGCGGCTCGGCCGGCACCTCCGCCGGAACTGACCGGCGGTCCTGCACCCGCAGAGCCGCCGCCCCGCCACGACCACCACCCCTCCCTCTCCCGAACGAAGGAAGACCCATGTCGATCGATACCCGATTCACCACCCGCGTCCTCGGAGCGAGCGCCATCGCGCTCCTGAGCGTCTCGTCCCTCGTCGCGTGCTCCGCCGACTCCGGCAGCAGCGTGGCCGAGGACTGCACGCCCGCTCACGAAGGACTGAGCACCATCACCGCCGGAGAGCTCACGATCGCGAGCTACGACTACGCCCCGGCGACCATCATCGACGGCGACGGCCTCACGGGCATGGAGGGCGACCTCGTGACCGAGATCGCGGCGATGGAGTGCCTGAAGCTCACCGTGACCTCGTCGGGAGGCGCCGGCGCCGTGATCCCGTCGGTGCAGACCCAGCGGGCCGACCTGGGCTCGGGCAACTGGCTGCGCACGACGGAGCGCGCCGAGATCGTCTACATGAGCACCCCGCTCTGGCTCAACAACGAGGCCGTGGTCTCGACGTCGGGACTCACCTCGGACGACCTCGAGGGCAAGAAGGTGGGCTCGGTGGCGGGCAACCTCTACAACGAGAGCCTGGCCGCGTGGCTCGGCGACGACTTCACCGTCTACCAGGACGACGAGGCGATCTACAGCGACCTCGAGGCCGGGCGCATCGACGCGCTCGTCGCGTCCGAGACGTCGGCGATCGGCCGCTTCAAGTCCTCCCCCATCGAGGGCGCGACGGTGATCCCGGTGGAGCCCAACGAGCACGTGGCCGAGTGGTCGGCCGTCGGCCAGGTGATGTGGCCCTCCAGCCTCGAGAACGAGGCGTTCGGCAAGGCCATCGACGAGGACATCGAGAAGCTCCGCGAGGACGGCACCATCGCCGAGATCCTCGAGAAGTACGACATCGACCCCTCGGTCGGCGAGCCCGGCGAGCCCACCGAGCTCTGATCCACCGCGCCGGCCCGGGCTCTGAACCCTCCCGGGCCGGCGCGTGCGGGCCCGTGGTTGACACCCCGGGCACCCGCGTCTTAACCTCTGATCAGCAACAGATATATCAGTCATAGAATCTCGGAGAATCGCGATGACGGCCTCACTGCTCACCACCGGCGCACCCCGCTCCGCCGCATCGCTCCTCGATGTGCCGCTGCACGAAGCGGACCCCGAGGTGCACGCCGCGATCAGCGGGGAGATCGCCCGCCAGCGCGACACCCTCGAGATGATCGCGAGCGAGAACTTCGCCCCCCTCTCGGTGATGCAGGCCCAGGGCTCGGTGCTCACGAACAAGTACGCCGAGGGCTACCCCGGGCGCCGCTACTACGGCGGCTGCGAGCACGTCGACGTGATCGAGCAGCTCGCGATCGACAGGCTGAAGGCGCTCTTCGGCGCCGAGTACGCCAACGTCCAGCCGCACTCCGGGGCCCAGGCCAACGCGGCGGCCATGTCCGCCCTGATCCAGCCGGGCGACACCATCCTCGGCCTCGACCTCGCGCACGGCGGCCACCTCACGCACGGGATGCGCCTGAACTTCTCGGGCAAGCTCTACACCGCGGTCGCCTACCACGTCGGCGAGAGCGACCACCTGGTCGACTACGCCGAGATCGCGCGCCTCGCCCTCGAGCACCGGCCGAAGCTCATCGTGGCCGGCTGGTCGGCCTACCCGCGGCAGCTCGACTTCGCCGAGTTCCGCCGGATCGCCGATCTCGTCGGCGCCTACCTCATGGTCGACATGGCGCACTTCGCCGGGCTCGTCGCCGCGGGGCTGCACCCCTCCCCCGTGCCGCACGCGCACGTCGTCACCTCCACCACGCACAAGACCCTCGGCGGTCCGCGCGGAGGGATCATCCTGGCGACGGCCGAGCTGGGCAAGAAGTTCAACAGCTCGGTCTTCCCGGGCCAGCAGGGCGGCCCGCTCGAGCACGTCATCGCGGCGAAGGCCGTGGCCTTCAAGCTCGCCGCCGAGCCCGCCTTCCGCGAGCGGCAGGAGCGCACGCTCCGCGGCGCAGCGATCATCGCCGAGCGCCTGCTGCAGCCGGACGCGACGGCCGCGGGGATCGGCGTGGTCAGCGGCGGCACCGATGTGCACCTGGTGCTCGTCGACCTGCGGCACTCCGAGCTGAACGGCCAGGAGGCGGAGGACCGCCTGCACGAGATCGGGATCACGGTGAACCGCAACGCGGTGCCCTTCGATCCACGACCGCCGATGATCAGCTCCGGAGTCCGGATCGGCACGCCGGCGCTCGCCGCGCGCGGCTTCGGCGACGCCGAGTTCGCCCTCGTCGCCGACGTGATCGCCGAGGTGCTCAAGCCCGGTCTCGACGCCGTCGCGACCGCCGATCTCAGCGACCGCGTCTCCGACCTCGCCCGCCGCTTCCCGCTCTACGCGGGCATGAGCACGGTGCTCGCATGAGCCGCCTCGCGAACGCGCCGCGCACCCCCGGCGCCGAGCTGCCCGACCACCCCGACTTCCTCTGGGAGAACCCGACTCCGAAGCGCACCTACGACGTCGTCATCGTCGGCGGCGGCGGTCACGGCCTCGCCACCGCCCACTACCTGGTGAAGAACCACGGCATCACCGACATCGCGGTGATCGAGCGCGGCTGGCTCGCCGGCGGCAACATGGCGCGCAACACCACGCTGATCCGCTCGAACTACCTCTGGGACGAGTCGGCCGGCATCTACGAGCACTCCCTGAAGCTGTGGGAGGGGCTCGAGGAGGACCTCGACTACCCCATCCTCTTCAGCCAGCGCGGAGTGCTGAACCTGGCGCACACCCTCCAGGACGTCCGCGACTCCCGCCGCCGGGTCGAGGCCAACAAGCTCAACGGGATCGACGCCGAGTGGGTCGACGCCGAGACGGTCAAGCAGCTGTGCCCGATCGTCAACATCTCGGACGACATCCGCTACCCGGTCCTCGGCGCGACGTACCAGCCGCGCGCGGGCATCGCGAAGCACGACTACGTCGGCTGGGGCTTCGCCCGGCGCGTCAGCGCCGCGGGGGTGCACCTCATCCAGGACACCCAGGTGACGGGCTTCCTCACCGAGGGCGACCGGGTCGTCGGAGTGAAGACGAACCGCGGCGACATCGGCGCGGGCCGAGTGGCCCTCACCGCCTCCGGCCACACCTCGACCCTCACCGACACGCTCGGCATCCGGGTGCCGATCCAGAGCCACCCGCTGCAGGCGCTCGTCTCCGAGCTGCTCGAGCCGGTGCATCCGACGATCGTGATGTCGAACGCCGTGCACGTGTACGTCTCGCAGGCGCACAAGGGCGAGCTCGTGATGGGGGCCGGCGTCGACTCGTACAACGGCTACGGCCAGCGCGGCGCGTTCCACATCATCGAGCGGCAGATGGCCGCGGCCGTCGAGCTCTTCCCCGTCTTCGCGCGGGCGCACCTGCTGCGCACCTGGGGCGGCATCGTCGACACGACTCCCGACGCGTCGCCGATCGTCGGCCTCACGCCCTACGAGAACCTCTTCCTCAACTGCGGATGGGGGACGGGCGGCTTCAAGGCGACACCCGGACTCGGCGACGTCTTCGCCCACACGATCGCGACGGGGCAGCCGCATCCGCTGGCCGCGCCGTTCTCCCTCGACCGGTTCTACTCCGGTCGCCTCGTCGACGAGCACGGCGCCGCCGCGGTCGCCCACTAAGGAGCAGCAGCATGCAACTCATCGAATGCCCCTGGTGCGGTCCCCGCGAGGAGATCGAGTTCCACTACGGCGGTCAGGCGCACATCGCCTACCCCGAGGAGCCCGCCGCTCTCGACGACGTCGAGTGGGCCCACTACGTCTTCTTCCGCGACAACGTGAAGGGCCGCTTCGCCGAGCGCTGGTCGCACTCGGCCGGCTGCCGGCGCTGGTTCGACGCGGTGCGCGACACCGTCACCTACCGCTTCGAGTCCGTCAGCAAGCCGAACGGGCACCCCGACACGATCTCCCAGAAGGAGGCTCAGACCCTGTGACCCAGCACTTCAGAACCCAGGACGGCGGTCGCATCGACCGCTCGGCGCCGCTGACCTTCGAGTACGAGGGCGGGCTCGTGCCGGGCTTCGCCGGCGACTCCCTCGCCTCGGCCCTGCTCGCCAACGGCGTGGCCGAGGTGACCACCAGCATCAAGTTCGGCCGGCCGCGCGGCATCGCCGCCGCCGGCTCGGAGGACCCCAGCGGCCTGATCCAGCTGGAGACCCCGTTCCCGGACCCGATGCAGCTCGCCACCATGGTCGAGCTCGCTCCCGGCATCACCGCACGCGGGCTCCCCGGGCAGGGCGCGCTCGCGCACGACCCCGACCCGGCCCGCTACGACACGGCGCACCTGCACGTGGACGTCCTGGTGGTGGGCGCCGGACCCGCGGGCCTGGTGGCCGCGGTGACGGCGGCCCGCGCCGGGGCCCGGGTGGCCCTGGTCGACGAGCAGTCCCTGCCCGGAGGATCGCTGCTCTCGCGGCCCGGAGCGAGCACCTGGGTCGACGGGCTGGTCGCCGAGCTCGCCTCCGCCGACGACGTGACCCTGCTGCCCCGGACGACCGTGTTCGGGGTCTACGACGACGGGCTCGCCCTCGCCGTCGAGCGCCGCACCGACCACCTCGGCATCTCCTCCCCGGCCGACGCGCTGCGCCAGCGGGTGTGGCGGATCCGCGCCCGGCGGACCGTCGTCGCCACGGGCTCGCACGAGCGCCCCGTCGTCTTCGCCGACAACGACCGGCCCGGCATCATGCTGGCCGGATCCGCGCGGACGTACCTCCACCGCTACGGCGTGCGCGTCGGAGAGGACGTCGTCGTCTTCACCACGAACGACAGCGCCTACACCGCGGCGTTCGACCTGCACGACGCAGGGGTCCCGGTCGTCGCGATCGTCGACTCCCGGACGATCATCGGCGAGCACTGGCAGCAGGAGACCGCCCGTCGCGGCATCGACCTGCGCTACGGCAGCGTCGTCACCGGCACCTCCGGGGCGGGGCGCGTGTCCGCCGTGACCGTCGCCCGCTTCAACGGCTCGGCCTTCGGCGTGGCCGAGACCCTGGCCGCCGACACCCTGCTGGTCAGCGGCGGCTGGAACCCCGCCGTGCACCTGTACAGCCAGGCCGGCGGCACCGTGCGCTACGACGCACGCCTGGGCGCGTTCGTCCCCGAGTCGGAGGTGCGCGGCATGACCGTCGTCGGCTCGGCGTCCGGCCGCTTCGACCTCGCGGACGTCGTGGCGCAGTCCGCCGCCGAGACCACGACCGTCCTCGACTCGCTCGGACTGACGGCTCCCGCCGCTCGTCCCGGCGACGCGGCCGTGACCCGCGACCTCGACGCCACCCCCGGCGCGGTGCTGTGGTTCGTGCCCTCCGGCGAGCCGATCGAGCTGACCACGCACTTCGTCGACCTGCAGCGCGACGCCACCGTCGCCGACATCGCCCGCGCGATCGGAGCGGGGATGCGCTCCGTCGAGCACATCAAGCGCTACACGACCATCGGCACGGCGCACGATCAGGGCAAGACGTCCGGCATCATCGCCTCCGGCATCGCCGCCGAGATCTCCGGCGGGGCGATCGGGGCGCTGGGCACCACGACGTTCCGCCCGCCGTACACCCCGGTGGCCTTCGCCGCCCTCGCCGGCCGATCCCGCGGAGAGCTCTTCGACCCGGTGCGCGTCACCGCGGTGCACGACTGGCACGTCGAGCACGGCGCCGAGTTCGAGGACGTCGGCCAGTGGAAGCGCCCCTGGTACTACCCGCAGCCCGGCGAGGACCTGCACGCGGCGGTCCTGCGCGAGACCGCGGCCGTCCGCGGCGGCGTGGGCATCCTCGACGGCTCCACCCTCGGCAAGATCGACGTCCAGGGCGCCGACGCGGGCACGTTCCTCGACCTCGTCTACACGAACCTGATGAGCTCGCTCAAGGTCGGCTCGATCCGCTACGGCGTGATGTGCGGCGTGGACGGCATGGTCATCGACGACGGCACGGTGCTGCGCACCGAGGAGAACCGCTTCCTGATCTACACGACCACCGGAGGGGCCGCGAAGATCCTCGACTGGCTCGAGGAGTGGCTGCAGACCGAGTGGCCGTGGCTGGAGGTGCGGCTCGCCTCGGCGACGGAGCACCTGGTCACCTTCCCGGTGGTCGGGCCGTCGTCCCGGGCGGTGATCGGCTCGCTGTTCCCCGACGTCGACGTGACGAACGACGCCTTCCCGTTCATGACCTGGCGCGACACCGAGCTCGGCGGGGTGCCCGTGCGCCTGGCCCGCGTCAGCTTCTCGGGCGAGCTCGCCTACGAGGTCACGGCGGTGAGCTGGTTCGGTCTCGACCTCTGGGAGCGCCTGGTCGCCGCGGGCGAGCCCTTCGGCATCACCCCGTACGGCACCGAGACCATGCACGTGCTGCGTGCCGAGAAGGGCTACCCGATCATCGGGCAGGACACCGACGGCACCGTCACTCCGCAGGACCTGGGCATGTCGTGGGTCGTCTCGAAGAAGAAGGCCGACTTCATCGGCAAGCGCTCCTTCGCGCGCACCGCCAACGCCGACCCCCGGCGCCGCCAGTTCGTCGGCATCCTGCCCGACGACGCCGCGACCGTGCTGCCCGAGGGGAGCCAGCTCGTGACCGTCGACTCCCTCGAGACCCTGCCGGTCGCGATGCACGGCTTCGTCACGTCCAGCTACGACAGCGTCGCGCTGGGGCGGCCGTTCGCCCTCGCGCTCGTCGACGGCGGGCACGCCCGCATCGGCGAGCCGATCAACGCCGTCGTCGACGGCCGTATCGTGCCCGCCACCATCACCAGCCACGTGCTGTTCGACCCAGAAGGAGCCCGTCGTGACGGTTGACCTGCAGACTCCCCTCCTCACCGCGCGAGGACCTCTCGACGGCCGGGCGGAGGCGTTCGCCGCGGTGACCGGCGACGTGGCGATCCGCGCCCTCCCGCTCGCGCGCAGCTACAACATCCGCATCGACCCCGCGCGAGCGGAGGCGCTCGTCGCCGTGCTCGGCGCGCCGCTCCCCGGGGTCTCGCGCTGGAACGCGACCGAGGACGGCGGCACGATCGTCTGGCTCGGGCCGGACGAGTTCCTGCTGAGCGACCCCGCGGGCTCGGCCGACCTCGAGACCGAGCTGCGCGCGGCGGTCCTCCCCTCGGGCGGCGCCGTCGTCGAGCAGTCGGGCCAGCGGGTCTCGGTGCTGGTCTCGGGAGACGCGCGCGGGCTGCTGGCCAAGGGCACCGCGGTCGACCTGCACCCGTCGGCGTTCCCGCTCGGCACGGCGGTGCAGAGCTTCCTCGGGCAGTCGACCGTGGTGCTCCTGGCGCGCTCGCGCGACGCGTCCGAGATCGAGCTCCTGGTGCGCAGCTCGTTCGCCCGCTCCGTCGGCGACTGGCTGCTCGACGCCGTCGGCGACCCGCTCGCCTACCCGGCCGGCTGACGGGCGGCCGCGGGATGGCGCTCAGCGTGTTCGACCTCTTCACGATCGGCATCGGGCCGTCCAGCTCGCACACCGTCGGCCCCATGAAGGCCGCGTACACCTTCGTCGAGCTGCTCCGCGAGAGCGGGGAGATCGATCGCGTCGCCCGCGTCTCCACGCAGCTGTTCGGGTCGCTCGGCCTCACCGGTCAGGGCCACGGCACGGTGAAGGCCGTGGTGCTGGGCCTGCGCGGCGAGCAGCCGCACCTCGTCGACCCCACGGGAGCGGACGCCCTGCTCGAGCGCGCGGAGGCGGAGGGGCGCCTCACCCTCGGCGGCACCCACTCGATCGGCTTCGACCTCCGGCGCGACGTCGTCATGCACCTGCGGAAGCGGCTCGACTTCCACACCAACGGGATGCGCTTCGACGCCGTCGACGCCGACGGCGCGCTCGTGCGCAGCCGCGACTACTACTCGATCGGCGGCGGCTTCGTCCTCGACCAGGACCAGCTCGACGGCGTCCCCGTCGTGGCGGAGGACCGACCGGTCCCCTTCCCGTTCTCCTCGGCCGACGAGCTCGTCGCGCTGGCGGGCTCGCACGGGGCGCGGATCAGCGACCTCGTGATGGCGAACGAGGTCGTCACGAGGAGCGAGGCCGAGGTCCGCGCCGGTGTCCTCCGGATCTGGGCGGTGATGCAGGAGTGCATCGACAACGGGAGCCGCGGCGAGGGTGTGCTGCCCGGGGGCCTGCGCGTCCGGCGGCGCGGCGCGGTCCAGCGGGAGCAGCTCGAGGCCGCCGGCCGCACCGACGACCCGCTGCACGCGATGGAGTGGGTCACGCTCGCCGCACTCGCCGTGAACGAGGAGAACGCGGCGGGCGGGCGGGTCGTCACCGCTCCGACGAACGGCGCCGCCGGCATCATCCCCGCGGTCCTCGACTACTACGTGCGCTTCGTGCCGGGAGCCGACGAGGACGGAGTCGTGCGCTTCCTGCTCACGGCAGCCGCCATCGGGGTGCTCTTCAAGACCAACGCCTCGATCTCGGGAGCGGACGTCGGCTGCCAGGGCGAGGTCGGCTCGGCCTGCTCGATGGCGGCCGCCGGCCTCGCGGAGGTGCTCGGCGGCACTCCCGAGCAGATCGAGAACGCCGCCGAGATCGGCATCGAGCACAACCTCGGGCTCACCTGCGATCCCGTGGGCGGACTCGTGCAGATCCCGTGCATCGAGCGCAACGCCATCGCCTCGGTGAAGGCGATCACCGCGGCGAGGATGGCGGTGCGCGGCGACGGCGAGCACCACGTCTCGCTCGACACCGCCATCCGGACGATGCGCGAGACCGGTGCCGACATGAGCCACAAGTACAAGGAGACCGCGCTCGGCGGACTCGCCCTCACCGTCGGCACGGTCGAGTGCTGAGCGCGATGCGCGCGTCACGACTCGAGATCGTGCCGA
This sequence comes from Rathayibacter sp. VKM Ac-2759, assembly GCF_009834225.1. Classification (NCBI taxonomy): domain Bacteria; kingdom Bacillati; phylum Actinomycetota; class Actinomycetes; order Micrococcales; family Microbacteriaceae; genus Rathayibacter; species Rathayibacter sp. VKM Ac-2759. Next base: position 3,582,523 of record NZ_CP047176.1, read on the forward strand.
CGCCCGGCGTCGTCGACCGGATCGCGCTCTCCCTCCCCCGCGGCAGCGCGATCAGCGTGACCGCGCTCCCCCACCACGGCATCGCCACGACCGTCGAGACCGCGATCGAGCTCGCCGGGCTCGGTTTCGACGCGATCCCCCACCTGGCGGCCACCCGGATCCCGGATCGTGCGCAGCTCGCCCGGCTCCTCGACCGTCTGGACGCCGCGGGTGTGCAGAGCCTGTTCGTGATCGGCGGCGACGGCGACCGCGCCTCCTCCGCCTTCGAGCACGGCGGCGACCTGCTCGCGACGATCCGCGAGCTGACCGGCGACCGGTTCCGGCTCGGCGTCGCGGGCTACCCCGAGGGCCACCCGCAGCTCTCCGTCGGAGCGGGCATCGACGTGCTCGCGGGCAAGGCGCCGCTGGCCGACTTCGTCGTGACGCAGATGTGCTTCAGCCCGGAGCCGATCCTCGCCTACCTGCGGGCCCTGCGGTCGCGCGGCATCGGCCTGCCCGTGTGGCTCGGCGTCCCCGGAGCCGTCCGGCTGCGCAGGCTCCTCGGGATCGCCGCCCGCATCGGAGTGGGCCCGTCCCTCTCCTTCGCGGGCAAGGGCGGCAACCTCCGCCTCCTCGGCCGCTTCGACGCACCGGGCTTCTGCGCCCGGCTGGAGACGCAGGCCGAGCAGGCCCGCCTCGACTTCGCCGGCTTCCACGTCTACAGCTTCAACGACTTCGCACTCCGAGCACCGACCACCACCGAACACGTAGGAGAGACCCCATGACCACCGACCTCAGCGGCGTCCTGACCGCACTGGCCACCCCGTTCGATCAGGACGAGCAGATCGACGTCCCCGTCCTGAAGCGCCTCGTCGACCGCTCGATCGCCGGCGGCGTCGACGGCGTCGTGGCGGGCGGATCGACCGGCGAGTTCGCCTCCCTCAGCTCCGAGGAGCGCATCCTCCTGGTCGACACGGTGGTGCAGCACGCGGCCGGCCGCGTGCCCGTCGTCGCGCAGACCGGGGCGACGACCACGCGCGAGGCGATCCGCCTCTCCCGAGCGGCCGAGGCCTCCGGCGCGGATGTGCTCATGCTCGTCACGCCCTACTACGAGGCGCTGTCCCTCGACGAGACGATCGCCTACCTCAGGGAGGTCATCGCGGCGGTGGAGCTCCCGGTGATGCTCTACAACATCCCGGCGGCGACGGGCGTGAACCTCGACGCCGACACCATCGGCTCCCTGGCCCGCGAGATCGACCAGGTCGAGTACGTGAAGGACTCGAGCGCGAACTGGGAGCAGGGGCTCCAGCTCATCCACCACCACGCCGACGCGGTGAAGACCTTCATCGGCTGGGACAGCTACACCTTCAGCGCCCTCGCCGAGGGCGCGGCGGGTGTCATGGCCGGCGCCGCCAACGTGGTCCCGGCCGAGATCGTCGCCGTCAGCCGTGCCGTCGCAGCGGGCGACCTCGACGGCGCTCTCGCGCAATGGAAGCGCGTCTACCCCGTCGTCGACTCCCTCCTCTCGGCCCCGTTCATCGCCGCGGTCAAGGCGGGACTGCGACTGCAGGGGGAGCCGGCCGGCGTGCCCCGCAGCCCCCTCGCCGGTCTCACCCCCGAGGCCGAGCGGCGCATCGAGCTCGCGCTCGCCGGTCTGGCCTGACGCCGTGTCCACGACGACGGCCGAGGCGCCGACCGGCGCGGGCGCGCCCGAGAGTCCCAGCACGCGCTTCGTGCTCACCGCGTCGTGCGCGGAGCGCCACGGCGTCGTCAGGGCGGTCACGGAGTTCATCGACAGCGCCGGGTTCACGATCGACGAGCATCAGCAGTTCGACGATCCCGATCGTCGGCAGCTCTTCCTGCGCACGAGCTTCTCGGGCGGTCCGGCGACGACGGTCGCCGACCTGAGGGAGGCGTTCGCCCCCGTCGCGAGCGGGCTCGACATGACCTTCACGATCTCGGGACCGCGCCGCCCGCGGGTGCTCGTCCTGGTCTCCCGGGAAGGGCACTGCCTGAACGACCTCGTCTTCCGCTGGCGGTCCGACGATCTCGGCGGCGATCTGGTGCTGGTGGCCTCGAATCACGAGATCCTGCGCTCGATGGCCGAGGCGGCGGACCTGCCCTTCCGGCACATCCCCGTCACGGCCGACACCAAGGCCGAGGCGGAGCGGGAGCTGCAGGCGCTGATCGAGGAGCACGAGGTCGATCTCGTCGTCCTCGCCCGGTACATGCAGGTGCTCTCGGAGGAGTTCGTCGCGGCGCACGCGGGCCGACTGATCAACATCCACCACTCGTTCCTGCCCGGCTTCAAGGGCGCCCGGCCCTACCACCAGGCCTACGACCGCGGGGTGAAGTACGTCGGAGCCACCGCGCACTACGTGACCGCGGAGCTCGACGAGGGCCCGATCATCGAGCAGGAGGTGATCCGGGTGACGCATGCGCACGGTCCCGCCGGTCTCGCCACGGTGGGACGCGACGCCGAGGCCCTCGCGCTCTCGAGGGCCGTCCGCTGGCACAACCAGGGGCGGGTGCTCCTGAACGGGTCGCGGACGGTCGTCTTCCCCTGATGGCCGCCGCGAGCCGTGACTCCGAAGGGGGACAGGGCGACCTGTCAAGCAACGGGGATATCACTTCGCGCTCGGTAGTATGGCTGGTCGGACACGGTAGCGACCGGCAGTGGTCGGGCGAGGAGGATCGGGCGATGACGGAGGCTCCGCGCACGCTCCTCGACACCGCCCCCGCGTCTCCGAGCACCCCGACCCCGTCCCTGGCGGAGCAGGCCTTCACGGTGCTCCGCGACCGTCTGGTCGTCCTGGACATCCGCCCGGGAGAGCCGCTGAACGACGAGCAGATCGGCAAGGAGCTCGGCGTCGGGCGCACGCCGGTGCGCGAGGCGCTGAAGCGCCTGGAGTCCGAGCACCTGGTGGTCATGTACCCGCGCCGGGGCACCTTCGCCGCCTCCGTCGACATCACCGACCTCGCTCAGATCTCCGAGGTCCGATCGCAGCTGGAGCCGCTCGCCGCCGGCCGAGCCGCGCGTTTCGCGACCGCCTCGCGACGGGCCGCGATGCGGGAGCTCGCCGACGAGCTCGAGAGGATCGACAGCGGCAGCATCTCGTCGCGCGCCCTGATGCAGTACGACCTGCAGGTCCACCGCAGCATCTACGCCGCCAACGGCAACCGGCACCTCGAGGAGATCCTCGTCAGGTACGACAACCTCGCGACCCGGATCTGGTGCATGGTCCTCGACCGGCTCCCGAGCATCGCGGGGCACATCGGGGAGCACATCGCCCTGCTCCGCGACGTGGCCGAGGGGAACGACGAGAAGGCCTCCCGCGAGGCCCTGGCGCACGTCCTCTCCTTCGAGAAGCTGGTGCGGACCGTCCTGTAGGAGGACGCCTCCTGCGCGAGCGGCGCCCGGGACCGATCCTCCCAGCGGCGATCGCTCGCCGGTGGCGCCGTTCGGGGGCACACTGGGCGTGCACCCCAAGGAGCTCCCGTGCTGCTTCCCTCGAATCCCGCGTGCGTCCTCGTCCCCATGGAGGCGCGGACGCTCCACGACGCCTCGCCGTACCGCCGCATGGCCCGGCGCTCCTTCGGCGACGTCGCGATGGCGAGCGTCGACTCGGTCCCGCAGCGGGTCGACGCCCTGCTCGACGAGGTCCCCGGGTCCGCCGAGGACTGCCTCCAGTTCCAGATCGTCCACGCCGGTCGCCTCGAGGTCCGGCACGGCGCGCGGCGGGTCGTCGTCCCGGAGGGGACCGCGATGCTCTACGACGCGAGCCGACCGTTCGGCTTCGTGTACCCGACCCGCTTCGTGACGTCGATCGTGCAGGTCCCCGCGCGGGTGCTGGGGCTGAGCGGCCGCCGGATCGAGGCGCTCTCCGCCGGGCCGATCAGCCTCGCGACGCCCGCCGGATCGCTGCTCTCGCTGCTGGCCCGCCGGACGGGCCGCGTGTCGGCGGCCGTGGACGACGTCGTCGCCGACGGCTTCGCGAGCGCGCTCGTCGACACGATCACGATGGTGACGGACGGCGCGGGGCTCGCCCCGACCCTGGCGGAGGTGCAGTCGGTCGCCGTCCTCCACGCGGCGCGGAGTCACGTGCAGGAGCACCTGGCCGATCCCGATCTGCAGCCCGCCGCCGTGGCGCGTGCGCTGCGCGTGTCGGTCCGCGGGCTGCACGCGGCGTTCGCCGACTCCGGGGAGACGTTCGGGCAGTGCGTGGTCCGCGTGCGCTGCGAGCACGGCCGTCGACTCCTCCTCGAGCTGCCGACCGCCCCGATCACGATGATCGCGGCTCGGAGCGGATTCCACAGCGTCGACCACTTCATCCGCCGCTTCCGCGAGCTCCACGGGTCCCCGCCCGCCCAGTGGCGACGTCGCGCGAGCACCGGCGGACCGGCCGGCGACTGAGCGATGCGCAGCTCTGACCTGCTCCGGCTGTCCGACGGCGTGGTCCTGCGTCGCGCGGGGGCGAGCACCCTCCCCCGGGAGGACGACCTGAGGCTCGTCGTCCCGGCCGGGCCGTCGCCGGAGGAGCCGGACGCTCCGCTCTCCATCGACCTCGACCTCGCCGCGGCGGGACTCCGGCGCGAGGACGTCTCGGCCCGGCTCCTCCTCGTCGACGAGGACGACGCGGCCGGCGCGGTCCTCGCGGCCGTCGCGGGAGCGCTGTGGACGGGAGCGGACCCGTTCGCCCCTGCGGAGCGGTCCCGGGTGGCGGGGGTGGTCACGACGCTGGCCCTGACGTGGCTCGTCCCGGAGCTGCTCCGGCAGACCGGCGGGCGCTCCGCCGTCCGTCTCGCCGCCGTGCTCGACGTCTGGACCCACCTCAAGGACTCCGACCTGAGCGTGGCGACGATCGCGCGGAGGACAGGGGTCTCGGAGCGTTCGCTGTACGCGGCGTTCTCCGACGGCCCGGAGCGGCTCGGCGCTCTCCTCCGCCGGCTCCGCGAGGACAGGGCGGCCGCCGAGCTCGAGTCCCTGCCGGAGCGCGGAGACGTCGACCGAACGGTCGCCCGGCGATGGCTGGCTCGGCCCTCGATCGCCGGGTCCGCGTGATCGACTCGGAGTGCGCGGGCGGCGTGCTCGGACTGCACGCAGCGCTCTCGGCGCCGACGACTCGGTGATCATGTGATCGTCGCCGCCCTCCTCTCGAGTGGGCGGGCCGGACGGGGAGAAGGCGGAGCGGGTGAGGGAGAAGGCGGAGCGGGTGATGGAGGAGTCGAGGACCGGTCTCGGCCGGTACCTCCGGGCGCGCCGAGACGGGCTGAGACCCGAGGACGTCGGCCTGGAGGCGGACGCCGCCCGCCGGGTCGCCGGCCTGCGCCGCCAGGAGGTGGCCGGCCTCGCGGGGATCAGCCACGACTACTACCTGCGGCTGGAGCAGGGCAGGGATCACCAGCCGTCCGCGCAGGTCCTGCTGGCGCTGGCGAGGGCTCTGCGGCTCGATCTCGACGCGACCTCGTACCTGTTCCGCCTGGCGGGGCAGGTCCCGCCGCCGCACGGCCCCTCCGAGCGTCACGACGAGGAGTCGCGGGCGGCCGAGACGACAGCGAACGTCACCACCCTGATGCAGCACTGGACCGCGGCCCCGGCCTACGTGCTCGACAGCAACCAGGACGTCGTCGCCGTGAACGCGCTCGGCCGCGCCTTCTTCCCCCTCCCGCTCGTCCCGGGCGCGAACATGGTCGTCGCCACGGTCGACGCGGCCCTGGCCGCGACCGAGGGCCGCGACGCCTGGGACAGCGTCATCCGGGCGCACGCGGCCGCACTGCGCTACTCGGCCGATCCGGACCACCCGCGCCTGCGGCTCCTCGTCGCCTCGCTGTCGTCGCGCTCGAAGGTCTTCCGCGAGGCGTGGGCGAGTCACGAGGCCCGGCCGAAGCGCGGGGGGACGGCACCCGTCCTCGTCGAGCCGTTCGGTTTCATCGACTTCCGCTGGCAGACGCTGGACGTCCCGGGCGGCGGCCTGTACCTCACCACCTTCTTCGGCGAGGCCGGCACCCCGCCCGCCGCCGCGATCGACTACCTGGCCGCCAAGCTCCGGGTGGAGACCGAGCTCGAGAGAGCCTCCGCGACCCGGGACGCCGCGCCGCGACCGGTGCCCCGCCAGGACCACTCAGCACCGACGGGCCACGGCTGCAGCGCGTGCCCGCACTCGGCGAGCGCCCCGCATCGAGGGCTCCGGTCGCCGGGTGGTGACGCCAGGACCACGACTGCGACCGGAGAGCGTCCCTAGGGTCGCGGTCGTACCCCCACCCACTGGAAGGACCACCCCATGACCACCACCATCGTCCTCGTCCACGGCGCCTTCGCCGACGCCGCGAGCTGGGCCCCTGTCACGCGCGAGCTCCTCGACCGCGGCCACACCGTCGTCGTCCCGCCCGTCTACAACCGCAGCCTCGCCGAGGACGCGGCCTCCGTCCGCGCCGTCGCCGAGCACATCGAGGGCCCCGTCGTGCTGGCGGGCCACTCGTACGGCGGCGCCGTGATCACGGTCGCCGGCGAGGCCGAGAACGTCGTCGGTCTCGTGTACGTCTCGGGCTACGTCCTCGACGCCGGCGAGAGCCTCGGCCAGCTGCAGGGCGGCTTCCCGGACTCGGACCTCGCGGCGAACCTCGTCTACACGCCGTACCCGATCGCCGGCGGCGAGGACGGCACCGACGTGTCGGTCCGCGTCGAGGCGTTCCCCGAGGTGTTCGCCGCCGGAGTCGACCCGCGCGTCGCGGAGGTGCTCGCGGTCTCCCAGCGCCCGCTGTCCGGCGCCGCGTTCGGCGAGCCCGCCTCCGCCGCCGCGTGGAGGACGACGCCGGCGTGGGCGATCGTGTCCGCCGCCGACCACACCATCAACCCCGACGTGGAGCGCTTCGGCTACACCCGGGCCGGCATCACGGACGTGACCGAGCTCGACGCCCCGCACCTGGTCATGCAGACCCACCCGAAGGACGTCGCCGACGTCATCGAGCGCGCCGTCGCCGCGACCGCCTGAGCGCCCGCCCGACGAGAACCGATCGATCCGACGAGGAGACACCGTGCCCGCCAATCCGAGGAACATCGCCCTCGAGCCGGCCGCTCAGGCGTTCGCCGAGGCCACCGCGACCCCGCCGTTCCTCTTCCAGCTCTCGCCCGCCGACGGCAGGAGGGCCGTCGACGGCGTGCAGGACCAGCCGATCGACAAGCCGGAGATCGACGAGGAGTGGATCACCGTCGAGGGCGGTCCCACCGGCAGCGTCCCGGTGCGCATCGTGAGGCCGAAGGGCGCCCGCGGCGCGCTCCCCGTGGTCCTCTACACCCACGGCGCCGGCTGGGTGTTCGGCGATGCGCACACCCACGACCGCCTGGTCCGCGATCTCGCCGTCGGGACGGGGGCCGCCGTCGTCTTCCCCGAGTACGACCGCGCCCCCGAGCACCGGTACCCGGTGCAGAACGAGCAGTCCTACGCCGTCGCGCGGTGGGTCGTGCGGCACGGCGCCGAGCACGATCTCGACGGCGACCGCCTCGCCGTCGCGGGAGACTCGGTCGGCGGCAACATGGCCATCGCCGTGGCTCTGATGGGCGACGAGCGCGGCGACGTGGCGTTCCGCGCCGTCGTGCTCTTCTACCCCGTCACCGACGCCTCCTTCGACACCCCGTCGTACCTCGAGTTCGCCGAGGGCTACTTCCTCGCCCGCGAGGGCATGAAGTGGTTCTGGGACCAGTACACGACCAGCGAGGAGGACCGCGCGCAGATCACCGCGTCGCCGCTGCGCGCGACCCGTGAGCAGCTCGCCTTCTTCCCGCCCACCCTCGTGATCACCGGCGAGGCCGACGTGCTCCGCGACGAGGGCGAGGCCTTCGCGGCGTCGCTCCGCCGCGCCGGAGTGGAGGTCACCGCCGTCCGCTACGGCGGGATCATCCACGACTTCGTGATGGTCAACAGCATGCACGACACCCCGCAGGCCAGGGCCGCCGTCGCCCAGGCCGTCGCCCACCTCCGGGCCGCACTCGGCCAGTGAGCGGCGCAGGAGCGGAGTGACCGTCTCGGAGGGCTACTCCGCCCGCTGGAGCCTGACCGCGATGTACTCGCGGCCCGGCAGCTCGATCCGGAAGCGGCCCGCGTACGTCCCCGGCAGCCGCTCGACCGTCATGCCCCACGTGTCGATGACGTCGACCGTGTACGACACGTCCGGCTCGAGCAGGAAGCGGCGGTAGGTGGGGCGGTCGAAGCCGAAGTAGTAGAGGTAGTACTCGCCCTCGATGCCGGCGCGCGGGACGTCCCAGTCGAGCGGGATCGGCTCGAGGCCGTCCGCGGGGCCCTCCGCCAGCACCGACTCGAGGAACGCGATGCGTGCGGGGCTGGAGCCCCGCAGCTCCCCGCCCTTGGACCACCAGAGCACGTCGTCGGGGTGCACGTAGGTCTCGCCGTGGCCGACGTAGCCGCCGCGCAGCGCGCCCTCCCAGAAGCGGCGCACCAGCTCCTCGCCGGTGATGTTGCCCCAGCCCTGGTCGATGTCGCCCTCGTAGGCGCACTCGTCGATCACGACGGGCTTGCCCCAGCGGCGCCACTCGGTCGTCATCTCGGCGGTCTTGTAGACGTCCTGCCGCTGGATGCTGGCGTGGGTGATCCACGGGCGCGAGTAGTCGTAGAAGTCGCGGCAGTTGTGGATCGAGAGCAGGTGCCGCGAGGGGTCGTCCTCGACGACGATCGCGGCGAAGCGCTCCCAGTCCGCCTCCGTCTTCTCGAAGAGCAGGTCGTACTCGTTGGCCAGCGACCACCAGACGTTCGCGAAGGAGGCGAGCCGCGCGACGGCGTAGCGCACGTAGCGGTCGTCGGCGACGGGGTCCATCGTCGAGAAGCCCCAGCGGTCGTAGGCGTGGAAGAGGATCAGGTCGGCCTCGATCCCCAGCTCGCCCAGCTGCTCGATGCGGCGCTCGAGATGCCGCCAGAACACCGGATCCGGGCGCCGGTGGTCGAATCCCTCCTCGACCGAGCCCTCGAACGGGTAGAGCACCGGCTCGTTCTCGTTGAAGAGGTACGACTTGGGGAACACGCCCATCCGGATCTTCGTGAACGGCGCCCGGGCGAGCGTCGCGAGGGTCCGCTCCTCCAGCTCGTCGCCCTGGTGGGTCCACGCGTACGAGGTGGTGCCGAGCGGGCGGTGCCGCGTGCCGTCGGCGTGCGCGAAGTGGAAGGCGCCGGCGACGCGCACCGGCCCGTGGCGGCCCTCGCGCGGAGGCGTCACCGAGACCGCGCCCGTGATCCCGTCGAGCGAGCGGGCCGTGCTCGAGGTCGTCCAGGCGTACTCCCCCGGCGCCTCGGGCATCCAGCGGAGGCGGAACACGCCGTCGCCGTCGTAGAAGCCGGGCACGCGCACGGCGCCGCTCGGCCCGTCGACGATCGCCGAGAGGGCGACGTCGACGAACGGGTTGCCGTGCGAGGGCCCGCGCAGCTCGACCTCGAACCGCTCGTAGACCGGCACCGACGACGGCGCGAGCACCGCTGCCGAGCCGAGCTCCACCTCCGCCGGCTCGTACGACGGCGAGGGGGCCGTGAACCGCTCCTGCTCGCGGACCGGGGCGGGCTCCTCCGTGGGGATCGCGGCGATCTCGGCGAGCAGCGCCTCGCGCCCCGCCGCGTCGAGCGACTCCTCCGTGTCGACGACGAGGCCCACGGGGTAGCTGTGCAGGGTGTGCAGGATCGACGAGTGCGCGAGCCCCGGGAGGTGGCGCTCGACGATCTCGTGCCCGCGCGGGTCGCGGAGGACCTCGAACAGGCGGGTCTCGCGCGAGAAGCGCTCGGCGGTGGTGGTGTGCGGCACGGTCAGCCCTTCACGGCGCCGGCGAAGGCGCCCTCGACGAAGTAGCGCTGGAACATCAGGTAGACGATCAGCACGGGGAACACGGACATGATCGTGAAGGCGTTCAGCGGCCCGTACGAACTGGTGAACTGCGACTGGAAGCCCTGCAGCGCGAGCGGGATCGTCCACGAGTCCTGGCTCTGCAGCAGCGCCAGCGCGATCGAGTACTCGTTCCAGGTCGAGACGAAGTCGAGGATGAACAGCGCGGCGAGCGCGGGGCGGGCGAGCGGCAGGATGATCGTCAGGAACAGCCGCCAGTTGCCGGCGCCGTCGATCCGGGCGCTCTCGTCGATCTCCTCCGGGATCTGCCGGAAGAAGCCGTAGAGGATGAAGGTCTGGTACGGCAGGCCGAAGGCGATGTACGGGAGGATGATGCCCACGTTGCTGCTCAGCAGGTTGAGGCCGTTCATCACCTGGAACAGCGGCGCGATCGCGACCTGGATCGGCACCATCGCTCCGAGGGCGATGACGCCCATCAGGAGGCGCTGGCGGCGGAACCGCATCCGGGCCAGCGCGAAGGCGGCGGCGGCCGAGATGAAGAGCCCGACCGGCACCTTGATCAGCGCGATCATGAGGCTGTTGCCTCCCGCGGTGAGCAGGTTGCCGCGGTCCAGCGCCTCGACGTAGTTGCCGAAGTCGGGCGACCACGGCGGCACGAAGGCGGGGGTGCTGAAGATGTCGGCCTCGCTCTTGAGCGAGGTGAAGACCATGAAGATCAGCGGGACCGCCCAGATCAGGACGGCGAAGACGAGGCCGATCCAGAGACCGAGGCGGACGAAGTCGCGGCCGCCGACCGGGCGCCGCTGCTTCTTCGGCGGGTCGATCAGACCCGGCGAGCTCGTCGGGATGCTCGTGACGGTCATGCGTTCTTCTCCTGACGCGCGGTCCACACCATGTAGGGGACGACGATGACGAGGGTGATCACGAGCAGGACCGTGGCGATCGCGTTGCCCTGCCCGTACTCGTGGTTGTTGAAGGACTGCTGGAACGACCACAGGGCGAGCACCTGCGTCTGCTGCGCGGGGCCGCCTCCGGTCATGCCCACGATCAGGTCGAACACCTTGATCGAGTTGATGATCGTCAGCACCACCACCACGACGGTGGTCGGCCGCAGCGCCGGCAGCGTGACGTTGCGGAACACCTGCCAGGCGTTCGCTCCGTCGAGCCGCGCCGCCTCGACGTGGTCGGGCGAGACGCTCTGCAGGCCCGCGAGGAAGAGCACCATGTTGGTGCCCGCGATCTGCCAGACGAACGCGGCGAAGATCGAGTAGAGCGCCAGGTTCTTGTCGCCCAGCCACTGCACCTCGGCGAGCCAGGGCAGATTGAACAGCTGCGCGAGGTTCACGCCGACGCCGTAGTTGGGGTTGTACATCCAGCGCCACATGTTCGCGATGGCGATCGGAGCGAGGACACCCGGGATGTAGAAGAGGGAGCGGAAGGCGTTCCGCCCGAAGAGCGGCCGGTTGAGCGCGAGCGCCATCACGAGGCCGAGGCCCACCGGGATGACGAGGGACATCAGCACCCAGATCAGGGTGTTCGAGAACGCGGTCCAGAAGACCGGGTCCTGCGTGAAGATGCGGACGTAGTTCTGCAGGCCGACGAAGACCTGGGGCGCGCCCTGGAAGCCCGTCCACTCGAAGAAGCTCAGCCGCACCGACTCGAGCGACGGGCCGACCACGAAGACCAGGTAGGCGGCGAGCGCCGGGGCGAGGAACGGCAGCGCGGCGATGAAGCCGGTGCCGCCGAAGCGGGCGAGTGCTCGGCGGCGCGTCCTGCGCGGCCGGGCGGGGGCGGATGTCGTCATGTCGGACCTCTCTGGCATCGCGGGGGCGGAGGGGGCGCGTGCCCCCTCCGCCCGTCGCCGGCTACTGCTGGTCGATGAACTTCTGGAACTCGGACCCCGCCTCGGACGGGTCGAGCTCGCCGGTCGCGACGAGGTTCTGGATGCGCCAGTACTCGGTGGTCTGCGACTGCGACAGGTTCTGGTCGTTGTTCATGTAGACGCCGGTGGCCGCCTCGGTGATCGGTCCCCACAGCGCGTCGAAGGCGCTCTGGCCCTCGGGGGCGACGTCGACGTTGACCGAGCGGCTGCCGAAGGTGGCGATGAACTTCTGCTGCGCCTCGGGCGAGGTCAGGTAGTCGAGGAACTCGGCGGCCTCGTCGGGGTGCTCGGAGTTCGCCGAGATGTAGTTGTTCTCGTTGAAGCCGTAGATGCGGTCGGTGCCCGTGGGGAAGGCGAAGATGCCGACCGAGTCCTCGCTCATGCCGGCGTCGCGGATCTGCTGGTTGAACCAGTCGCCCTCGATCGCCATGGCGGCCTTGCCGCCGAAGAAGAGCGAGCTCGACTCGTCGTTGTTGATCGAGATGAAGCCGTCGTTGACGTAGTCCCCGGTCCAGGTGGCGAACTCGGTGAAGGTGTCGGTGACGCAGGACTCGTCGGCCCAGCTCGCCTCTCCGGTGACCAGGGCCTGGTAGCCGTCGGCTCCGCACTCGGTCTCGAGGAGGCTGTCGAGCAGGCGCATCACGTGCCAGTTGACCGTGCCGCCGAACTCGAACGGGGTGATCCCGGCGTCCTTCAGCTTCGCGGCGTCCTCGACCAGCTCGTCGTAGCTGGTCGGTGCGGCGTCGATGCCGGCCTGCGCGAAGAGGTCCTTGTTGTAGAAGACCGCCTCGGTGCGCTGCGTGTAGGGCACGCCGTCGAAGCCGTCGTACTGGGTGACCGTCGACATCGTGGTGTCGGAGAAGCGGTCGGCCCAGCCGTACTCGTCGTAGTACTCCTCCAGGTCGAGGCTCGCTCCGGCGTCGATGAACTCGCCGCCGAGGCCGGGGCCGGCCCACGAGAAGAAGATGTCGGGGGCGCCGCTCGTGCCGAGCGTGGTGCGCAGGGCGTCCTTGTGCGCGTCGACGGCGCGCTGCTCGACCTTGACGGTGATGTCGGGGTGGGCGGCCTCGAAGTCGCTGACGATCTCGTTGATGGTCGCGTTGGCCGAGTCGGCCGACTCCGTGAGCTTGAACCAGGTGAGCTCGGTCTTCCCTCCGGAGTCGCCGCCCGCGGAGGAGCAGCCGGCCAGGCCGGCCAGGAGGAGAGCGCCCGTGGCGAAGGCGACGGATCGGGTCAGAGCACGCATCTTCGCGTCCTTTCGCTGGCGACACCGCGGCAGCGCGACATCGACGTCGGATCCGCCGGACGCTGGTGCTCCGGCGGGGAGTGAGGGATACGTTATCGATAACACATTCGACCGGCAATGCGTCGAACCGGTTGATAGGTCACGATCAGGTAACGGCGAAGCGGCTCAGTAAGGTAGGCCGCGGACACGGGGAGGAGCGTCGATGCCGAGCACTCCCTCCCCCCGCGCGCGGCCGAGCATGGCCGATGTCGGGCGCCGTGCCGACGTCTCGGCGCAGACCGTCTCGCGCTTCTTCACCGGCGGCTACGTCGCTCCGGCCACCCGGGTGCGGATCGAGGCGGCGATCGCCGACCTCGGCTACCGGCACAACCGCGTCGCCAGGAACCTCCGGGTTCAGCGCACCGACACCGTCGGATTCCTCGCGATGGGACCGCTCAACTACGGGCACTCCGAGCTGCTCACCGGGGTGAGCCGCGCCGCCCGCGCCGAGGGGCTCTCGCTGATCACGGCGCTGCTCGAGGTCGACCCGCACGAGCCGACCGCCCGGCTCGAGATGATGCACGCCGTCGACAAGCTGCTGTCGTTCCAGGTCGACGGCATCATCGTCGGCACGCCCTACGACGGGCTGGACGAGCTCGTCGACTACATCGCCGCCTCGGTGCCGGTGGTCACGCGCTCCGAGCGGGGCGGCCCCTCCGAGGACTCGACCTACGCCGACTCCTACGGCGCCGGCTACCTCGGCACCCGCCACCTCCTCGAGCTGGGGCACCGGCGCATCCTGCACCTGGCCGGGCCGGGCGACCGCAACGAGGCCGTCGACCGCGAGCGCGGCTACCGCACCGCGCTGGCGGAGGCGGGGGTCGCGCCGCTCGAGGTGCTGCGCTGCCGCGAATGGGATGCGGAGTCGGGCGCCGCCCAGGGTCGCGCCGTGGATCCGGAGTCGTTCACCGCGGTGTCGGCCGCGAACGACCAGATCGCCCTCGGGTTCCTCCGCGCGATGGCCGAGAGGGGCCGGATCGCGCCCGATCACTACTCCATCGTCGGCGTCGACGACATGCCCGACTCCGAGTTCTACTCGCCGCCGCTGACGACCATGCACCTCGACCACCAGCTGCTCGGCGAGAAGGCCCTGCAGATGCTGGCCGCGCGGATCCGCACGGGCGAGCGCCAGGAGCGGACCGCCGTCTCGGCGCGCCTCGTGCTGCGCAGCTCGACGGCACCGCTGCGCTGAGCAGGACCGGATCAGCGGATCGTCCAGGTGGACCGCGGTCGCGTGCTGGAGGCGCGAGGCCGATCGGCCGTACGGTCGAGGGATGTCCCCAGCAGAGCAGACCGCGCCGGCCACTCGGGCGGAGACCATCACCCTCGACTCCGCCTCGGTGAAGCGGGACGGGCGGCCGTGGTTCCCCGTGATGGGCGAGTACCACTTCAGCCGTGACCGCCCGGAGCACTGGGCGCACGAGCTGCGGAAGATCCGCGCGGGCGGAGTGGACGTGGTCGCGACCTACGTGCTGTGGATGCTGCACGAGGAGATCCGCGGCGAGCGCCGCTTCGACGGGCACCTCGACCTCCGGCGTTTCGTCGAGGAGGCGCAGCGCGCGGGTCTCGCCGTCATGCTCCGGATCGGGCCCTGGGCGCACGGCGAGGCGCGCCACGGGGGCTTCCCCGACTGGCTGCAGGAGCTGCCGATCCGCCACCGCACGAACGATCCCGCGTACCTGGAGGTCGTCGAGGGCTGGTTCCGCGGCATCGCGCGGGAGCTGCGCGGGCTGTTCCGCGACGCCGATCACCCCGCGGCGCCGATCGTGGGCATCCAGGTCGACAACGAGCTCTACGACCAGCCCGAGCACCTCGCGCGCCTGCGCGACCTGGCCGAGGGCGTCGGCATGGCGGCTCCGCTCTGGGTGGCGACGGGCTGGGGAGGCGCGCAACTGCCGCTGGACCGGGTCGCCCCGGTCTACGCCGGCTACTCGGACGGCTTCTGGGAGGAGGCGGACGTGGAGTGGCCGTCCTTCGGGAGGATGCACTTCGAGTACTCGACGGTGCGCGACGACCTCTCGGTCGGCGCCGACGTCCGCGGCGACCCGGCCCCGGTGCAGCCGTCTCCGGAGGACCACCGCTACCCGTTCCTGACCTGCGAGCTGGGCGGCGGGATGACGACCGCCTACCACCGCCGCCCGCTGGTCGACGGCGAGGACATCGCCGCGCTCGCGCTCACGAAGATCGGCAGCGGCTCGGCCTGGCAGGGCTTCTACCTCTACCACGGCACCACGCAGGTCACCGGGACGGGTGGAGCGGGCACGCAGGAGTCGCACGACAGCGACTACCCCAACGACATGCCGCGGAAGGACTACGACTTCTTCGCGCCGATCGGGGCCGCCGGGACGCTGCGCCCGCACTACCACCTGCTGCGCCGCCAGCACCTCCTCCTCGAGCGCTGGGGCGCCGAGCTGACCGGCATGACGGCGACGGTGGGCGACTCCTCGGCGACCGGGGTCCGCTGGGCGACGCGGGCGGACGCGGAGGGCGGCTACGTCTTCGTCACGAACCGCCAGCCGGCCGCCGCGCCGCTCCCCCGGGTCGAGGGCGTGCAGCTGCCCGTCGCCGTCGGCGGCACCGAGACCCTCCTGCCCGCCGAGCCGACGGCGATCCCGGCGGGCGCCTTCTTCGCCTGGCCCGTGCGCCGGCCGTTCGGCTCGCTCCGCTCCGTCTCGGCGACCGCGCAGCCGGTCACCGAGATCAGCGACGACTCCGCGACCGTCGTGGTCCTCGCCGCCACCGACGGGATCCCCGTCGAGCTCGAGTTCGAGACGACGGCTGCGGTCGACGGCGCCTCGCTGGTGGGAGACCGCTGGCGCCCCGACCGCGCGCCCGGGAGGGACTGCGTCGTCACCGTCGGCGACACCCGGTTCGTGATCCTCGATGACACCACCGCTTCGCGGCTCTGGCGGGTCGACGTCGCCGGCGAGCCGGTGCTCGTGCTGTTCGACGGGGGCGTGACGGTCGACGAGGACGGGATCGTGCTCGAGCGCTGGAGCGACTCCGCCGAGGTTTCGCTCCTGCGCGCGCCGGCTCTCGCGTTCGAGCGCATCGAGCTCCCCGCGCACGAGCCGCTCCGCGAGCTGCCGGTGAGCGTCGTGCGCGCCGAGTCGTCCGCCGCGCCCGTCCGCCGCGGCGGCTCGATGGACCGTCTCTCGGCGCCGCGCGACGCCGACTTCGAGGACGCGGCGGTCGTCGAGATCCGGGTCCCGACACTCGAGCCGGACGCGGCGACGGTGCTCGTCCTCGAGTGGAGCGGCGACGTCGCGCGCCTCGAGATCGACGGCGTGCTCGTCGCCGACCAGTTCTGGTCGGGCCGATCGTGGGAGATCGACCTGGCGCCCTGGCGCGAGGCGCTCGCCGACTCGCCGGTGCGGGTGCGGATCCTGCCGTGGCCCGAGGACTCCGCCGTCTTCATCGACGCCCGCGTCCGCGACCGGCGCGTCCCCGGCCGCGCGACCGTCGACTCCGCGAGCCTCCTCACTGCCCCCCGCCACTGCCTCGGGGCGCCTCCCCGAGCGTGAGCCTGGCAGGCTGGTCGGCATGAGCGCCGACGAGCTGCTGCGGCGGCTGCCCAAGACCGAGCTGCACTGCCACTTCGCGTCGACGATGTCGGCGGCGCACCTGATCGCGGCGGCCGAGTCGTACGGCGTGCCGCTCGCCTCCACCGACCCGGCGACGCTCTTCGACTTCGACGATCTGCAGGAGTTCCTGGTCGCCTTCCGCGCGGCGCACCGCGTGCTGCGGACGCCGGCCGACCTGGCGACGGTCGCCTACGACGGCGTGCGCGCGGCCGCCGCGCAGGGCCTGCGCTACCGCGAGTACGCGGTCAACCCGCAGTACTTCGCCGACCACGCCTTCCTGGGGTGGGGCGGGCTCGGCTACGCGGAGCTGCTCGATCCGATCCTCGACGGGCTGCGCGCGGCGGAGACCGACCTGGGCGTCGGCTTCGGGATCGTCGTCGCCGTCAACCGTCGCGACTCCGCGGCGAGCGCCGTCGACCTCGTCGAGCAGATCCGCGCGCACCCGCGCGACGAGGTGCTCGCGCTCGGCATGGACGACCTGACGCCCGAGGGCGCCGAGGATCCCGCGCGCTTCGCGGAGGCGTTCGCGCTCGCCCGCCGCTCGGGCCTGAAGCTGACGGCGCACGTCGGCGAGACCGACCACTCGGAGCCCGACGCGGTGCGGATCGCGCTCGACGAGCTGCGGGTCGACCGCATCGACCACGGCTACCGCATCCTCGACGACCCCGACCTCGTCGCGCGCGCCCGCGACTCCGGGATCGGCTTCACCACCACCCCGATCTCGACCACGATCTGCTCGGGCTGGACCCTCGACCCCTCGCACCGGATCGCCGCGATGGTGCGCGCGGGCCTGCGGGTGACGGTGTCGACCGACGACGCGGTGTTCTTCCGCACCGACCTCGAGCGCGAGTACCGCGAGGCGCTCCCCGCGCTCGGGCTGAGCGTCGACGACGCGTGCACGATCGCGCTGAACGGGGTGGAGGCGGCGTTCTGCGCGCCCGAGCAGAAGGCGCGGCTGCGCGCGGAGTTCACCGCGGCGATCGCGGAGCTGCGGTCAGCGGAGAACGAGCCGCACAGGTAAGGCCGAGATCGGCGAATACTCGAGGATCGGGCAGGATCGGCCGTTCAGCCTTACCTGTGCGGCTGCTCCGCCGCCGACAGCCGCGACTCGAGCGCCTCGAGGTCCGCGCGGACGACCGGCGCCTCCAGCGCGTCGCGCTCGCCCGCCGCGTAGGCGTCCGCGAACGCGCCGATCTGGCGCCGCAGCTCCTCGCGCCCGGCACCGGTCGCGACCGGCTCGAGGCGCTGCGCCATCCGGATCCCGGCGCGCACCACGAGCGGCTGATCCATGGCGTAGGCGCGCAGCGCGAGGTAGACCTCGGCGAGCAGAGCCTCGAACCGCGGCCACTCGCACACGACGCGCACCGTCCCGTCGCCGTCGCGGTAGCGGGTCCGCCGCCCGGGGCCGGTGCAGAGCCCGACCAGCGCTCCCGTCAGCGCGTCGATCGCGCTCACCGCGGTGTACGGATCGTTCGTGCCGGTCGCGAGTCCGCGCACGCCGATCTCGATCACCTGCTGCACCGCGTAGCGCAGATCCTGGTGCGGGGCGCGGGCATCGGCGATCACGACCGCCGCGAGCGACGCCTCGCTCGTCTCGGCCGACGACCGCCCGATCTCGAGCACCGGATCGCCCTCGAGCACGTGATCGCCGGGAACCGCCAGCACCCGCACCACCGCATCGTGCTGCTCGGCGAGGGCGACGAGGCGCTCGATCTCGATCCGCTCGACGTAGCCGCCGCGGGCGGCGGCGAGCACCGCGTCGCCCGCGGGCACGTGCTCGTCCTGCCCTCCCTCGTCGGCGTGCAGCTCGTCGATGACCGACTCGAGCTCGTCCAGCACCCGCTTCTGCAGCGTGGTCACCTGCACCGACAGGGCGATGTGGTGGATGAAGTAGACGAGGACCGCCACGTCGCCGACCGCGAGCAGCACCGCGAAGCCGACCGCGACGACCGGCACGAAGGCGAGCGACGAGTCGTCCTCGGTGTGCACCGAGCGCAGCACGATCAGCGAGTAGAGGAAGGTCGAGGTCAGCACCGCGAGGACGACCTGATTGCCGCGATCGGCCATGAAGTTGCGGACGAGGCGCGGTCCGTAGGCGGAGGAGGTGGTCGCCAGCACCGAGATGGTGATCGAGAACGAGGTGGCCGCGACGCCCAGCATCGTGCCGCCGATCGCCGAGAGGATCGCCCGGCCGCCGGTGGCGGAGAGGTCCTCGACCAGCGGGATGTCGCCGACACCCGCGCGGATCAGCACGCGGTCCAGCTCGATCAGGCCGAACGCCAGCGCGACGGCGATGACCCCGAAGAGCGCGGGCAGGAACCAGAACGATTCGCGGGCGTGGAGGATCCGGGAGCGCATCCTCGAAGGCTAGGCGGGCCCGGGAGCCGGCGCACCCGGTTGCGGAGGCGCCAGTCGCGCCAGCAGATCGGCGTGCCCGCGGCGGCGCACCGCGTCGACCCCCGCGTCGTCCTCGATCGAGATGAGCAGGATCTCGAGGCCGCGCCAGAACGCGACGACCTCGCGCGCGACGACCGGCACCTCCTCCTCCGCGACTCCCGACTCGGCGAGCGCGCGGCGCAGCTCGGGCTGCAGGAACTCGTCGAACCGCGCCCGCATGGCCCGCCACTCCTCGGCCTGCTCGAACGCCGCGAGCCCGAAGACCTGGAAGAACAGGCGGAGGAACGGGCGGTTGGCGGAGGAGGCCAGCGCCTCCCACGAGCGGTCCAGCCGCTCGGCCAGCGGTCGCCCGGGCACCAGCAGCTCGTCGGCGGCGCGCTGCATGTCCGGGAACCGCCGGGCCGCGACGATCAGCGCCTCCGACAGCAGGGCGGCGCGCGAGCCGAAGTAGTAGAGGAGCATCCGGTTGTTCGACTCGGCCGCCCGGGCGAGGCCGCGGAGCGAGACGGTCGCGACGCCGTGCTCGAGGATGTGGTCGACGATGCTCTCGAGCAGCTGCGTGCGCCTCGTCGGTGTGCTGATCATGTGGGCCCCTCCCCCGCGGGCACCGGTCAGCGTAGCGCTCAGCTCGCGTCCCGGAGCTCCCGGAAGCCCGAGCGGTGGTAGACCAGCGGCTCGACGGCGGGGTCGACCTCGAGTGCGTGCACGCGGAGGAGGACGACGCGGTGGTCGCCCGCGGGCGTCTCGGCGTGCACCGAGCACTCGAAGCGGAGCGACGATCCGCCGAGGAGGACCGCTCCGCCCTCGCGCTCCTCGCGGGCGAGCCCCTCGAAGCGGCGGTGCCGCACGCGGGAGGCGAGGCGGTGGGTGGCCGAGGCCTGCTCCGCCGCCAGCATCGAGATCCCGAGGCGCGGCGAGGTGCGCAGCAGCGGCCACGTGGTCGACGCCTCCCGGACCGCGAACATCACCAGCGGCGGGTCGAACGAGGCGCCGACGCTCAGGGAGGTGGCGACGAGCCCCTCGGGGGCGCCGTCGACCATCGCGGCGACGGCGGCGACGGCCGAGGGGACGTGCGCGAGGGCGTCCTCGATGCGGGTGAGAGCGAGCGTGGCCACGGGTGCCCTTTCATTCGGGAGAGGAAGGAGAGGGAGGCGGGTGCGCCCTTTTCTCCGCTATCGTGAACCAAGTGGTTCATACCTGTCAAGCCGCGTGATCACGCGGAAGTCGGGTCGTGCAGCCTCCCGAAACAGGGTCGTAACGACGGGGAAACATCCACTCGGTGAATGCCGACGAGAGAAGTGCGGAGACTATGAAGAAGATCGTCCTCGGAGTGTTCGAAGCGGGAACGCCGCACGTCGGCGGCACGATCAGCTGGTCGCACCCGCGCAGCCGCGACGGCGACTTCCGCGACATCGGCTACTGGATGCGGATGGCGCAGGTGCTCGAGGCGGCCGACTTCGACTTCCTCTTCTTCGCGGGCGGGTCCTTCGGCTACTCCTCCCGCCGCGGCGAGCTCTCGGACGTGCTGGTGAAGGCCGGCATGACGTTCTCGCTCGACGGCGCGTACCTCATCCCCGCGCTGGCCGTCGACACCGAGCGGCTGAACTTCGTCGTCACCTCGACGACCGGAGCCGACCACCCGCTGCACGCCGTCCGCAAGTTCTCGACGCTCGACCACGTGACGAACGGGCGGATCGGCTGGAACATCGTCACCGGCGCCTCCCAGAACACGATGGCCGCGATGCTCGGGCAGTCGACGATGGTGCCGCACGACGAGCGCTACCGCGCGGCGCAGGAGTACGTCGACGTCGCCTTCTCGTTCTGGGAGGGCGGCAACGACGACGACGCGATCGTGCTCGACCACGAGGCGAACGTGTTCGCCGACCCCGAGAAGATCCACCCGGTCGCCTACGAGGGCGAGTACTACCGCTCGCACGGGTACCACACGCTGCCGCCGTCGCCGCAGCGCTCGCCGCTGCTGTTCCAGGCCGGCACCTCCCCTGTCGGCCGGGCGTTCGCCGCGAAGAACGCCGAGTGCGTGTTCGTGCAGGGCTCGAGCTACGCGAAGGTCGCCTCCGACATCGCCGACATCCGCCGCCGCGCCGACGAGAACGGGCGCGACGGCTCCGCGATCAAGGTCATGGTCGGGGTCACGGTCGTCGTGGGCGAGACCTCGGAGGACGCGGCGCGGCTCCGCGCCGAGTTCGACGCGCTGCAGAGCGACGAGCTGGCCGCGCACTACTACGCAGGCAACACGGGCGTCGACCTGCTCGAGTACGACCTCGACCGCACCCTCGCCGAGCAGCTCGTGCTCGACGACCAGGCCGGGCAGATGGGCACCAGCAACATCGAGCGCTTCCTGACGCGGCCCGACGGCACGGCGCCGACGGTGCGCGAGATCCTCGACGAGCTGAAGGGCAAGGGCACTCGCGGCTTCGCCGTGACCGGCGACCCGGTCGAGGTGGCCGACGAGCTCGAGCGGATGATGGACGAGACCGACCTCGACGGCATCATGCTGGAGGCGGTGTTCGGCATCGCCTCGCTCGAGGACTTCATCGCCCTCGTCCAGCCCGAGCTGCGCCGCCGCGGCCGCCTCGACCCGCCCGCGACCGGCGCCACCTTCCGCGAGCGGATGCTCGGCGGCGGCGCGCACATCGCCCCCGAGCACCACGCGGCGTCCTTCCGCCGCACGGTCGCCGACTGAGCAGCGCGGCCTGCCGCCTGCTGATCGAGTAGCCCGTGCAGCGGGCGTATCGAGATCCACCACCGCCAGCAGGTCGATCTGCAGAACCTCCGTCCTGAGCGAGGTGGGTCTCGATACGCCGCCTGCGGCGGCTACTCGACCAGCAGGCAGGCGAGCGGCATCCGGTCCCACGAGCAGCCCCTGCCGATCCACCACCGACAGCAGAGGAGCCTCCACAGCCCGGCGATCCCGTCGGCTCTCCCCCGACGCACCGATCGCACCGCCCGGCGACCGCCCCGAGCGGCACCCTCGTCCCCATGGCCTTCGTCTACATCCTCCGCTGCAGCGACGGCAGCTACTACGTCGGCAGCACCCGCTCCCTGCATCGACGAGTCGACGCGCACATGATGGGCAAGGGTGCCGCCTACACGAGCAGACGACTGCCGGTCACTCTGCTCTGGCACCAGGAGTTCGAGAGCATCGCCGAGGCGTTCTGGTGGGAGAAGCGCATCCAGAACTGGAGCCGTGCGAAACGCGAGGCCCTGATGCGCGGCGACTACGCCGCACTCCGACTCGCCTCGAAGAAGACCTTCCGGAAACCCGACGACACTCCCCCGCCGCCGACCCGCTGATCGAGGGGGGTCTCGATACGCCGCCCGCGGCGGCTACTCGACCAGCAGGCAGGCGGCCCCGCCCCTGCCAGCTGATCGAGTAGCCCGCGCAGCGGGCGTATCGAGATCCCCCACCGTCAGCAGGCCGGCTCTGCACGCCTCGCGCGACCTCTCCCCCACCGCAGGGCGGCGCTCGGTGCTCGCTGAAGGACGGAAGGGCGATCAGTTCACGCGGACGAGGGTGCGCTGCCAGCCGCTCGAGCCGTTCGGGGCGATGGGGGCGCGGTCCTCGATCTGCAGCATGCCGTTGGCGTCGGTGGCGCGGACGGCGACGTAGTGCGAGCCCGTCTCGGCCACCCAGTCGACGTACCACTGCACCCACGTGTCGACGTTGACGGGAGTCGACAGGACGGCGGGCTGCCAGTCGCCGTCGTCGATGCTCACCTCGACCTTCGCGATCCCGATCGACTGCGCCCACGCCATGCCCGCGATCTTGGTCGCACCGGCGGGGATCGCGGCGTCGATGCGGGGGGTGTCGATCCGCGACGACATCTTGATCGGGGCCTCGGCGGAGTAGCCGCGCGGGGTCCAGTAGGCCTCGTCGGCCGCGAAGGTGGTCACCTTCAGCTCGGTCAGCCACTTGGTCGCCGAGACGTAGCCGTAGAGGCCGGGGACGACCATCCGCACCGGGAACCCGTGCTCGAGGGGCAGCGGCTCGCCGTTCATGCCGACGGCGAGGATCGCGTCGAGCCCGTCGTCGGTGAGGGCGCTGAGCGGGGTGCTCGCGGTGTAGCCGTCGACGCTCGTCGAGAGGACCATGTCGGCGCCGCTCTGCACGCCGGCCATCGCCAGCACGTCGCGGATCGGCACGCCGAGCCACTTCGCGTTGCCGACGAGACCGCCGCCGACCTCGTTCGACACGCAGGTGAGGGTCACGCCGTACTCGTCGAGGCCCATGTCGAGCAGCTGCTGGAAGGTGAGGGTGACCTCCTGGTCGACCATGCCCGAGATCGTCAGCGACCAGGTGGACGGGTCGACGGAGGGGACCGTCAGCGCGGTGTCGACGCGGTAGAAGTCGGCGTTGGGGGTGTAGAGCGGCGAGAGCCCGTCGATGTCGAGCTCGGCCCCGGCCGGCACCGCCACGGTGGTGCGGGGCGACGGGAGGCGCAGCGCCTCGCGCACGCTCGCCAGCGACGAGGTCGTGGCGTTGATGATCCGGGCGCCGGTGCCGACGACCGCCGCACCGACGGCCGCGATCAGGGTCACGCGGAAGAAGCCGCGGCGCTCGATGCCGGCCGGACGGGCCTCGGGACCTGTTCCCCTCGCCTCCGAGACCCGTGCGGTGCGCCAGCGGCGCAGCCGCGAGATCGTCATGTGCATCACGCTCAGGGCGACCACGAGGCCGATGAGCGTGGGCACGGCCGAGAGCGGAGTCGCTCCGGTCCGCGTGACGATCGCGGCGATCGAGAGCACGCCCGCGATGATGAGCAGGATCTGGCCGAAGGGCGGCCGGAGCAGCTGCAGCACGCCGGCGAGTCCGGCGGCGACCACGACGGCGATGCCGATGCTCCCGAGCAGGAAGACCTTGTCGTTCTCGCCGAAGGTCGTGATCGCGAACTCCTTGAGCGGGCGCGGCACGATGTCGACGACGAACGAGCCGAGCGCGAGCACGGGGCTCGCGGTGCGGGCGACGGCGAGCGCGATCAGCTCGGCGACGGCGAGCAGGACTCCCGCGACGACGATGCCGGCGACGGCCGCGAGCGCGATGAACCGCCACTTCGGCGCGCGAGCGGTGCGCGAGGTCTCTGCTGTCTGTTCCATGGGAGTCAGTGTTCGCGCTTGACCTGCTCGTTCGCAGTGTGGTGGTGGTTTGGTCGTCCACGCCCCACTTTTATAACGAAACGGTAACGCACCGCCCCGTAGACCGCTCCGCTCCGTCGTGCGCCGTGGGCGTCTCGGGATGACCGGCGGCCTCGGCGATCGCCGTCAGGACGAGCGCCGTGTGCTCGTCGTCGAGATCGGGGAGGACGTGACGCGCCCTCGGCCCGGCCCTCTTCTCCTCGGGCAGCACGGCACGTCCTTCCAGTGCGGGACCGCGGTCGGGTGGGGGTGACGCGACGGAAGGGCGGGTGGGACGGAGCACTCCGTCCCACCCGCCCTTCCCGGCGGGGGCTCGTCAGCCGCAGGAGCGCGCCGAGTAGGGAGCCTCCTTCGTCGTGGTGACCGCCTTGCCGTCGAGGGTCGCCGTGGCCGTCGCCGAGGCGGTGGCCGCGGGGACGGAGACGGCGCGGGTCGTGAACGCGTGGGTCGCGCTCGCGCCCGGCGCGACGGCCGCGAACGACTTGGTGCCGAAGGACGAGGTGAGGGTGACCGCCGCCGTCGCCGTCGAGGCGTTCTTCGCCGTCACCGTCAGCACGACCTTGCCCGCGACGCAGCGCGTCGTGGCCGTGACCGTCATGTCGACGACGGCGGCCGGAGCGGCGCGGACGATCGCCAGCCGGTAGGTCGCGGTCGTCGTGTGGTCCTGAGCGGAGGAGGTGATCACGACGTTCGTGGTCCCCGACGCCGCCAGGGTCACCGTGCGCGCCGCCGTGTCGTCGATCAGCACGCCGTCGACCTTCACCAGCCCGCTCGCCACGGCCGGGTCGAGATCGAGCGCGACGCTCGTCGTCGACTGCGGCACGGTCAGCGTGTAGTCGCGCACACCGGTCGCCAGCGCGGGCGACAGGGTGCCGACGTCGGACGCGAGCTTCGTCAGCTCGGCGTTCGTCGCGAAGCCGGTCGACTCCGTCGTGTAGACGCCGTAGACGCCTCCGACGTAGCTCGACCCGGTGCCCTGGAAGCGCACGGTGACCTTGGGCACCTTGTTCCCCTGGGCGTCGAGGACGTACTTGCCGCTCTGGTCGCGCTTGTAGCTGTCCTTCGCGGCGATGCCGTCGAGCACCGACTTCGGGATCTCGTCGTACTGGACGTACCAGTTCGTCGAGCCCGCGGCTCCCGAGATCGTCTCGGTCTTCAGCTTCACGTCGTTGACGTAGACGTCGAAGGTGCGCCCCGCGTCGCCCGCGTAGTAGCGGACGCCGAGGTAGTTCTTCGGCAGCGTCGGGTCGACGATCATGTCGTACTGGAAGTACGCGTCCGCCGCCCTCTCGCCGTCGCGGTAGCCCTCGCCGCGCCACGTGCCCACGCTCGACTTGTTGAACCGGTAGTTCTTGTCGGCCTCGCTGTTGTTGTTGTCGAACGAGGTGAGGGAGTCGATGGTCGTCTCCTCGACGCGCTGCTGCTGCTTCGCCTTGAGGATGAGGGCCTGCGCCTCGGCCGAGTCGGGCTGGATCAGCGTCATGTAGGTCGCGTAGCGCGCCCCGTAGAGGCTGTAGTACGGCTGGAAGATCCGGGCCTCGGAGGCGGCGTCGACGTTCTTCATCGCAAAGCGCATCGTCTGCGTGCCGTTGGCGTTCGCGCCGTCGGGCAGGCGGACGAGGTTCTGCGCGATGCCCGACTTCCAGGCCTCGCTGTTCGAGACGACCACGCTCGAGTTCACCGACTTGTCGGCGACGCTCATGCGCACCAGCACGCCCGCGACGTAGGAGGCGTCGACGTTCGAGCGGTTGAGCTCGGTCGCCAGCAGGACCGGTCCGTAGGTGAACGCCGCCCAGTTCGGGTTCTCGGTGTTCGCGACGACCGCGACCTCGGCGGGGAGCCGGTAGCTCAGCACGTCGCCGGCCGCGACCGGGACGACGACGTAGCCGCCCTGGGTGAGCGCCGCGACGTCCTTGGCGGTGCCGTTGACCGTGAGGGAGGCGGAGCCCGCGACCCACGACGGGACGCGCAGGCGCAGGGTGGTCCCCTCGGCCACCGCCCCCGAGCCGAGGGCGTCGACCTTGAGGGTGACGGTGTCGGTGCTGGGCACGTCGGCGGTCTGCGTGAGCTTCAGGTTGCTCGCGGAGGAGCTCAGCACCGACGAGCGGAACTGGTTCACGTAGACGGTCTTGTCGCCCTCGAAGTAGATCGAGTCGCCGAGCTTGGTGAAGCTCTCGACGCCGGTGCCGTGGTCGCACCAGAACTCGTCGTGCTCGTGACCGAAGACCTTGGCGTAGCCCGCGGTCTGCGGCTGGAAGTAGGTCACCATGCCGGTCTCGGGGTTCTGCACCGACAGCACGCCGTTGATGAACGCGTCCTCGTAGAAGTCGGCGTACTTCACGTCCTTCGTCACCTGGAACAGCGCCCGGGTGAGCTTGAGCATGTTGTAGATGTTGCAGCCCTCGGAGGTCGAGTTCTCGCCGTAGCCGGTGGTCCGGCCGCTGGTCGCGTACTCGTAAAGGGTGCCCGGGGCGTGGAAGTGCTCGGACTCGCTGTTGCCGCCGTTGGCGTAGGTGTGGGTCTCGTCGACCATGCGCCAGAAGTTCTCCGCGGCGCGGCGGTACATGTCGAGATCCGTCTTCTCCTGCGCGGTCAGCGTCGCGTAGAGGGCCGGGTTGTCGGTGAAGACGGTGTAGCGCTTGAGCGCGCCGATCAGCTTGGGGATCGTCGTGTTCGCGTGCAGACCGTTCAGCACGTCCTCGTTGTTCGCGAGCTTCTGGAACAGCGCGGTCTCGTCGAAGTACTCGGCCGCGCGCTTGTGCGCCGGCTTCTCGGTGGTCTCGTAGAGGCGGTAGAGCGCCTCGTTCATCCCGCCGTACTCGGTGTTGAGCAGCTGCGCCGGGTTCGCCTGGCGACCGGCCCAGTTCGTGATCCAGGTGCCGAAGCCGTCGGCGACCACGAGGGCCTTCGACGAGACGGCGCTGGGCGCGTACTGGTGCGCGTCGAGCAGGCCCGCGAGCACCTTGTGCAGGTTGTAGAAGGGGACGAGCAGGCCGTCGGATCCCGAGGGCAGGTAGCTCACCGGGAACGGCGAGACGTAGCCGGCGTTCGTCGGGTCCTTCACCGCGTAGGCGTCCTGCACCTTCTTGAGACCGTCGACGGAGGCGGTCAGCTTCGCGAGCAGCGCGGCCTTCGTGGTCGCGTCCTGCTCGGTCGCGTAGGCCTGCGCGAGGCCAGAGATGTAGTGGCCGAAGAAGTGGCCCTGGAACCGGGTGCCGCTCTCGCGCTCCCAGCCGCCGTAGCCGCCGGCCGTCGTCGGGGCGATCCCGGCCTGCTTGTAGAAGGAGTAGAGGAACATCTCGGGGTCCAGGCTCAGCAGGTACTCGACGGTCTGCTGCTCGCCGTTGTCGAGGTACGGGTCCTGGACGGTGACGTCCGAGAGACCCGCCTCCTGCAGGTAGACCGAGCTCTTCACGCCTCGGGGCTGCACCTGGATCGTGTACGCCCTCGTGGCCGCGGCGCTGCCTCCGTAGGTCGCGGAGCCGGTGACGGTGACCGTCGTCGCGGCGGTGCCGGGGGTGACCGTCGCGGTGCCTCCGTCGATCGCGATCGTGTCGGTGTCGGAGGAGGTCCACGTGATGTCGGAGCCCTTCGCGCCCCGCAGCGGCACAGAGAACCCGGCGCTGGTGCTGGTCGGCAGGGTGATCGCGTCGAGGTCGGACTGGGCGACGGCCCTCGCGTCGAAGGCCGCGTTGTGCGCCCTGGTCAGGGTGACGACATCGGTCGTGGTCGCGACGCCGTTGTAGAGCACGTAGTCGTCGAGCAGACCGCGCAGGTGCGCGCCGTTGTACTGGGGGCCGTTGAAGCCGATCGTCTTGGTCGACGTGCTCTCGGAGCCGAGGACGCCGGTGGCCGCGCCGGTCGCGGCGTACTTCACGGTGCTCGGCTGCTTGACGCCGTTGCGGTAGAACGCGACGTCCTTGGTGGTCCTGTCGTAGGTGGCGACGACGTGGGTCCACTCCCCGGTCGGGAAGAAGCCGGCGCGGGAGGCGTCGATCGCGACCTTGTAGGGCTGGCCGGACGACGGCCCGATCGAGAGCGCGAGGGGCGTGCTGTCGCCCTCCGAGGTGAGGTACCAGCCGTCGGAGTTGTACGCCGTCTTGTTCCAGGTGAAGACCTGCTCGCCGCTCATGGCGGCGGTCGGCTTGTACCAGAACGACACGGTCAGGTCGGCGGGCTGCAGGCGGGCGTCGGTGCCGAGCGACACGGCGTTGGAGCCGGTGAACTCGAACGCCTGGCCGGCGAGCCCGGTGCCGTAGGCGGCCGTGCCCTTCTGGATCCCGACCGTGTTGCCGCGGCCGCTCGTGTCGGTGATGGTGCCGTCGAAGGGGAGCTCGAGCACCGTGGAGTCGTCGAGGGAGGTGACCGGGGCGGCCTGCGCGGTCGGCCCGACCGCGAGCAGTCCCGCCGTCAGCGCCATCACCGCCGCCGCCGCGATCGGTATCCGTCGTTTCGTCGTCATTCGTGGGGGCCTCTCGTCGTTGAGAATGTCGATGACCCGACGACGGAGTGAGGGCTCCACCGCCGGATTTGCGCAATGTTACCGTGAACAACTACGTTTCGGTGAAGTTTCGGCACGGCCCCTGAGACGATGCGAAGGCGGGTCAGCGGCGCCGGTCGAGCGCCTCCCGGAGGTAGGGAGCGGTCCTGCTCCGCTCGACCAGGGCGACCTGCTCCGGCGTGCCCGTCGCCACGATCGAGCCACCCGCCTGGCCCGCGCCGGGACCCAGGTCGATGACCCAGTCGGCGTCGGCGACGATCCGCATGTCGTGCTCGACGACGATCACCGTGTTGCCCGCGTCGACGAGGTGCTGCAGGTGCTCGAGCAGGCGGTCGGCATCGGCCGGGTGGAGTCCCGAGGTCGGCTCG
Organism: Rathayibacter sp. VKM Ac-2759; assembly: GCF_009834225.1. NCBI lineage: Bacteria > Bacillati > Actinomycetota > Actinomycetes > Micrococcales > Microbacteriaceae > Rathayibacter > Rathayibacter sp. VKM Ac-2759. Next base: position 3,611,513 of record NZ_CP047176.1, read on the forward strand.
TCGAGGAGGTAGAGCGTGTCGCCGCGCTGGGCCCGGCGCAGCTCCGACGCCAGCTTCACCCGCTGCGCCTCGCCCCCCGACAGCTCCGGCGCGGGCTGCCCGAGCGAGACGTAGCCGAGACCGACGTCGAGGAGCGCGTCGAGGTGCCGGGCCACCTCGGGCTCGCCGGCGAAGACCTCGCGGGCCGCCGCGACGCTGAGGGCGAGGACGTCTGCGATCGTCAGGCCGTTCAGCGTCACCTCGAGCGTCTCGGGGTTGTAGCGGGTGCCCCCGCAGGTCGCGCAGGGAGCCTCGACCGTGGGCAGGAACAGCAGCTCCACCTCGATCGACCCCTCGCCCTTGCACACCGGGCAGCGGCCGCTCGGCAGGTTGAACGAGAAGCGGCTCGCGCCGAAGCGGCGGCGCTTCGCCTCCGGAGTCGCCGCGAAGAGCGCCCGCACGCGGTCGAACAGGCCGGTGTAGGTCGCGACGTTCGAGCGGGAGGTGCGGCCGATGGGCGTCTGGCTGACCTGCACGACCCGGCGGAGCCGCTCCGCCGGCCCCGTCGCGCTCCCGAGGGTGACGCTGCTCGCGGTCGCGTCGAGCAGCGGATCCTCGCCCGGACCCTCGTCCGCGCCGGCGGTGTCCTCGGCGACATCGGCGCGGAGGGACGCTGCCAGCAGTTCGGGGAGCGCCTGGTTCACCAGGGTCGACTTGCCCGACCCGGAGACGCCCGTGACGGCCGTCAGCACGCCGACCGGGAACGAGACGGCGAGGTCGCGCAGGTTGTTGCGCGTGACGCCGGCGAGCTCGATGCCGAGGTCGGAGGCCCGCCGCTGCCGGAGCGGCACCGCGTCGCCCTCGGTGAAGAGGTAGCGGCGCGTGACGGAGTCGCGGGCGCTGCGCAGGCCCTCGAGGTCGCCCGAGTAGACGACCGTGCCGCCGCCCGACCCGGCGCCCGGGCCGATGTCGACGATCCAGTCGGCCTCGCGGATCACGGCGAGCGAGTGCTCGACGAAGAACACCGTGTTGCCCGTGGCCCTGAGGGTCTGCAGGATGCCCAGCAGCGCCTCCGTGTCGGCCGGGTGCAGACCGGTGGAGGGCTCGTCGAGCACGAACACCACGCCGAACAGCCGCGAGAGCACCTGCGTCGCGAGGCGCATCCGCTGCAGCTCGCCGGAGGACAGGGTGGGCGTCGAGCGGTCGAGGGAGAGGTAGCCGAGGCCGAGGTCGATGATCGGCGACATGCGCCCGACCAGGTCCTCGACGAGACGCTGCGCGGCGAGCCGGGTCTGCGGTGCTCCGTCAGAGGGAGCCCAGCCCGGCTCGAGCACGCCGCGCATGACGACGACGAGGTCCTCGAGCGGGAGCGCCGACAGCTCGGTGATGTCGCGGCCCTCGAAGGTGACGGCCAGCGCCTCGGGCTTCAGCCTCTTGCCGTGGCAGCTGCCGCACGCGACGCTCACCAGGAACGTCGCCGCGCGCTCGCGCATCCGGGCGCTCTTCGAGCCGGCGAAGGTGTCGAGGACGTACCGCTCGACCCCGAGGAACGTGCTCATGTAGCGCGGCTCGGCTCCAGCGGCGACGGCCTCGCGCACCTCGGCCGGCGACCGGTCGGTCCAGACCGGCACCTGCGGCGACTCCTGCGTGTGCAGGATCCAGTCGCGGTCCTTCCGGGGAAGAGTCCGCCAGGGCACGTCGATGTCGTACCCGAGCGAGATGAGGCTGTCGCGCAGCTGCTTGCCGTGCCACGCGGTCGGCCAGGCGGCGAGGGCGCCGTCGCGGATCGAGAGAGTGTCGTCCGGGACCATCAGCTCCTCCGGCACGTCGTAGACGCGCCCGATGCCGTGGCAGGTCGGGCACGCGCCCTGGACGGTGTTGGCCGAGAAGTCCTCCGCGAAGAGCATCGGCGCACCCTCCGGGTAGCTGCCGACCCGCGAGAAGACCATGCGCACGACGCTCGAGAGGGTCGTCGCGCTGCCGACCGTCGAGCGCGCCGACCCGCCGGAGCGCCGCTGCGGGAGCGCGACCGCGGGCGGCAGACCCTCGATGGAGTCGACATCGGGCACGCCGACCTGGTCGATGAGCCGCCGCGCGTACGGCGCGACCGACTCGAAGTAGCGGCGCTGCGCCTCCGCGTAGAGGGTGCCGAACGCGAGCGAGCTCTTGCCCGACCCCGAGACGCCGGTGAAGGCGACCAGGGCGTCGCGCGGGATGTCGACGTCGACGCCCCGGAGGTTGTTCTCGCGGGCTCCTCGGACGCGGACCCGGTCGAGGCTGGTGGGGTGTGCAGGCGCGGTCATCCCTCCAGCCTGCCCTGTCCGGATGCGGGGTCGCCGCCACCGCTCCCGCACAGCAGCGACGGGCGTGCTGCCGGAGGGGCTGCCCGTGACGTCTCCGCCTTGCTGGGATCGGGTCATGTCCGACCCGACGAGCTCCGCTCCATCGTCTACGCGAGCCACACCGCCTCCGGACTCGAGGAGTCCGACCTCCCCGCCCTGCGCGAGCTGATCCGCTGGTTCCAGGTCCGCCGCTGACGCCTCGGCCGCTCGCTACAGTGACGGCGTGGACGAGAACGACATCGCGGCCGAGCACCTCCGGGCCGAGCTGCGCCTCCGGCGCTTCAGCGGACTCCGGATGGCGATCGACGCGGCGTTGGGCGGGGGTGTCGTCACCGTGCACGATCTGGTGGTGACCCGCCTCGACACCGGCGCCGAGGTCCTCCGCACCAAGGCCGACATCGGCGACCCGCACCACCTGCTCGGCCAGGTCGAGCTCGACCTGGAGACCAGGACGACCGCGGAGTTCCTCCGCGAGTGGAACGCGACCTGATCCGCACCATCAGCTGAGACGGGGGTGCCTCCGCTGACGGGGGACGCCCCCACCTCTCAGCTGATGTTGTGCCGCCGGCTCAGCCGCTCCGCATCTCGGCGGGAGGGGGGAAGAGGGGTCCTGGCTGCCAGCTTGCTGGTCGAGTAGCCCCGCAGGGGCGTATCGAGACCCGCCGGCTTCAGCAGATCGGCGTTCCGACCTGGCCTTCTGACGGTGGTGGATCTCGATACGCCCGCTGCGCGGGCTACTCGATCAACAGGCAGTGCAGGCAGCGGGTGGCGAGTCTCCGGTTGATGCATCCGGCGAGCCGGCCGCCCTGCCGCGGTTCAGCCGCAGCTGCGGGCCGCGTACGGCGCCGTCAGGGTGGCGCCGCCGGCCGTCGCCGTCAGCTCGCCCGCCACGACCGAGACGGCCCGGGTGGTGAAGGCGTGCGTCGCGTTCGCGCCCGGAGCCGCGGTCAGCGCCGGAGACACGCCCCACGCCGAGCGGATCACGACGGAGACCGCGGACGTGCCCGTGTTCTTCACGACTCCGGTCACCACGACCTTCCCCGCCACGCAGCGGGTCGACGCGGTGAGCGTCGCCGTCGACGCGGCCACCACGACCGTGGCGGTCACGCGGACGGCGGTCGAGCTCGAGAGCACGCGACCGGGGGCGTTGTAGGCCGTCGATCCGCCTGCCCCGACCCACTGGTTGTCGTTCGCGCCGATCGTGCGCACGACTCCGGTCACCGGGTAGCGGCCGGGAGCGGTGCCCACCGACGAGACGTCCCAGGTCACCGGCTGCGAGGCGGTGCCGCGGCCGTAAGCGAGCACGACGTCGGTGCGAGCGGGCAGCGCCGCGACGGAGCCGACCTCGCCGAGGTCGGAGCGCACGGCCGAGGCGGCGTCGGCCGCGCGCACCTCGGCGTACTGCCCCGCGGTGAGCGAGACGATGCCGCCGTGCTTCGTCGACGGCGCCATCGTGAAGCCGGGGTCGTTCAGCTGCGTCCAGCCCGCGTCGAGGTCGGTGGTGACCATCGGGCGGTAGCCGGTGGAGGGGATCACGTCGACGTAGAGGTACCAGCGGTCGGCACCGTGGTCCTTGAACACGGCGGGCCCCTCGACTCCCCCGGCGTTCCCGCCCGCCCAGACCGCGCCGATGCGGGTCTGCAGCGGCGTCCACGTGGTCGACGGGAGCCACCACTTGGCCGCCGTCGTCGACTCCATGTAGATGCCGCGGCCGGTGCCGTTGTCCTTCGAGATCCGGTAGGTGGTGCCGTCGTCCTGGATCATCGTCGTGTCGATGACGTCGGCGCCGGTGTCGATGAAGGTGCCGCCGTACGAGTACGTCGCCTGGGTGAAGTCGGTGGTCGCGCCCCACAGCACGCGCGACGAGCCGGTGCCGGGCGTGTGGTCAGCGGTCGGATAGACGGTGGAGGACCAGTAGACGACGAACGCTCCGCGGCCCGCGGCGTAGTAGTCGGGGACCCAGGTCGCCTCGGGCGCCCACATCATGCCGGCCTCGAGGGCCTTCGCTCCCGCTCCGTCCAGCGCGACGTCGAACTGCCGCAGATCGCTCCAGGAGACCAGGTCGGTCGACTCCCAGACGTTCATCCTCGTGCTGCCCTGCGTGGTCCAGTAGCACCAGCTCGTGCACGAGCCCGAGCCCTGGTCGCCGCCGAAGACCCGCAGGTCGGTGGCGATGATGTAGTACTTCCGGGTCTCGGGGTTGTAGGTGAGGTACGGGTCGCGCACGCCGGTCGTGCCGAGGTCGGAGGCGAGGATCGGCTTCCCGCCGTTCAGCGGGTCCCACTTCTCGGGGTCGTCGCCGCGCGAGACGTCGAGGTAGATCTTCTCGGCGTAGCCCGCCGCGTCCTCGATGAAGTGCACCATCAGGTAGCCGTAGGGGGTGTCGACGCCGACCTGCGGCTCGACGGTGACGGCGACCTGCCGCGTCTGAGCGACGCCACGGATCGAGGCCGTCGCGGTGAGGGTCGAGGCCCGGGCGGCCTGTCCGGCGGCGGGGCGGTCGGCGTTCAGGGTGCGGCCGTCGGTCACGCGGAGGGTCGGGTCGTTCGAGGCCCAGGTCACGGTTCCACCGTAGTCAGGGAGGGTCGTGGTCGAGTCGTCGACGGTCACCGGGGTGACGGAGTCGAGGATCCCCGACACGAGCGGCGCGAAGGTCGACGCGTGGGGCGCCGCGTCGACCGTCGAGACGTCGAGGATCTCCTGGGCGCTCAGCGCGCGATCGTAGACGCGGAACGCCGACACCTCCCCCTTGTAGAAGGGATCGGGGTAGGGCGCGCGGCCGATGGTGTTGAGCGACTGGTCCGTGACGGAGGAGGGGCGCAGCGCGGTCGGGGCCGACGCGACGCGCACGCCGTCGACGAAGAACGCGATCGTGCCGGCCGAGCCGTCGATCACCGAGGTGAGGCTGTACCAGCGGTCGGCCGCGATGCCGGAGGCGCTGCGCGCGTTGTTCTCGGCACCGCCTCCCCCGGTCGTGATCGCCGTGCGCACCTTGTCGCGCACCGAGGCGAACCAGTACTGCGAGGTGCTGTCGCTGCCGAGGTTCCAGAGGAAGTGGAAGGTCGAGAGCATCGAGGCGTCGGCGCGCGTCTCGACGGTCACCGTGGCCGAGGCCTTCCCCTTCAGCAGGTCGTCGGGCAGCTCGACCCAGGGCGCGGCGCTCGTCTTGGCGCCGCCGGTGAGACGGAGCGACGTGCCGGTCCAGAGCGCGTCGGTCCCGTTCACGACACGGGCGGCCCCCACGGCGCCTCCCGCGGTGTTCGGCACGCTCGCGCCGGTCGTCTGCGTGAAGCGGTAGTCGGCGAGGAGCCCCGAGGAGGGGATCTGCGCCTCGGCGGCGACGGCGGCGGGCGCGACGAGTCCCGACGCGAGCACCGCCCCGATGCCGAGGGCGGCGAGGACGGCGCGCAGGGGTGCGCGCCGGGAGGTGGTGGGCATGGTGCTCCTTCGCACAGTGCTGGACGCGGGGGTCAACCGCAGGTGATCGCCGGGTACGCGGCCGTGGTGGCAGCGGTCCGGCCGGCGTCGTCGACTCCGGCACCCGAGACCGTCGCGGTGCCCGCCGCGAGCGACGCCTGCCGCACCGTCGAGCTCGCGGTGGCGTTCTTCCCGCCCGCGACCGCCGGGAAGGTCTTCGTACCGGCGGCGGTGGTGACGGTGATGTCGGCCGGGAGGTCGTCGGTGTTCCTCACCGTCGTGGTGATGACCGGCTTGCCGGCGACGCAGCGGACCGTCGAGGTGGCGGCGAGCTGCAGCGCGACGGTCGGAGCCGGAGCCCCGAGCGAGACGCGGAAGCGCTGGCAGTCGTTGTTCAGCACGCTCCACTGGCCGATCCGCGTGCCGTTGTCGGCCGAGCAGTTCGAGAGGTCGAGCGCCTTGCCGCTGTGGACCGCGCGCAGCTCGACGGTGCCGTCGGTGCGCGGCTGGAGGCGCCACGCGCTGCCCGTGACGCCGCACGCGCCCTGGCTGACGGTCGCGCCGTCGGCGGTGGAGCCTCCGGTGACCGACAGGCACTTGGCGGCGGCCGAGACCGGGTGGATCTCGACGGCCCCGTCGGCCGCGGCGGTGACGGTGACGCGCTGGCACGGCGAGCCGAGCCACTCCTGCTGCTGCAGCACGGCGCCGTCGGCGGTGGAGCAGTTCGGCAGGTCGAACGACTTGCCGGTGACGAACGAGGTGATGGCCACCGCCCCGGAGGGACGCAGCGCCCACTCCTGCGAGGCCGCGGCGGTCGCGGTCGACTGGCGGATCGCTCCGCCGGCGACGGCCTCGAGCACCGTGCCGCCCGTGCGGCTGGTCAGCGTCGACCAGCCGCCCGAGCCGGGCGCCACCGTCCACTGCTGGCAGCCGGCCGCGAGCCACGCCGACTGCTGCAGAGCGGCTCCGGCGGCGGTGGAGCAGCCGACCGGCCCGAGGGCCTTGCCACTGCTGGCGTTCACGAGGCGGAGGGAGCCGTCGCCGGTGGGGTCGAGGGTCCAGTTCGCGCGCGGGGTCGAGCACGAGCCCTGCACGACCGAGGCGCCGTCCCCGCTCTGGGCGGACGAGACCGTCGCGCAGAGGCCGGTGCTGCGGCTGACGAGCTGCCACGGGGCGCCCTCGACGCGCGCGGTGATCGGCGCGTTCTCCCCGCTGGGCACGCGGATCTGCGCGGAGGTGCCGAGCGGCGTGCCGAACTCGGGCTCGCCGTCGGCGGCCCACTCGACGAGGTGCGCGCGGGCCGAGCGCTCGCGGCCGCAGCCTCCGTCGGGGCGGGCGTTGGCGTGGTAGAGGTTCCACGTCTCGGTGCCGTCGGGCGAGTCGAAGAAGTCGTTGTGGCCGGTGCCGTACTCGCCGTTCGCCTTCGAGAAGACCGGGCCGTCGCTCTTGGTCCACGAGGAGGCCAGCACGGGGTCGCCGCCGCCGTACTCCAGAGTGCCGAGCTGGTAGTCCTCGGTGCCGCAGAAGCTGGCCGAGTAGACGATCCAGGTGCGGCCGTCCTTCTGCAGCGGGATCGGGCCCTCGTTCACCGGTGCGCCGATGGTCTCCCACGACTCGACCGGCTCCGAGAGCACGTTCAGCGGGCCGGTCGCGGTCCACGGGTCCGACATCCGCGCGATGTAGTTGCTCTGCAGGCCGTTGCCCGGCTGGAACGCCGACCAGGTCATGAACAGCTCGCCGTTCAGCTCGAGGTAGGCGCCGTCGATGTTCCACGAGTCGGTCGGCACGGGCCGGCCCTTGTAGGTGTACGGCCCAATCGGGTCCTCGCCCGCGCTCTCGATCACCTGGAGGTGCTGACGGTCGAAGTTCCCCGCCGTCCCCATCGTGTACATCAGGTACCAGCGCCAGCCGTTCGGGCCGTTGAGGCGCTGCAGCTCGGGCGCCCACATGTTGGCGTTCCGGCCGGCGTTCGTGTCGGAGTAGACGGTCGTCGGAGTCGCCGTGCCGAGCGCCGCGAGGGTCGGCGCCTTCCGCATCACCACGCGGTTGTCCCAGGTGGTGGCGACCATGTAGTAGTTGCCGTCGTGCCACTCGATGGTCGGGTCGGCGGTGTCCGGCTCGATCGGGTTGCTGAAGGTCGGCTCGCCGAGCGCCGCCGCGGGGCTCGCGGCGGCGAGCGGCAGGGCCACGATCGCCGCCAGGAGGATCAGCAGCCAGGCCGTGAGGCGCCGGGGCAGTGCCCGGGGCGCACCGTCGGTCGGTCGAGTGGTCATGGTGACTCCATCGTCGGAAGGCGGAGGGGCGTGGTGCCCGGAGGCGCACCGGGGGGCGATGCACCCCCGGGAGTCGAGGGGAGAGCGCCTGCGGGCGAGGAGGAGGCGCACGGGGCTCCACCGCGTGAGGCGCTGCGATCTCGTCGTCGAGGTCGTCCGGGGCCGGGTGCGGCGGAGAATTTTGTTCACGGTAACAGCGCCGGTGACCGCGGTCAATCGCGGAAATCCGATCGGGCTCCGATGCCGTCGGGGCTGGTCTGAGCGAAACCTGCGCGCCTAGTATGTTCACGTTCACATTCCGTGCGATGACGCACAGGTCCGTCGATTCCGCGGGTCGTGCCTCCCTCGCCGCATCGACCACGAGGACGTTCTTGATGACACGATCACGATCGGCGGTGAGGACCGCCCTGGCGGTCGCCACCGTCGCCGCCACGGCGCTGCTCGGGGCCACGGTCCCGAGCTCCGCCTTCGGAGCGACGGAGAAGCCGCTCCTGCACTACACCTTCGACACCGCGCCCACCGGCACGACCGTCGCCGACACGAGCGGCAACGGCTACGACGCCACCGTGCGCCGCACGGGCGCCACGTTCGCCGACGGGAAGATCAGCCTGCCCGGCGGATCCGCCTCCGCCGCCCCCTACCTCGACATCCCCACGGCGGGCCTCGTCGGCAAGAAGGACCTCACCTTCTCGACCTGGCTGTCGCCCCGCTCCGGCCCCGGCAACGTCGCCGCCGCGTTCGTCGGCGCGCCCGTCGCGTCCGGCGCCTCCAACTCCTCCGGTTACTGGCTGCTCAACCCGAGCAACCCGTCGGGCTACGTGAAGTCCGTCGTCACCAACTCCGTGAACGCCGGCGCCCCCTGGGGCACCGAGGTCGGCCCCGGAGCGACCAACGCCGGCACCACCGGCGCCCGCACCCCCGCGGGCCTCTCGCTCTACACGACCGTCATCGACGGCACGACAGGAACCCTGTCGGTGTACATCAACGGCACCCGGATCAGCCAGAATGCGATCGCGCGCGATGTCGCCTCGTTCGGCTCGTCCCTCGTCGCCTACCTCGCGCGCTCCACCTACAACGACCCCGGCTGGAGCGGTGATGTGGACGACTTCGCGGTCTACGGCAGCGCGCTCAGCGCCGATGCCGTGAAGGCGCTCTACTCCTCCGAGGCGATCGACCGCGCCGTCGCGTCGGTGACGATCCCGACCGAGGCGACGGCCGACTTCGCCCTGCCCGCCAGCTCCTCCGGTGTCGCCATCACCTGGCGCTCGAACAACGCGGCGGTCACCGTGAACGGATCGACCGCCACGGTCGTCCGCCCCGCGGCCGGCTCCCCCGACGCCTCCGTCACGCTCAGCGCGACCTACACGTCGGGCACCGACACCCGCTCGGTCGACTACCCGGTGAAGGTCGTCGCCGACGTCGCCGACGCCGACAAGGCGCAGCGCGACCTCGACGCGATCAGCATCCCGAACGTCTCCGACGTCCGCACCAACGTCTCGGTGCCCGCGCGCGGCGCGCTCGGCTCGAGCATCGCGTGGACCGTCGTCGGATCGGGCGCCACCGTGCGCGCCGGCAGCACCGCCGACAGCCGCACGATCGTCGTCGACCGTCCGCAGGCCGGCTCCCCGGCGATCGACGTCGTCGTCCGCGCGACCGCGACCAGCGGATCCGTCGTGAAGACGCGCGACTTCACGCTCCGCCTCACCCCGCTCCCCTCCGGGACCGAGGACACCGAGGCCTACGTGTGGGCGTTCTTCACGGGTGAGGGTGCCGGCGCCGAGCGCGTCAGCCTCGCCGCCTCGAAGGGCGACGACGCGCTGTCGTGGAACACGCTCAACGGCGGCCAGCCGGTGTTCACCTCGACGCAGGGCACGCAGGGCCTGCGCGACCCGTTCATCGTGCGCTCCCCCGAGGGCGACAAGTTCTTCATGCTCGCCACCGACCTGAAGATCGACGGCCTCGCCGGCGGCTTCGACACGGCGCAGAAGTCGGGCTCGAAGTACATCGAGGTCTGGGAGTCGACCGACCTGGTCAATTGGTCGGCGCAGCGCCACGTGAAGGTCTCGACCGACTTCGCCGGCAACACCTGGGCCCCGGAGGCGTACTGGGACGACGAGCTCGACACCTACGTGGTGTTCTGGGCCTCGAACATGTACCCGACGACGAACGCGGCCGACCGCACCGCGGTCACCTACAACCAGATGATGTACGCGACGACCGACGACTTCGTCACCTTCTCGGAGGCGAAGCCGTGGATCGACGTCAAGCGCGGCACCGGCCGCGGCACCATCGACTCGACGATCGCGAAGGACGGCGACACCTACTACCGCTTCACCAAGGACGAGGCGTCGATGACGCTCCGCGAGGAGAAGAGCACCGACCTGCTCGCCACCATCAGCGGAACGCTGCCCGGCACCTCCGGCCCGGCAGACGAGTGGACCCTGGTCAAGGAGCGCGTCGCCTCCGGCCTGCCCAACGGCGAGCCCGGCGGCACCTTCACCAGCGGTGAGGGCCCGAACGTGTTCCCGGCCAACGAGGGCGACGTGAACGGACTCGACTGGTTCCTGTTCATCGACCAGCCCGACTACCACGGCGGCCCGAACCACTACATCCCGTTCGGCTCGGACGACCTGGCGAACGGCGACTCGTGGCAGCCGCTCGGAGCGAAGCTGCGGACGAACCTCCCGCAGAACTCCGACGGCGGCAAGCCCCGCCACGGCACGGTCATCCCGGTGACCCGCGCCGAGTACCAGAAGGTGCTCGAGGGCCTCGCCCCCTCGATCGCGGTGGCCTCGGTCGCCCCGATCGCGGTCACGACCCCGGTGGGCACCGCGCCCGTGCTGCCCGGCGCCGAGATCACGACGAAGACCGGAGCGAAGCAGTCGGTCGCCGTCACCTGGGACGCCGTCGCGCCGAGCTCCTACGCCGTCGCCGGGACCTTCACGGTCTCGGGAGTCGCGCAGGACGCGTCGCGGATGCCGGTGACCGCCACGGTCACCGTGCAGGCCTCGCTGAAGGTCACGGCCACGGCCTCCTCGCGCTGCGTCGCGGGCAAGCCGGTGCTCACGGTCATCGCGAAGAACGGCGACACCGTGCCGATGGACGTGACCGTGCGCACGGCGGAGGGCGTGAAGACGTTCGCCGCCGTGAAGCCGGGCGCGAGCGCCTCCGCCGCCTACACGGTGCGCGCGGCGCAGCTCGCCGCGGGTGAGGCCACGGTCACCGCGACGGCGACGGTCGGAGGCTCGGCCGTCACCGCGACGACCACGGCGCCGTACTCCGCGCGCAGCTGCGGCTGACGCGCAGCGACCCGCAGAGCATCGGCTGAGACGGGGTGGCCCCCGCCGCGAGGCGAGGGCCCCTCGTCTCAGCCGATGTCGGGCGGCGCGAGGTGATCGAGCAGTCCGCGCAGCGGGCCGGATCACGCCTCGCCGCGGGCGCGCAAGCCCACCTGGCTATGCTGGACGCACTCACGACGGCGGCGGCACTCCACGCCGCCCGCACCGGGGGTGCGCGGCTCACCCGCCCGGGGAGCGGAGGAGGTCCTCTCATGGCCGATCGGCCGAACCTCCGTCATGTCGCCGCGGTCGCCGGCGTCTCGCACATGACCGTCTCGCGGGTCCTCAGCGGGCACCCCAACATCAAGGAGTCGACCCGCCAGAAGGTCCTCGAGGCCGTCGACGAGCTGAACTACCGGCCCAACATCGCCGCCCGCTCCCTCGTCACCCAGCGCACCGACCGCATCGGCGTGATGATCGAGAGCGGAGCCGAGTTCGGCCCCTCGAGCACCCTGCGCGCGATCGAGCGGGCCGCTCGCGAGAAGGGCTACTCGATCACCTCCGTCGCCCTGCGCGACGACCAGGACATGTCGCCCGTCGACGCCATCAACCACCTCTCGGGCCTCGGGATCGACGCGCTGTGCGTGATCGCGCCGCGCTCCTCCTCCGTCGCGACGCTGCGCACCGTCGAGATCGGCGTGCCGACCCTGGTCGTCAAGTCCGACAAGGACCCCAACTTCCTCACCGTCTCGGTCGACCAGCAGGGCGGGATGAGCCAGGCCGTCGACCACCTCGCCTCGCTCGGGCACCGCGACGTGCTGCACATGTCGGGGCCCCTCGACTGGCTCGACGCGCGCGCCCGCGAGCGCGCCTTCCACACCCGCGCGAAGGCGTGGGGGATGCACGAGCGGCCGATCGTCGTCGGCGACTGGACCCCCGACTCCGGCTACGACTTCGCCACGAGCCTGCGCTCGATCCCCGACTTCACCGCGATGGTCGTCGCGAACGACGAGATGGCGCTCGGAGTGATCCACGGGCTCGTCGAGCGCGGCATCCGGGTGCCCGAGGACGTCAGCATCATCGGCTTCGACGATCTGCCGACCGCGCGGCACTTCCTGCCCCCGCTGACGACCGTGCGGCAGGACTTCGACAAGCTCGGCACCACCGTCGCCGAGGTGATCCACGCGCGGATCCGCGGCCAGGAGATCCCGCAGCGCACGCGGATCGCCACCGAGCTCGTCGTCCGCGAGTCGACGGCTCCTCCGCGCGCCTGACCCGGGGGGTGATCCGCGGGGCCGCGCTCGCGTATCATCAGCGGCATCCTGGCGTTCCGACCCTGACGGCGCGCCCGACACGAACCGAGGACGGCACGTGGCATTCCAGTCGAGGACGACTCCGCGTTGCGCCGACCCCGTCGTCGAGATGTCGGGCATCCACGTGTCCTTCTCCTCCGGCCCGGCGCTCGAGGGCGCGGGCCTGAGGCTGGTCCCGGGCGAGATCCACGGGCTGATGGGCGAGAACGGCGCGGGCAAGTCGACGCTGATCAAGACGCTCACGGGCATCCACCAGCCCGACGCGGGCTCGATCGTGCTCGACGGAGTCGCGCGCCGCTTCTCGGGACCGGCCGACGCGAAGGCCGCCGGCATCACCGCCGTGTTCCAGGACGAGCGGCTGACCGACAACCTCAGCATCGGCGAGAACGTGATGATCGGCCACGAGATCCGGGGGCGCCTCGGCATCTCGTGGTCGCGCACCCACGCCCGGGCGGCCGAGATGCTCACCGAGCTCGGCCTCGGCGACCTCGACCCGCACCTGCCGCTGCGCTCGCTCTCCCCCGCGATCCGCCAGCTCGTCGCCATCGGCCGCGCCATGGTCGACCGGCCCCGCGTGCTGATCCTCGACGAGCCCACCTCGAGCCTCGACCTCGGCGACGTGGCGCGCCTGTTCGCGGTGCTGCGGAGGCTGCGCGACCAGGGAGTCGCGATCGTGTTCGTGTCGCACTTCCTCGAGCAGGTCCTCACGCTGTCCGACCGGGTGACCGTGCTGCGCGACGGCCGCACCGTCGGCGAGTACCCGGCGCGCGCGATGGACCGCGCGGAGCTGATCGCGAAGATGATCGGCGAGGACATCGAGGCGCTGCGCCAGATCGGCTCCGACCGCCGCGAGCACCGCAGGCAGCCGACCGGTCCGGCGATCTACCGCGCCTACGGCATCGGCCGGCGCGGAGCGGTCGCACCGACCGACCTCGAGCTGCACCGCGGCGAGATCGTGGGCTTCGCGGGCCTGCGCGGCTCCGGTCGCACCGAGCTCGCGTCCCTCCTGAGCGGCGTGGAGAAGGCCGACAGCGGCCGCGTGCTCATCGACGGGGAGCCTGCGCAGATCAGCGACCCGGTCTCGGGGCTGCGGAACCGCATCGCGCACTCGAGCGAGAACCGCCGCGAGGACGGCATCATCGGCGACCTCTCCCTCCGCGAGAACCTCGTGCTCGGCCTGCAGGCGCTGCGCGGCTGGGCGCACCCGCTGTCGGCCGCCGAGACCGACGCGCTCGTCGCGACCTACGTCGAGGCGCTCAACATCACTCCCGCCGATCCGGACACGCCGGTCAAGTACCTCTCCGGAGGCAACCAGCAGAAGGTGGTCCTGGCGCGCTGGCTCGCGACCAGGCCCCGCCTCCTCGTGCTCGACGAGCCCGCCCGCGGCATCGACGTGGCGTCGAAGGTCGAGATCCAGGCGCACATCGCGCAGCTCGCGAAGGAGGGGGTGTCGGTCGTCTACATCTCCTCCGAGCTGGAGGAGGTGGTGCGGCTGAGCGACCGCATCGTCGTCTTCAAGGACCGCGAGAAGATCGGCGAGGTCAGCAACGGCCCGTGGCTGACCGTGGACACCATCGTCGAGATGATCGCCGCCGACACCTCCGACGAGGCCGACGACACCTGGTGACCGCGGGCGCGGCCGGCGAGCGCTGCGGCTGTTGACCCCTCTGAAAGGTTTCACATAGGGTGGCACCGCCGGGGGAAAGCGCATTCCTGCAGCCCGGTCGCCATCGATGCCGAGGGATTCAATGCCGAATTCACGTCCACACACCGCTGCCCGCACGTCCGCCGCGGGGCTCCCGCGGCGCCGCTCCGCTCTCCGCTCCGGCCTGGGGCTCGCCCTGATCGCGGGCGTCGCGCTCGCCGCCGCGTCGCCCGCCGGCGCTCAGACCGCCGCCACCGCGAACCCCGCCCTGACCGTGCAGCTCGAGGACCTCGACCGCGGCGTCGTCGCGCTCGCCTCGCCCGACGGCGGCGTGTTCGTCAGCTGGCGCCTGCTCGCGACCGAGGTCACCGGCTCCTCCGGCACCGGGATGGTCGGAGCCGACTTCGCCGTCTACCGCGGCGCGGAGCGCGTCGGAGTCGTCACCGACAGCACCAACCTGCACGACCCCGCCGGCTCCCCCGGCGACGAGTACCGCGTGGTGGCGCTGGTCGACGGCGAGCCGGGCGAGCCCAGCGCGCCGGCCACCGCCTCCGCCGACGCGTTCGAGACCCTGCCGCTGCAGAAGCCGGCCGACGGGGTCACTCCCGCCGGCGAGGCCTACACCTACAGCGCCAACGACATGAGCGTCGGCGACATGGACGGCGACGGCGACTACGAGTACGTCGTGAAGTGGTACCCCTCCAACGCCAAGGACGTCTCGCAGAAGGGCTACACCGGCAGCACCTACCTCGACACCTACGAGGCCGACGGCACCCTGCTGCACCGGATCGACCTGGGCGTGAACATCCGCTCGGGCGCCCACTACACGCAGTTCATGGTCTCGGACTTCGACGGCGACGGCCGCTCCGAGATCATGACCAAGACCGCTCCGGGCACCGTGACGCTGCCCGGCGGCGACCCGGCGCGGGCGGAGTCGATCACGCTGCTCCCCGAGGACGTCGCCGCGGGAGTCACCCCCGCCGACGACTACCGGCTCTCGGCCGCCGACTACCGCGAGCACCTCATCGGGGTGTTCGAGGGCTGGAGCACCCGCGACGAGGTGACGAGCGGCCAGTGGCCCGCGACCCTCGAGGAGGCGTTCGGCACCGCCCCCACGCACACGTACCCGCTCGACCGCGCCGGGGCCACCGAGCTCGTCGACTACTTCATCGACGTCTACGCGCCCAGCCGCAGCGACCGCAACGACCTGACCACCTTCGAGGGCTTCATCCTCGACGGCCCCGAGTACCTCACCGTGTTCGACGGCGAGTCGGGCGTCGAGCTCGAGACCGTCGCCTACGAGCCGGGCCGCGGAGACGACGGCCTGCTCTGGGGCGACTACGCCTACTCGCGGATCGAGCCGGGCAACCGCAACGACCGCTTCCTCGCAGCAGTCGCCTCCTTCGACGGCGAGACCCACTCGGCCGTCTTCGCCCGCGGCTACTACACCCGCGCCGTCGTCGTCGCCTACGACTGGGACGGCACCTCGCTCACGCAGCGCTGGGTCGCCGACAGCGGCCACGTGCCGATGACGAACCCGTTCAACGACGCCCCGCACGGCCGGGAGGGGACCAGCCCCGAGTGGGCGACCCTCACCACCCAGGGCTTCCACTCGCTGAGCGCCGCGGATGTCGACGGCGACGGCCGCCAGGAGATCGTCTACGGCTCCGCGACCCTCGACGACGACGGCAGCCTGCTCTACAGCTCCTACGACACCCTCCCCGAGGGCAGCTCCGCGCCCGGGACCTCCGCGAAGCTCGGCCACGGCGACGCGATGCACGTGACCGACATCGACCCCGCGCGCCCGGGCCTCGAGATCTTCACCGTGCACGAGGGCGGTGTCGGCGCCCCCTACGGGTACGCGCTGCGCGACGCCGCGACCGGCGAGGTGCTCTTCGGCGCCTACTCCGGCAAGGACACCGGTCGCGGGATGATCGGCGACATCGACCCGGCGATCCCGGGCCAGGAGGTGTGGGCGATCGGCGAGCTGTCGGCCGCCGGCGAGCCGCTCTCGGACACGCAGCCCGGCACCAACCAGAGCATCCGCTGGGCGGCCGACATGACGACGCAGATCGTCGCGAGCACGACGATGCAGGACGCGACCCCGGTCACTCCGACGATCGTGACCGGCGACGGCACGGTGCTGCTCTCGGCCGACGGCACGGTGACGAACAACGGGACGAAGGGGAACGCGTCCCTGGTCGCCGACGTGCTGGGCGACTGGCGCGAGGAGCTGCTGCTGCCGACGGCCGACTCGAGCGCGATCCGGATCTACTCGAGCACCGAGGTCACCGACCGCAAGCTCACCACGCTGATGCACGACCCGCAGTACCGGGTCGAGGTCGCGCGCCAGAACACCGCCTACAACCAGCCGTCGTACACCTCGTACGGCCTGGCGAGCGACATCGACTGGTCGACGGTGCCGGTGCTCGCGCAGGAGGGGACCGAGCCGACGCCGGTGCCGACGCCCGCGCCGACCGAGCCCGCGGTGACGCCCGCGCCCTCGCCCGAGCCGACCGCGGTCGTCGTCCCCGTGACGACTCCGACCGCTGCGCCGGCGGCGGGATCGCACGACGCCCTCGCCGCGACCGGCGCCGACCTGTCGCTGCTCCCGGCAGGAGCGCTCGCGCTCCTGCTCGGCGGCGGGATGCTGCTGCTGCGCCGCCGCGCCGCCTGACACCGAGGGAACCCCGGAGCGTCGAGGGAGCCCGCCCTACGGGGCGGCCTCGACGGTTCGGGGTTCCCTCACTGCTCGTGCGGCGCCGTCCCGAGCAGCTGCAGCGACGGGGCGCGGCCCTTCTCGATGTGGGTGAAGGCGATCGACTCGGCGAGGCGGTCGTTGCCCGCGAGGATCGCCTCCAGGAGGCCCTGGTGCTCGTCGGACTGCTGATGCTGGTCGCGCGCCGACGTCAGGTAGAACAGCCACGTCATCCGCCCGCTGACCGCCCGCATCAGCGAGCCGAGCAGCGCGCTGCCGGCGATGTCGACGATCGCCTCGTGCACGATCGTGCTGGTCTCGGCGACGAGCAGCCAGTCCTCGCTGTCGAGCGCGCGGTGCTCGGCGGCGATCGCGTCGTGCAGCGGGGCGGGCGACACGCCCTCCGCCACGCGGCGCGCGGCCAGTCGCGCGGCCAGGGTCTCGAGGCTGAGGCGCACGTCGAACAGCTCGGTGACGTCGGCGGCGGTCCACTCCGAGACGCGGGAGCTGCGCCTCGGCAGGGTGCGGACGAAGCCCTCGTTCTCGAGCTGCGGCACCGCCTCGCGGATCGGGAGCCGCGACACGTTCAGCTCGCTGGCGAGCGTCGACTCGACCAGCCGCGAGCCCTGCGGGTAGCGGCCGAGGATGATCTCGCGGCGGAGCGTGCGGTAGGTCTGGGCGGTCAGCGACTCCTCGGGGGCGATGCTCGACACGCGGGCCTCCTTCGCTCGACTCCCCCTATTCAACCGGGTCGGCACGCCCACCGTCACCGCGCGGCCCGCGTCTCGACCTCGACGCCGAGCGCCGCCCGTTCGGCCCGGGCGAGGACGTAGGCGCCCGCGGCCAGATCCTGCAGGCCGATGCCGACGGAGTTGAACACGGTGACGTCGTCGTGCGAGCGGCGGCCGGTGGCGCGCCCGACCAGCACCTCGCCGAGCTCGGCCACATCGGCGGGCCGGAGTCCGGAGCGGCGCACGTTGTCCGACTCCGAGAAGGCGATCCCGCGGGTGTCGACCACCACGCGGTCGGCGCGCGCGAAGGCGTCAGCGCCCAGCTCGCGGTAGCCGTGCCGGGGCGGCGAGCCGACCGCGTTGACGTGCACGCCGTCGGCGAGCCAGCCCGCCTCGAGCAGAGGCTCGACCGACGGCGTCAGGGTGCACACGACGTCCGCGCCGCGCACGGCGCTCTCCAGGTCGTCCGGCGCCGTCGCCGGGACGCCGTTGGCGACGAGCTCGGCGGCGAGCGCCGTGGCGCTCGATCCCGACGGCGACCACACGCGGACCTCGTCGAGGGTCAGCACCGAGCCGAGGGCGAGCGCGTGCTCGCGGGCGAGCGGGCCGGCGCCGACGAGGGTGAGGATCCGGGATCCGGGGCGGGCGAGCGCCCCCGTGGCGAGCGCCGAGACGGCGGCCGTCCGCAGCCGGGTCAGCGCGCGGCCGTCGATCAGCGCGAGGCACTCGGCGGTGTCGGCGGAGTAGAGGGAGACCGTCGAGCGCTGCGGAGGAAGCCCGCTCGCACGGTTGCGCGGGGCGTCGATCAGCAGCTTGACGGCGGCGAGACCGAGGTAGGGCGCGAAGGCGCTCATCGGGACGGCGGCGGGGCCGTCGGCGCTGGCGTCGCCGGGGATCCGCAGGGCCTCGGGGACCGGCTGCACCGCGCCTGCGTCGGCGAGGGCCCGGTGGGCGTCGGCCAGCGCGGCGATGAGCCCGGGCCATTCGGTGAGCGCCTCGCACTCCTCCGACGTGATGATGCGTGTCGACATGTCGTCCTCCTGCGCCCATTCTGTATGCAGAATTACCGCCACCGCACCTGGGCGAGCAGCGGCCTCGCGCCCGGTGCCGGTATGCAGAAGGTGCTGACGGGCCGCGAAATGAGCGGAATTCGGGCGACAACTGGTGCTTTGCGGATACAGAACCGCGGTCCGGATGTTTACACTCCCGAAACCTCCCGTGATGCGCACGAAACAGAGAAGCGGCAATTCTGTATACCGACAGCAGTACCGACAGCAGTACCGACATCCCACGAGAACGGAGGTGGCGCCATGGGCCCGTACATCTGCCGACGACTCCTGCAGGGTCTCGCGACGATCTTCGCCGTCGTCACGATCGCCTTCGGCCTGGGCCGCCTCAGCGGCAGCCCCGCCGCGCTCCTGCTCACCGAGAACGCGTCGCCCGAGCAGATCGCCGACCTGAACCACCGTCTCGGCTTCGACCTGCCGCTCTGGCAGCAGTACCTGCAGTACCTCGGCGGGCTGGTCACCGGCGACTTCGGCGACTCCTACCGGCAGGCCGGCGTCTCGTCGATGCAGCTGGTGCTCGAGCGGCTGCCCGCGTCGCTCTCACTCGGCGCGGTCGGCCTCGTGCTCGGCCTGGCCCTCGCGCTCGTGGCCGGAGTCGTCATCCAGCTCACCCGCTCCCGAGGGCTCCGCGCCCTGTCGCTCGGGCTCGGCTCCACCCGCCAGGCCATCCCGGACTTCTTCTTCGGCCTGCTGCTGGTCCTGGTCCTGTCGGTCTGGCTGGGCCTGCTGCCCTCGCTCGGCAACCGGGATCCGCTGGCGATCATCATGCCGGCGCTCACCATCGCGACGGGCCAGTTCGTGCTCTACACGCGACTGCTCGACAACGCCCTGACCGAGCAGTCGACGCAGGACTACGCCCGCACCGCCTTCGCCCGCGGCGAGAACCGCTTCCGCGTGGTCGTCGGCGAGCTGCTGCCCAACGCGTTCCTGCCGGTGCTGACGGTCGCCGGCATCAGCCTCGGCTCCTTCCTCGGCGGCCTCGTGATCGTCGAGAACGTCTTCGCCTGGCCGGGCATGGGGCAGCTGATGCTCGGCGCCGTCTACTCCCGCGACTTCCCGGTCGTGCAGTCGGGCCTGATCGTGGTCGCCCTGCTGTTCATCCTCGCCAATCTGCTCGTCGACCTCGTGTCCGGGCTCATCGATCCCCGAGTGAGGCTCGCATGACGACCACCGAGATCATCCGCACCGGCGCCCTCCGCGCCGGCATCACCACCGCCTTCGCCCGCGGGCGCCGGGTGCCCGCCCTGCAGGTCCTCGGCGCCGCGATGGTCGGCTCGATCGTCCTCTTCTCGCTCGTCTACCCGCTCCTGCCCGGCTACGACCCCTTCGCCCAGGACCTCTCGACAGTGCTCGCCGCGCCGGGAGCGTCCGCAGAGCACTGGCTGGGCACCGACGCGCTGGGCCGCGACGAGGCGAGCCGCCTCGCACTCGCCGGCCGGGTCACGCTGGGCATCGTCCTGCTGATCGTGGTCGTCAACAGCCTCGTCGGCATGGCGATCGGCACGTGGTCGGGCTACGTGGGCGGCAGGACCGACAACGTGCTGATGGGCCTCGCCGACATCCAGCTCGCGATGCCCGTGATCCTGGTGCTGATCGCCCTCGCCGCATCACTCGGCCCGAGCGTCTGGCTGATGATCACCGTGCTCGCCGCGACCTACTGGGTCGGCTACGCCCGGGTCGCCCGCAGCACCGCGATGGCGCTGCGGGACCGCGACTTCGTGCTCGCCCCGCGGATCCAGGGGGCCGGCGGTCTGTGGACCGTGCGGCGGCACATCGTGCCGAACGTCGCGGTGCAGATGATGATCCTCGCCTCCAGCGACATCGGCGCGGTCATGCTGCTCACCTCCTCCTTCGACTTCCTCGGCCTCGGCGTGCAGGCGCCGACGCCCAGCTGGGGCCTGATGATCAGCGAGGGCCAGGACTACGTCCGCCAGGCGCCGCACCTCGCGGTCATCCCCGGCGTCGCGATCTTCCTCACGGTCGCCGGCACCAACCTGCTGAGCCAGCGCTTCACCGCAGAGGGCTCGGCGACCACTGTCCGACGCACGTCACGACGATCCGTGAAGCGGAGCCTCCGATGACCCCCCTCGACGACACCTCGCCCGCCGACGACCGAGCGGTCCTGCTCGACGTCCAGAGCCTCAGCGTCGGCTACACCGACGAGCACGGCGACACCGTCACCCTCGTCGACCGCGTCTCGTTCACCCTGCACGAGCGCGAGGTGCTCTGCCTGGTCGGCGAGTCGGGCTCGGGCAAGAGCGTGACGATGCTCGCCGTGCTGGGCCTGCTCCCCGCGGGCCTCGAGGTGCTCGGCGGCACCGTGCACTACCGCGGCCGCGACGTGCTCGGGATGCCGGAGCCGGAGCTGCGGGGCCTGCGCGGCAGCGAGCTCGCGATGATCTTCCAGGACCCGATGACGGCGCTGAACCCGGTCAAGCGGGTCGGCGGTCAGATCGGGCGGGCGCTGCAGGTGCACGACCGCTCGCTCGGCCGCGCCGAGGTGCGGCGCCGGGTCACGGGCCTGCTCACCGACGTCGGGGTCCCCGATCCGGAGCAGCGCGCCAAGGCCTATCCGCACCAGTGGTCGGGAGGCATGCGGCAGCGGGCCGTCATCGCGATGGCGATGGCGAACGAGCCCTCGGTGCTGATCGCCGACGAGCCGACCACCGCGCTCGACGTCACGATCCAGGCGCAGATCATGACCGTGCTGGGCACCGTGCGGGCCGAGACCGACGCGGCGATGGTGCTCATCACGCACGATCTGGGTCTCGTGGCCGAGGTCGCCGACGTCGTGTGCATCCTCTACTCCGGCCGCGTGGTCGAGCGGGGATCGGTCTGGGACGTCTTCGCCCACCCCGCGCACCCCTACACCGCGGGGCTGCTCGGCAGCCTGCTGTCGGCCGAGCACAGCGGCGACCGGGTCTACGCGATCCCGGGGTCGCCTCCGTCGCCGCAGAACCGCCCGCGCGGCTGCCCGTTCGCGCCGCGCTGCGAGCTGCCCGCCAAGTCGGAGCTCTGCACCCAGCTCGAGCCGCTGCTCGACGACGTCGGAGGCGACCAGTGGGCCGCCTGCCACTTCGCGCGGCAGACCCCGCGGTTCGCCGCCGAGGTGACCGCGTGAGCGCGCCGGTGCTGAAGGTCGACGACCTGCACGTGCGGTTCCGTCAGCGCACCGGCCTCCGCTCGCGCCGCGTCATCGAGGCCGTCAAGGGCGTCTCGTTCGAGCTCGGGCGCGGCGAGACCCTCGGGCTCGTCGGCGAGTCCGGCTGCGGCAAGTCGACGCTCGTCCGCACGATCTTCGGCCTCAACCCCGTCGCGAGCGGCTCGATCGAGGTGCTCGGGCGCCGGCTCGACACCCTCTCGACCCGCGAGCGGCGGAGCGTGCAGAACCGGATGCAGCTGGTGTTCCAGGATCCGTACTCGGCCCTCAACCCGCGGTTGACGGCGCACGAGATCGTCGCGGAGCCGCTGCGCATCGCCGGACGCTACTCCCGCGACCGCGTGGTCTCGCTCCTCGACGACGTGGGCCTCGGCACCGACGCGCTCGAGCGCCGCCCCGCCCAGTTCTCGGGCGGGCAGCGCCAGCGGATCGGCATCGCCCGCGCCCTGGCGCTCGAGCCCGACGTGCTGGTGCTCGACGAGCCCGTGTCGGCCCTCGACGTCTCGGTGCAGGCGCAGGTCATCAACCTGCTGAAGGACCTGCAGGCCGCCCGCGGACTCTCGTACCTCTTCATCGCCCACGACCTGGCCGTGGTGCGCTACCTCTCCGATCGCGTCGCGGTGATGAACCGCGGCGAGTTCGTCGAGGTCGGCACCCGCGACCAGGTGTTCGACGCCCCCGCGCACCCCTACACGCGCTCGCTCCTGGACTCCATCCCGCTCTCCGACCCCCGGCAGCGCCCGGACGCGCCGGCCGCCCCGCACCCCACCGAAGCCCCCTCACTCATCGAAGGAACCCACCGCTCATGACCAGGAACCGCGCCACGCCCGTCATCGCCCTCACGACCCTCGCGCTCACGATCGCGGCCCTCACCGGCTGCTCGGGAGCCTCGAGCGGAGCCTCGGCCGACCGCGACATCGTCATCGGCCAGGTGGCGGAGCCGGAGAGCGCGCCCGACCCGATCATGGACGGGTCGCTCGCGGGCTACAACTACTACTACAACGTGTTCGACCAGCTCACGAAGCTCGACGCCGACGGCGTGATCGAGCCCTCGCTCGCCACCGAGTGGACTCCGAGCGCCGATCTGACGACCTGGACCTTCACCCTCCGCGACGACGCCGTGTTCTCGAACGGCGACCCGGTCACCGCCGGCGACGTCGCGTTCACCTACAACACGATCCTGGCCTCGCCCGACTCCGACAACCTCGGCTACATGGGCGTGCTGCAGTCGGTCGAGGCGACCGACGACACCACCGTCGTCTTCACCCTGAACGCGCCGTTCTCTCCGTGGCCCTCGATCACGACCGCCATCTCGATCGTGCCCGAGACGGTCTACACCGAGCTCGGCTCGGAGGGCTTCGCGGCCGCCCCCGTCGGCAGCGGCCCGTTCCGCTTCGTCAGCTACACCCGCGGCGTCGAGTACGTCATCGAGAGGAACCCCGACTACTGGGGCGAGGAGCCCGAGGTCGAGAAGGTCACGTTCCAGACGGTCGGCGACTCGGATGCGCGGCTCAACGGAGTCTCGTCGGGCAGCCTCGACATCGCCCTGATCTCGCCCAACCAGGTCGACTCCCTGAGCGGCAGCGGCGTCGACGTGGCCTCGCGCACCGCCAACGGCGTCACCTTCCTCGGCATGAACTCGAGCACCGGCGTGCTGGCCGACGCGCGCGTCCGCCAGGCGATCCGGCTCGCGATCGACAAGCAGTCCCTGGTCGACGGCGTGCTCAGTGGCCGCGCGGTCGCGAACGACCAGATCGTGGCTCCGGATGTGACGGGCTACGCCGACATCGACGCCACCGAGTACGACCCCGAGGCCGCGGAGGCGCTCCTCGCGGAGGCGGGTTACGCCGGCGAGACGATCCCGCTCCAGTACGCGACGGAGGGGCGCATCCCGCTCTCGTCCGAGATCGCGCAGGCGATCGGCGGCTACCTCGAGGCGGTCGGGATGACGGTCGAGCTGAAGGGCACCGACCAGGCGAGCCTCTCGAACATCATCTACGGCACCGTCTCGGTCGAGGGCCTGTACCTCAACACGTGGGCGCCGTCGACGATGGACGGCGACATGCCCGCCACGAACCTCTTCGCGGGCGGGCAGAACGACTACGCGAAGTCGCCCGAGCTCGCGGCGCTCGTCGAGGAGCAGCGGACCGTGACCGGCGACGAGCGCGCGGCCGTCTTCGCCGAGATCGCGCAGACCAACATCGACAACGCGTTCATCGACCCCCTGTTCACTCCGGACGCCGACTACGCAGTCGCCCCCGGCATCGAGTGGACGCCCCGCGCCGACGGCGAGTACGTGCTGAGCGACGTGACGTTCACCGACTGAGCATCGGACACCGACTCCCTCTCGATCTGAAAGGCTCCACCCCATGCCGAGCTCCACGCTCCTCCGCGACGTCCGCCCCTGGGGAGGCGAGGCGCGCGACGTCGTCGTCGACGAGACCGGGATCGTCGCGATCGCCCCCGTCGGCGAGGGCGCGGCCGACGCGGTCGTCGACGGCCGCGGCGGCATCCTGGTCCCGTCCTTCTCGGACGTGCACGTCCACCTCGACTCGACGCGCCTCGGACTGCCGTTCCGGCCGCGGACCGGAGAGGAGGGCCGCTGGGGCCGGATCATGAACGACCGCGCGCACTGGCGCAGCGCCGAGGCCTCCGTGGCCGACCGCGCGACCTCGACGCTGGGCACGATGATCGAGAAGGGCGCGACCCGCGTGCGCAGCCACGCACAGGTCGACGCCGACTCCGGTCTCGAGAAGTTCGAGGGCGTGCTCGCGGCCCGCGAGGCGCACCGCGACCGCAGCGACGTCGAGATCGTGGTGTTCCCGCAGGTGGGCGTCTTCGTGGAACCCGGAGTCGTCGAGCTGCTCGACGAGGCCCTCTCGCTCGGCGGCGACCTGATCGGCGGGATCGACCCGTGCGAGATCGACCGCGACCCCGTGCGCCACCTCGACGCCGTCTTCGCCCTCGCCGAGAAGCACGGTGTCGGCCTCGACATCCACCTGCACGAGCGCGGCTCGCTCGGCCTCTTCTCGATGGACCTGATCGCCGAGCGGGTCCGCGCCCACGGTCTGCAGGGTCGCGTCTCGATCTCGCACGCGTTCGCCCTCGCGTCGACCGACCGCGGAGTCGCCGCGGCGATCGAGACGCTGGCCGCCCTCGACGTCGCGCTCACCACGATCGCCCCCGGACCGGGCGCCGAGCTGCCGCTGCTCGACCTGCTCGCCGCCGGCGTCCGCGTCGGCCTCGGCATGGACGGCCAGCGCGACTACTGGTCGCCGTGGGGTAACGGCGACATGCTCGAGCGCGCGTTCCTGCTCTCCCACGGGCAGGGCTTCGACAACGACGTGGACATCGAGCACGCGCTCGCGGTCGCGACGTGGGGCGGCGCCTCCGTGATCGACGGCGGACTGCACCGTCTCTCCTCCGTCGCCGACCGCCCGGGCCTCGCCGTCGGCGACCCGTCGGAGCTCGTCGTCCTGCGGGGCGACACCCCGACGGCCGCGGTGATGGACCGCGACCCCGACCGCCTCGTCGTGCACCGCGGCCGCGTCGTCGCCTCGGGCGGCACCCTGGTGTGACGCCGCGTCGATCCGTCACAGAAGCACCGTGTGCGCGACTCGCACGGTGCTTCTGTGACGGATCGGATCCGCAACGGCTGCCGATCTGCGCCCGCGCGATGCGCCTCCGCTGAGCCGCTACTCGACCAGGGTCGAGCGCGCGGCCGCCGACGACGCGATGACGGGCGCGCCCGCCTCGAGCACGGCGGTGCCGTACGGAGGCAGCTGCACCGCAGAGTCGACGCCCCAGCCCTCGAGCGGCACGTCGACCGGAGCCGACCCCTGGTTGATCACGAACAGCAGATCGCCGCGGCGAACGATCTCGACACCCGCGGGAGCCGCCGGCGGCACGATCACGGAGGCGGCGGTCAGCACCGCGTCGAGCAGCAGGTCGACCCCCTCCGGAGACGGCTGCGTCGCGACGTACCACGCCGCGCCCGAGCCGTGCGCCCGGCGGGTGACCGCGGGCAGCCCGTCGAGGTCGCCGCCGACGAAGCCCGCGAGGACCGTCGCCGTGGTCGGCACCACGATCTCCGACCACACGGTGCCCACGAACGCACCGAGCTCGAGTCCGTCGACCACCACGGTCGAGTCGACCGCGCCCTCGAGCAGCAGCGGGGCGAACTCCTCGACGCGCACGCCCAGAACCTGCCCGAGCGGGCCCGGATAGCCGCCGTCGTGGATCCGCTCGACCTCGTCGACGATGCCCGAGTAGTAGCCCACCAGCAGCACCCCGCCCTCGGCGGCGAAGCGCTCGAGCCGCGCGGCGTCCTCGACCGACAGCACGTAGAGCTGCGGCGCGATGACCACGCGGTAGCCGCTCAGATCGGCGGAGGGCGGCACGAAGTCGACCGGCACGTTGCGCGCGTAGAGCCCCCGGTACCAGCTCTCGACGCCCGCGAGGTAGTCGAAGGTCTGCGCGTGCGCGCCTGCCTCCATCGCCCACCGGCTGTCCCAGTCGAGCACGATCGCGACCTCGGACCGCGAGCGGACGCCCTCGACGGCTCCGAGCCGCGACAGCGCGTCGCCCAGCTCGACGACGTCGCGCCAGATCCTCGTGTCGGTGCCGCCGTGCGGCAGCATCGCCGAGTGGAACTTCTCGGCGCCCGAGACCGACTGGCGCCACTGGAAGAAGTTGATCCCGTCGGCGCCGCGCGCCAGGGCCTGCAGCGACATCGAGCGCATCTGGCCCGTGGGCTTCCGCGCGTTCGTCGTCCGCCACTGCACGTGCGAGGTCGCCTGCTCCATCAGGAGCCAGGGGCGGCCGCCACCGAGCGAGCGCATCAGATCGCGCGAGAAGGCGGCCTTCATCGGGCTCGACTCGTCGAACGGGTCGTAGTAGTTGTCGTCCGAGATCACATCGAGGTGCGGCGCCCATCGCCAGTAGTCCAGCGGCTCGAACGCGCCGATGAAGTTGGTGGTGACGGGGACGTCCGGTGAGATCTCCCGCACGATGGCCTTCTCCATCAGGAAGCACTCGAGGAGCGCGTCCGAGCTGAAGCGGCGGAAGTCGAGCAGCTGAGTGGGGTTCCGGAAGTTCGGCGCGATCCGCGGCGGCAGGATCTGCTCGAACGAGGTGTAGTGCTGCGACCAGAAGGCCGTGCCCCACGCGGCGTTCAGCGCGTCGATGCCGCCGTAGCGTGCCTCGAGCCAGACGCGGAACGCCCGCGCCGCGTCGTCGGAGTAGTCGAGGTTGGTGTGGCAGCCGTACTCGTTGTTGATGTGCCACATCACGAGAGCCGGATGCGCGCCGTAGCGCTCGGCCATCGCCCGCACCAGCCGCGCGGCGTGCGCGCGGTACGCCGGGGAGGTGGGCGAGTAGTGCTGCCGCGAGCCCGGCCAGCGCCGCACGCCCCGCTCGTCCTCGGGCAGGATCTCGGGGTGCGCGGCGAACAGCCACGGCGGAGGCGACGCGGTCGCGGTCGCGAGGTCGACGCCGATGCCCGCGCCGTGCAGCAGATCGAGCACGCGGTCGAGCCAGCCGAAGTCGTAGCGGCCCTCCTCCGGCTCGAGCAGCGCCCACGAGAACACGCCGACCGTGACGAAGTTCACGCCCGCCTCGCTCATCAGCCGCACGTCCTCGGCCCAGACCTCCTCGGGCCACTGCTCGGGGTTGTAGTCGCCTCCGTACTTCAGCGCCACGCGTCAGCCCTTGCTTCCACCGGCGGTGAGGCCGGACTGCCAGTACCGCTGCAGGAAGAGGAACGCGATGATCAGCGGCAGCGTCGAGATCAGCGAGCCGGTCAGCACGGAGGAGAACAGCGCCTCACCGCCGTTGCCGCGGGTCGCCGAGGCCTGCCACTGCGCGAGACCGACGGTCAGGGGCAGCAGGT
The DNA here is from genome assembly GCF_009834225.1 of Rathayibacter sp. VKM Ac-2759. Lineage (NCBI taxonomy): Bacteria > Bacillati > Actinomycetota > Actinomycetes > Micrococcales > Microbacteriaceae > Rathayibacter > Rathayibacter sp. VKM Ac-2759. The sequence goes on from NZ_CP047176.1 coordinate 3,639,306, forward strand.
CCTTGTTGTTCAGCATGATCAGCGGCAGGAAGTAGTTGTTCCAGGTCGCGACCAGCGAGAACAGGAGCACGGTGACCATGCCGGGGGCGAGCAGGCGGAAGCTCAGAGTGCGGAAGATCCGGAACTCGCCCGCGCCGTCGATCCGGCCCGCCTCCAGCATGCTGTCGTCGATCGCGCCCTGGGCGTAGACGAGCATCAGGTAGACGCCGAACGGGTTGACCAGCGAGGGCAGGATGATCGCCCACGGGGTGTCCGTCAGCCCGACGGAGCTGAACAGCAGGAACGTCGGGATCGCGAGCGCCGTCGCCGGCACCATGATCGCGCCGAGCACGATGCTGAACATCGCCCTCTGCCCGCGGAACGCGTACTTCGCGAAGGCGTAGCCGGCGAGCGTCGACAGCAGCGTCGCTCCGACCGCGCTGACCCCGGCGTACACGACTGTGTTGAGCAGCCAGCGGGTGAAGATCCCGCCGTCGCGGGTGAAGACGTCGGCCGCGTTCTGGAAGAACGCGAAGTCGGCGCCGAACGCGAAGCCGAACGAGTTGAAGAGCCCGCTGTTGGTCTTGGTCGAGGCGATCGCGAGCCACGCGATCGGGAGCAGGAAGTAGGCGGCCGCCAGCAGCATGAGCGCCGTGAGCGGGAAGCTCGGGCGGTCGAACCGGGGCCGGCGGGGCTTCCGGCGAGCCGGGGCCGTGGTCGTCGCGACCGCAGCGGGGGGCGGGAGTGTGGCAGTCATCGCGACCGCTCCTTCCTGGTGGTGCTGAGCTGCACGACGTACGAGACGACCATGATCACGAAGCCGAGGAGGAACGAGACCGCGGCGGCGTAGTTGAGCTCGTTGCGACCGAAGGCCAGCGTGTAGGCGTAGAGGTTGGGGGTGAAGGAGCCGTCGATCACGGTCGGCGCGATCGCCTTGAGCAGCTGAGGCTCGGTGAAGAGCTGGAACGAGCCGATCACCGAGAAGATCGCCGAGAGGATCAGCGCGGGGCGGACCGCGGGGATCTTGATGCTCCAGGCGACGCGGATCGCTCCGGCGCCGTCCATCTTCGCCGCGTCGTAGAGCTCCTCCGGGATCGAGCGGAGCGCCGCGTAGATGACGATCATGTTGTAGCCCACGAACGACCACGTCACGATGTTCGCGATCGAGCCGAGCACCCACTCGCTCGAGAGGAACGCGGGCGCCGGCAGCCCGATGCTGCGGGCGATCTGTGCGAAGGGGCCGAAGTCCTGCCCGTAGAGGTAGCCCCACATCAGCGCCGCGATGACGCCGGGGATCGCGTACGGCAGGAAGATGCTGAGCCGGACGAACCCCGAGAGGCGCAGGCGCCCGGTGTCGAGGATCAGCGCGAAGATCAGCGCCAGGGCGAGCATCACCGGCACCTGGAGCACGAGGAACAACGCCACGCGTCCGAGTCCGCCGAGGAAGTCGGGGTCGGTGAGCGCGCGTGCGTAGTTGGCGAGGCCGACGAAGCTCTGCCCGCCGACGAGCTGCACGCGGTAGAGGCTGAGCCAGAACGCGTAGACGAGGGGGACGACGAGCATGAGCGCGAACACGATCATGAACGGCGCGACGAAGCCGTAGGCGGCGAGCGTCTTCTGGCGGGTCGCGGGCGACGCGCGCCGGCGCTCGGGCGCGGGGCGGGCCGGCGCGGTGACTTCTGCGGTCATGGTGTTCTTCCTCTGAAGAGGTGAGCGGGAGGGGGAGCCCCGGAGCTGAGCCCCCGGGGCTCCGCGCGGTGAGCTGCAAGGCGGAGGAGGGAGCGATACCGGCGGTATCGCGACCGACGACAACGCCGCAGATCGCCGTGTGGAGCCCCGGGAGTCAGAGCCGGGGCCTTCAGTCACTTGACGGTGAAGCCCTGGCTGGTCGCGTACTCCGTGACCTGGTCGTCCCACGCCTGGAGGGCGTCGGTCAGGCTGGTCTTGTCCGTGAGCGCCTTGCCGAAGGTGTCCTGGTAGGCCTCGGACACCGGGTCCATGAACGGGAGCCACTGGAAGTCGGCGCTGACCGTCGGTGAGATCTCGGAGTAGAGCTCGTTGGTCTTCTGGCCGCCGAAGAACTCGACCGGCGCGTCGGTGAACGCGGGGTCCTCGAGCGCCGAGGTGGCCGCGGGGAACAGCGAGAGGTCGTTGCCCATGGCGAGCGCGGAGTCGTGGTCGCTGTTGATGAACTCGGCGAACTTCGCGGCCGGGATCGGGTTCTGGCTGGTGCCGATCACCGTGTTGGCGGATCCGCCGACGCTGCCGGAGACGTCCTGGCCCTCCTCCCACTGCGGGAGCTTCGACGCCGACCACTTGCCGGCCGTGTCGGCCGCGGTGCCCTGCAGGAACTGCGGGCCCCAGGCGGCGGCGACCCACGAGGCGTACTTGCCGCTCGCGAGACCCTGATACCACTGGTCGGTGAAGTCGGGGTCGGTCGAGACGAGGTCGGAGTCGACGAGCCCCTGCCAGTACTCGGCGACGTTCTCCATCTCGGGGCTGGTCAGGTCGATCCCGACGGTCTGGTCGCCGTCGTAGCTGAACGGCTTGGCCCCGCCCTGCCAGAAGAGGCCGAGGGTCGCGGTGGCGTTGCTGGGCGAGATGTTGGCGATGTAGGTCGACGGGTCGGCCGCGTGGATCGTGGCGGCGTCGGTCGCGAACTCGTCCCAGGTCGCGGGCGAGGTGGTGATGCCGTTGGCCGAGAAGATGTCGTTGCGGTAGAGCAGGCCGAGAGGGCCGGTGTCCTGCGGGACTCCCCAGATGCCGTCGTCGGTGGCGACCTGGTCCCACGCGAAGTCCTGGAACTGCGACGAGAGGTCGGCGTCGAGGTACGGGGTGAGGTCGGCGAACTGCTTCTCGAGGATGAACGAGGGCATGTTGTGGTACTCGATCTGCGCGACGTCGGGGGCGCCCTTGCCCGCCTTGAGAGCGCTGCGCAGCTTCGTGTAGTAGTCGTTGCCCGAGCCCACGTTGACCAGGTCGACGGTGATGTCGGGGTACTCCTCCTCGAACATGGCGACCTCGGCCGAGAGGTCGTTCCAGGTCCAGAAGGTGATGGTGGTCGGAGTCGTCATCGCGGTGTCGATGTCGTCCTGCGACACGTCCGCGGCGGCCGGTGCGGCCGACGGCGTCGAGCACCCGGTCAGCACCAGGACGGAGCCGAGAGCTGCAGCCGCCAGCATCGTCGCTGCGCGGCGGGAGGGAGAGCGCATGTTCACTGCTTTCGATCGGCCGTCGGTTCCGTGTCGGAGCCGGCGGCGGGTGACCGACGGACGTCGCCTCGTCGGTGAGTTCGGTTACCGGTAACAGTTGCTGTTACCGGTAACCGCTCTGCGAGACTAAGCGCGCACGAGGCGGAGCGCAAGGCCGGTCCGTCACCGAGCGGCGGTCGACCTCCGGACCACCAGCGAGACCTCGTCCGGCTCCGCCGGACTGTGCTCGGCATCGGCGCGGCCCTCGATCATCCCGATCAGCTGCTCGACCGCCGATCGGCCCCGCACAGCGAAATCGAGCCGCACCGTGGTCAGCGGCGGCACCGTGAACGCCGACTCCGGCACGTCGTCGAAGCCGACCACGCTCACCTCGCCGGGGACGTCGACGCCCCGCTCCCACAGCGCGCGGAACACGCCCATCGCCATCTGGTCGTTCGCCGCGAAGATCGCCGTGGCCTCGAGCGGGTCGGAGAGTCCGCGGACGGCCTCGTACCCCGACTCCGCCGTCCAGTTGCCCTCCACCACGGGCAGGAGGGGGAGTCCGGCCGACTCGAGCGCCTCCCGGTAGAGCGCCTCGCGGTTGATCGCCGAGATCCAGTCGCGCGGCCCGGAGACGTGCAGGATCCGGCGGTGCCCGAGCCCGAGCAGGTGCTCCATCGCGAGCCGCGCGCCGCGCGAGTTGAGGCTCTCGGTCGCCGGGGTGCCGTCGTAGACCGGCTCGGTGTCGGGCAGGAACGGCACGCGGTGCTCGAGGCCGGCGAGCGCGTCGCGGAGGCGGCGCGTGGGCGCCATCGCGAACACCCCGGCGAGCTGCTGATCCTCGAGGAGGTCGATGGCGTGCGCGATCTCGACGTCGTTCTCGGGGTCGAGGCTGATGATGTCGAGGAGGTACCCCGCCTCGCGCGCCGCCCGCGCGGCTCCGGCGACGATGCGGTTCGGGCCGAGCTCGTGCAGCTGGTAGACGAGGGCCCCGAGCCGGTAGGACCGGTTGGTCGCGAGGGCGCGGGCCGTCTGGTTGGGGCGGAAGCCGAGCTCCTCGATCGCCGCCTCGATGGCGGCGCGGGTCGCATCGCGGATGGTGGTGCCCTTGACGTACCGCGACACCGACTGGTGCGAGACCCCGGCGCGATCGGCCACGTCGTAGATGGTCGGGCGCCGCTTGCGGGTGGTGTCGGGCAGTGCCATCGGTCACCCACTCCCCTCGGCGGCGGGCGTTCCCGGCGGCGCTGGAAAGACCCTACGACCTCCGCCGCGGGGGCGAGTCCGGCGGTGGTGCCCAATCGTTACACGAGCACTGCGGACGCCTGTTGCGTCACAAGAATTGTTCACGGTAACATCCGGGGTGAGGACGCGCTCAGTCGTTGTCCACTGCACATCCTGCTCTCACTGCACCCCGGGCCACCAGGCCCGCTTTCAGGGCCCCTGGGCCCACACCCGCACGGGCGCACCCGCGTGCCCGTGATCTCAAGGAGGAGATCCATGTACAACACGAGGCGTTTCGGCCAGATCCTCGGATTCGCAGCAGTCGGCGCCCTGGCGCTCGGCCTCGCCGGCTGCTCCGGCGGATCGGACTCCGGCTCCGGTTCGGACGACGACCTGACGACCATCGGCTTCGTGGCCGTCGGCCCCGAGGGCGCCTGGCGTCAGGCGAACGAGACCAACATCGAGGAGACGTTCACCGAGGACGCCGGCTACGACCTCAAGTACGCACCCGCCACCAACGGAGACCAGAAGTCGCAGATCGACTCCTTCACCTCCTTCGTGGACGAGGGCGTCGACGTGATCCTGCTGTCGGCGACCGAGGGCTCGGGCTGGGAGGACTCGCTCGAGCGCGCTCAGGAGGCCGAGATCCCGGTCATCCTGATCGACCGCGGCATCGAGCCCGACAACACCGACCTCTACGTCACCCGCATCGCGCCCGACAACATCGCGGTCAGCACCTCGGTCGCCGACTGGGCCAAGACCGCGTTCCCCGACGGCGCCAAGTACTTCACGCTCGAGGGCCCCGCGGGCGTCTCGGTCGTCAACGAGCGCAACGAGGGCTGGGACGAGGTCATCGGCGCCGACTCCGCCTTCACCAAGGTCGGCGCGCAGACCGCCAACTGGTCGACCGAAGAGGCGAAGAGCGTCTTCGAGACCGTCCTGAAGTCGAACAACAACGACGTGCAGATGGTCTTCGCCCAGAACGACGAGATGGGCCTCGGCGCCGTCCAGGCCGTCGAGGAGGCCGGCCTCACCCCGGGCGTCGACGTCAAGATCGCCACGATCGACGGCACCAAGAACGCCCTGCAGGCGCTCGCCGACGGCAAGCTCAGCTTCGTCGCCGAGTACAACCCGCTGTTCGGAGAGACCGCCCTCGACGCCGTCGAGGCGACCCTCGCCGGCGAGACCGTCGAGTCCTCGATCGTCGTGCCGAGCGAGACCTTCGACTCGCCCGAGGCCGCCTCGGCCGCCCTGCCCGACCGCAAGTTCTAGAGCGCACCTCTAGGAAGACCACTCCACGCGGAGCGACCGGGGCCCCCAGCGGGTCCCGGTCGCTCCGGCCTCCGGCGCAGCGAAGCGCCACTCGAGAACGGAACGACGCGGCATGACAGGTTCGCCTCCGATCGTCGAGATGAAGAACATCTCGATCAGCTTCCCCGGCGTGAAAGCCCTCGACGGAGTCGACTTCCGCCTGTTCCCGGGCGAGGTCCACACCCTGATGGGCGAGAACGGCGCCGGCAAGTCCACCCTCATCAAGGCGCTCACGGGCGTCTACACGATCGACAGCGGAGACATCGTCATCGGCGGCGAGACCCGTCGTCTGACCGGCACGGCCGATGCGCAGTCCGCGGGGATCTCCACCGTGTACCAGGAGGTCAACCTCTGCACCAACCTCAGCATCGGCGAGAACGTCATGCTGGGCTACGAGGTGCGCGGTCCCTTCGGCATCAACTGGCGAGCGACCCACGAGGCCGCCCGCACCGCGCTCGAGAAGCTCGGCCTCGGTCACCTCGACCCGCGCCGGCCGCTCGCGTCGCTCTCGATCGCGATGCAGCAGCTCGTCGCCATCAGCCGCTCGACCGTCAGCGACTCCCGGGTCCTGATCCTCGACGAGCCGACCTCGAGCCTGGACGCGAACGAGGTGGAGAACCTCTTCGTCGTCATCCGCCGCCTCCGCGCGGAGGGTGTCGCGATCCTCTTCGTCTCGCACTTCCTCGACCAGGTCTACGCGATCAGCGACCGGCTCACGGTGCTGCGCAACGGGCAGTACGTCGGCGAGTACCTCACGCACGAGCTCGACCGCACCTCGCTCATCTCGAAGATGATCGGCAAGGACATCGCGGCGCTGCGCTCGCTCGACTCCGAGCGCGAGAACAGCGACCACCTCTACCGCGAGGCCCCGCTGTACTCAGCGAAGGGCCTCGGCAAGAAGGGCTCGATCGAGGCGACGGACCTCACTCTGCACCGCGGAGAGGTCGTCGGACTCGCCGGGCTCCTCGGCTCCGGCCGCACCGAGCTCGCGCGCCTGATCTACGGCGTCGACAAGCCCGACACGGGCGAGATCACGCTGCACGGCAAGAAGATCGACGTCCCGACGCCGACCGCCGGCCTCGCGCACAAGATCGCGTTCTCGAGCGAGAACCGCCGCGACGAGGGCATCATCCGCGACCTGTCGGTGCGCGAGAACCTCATCCTCGCGGTGCAGGCCAAGCGCGGCTGGGCCCGCCCCCTCTCCAAGAAGGAGAAGGACGAGATCGTCGGCAAGTACCTGGTCGAGCTCAACGTGCGCCCGGCCGACCCCGACCGCCCCATCAGCAAGCTCTCCGGCGGGAACCAGCAGAAGGTCCTCCTCGGACGCTGGCTGGCCACCGCCCCCGAGATCCTCATCCTCGACGAGCCCACCCGCGGCATCGACGTCGGAGCCAAGGCCGAGATCCAGGAGAAGGTCGTCGCTCTCGCGGGCGAGGGCGTCGCCGTCGTGTTCATCTCGTCCGAGCTCGACGAGGTCGTCCGCCTCAGCGATCGCATCATCGTCCTCAAGGACCACCGCGTGATCGCGGAGATCCTCAACGGACCCGCTGTCACTGCGGAGTCGATCGTCACTACCATCGCCGCAGAGGGAGTCGTCGACGAGGACGTCGTCGTTCTCGAAGGCGCCACGCAGGAGGCCGCATCATGAGCAGCGACAGCAAGCCCGACCGGGGCTCCGTGCTCGCCGGGCTGATCCGCCGTCAGTACTTCTGGGGAGCCGTGGCGATCGCGCTGCTGCTGCTCGTCAACGTCGTGAAGGATCCGAGCTACCTCGCCGTCTCGGTCAGCCCGACCACGGGCTACCTGGTCGGCAACGTCATCGACATCGCGCGGGCGGCAGCGCCCATCCTGATGATCGCGGTGGGCATGTGCCTGGTCGTGGCGACCGGAGGCATCGACCTCTCGGTCGGCTCGATCATGGTGGTCGCCGGCGCGGTCTCGATGGAGTTCCTGAACGCCAACGGCGCTCCCGACTCGCTCGGCGCGGCCGCCGCGGCCTTCGCCGTCGCGCTCCTGGTCGCCGGGGTCCTCGGGGCCGTGAACGGCATCCTGGTCTCGGTCGTGGGGCTGCAGCCGTTCATCAGCACCCTCGTGGTGATGCTCGCCGGCCGCGGTCTCGCCAAGGTGATCACCGGCGGGCAGAACACCGCCGCGACGAACGAGCCGTTCCGCTGGATCGCGAACGGCTACGTCTTCGGACTCCCCGTCGTCTTCCTCCTCGCCATCGCGATCGTCGTCGTGGTCGGAGTGCTGGTGCGCCGCACCGCCCTCGGCCTGATGATCGAGGCGATCGGCATGGACCCGAAGGCGGCCCGTCTCGCCGGCATCAACCGCCGCGGCCTGCTGATGACCGCCTACATCGGCAGCGGCCTGCTCGCCGGAGTCGCGGGCGTCTTCGCCACGGCCAGCGTCATGACGGTGGACGTGTCGCGGACGGGCTACCAGCTCGAGCTCGACGCGATCCTCGCGGTCGTGGTCGGCGGCACCTCGCTCGCGGGCGGCAAGTTCAACATCACCGGAGCCGCCATCGGCGCCATCCTGATCGCCACGCTCGACAAGACGGTCGTCTTCCTCGGCGTCTCCTCGAGCGCGACGCCCGCCTTCAAGGCGATCGTGATCGTCGCCCTCTGCCTGCTGCAGTCCGAGCGCGTGCGCTCGGCCTTCACTCAACGTCGCGAGGCGCGCCGCAGCGCACCGCAGAAAGAGGCGATCCCCGCATGAGCGCCGTGATGACCCGCTCCGCCCCTCCGACGAGCTCGAACCGCTCCTCGGCGCGGTCGTGGCTGACCCAGCACCTCGACAAGCTGCCGACCCTCGCCGCGCTGATCATCTTCCTCGCGATGATCGTCTACGGAGAGGCCGCGTACGGCCGCATCCTGCAGGCGAGCACCGTCTCGAACCTGCTGATCAACAACGCGCACCTGATCATCCTGGCCGTGGGGCTCACGTTCGTGATCCTGACCGGGGGCATCGACCTCTCGGTCGGCGCGATCATCGCCTTCAGCAGCGTGAGCGGCGTGCTGCTCATCAACGCCGGCTGGAACCCGTGGCTCGTGATGGTGCTGATGATCCTGATCGGCTCGGGCTTCGGCCTCGTGTCGGGCGTGCTCATCCAGTACTTCAACGTGCAGCCGTTCATCGCGACGCTCGCCATGATGTTCCTGGCCCGGGGCCTCGCCTCGATGCTGAGCACCGTGCCGGAGCGCCTCCCCGAGGACTCGGCCGTGCTCAGCCTGGCGGCTCCGATCAAGCTGATCGACGGCCCGAAGGTCAACGACTTCGTGATCAGCCCCGGCGTGATCATCGCGCTGCTGGTCGTCGCGGGGGCGTTCTTCGTCCTGCACCGCACCCGCCTCGGCCGCACGGTCTACGCGATGGGCGGCTCCGAGCAGTCGGCGGCCCTCATGGGCCTGCCGGTGCTGCGGACGAAGCTTCTGATCTACGTGATCAGCGGCACCCTCGCGGGCCTCGCCGGCGTCGTCTACACGGCCCGTCTCGGCAGCGCGCAGAACATCACCGGCACCGGCTGGGAGCTCGACGCGATCGCGGCGACGGTCATCGGAGGCACGCTGCTCACCGGCGGCGTCGGCTTCGTGCTCGGCTCGGTGATCGGCGCCCTGGTGCTCGGCCTGATGAACGTCCTGATCACCCGCGACGGCGGCATCCCGCCCGAGGCGACGACGATCATCACCGGCGGCATCCTCCTGGTCTTCGTGCTCCTGCAGCGCGCGGTGATGGCCCGCAACAAGACCTGACGCGCCTCCGCGCCACGTCCACCGCCCCCTCGCTGCTCGTCCGGCGAGGGGGCGGTGCCGTCTCTCCTCCTCCAGGCGGGCGCGGCCTGCCCGAGGTCTGAGAGAGCGGGCAGATTCGTCGTCGCGTTGACGTCAACATCGTGTTACCGTGAACATCGCCGACTCGCGTCGGACCCCCTCTCCTCAGCAATGGTGCCGAACTAGGAGCAAGTGCGATGAAGCCCTTCCTGCGACCGCTCGTCCTCGCGACGACACTCGCGCTCGCCGTCCCCCTCCTCACGGCGCAGTCCGCCGCGGCGGCACCGGCCGACGATCTGATCCTCCGCTACGCCCTCGACGAGACGAGCGGCACGGTCGCCGTCGACAGCTCGGGCAAGGGCCGCAACGGCACCCTCTCGGGCGGCGCCGTCGCCTCCGGCACCTCGGGCGTGAAGCTCGACGGCGTCGACGACTACGTGAAGCTCCCCGACGACGTGCTCGCCGGGCTCACCTCGATCACGGTCAGCGCCGAGGTCCTGCTGAGCACCACGCAGGGCACGCCCTACTTCATCTGGGGACTCGGCAACACGACCTCCGGCGCCGGCAACGGCTACCTGTACACCACGGGCAACAGCTACAAGGCCTCGATCGCGACCGGCAACTGGACCACCGAGCAGACCGTGAACTCGGGCGCGAACCTCGCGCGCGGCGTCTGGAAGACGCTCACCTACACGCTCGACGACGCCTCCGACACCGCGCGCCTCTACCTCGACGGCACCCAGGTCGCGCAGCAGACCGGAGTCACCATCACCCCCGGCGCCATCGGCGGCGGGAAGACGACCGCGAACGCCATCGGGCGCTCGGTCTACACCGCCGACAAGACCCTCTCGGGATCGGTCCGCGACTTCCGCATCTACAGCAGCGCGCTCACCGCCTCCGACGTGGCGGGCCTGCAGGCCACCGACACCACGAGGGTCGCGCGCGACACCGCCGCTCTCGACCTCGGCGACCTCTCGTCGGTCACCGCGAACCTCACCCTCCCGACCACCGGCGCGAACGGCTCCGCCATCGCCTGGTCCTCGAGCGACACCGCCGTGATCTCGACCAGCGGAGTCGTCACCCGCCCCGCCAGCGGCGTCGCCACGGCGACGCTCACGGCCACGGTGACCCGCGGCTCCGCGACGCAGACCCGGACCTTCACCGCGAAGGTCCCCGCGCAGGACGTGAACGCCGACGCGCAGAAGGCGCTCGACGCGCTGCGCATCGTCAACGCGGGCGACGTCCGCGGCAACGTCACACTGCCCGCGAAGGCCGGCGCCTACGACGTCTCCTGGACCTCCTCGAACACCGCCGTGATCGACGCGACCGGAGTCGTGAAGCGCCAGGCCGCGTCGACCCCCGTCACCCTCACGGCGTCCGTCGCCGGCACCACCGCGACGCGGCAGATCCCCGTCACCGTCACCGCCGCTCCCGCCGGGCTCGACACCGACTACGACGCCGGCTACCTCTGGACCCACTTCGCCGCGACCGACTACGAGAAGATCTACTTCGGCTCGAGCACCGACGGCCTGCACTGGTCGAAGCTCAACGGCAACAAGGCCGTGCTCGCCAACCTCGCCGGCACGCTCGGCGTCCGCGACCCGCACCTCGTGCGCTCCCCCACCGGCGACGAGTACTGGATCCTCGGCACCGACCTCCACGCCGAGGGCACCGCGGCCGGAGGCTCGTGGGACCAGGTGAACGCGAGCCAGAAGCTCGTCGTCTGGCGCTCCACCGACCTCGTGAACTGGAGCGACCAGAGCCTCGTCTTCGCCGGCTCGCCGAACGCGGGCAACGTCTGGGCTCCCGAGGCGATGTGGGACGAGACGACGGGCCAGTACTACGTCTACTGGTCGGGTCGCGACAAGACGCAGGTCGGCACCGACGACTGGGCGCTGCGCGTCTACGTCAGCACCACCCGCGACTTCACGACGTTCTCGACCCCGACGGTCTGGCTCGACGAGAACTCGCCGACCAACAACGCCGACGGCCCCAACATCATCGACACGACCATCGCCAAGGAGAACGGCGTCTACTACCGCTTCTCCACCTCCGACTGGCGCACCGTCGTCGACACCGCCCCGAGCCTCGCCGGACCGTGGAAGCGCGTCATCGCTCGGGGCGAGGACACCGCGCACGGCCTCTCGAACCACATCGAGGGCCTGACGGTCTACCAGCTGCCCGACGGCCGCTGGGTCGTGATGGGCGACTCGGGCGGATACTCCGCCTTCGTCACCGACTCGCTCGCGAGCCTGCAGTTCACCGCGCTCACCACCGGCGCGACCGGAGCGAACACCTACTCCTTCGCGGCCCCGTTCCGCCACGGCTCGGTCCTGCGCCTCTCGAGCGCCGAGGAGGCGCGCATCACCGCCGCCTACGGCACCTCGACCGGCCCGACCCCGAAGCCGGTGAACGCCGCCGGCGAGATCCTGCGCTACTCCTTCGACGGAGGATCCGGCACGACCGTGCAGGACGTCACGGGCCACGGACTCACCGGCACGCTCGTCTCGGGCGCCGCCTGGCAGACCGGCTCGGTGAAGCTCGACGGCACCGACGACTACATCGACCTGCCCGACAACCTGCTCACGGGAGTCACCGACATCACCGTGCAGGCCGACGTCTGGATCGACTCCGCCCAGAGCGGCGCGTACTTCATCTACGGACTCGGCAACACGACCGCGGGCGCCGGCGACGGCTACCTGTTCACCTCCGGGAACAACTACCGCACGAGCCTCGCGACCGGCAACTGGACCACCGAGCAGACCGTCTCCTCCGGCTCGGCCCTGCCGCGCGGGACGTGGGCGCACCTGACCTACACGCTCGCCGGCACCACCGCCACGGTCTACCTCGACGGCGTCAAGGTCGGCACGGGCACCGTCACGGCCGACCCGAAGGACATCGGCGGCGGCACGACCACCGCCAACGCGATCGGACGCTCCAACTACGACGCCGACAACCGCTTCCGCGGGCAGATCCGCGAGTTCGCGATCTACAACCGGGCGCTGAGCTCGGCCGAGGTGCTCGCCTCCTCGGGCAACACCACGGTCCTCGCCGACGCGACGCTGACCGGCGACGTGCTGAAGACCGCTCCGATCGTCGACCAGGCGAACCGCGTCATCACCTTCCCGGTGAAGCCCGGCACCGACCGCACGAAGCTCACCCCGACGTACTCGACGGCGGCGGGGGTCACGGCGAGCCCCGCCTCCGGCACCGTGCGCGACCTCTCCACCCCCAAGACCGTGGTCCTGACTCCCGTGGGCGGCGGCGCGAGCACCACCTGGACGCTCAAGGCCGTCGAGATGAAGAGTCCGGTGATCCCCGGCCTGTACGCCGACCCGAACATCGCGGTCTTCGGCGACACGTACTACATCTACGCGACCACCGACGGCACCCCGGGATGGGGCGGCAAGGACTTCTACGTCTGGTCGTCGAAGAACCTCGTCGACTGGACCCGCTCTGCGACCCCGTTCCTGACCCTCGACGGCGCGAACGGCAACGTCCCCTGGGCGACCGGCAACGCCTGGGCGCCGACGATCATCGAGAAGGGCGGCAAGTACTACTTCTACTTCTCGGGCCACAACGCGGCGCTCAACCGCAAGACGATCGGAGTCGCGGTCGCGGACAGCCCGATGGGCCCGTTCACGGCGCAGCAGTCCCCGATGATCACCAACGGCGAGTCGGTGAACTCGGGTCAGGCGATCGACCCGGCCGCCTTCACCGACCCGGCCACCGGCAAGAGCTACCTCTTCTGGGGCAACGGCTCGCCGGTCTACGCCGAGCTGTCCGACGACATGCTCTCGGTCAAGGCGGGCACCATCAAGCGGATCAGCGGTCTCACCGACTTCCGCGAGGGCGCCTTCGTCAACTACCGCCAGGGCCTGTACCACCTGACCTACTCGATCGACGACACCGGCAGCGAGAACTACCGGGTCGGCTACGCGACCTCGACGAGCATCGACGGACCGTGGACCTACCGCGGCGTGATCCTCGAGAAGGACGCCTCGCTCGGGATCCTCGCCACCGGCCACAGCTCGATCATCAACGTCCCCGGCACCGACGACTGGTACATCGCCTACCACCGCTTCGCGATCCCCGGCGGGAACGGGACCAACCGCGAGACCACCGTCGACAGGATCACCTTCGACCCGGCGACGGGGCTGATGCAGAAGGTCGTCCCCACCCTCGAGAGCGTCGCCCCGCAGAAGGTCCCGACGGCCGCACCCGCGATCGCGGTGACCGCCTCCGCGAGCACCCGCTGCATCTCGGGCAAGGTCGTCCTCTCGGTCCTCGTGACGAACCCGAACGCCTTCCCCGTGAAGGTCGTCATCGGATCGACCTACGGCTCGAAGACGATCGCCGAGGTCGCCGCGGGCAAGTCGGCCACCCACTCCTTCACCACCCGCGAGGCGAGCATCCCGGCCGGTCAGGCGAGCGTGAGCGCGACCGCGTTCGTCGCGGGCAAGCCGGCCACCGCCGCCGCCACCGCCCCCTACTCCGCTGCCAGCTGCGGCTGAGAACGGCCCCCACCCGAACACCACCCCATCGAGCCGGCGACGCAGCCGGCCGGAGAACGGAGAACACCCGCAATGAACACTCGCTCCCTCCTGACCCGAGGCGCCGCCGGACTCGCCGGAGGACTCCTCCTCCTCGGAGTCGCCGGAACCGCCATGGCCGCCGAGATCGAGGTCGGCAACGACGACGTCGACGTCAACGTCGACATCGCACCGCTCACCACCCCCGGATCGCTCTCGATGTCGGTCGCCGGCACCTCGACGAGCCTCACCGAGAACGGATCGACCAGCGTCATCCGCCAGTTCACCGGCACCCTGCCGACCGTGACCGTCACCGATACCCGCGACCCCGAGGACATCCCCGAGGGTGCCGGCTGGTACGTCCTCGGCACCGCCAGCGACTTCACCAGCACCACCGGCGACGTCATCGGCGCCGAGAACTTCGGCTGGGCCCCGAACCTCATCGACGGCGGAGACTCCGGTCTCGTCGCCGAGGGCGACGTCGTCGACACCGCCATCGACGGCGGACCCGACGGAGTCGGCCTCGTCGACCAGGAGCTGCTCGCCATCACCAACGACTCGGCCGCCGTGGCCGAGGAGGGATCCTGGACCGCGAACGCCGACCTGTTCCTCCGCACCGAGCCCACGGTGGACGCCGGCCAGTACAGCTCGACCCTCACCCTGTCGCTCTTCGAGTGATCCCCGGGGGCGGGACCGCCCCCTCCCCCCGCACGATGCGGCCGAGCCCTCCGCCCGGCCGCATCGTGCGTCCCCCGTGAGATCCTGAAGGTGCCATGACCGATCAGCGCCGATCCCCCGCCCGTCCGACCGTGCGCCTGCGCGCGCTGCTCGCGCTCCTCGTCGGCGCGCTGGCGCTCAGCGCCGCTCCCCCGGCGTCCGCCGCCGATCAGATCTCCTGGGCCGTGAGCCCCGCCTCGGACGGCGCCCCCGACAAGCGCTCGTGGATCGAGCTCGACCTCGACCCCGGCGCTGTCGTGTCGGAGGAGGCCGCGGTCACCAACCTCAGCGACCAGACGGTCACCTTCCGGATCGACGCCGCCGACGGCTACTTCACCGACAAGGGCCGCTTCAACATGCTCCCCTCGGACCAGGAGTCGGTCGACGCGGGCACCTGGATCCAGGCCCCCGAGACCGTCACCGTCGAGCCCGGGGCGGTCGGCATCGTCCCGTTCACGGTGACCGTGCCGGACAACGCCGAGCCCGGCGACCACGCGGCCGGCATCGCCGCCTCCCTCGTCTCCGTCGGCGCCGACGCCGGCGGCTCCTCCGTCGGGGTCGAGAGCCGCATCGGCTTCCGCGTGATGACCCGCGTGACCGGTGACGTCGCCCCCTCCGTCGCCGTCGAGGACATCGCGACCGACTACCGCCTCTCGTGGAACCCGTTCGCGCCCGGATCGCTCTCGGTCGACGCCGAGATCGTCAACACCGGCAACGTCCGCCTACTGCTCGACGGCACCGTGAGCGCGCAGGGCGCCTCCGCCCCGCTCGTGGCCGAGGACGCGGCCGCCCAGGAGCTGCTGCCGGGCGACCGGCGGACGATCTCGGTCGCGCTCGACGGCGTCTGGCCGCTGTTCGCGATCGGCGCCGACGTGACCGTCGCGCCGACCGTGGTGGCCCCCGACGGAGTCGACCCCGCGTCGATCGCGCCGGTCACCTCCTCCGCCACCGTGCTCGCCGTGCCGCTGCCGCAGCTGCTGGTGCTGCTCGGGGTCGCGCTCATCCTGGCCGCACTGCTCGCCGGCCGCTCGCGCTCGCGCCGCCGCATCGCGCAGCTCGTGCGCGAGGCCCGCGAGGAGGGCCTGCGCGAGGGCGCGGACGCGCGCTGACGCACGGAGACCACTCCGAAGAGCGGCGCTACTGGTAGGTGATCAGGTCGGGCAGCGGCGCGACCTCGGCCATCGTCTCGGCCGGAGTCAGCATCGGCAGGTCCTCGTCGTAGAAGTTCTTCCAGCCCCACGCGACGCCCTCCGGCGCGTCCTCGTGCAGCGCCGCCCACGTCGCCTGCTTGTCGGGCTGCCCGCCCTGGCCGTCGACGTGGATGAGGAACTCGAGCTCGGGACGATCGCGGCGGATGCTCTCCCTGTCCTGCAGCATCGACAGCCGGAACTGGTGCAGCACGAACATCTTCGGCGGCAGCCCCTCGGCCTGCACGAGGTCGGCGAGCCACTCGGACACGCTGTCGACCTCGGCCGCCGACACCCGCCCGATCTGCTCGAGCGGCACCTGGTCGGGCAGCAGCCGCCACTCGGGGTCGAGGGCCAGCCCGACGTTCGGCAGCCGCAGCAGCTCCTCGTAGGCCCTCGCCTGGGTCAGGAAGTCGGAGCGCCCCGGCTGCAGGTCGAGCACGACGTACATGCCGGCCTCGGCGGCGGCGTCGATGTAGGGGCGGATCCCCTCGGCGGAGAGCTCGTTGGAGTAGTCGCCGTCGTCGCCCGCGCTGCCCGCGGCGACCGTCGTGATGATCTCGAGGCTCGGGACCACCTGCAGCCCGGTCAGCGAGCGGTACGGCTCGGCGACCGCCTCCGCGCGCGCGATCGTGGCCTCGAGGCCCTGCTCGCCCAGGACGCCGAGGACCGGCGCGCCGGGGGTGCCGTAGATCGCGACGAACAGGTGCCCGCCGAAGAGGCGCTGCCCGCCGCCCGGCAGCTGCCAGCCGCTCGCGGCGGCGCGCACCGACCACTCCGGCGCGGTCTGCGCGGCGAGCCCCGGCCCGAGCAGCAGGGTGCAGGAGGCGCGCGACTCGGCGATCGCCGTCACCGCCGGCCCGGAGGCGAGCAGGTCGGCGGTGTCGACGAGCGTCACGGGCACGCCGGCCGCCCGCGCGTTGGCGACCGCGGCGACATCGGAGTCGACGGGCTGCGCGAGCGCCGCCACCCCTGCGAGCGGCTCGGCCCGGACGGGCAGCGCCCCGAAGGGCGGCTCGGCGGGCGTGCCGGGCGAGAACGAGACGAGACCGGAGGCGTCCAGCCCGCCGACCGCGACGCCGGTCGCCTCCTGGATCGAGTCGGCGTCGGCCGCCGCGGGCACGGTCTCGATGCCGTCGCGCTCGGAGACGGCGCCGATCGCGAGGATCCGGGTGGTGCCGAGCCGGGCGAGCTCCGCGGCGAGCGGGGAGCCGGGGTCGGGCGAGGCGGCCGAGGCCGCCGAGCCCTCGGCCTCGACCAGCAGCGGGACTCCCCAGGCGATGCCCACCTGCGCGGCGAGGAGGATCGAGGCCGGCACGTCCTCGACCACGACCACCAGCGGCGCCGCCGTGAACAGCAGGCCGCTCGTTGTCGCGGGGTCGGCGGCGAGCGCCACGGGCCCGGCGGGCGCCGCGGTGCGGGTGCGGGGCGTCTCCTGGGTCGCAGCGTCGGAGGACTCCTCGGCGTCGAACGTGCACGCGCTCAGCAGCGGCAGCACGGCGAGTCCGCCGAGGACGACGCCACGGCGCGACAGCAGACGGGAGGCGGGGAGGGGTCGGGGTTCGGAGGACACGGCAGACCTCTCCTCTCGGAGCCGGCGGGCTCGCTCGTGGGCGGGTGGTCCGCCTCCACTATCGCAGGAGCCTCCGACACGGCGTCGCTCGGCACGGAGAAGGGGCGGCGCCGTTCGGCACCGCCCCTCCCACTGCGCGACGATCTAGACCGTGCGCGGGGCCTTCGCGAGGTTCGCCTCGAGCTCGTCGCGGTTCTGGCGCACGACGTAGGCCGGGCGGTCGCGCTCGACCCGCCACGACTCGCTCAGCGGAGTGATCGCGACGGTGTCGAAGCCGAGGCGGTCGTAGAGGTCGGTGACGAAGTGGATCGCCTCCGGGTAGTCGCTCGACGTCGCGAGCGCGCGCCGGTCGGCGGTGCCGGCGGGAGTGCCGGTCGTCGTGATGTCGGCGGCCATGATGTGGTTGAACGCCTTCACGACCTTCGACTCGACCAGGCGCTGCTGCAGCATCTCGCTGACGGTCGTCTCGCCCTCATCGAGGGCCGCGATCCGCCCGTCGCGCTCGAAGTAGTAGTTGTTCGTGTCGATCACGATCTTGCCGGCGAGCGGCTCGACCGGGATCGCGTCGAGCGCCTTCAGCGGCACCGTCACGACCGCGATGTCGGCGGCCTCGGCCGCCTCCTGCGCCGTCGCCGCGCGCGCCTTGGGGCCGAGCTCCGCGATGAGGTCGGCCAGCGTCTCCGGGCCGCGGGAGTTCGCGATCACGACCTCGTCCCCGAGTCCGATGACCGCTCGCGCGACCTGGCTGCCGATGTTGCCTGCTCCGATGATTCCGTACGTCGTCATGCCACAGTCCAACGCGCCCGGCTCGGGGGCATTCCGGCTCCCCGTCTTCTCCCACGCCGCATCCAGGCTCGCCCGGCGGACGGATCGGGAGATCGTGCTCTCTGCGGTAGTTTCGAGCGTTCGACGTCGACACCGGGTGAGCACCGCCGCCGCCCCGCCAGAAGGAGACCTGATGCCGCAGTTCGACCTCCCGCTCGAGCTCCTCGAGCAGTACGCGCCCGAGCTGCCGGCGCCCGAGGGCTTCGCGGAGTTCTGGCGAGGCACGATCGCCGAGGCCCGCGCCGCCGCCACCGAGCCGCGCTTCGAGCCGGTCGACGCGGGCTACGCGCTGCTCGACACGTACGACGTGACCTACTCCGGCTTCGGCGGCCACCCGATCCGCGGCTGGCTGATCCTGCCGCGCGGCATCGAGGGCCCCCTGCCCGCGCTGGTGACCTTCATCGGCTACGGAGGCGGCCGGGGCCTCCTCGACGAGTGGACCGGGATGAGCGCCGCCGGCTACGCGCACCTCGTGATGGACACCCGCGGCCAGGGGTCCGGCCACCGCAGCGGAGCGACGCCCGACCCGGTCGGCAGCGGCCCGCACGCGAGCGGATTCATGACCCAGGGCATCGAGTCGCCCGACGACTACTACTACCGCCGCGTCTTCACCGACGCGGTCCGCGCGCTCGACGTGCTGCGCGCGCACCCGGCGGTCGACCCCTCGCGGGTCGCGATCTCGGGCGGCAGCCAGGGCGGCGGCATCTGCCTCGCCGTCGCGGGCATCCTCGGGCTGCTCGGCGAGTCGTCGTCGGCGCGGGCGGCGATCATCGACGTGCCGTTCCTCAGCCACATGAGCCACGCGGTGCGGATCATCGACACGTTCCCCTACGGCGAGGTCGGGCGCTACCTGCGCACGCACCGCGGCTCGGAGTCGTTCGTGTTCGACACCCTCTCCTACTTCGACGGCACGTCGTTCGCCCCGCACGCCGAGGTCCCCTCGATGTTCTCGGTCGGCCTGCTCGACGACATCTGCCCGCCGTCGACGGTCTACGCCTCCTACAACCGCTACTCCGGCCCGCGCGAGATGCGCGTCTACCCCTTCAACGGGCACGAGAACGGCGAGGCGTACCAGACCGCCGAGCACGTCCGCTTCCTGGCACGCGAGCTGGCGTAGCCCCGGGAGGGACAGCGCGACGGCCGTCGGTTTGTGACGCCGCGAGTCGGCGCCGCCGCCCGCACTCAGGCGCGGTCGGCACCATCGACGCATGACCCGTCAGATCCGCTTCAACGCGTTCGACATGAACTGCGTCGCCCACCAGTCCTCCGGCATGTGGCGCCACCCCGAGGACCAGTCCTGGCGCTACAAGGACCTCTCGTACTGGACCGACCTCGCGAAGCTGCTCGAGCGCGGCACCTTCGACGGCATCTTCATCGCCGATGTGCTGGGCACCTACGACGTGTACGGAGGCTCCAACGAGGCCGCGATCCGCCACGGCGCGCAGGTCCCCGTCAACGACCCGATCCTGCTCGTCTCGGCCATGGCGGCCGCGACCGAGAACCTCGGCTTCGGCATCACCGCCGGCACCGCCTACGAGCACCCGTACCCGTTCGCCCGCCGGATGTCGACGCTCGACCACCTCACCAAGGGCCGCGTCGGCTGGAACGTCGTGACCGGCTACCTCCCGAGCGCCGCCCGCAACATGGGCCACGAGGACCAGCTCGAGCACGACGACCGCTACGACGTCGCCGACGAGTACCTCGAGGTGCTCTACAAGCTGTGGGAGGGGTCGTGGGAGGACGACGCGGTCATCCGCGACCGCGATTCCGGGGTCTTCACCGACCCGGCCAAGGTGCACGAGATCGGGCACAGCGGCAAGAACTTCACCGTCCCCGGCATCCACCTCTCGGAGCCGTCGGTGCAGCGCACCCCGGTGATCTACCAGGCGGGCGCGTCGCCCCGCGGGATCCGCTTCGCGGCGGGCAACGCCGAGGCGATCTTCGTGGCCTCGTCGACGAAGGCGGGCCTCAAGGCCACCGTCTCGCGGATCCGCGACGCCCTGGAGGCGGCCGGCCGCGACCGCCACTCCGCGAAGATCTACACGCTGCTCACGATCATCACCGATGAGACCAGCGAGAAGGCGCACGCGAAGCACCGCGACTACCTCTCGTACGCGAGCGAGGAGGGCGCGCTGGTCTTCATGTCGGGCTGGATGGGCATCGACCTGTCGCAGTACGACCTCGACGAGCCGATCGGCAACGTGAAGAGCAACGCGATCCAGTCGACGGTCGCGAACTTCCAGGAGGCGAACGAGGACGGCTCGGAGTGGAAGGTGCGCGACATCGCGCGCCTCGGCGCCATCGGCGGGCTCGGCCCGTTCATCGTCGGCTCCCCGTCGGAGGTGGCCGACCACCTGCAGGAGTGGGTCGAGGACACCGACGTCGACGGCTTCAACCTCGCCTACGCGATCACGCCGGGCACCTTCGAGGACGTCGTCGAGTACATCGTCCCCGAGCTGCGCCGCCGCGGCGCGTACCCGGAGGAGTACGTCGAGGGCAGCCTCCGCAACAAGCTGCACGGGCGCGGCGACCGGCTCCCGGAGGAGCACCTCGGCGCCGGCTTCCGCTATCGCACCGAGGCCTGAACGCAGAGGCACCCCGCCGCAGTGCGCGACGGGGTGCCTCTGTCGGTGCGGAGAGGGTCAGCTCTCGAAGGTCGCGTCGAGGGTGATCTCGACTCCGGTCAGCGCCTTGCTGACCGGGCAGGTGTTCTTGGCGTCCTCGGCGGCCTTGAGGAAGGCCGCCTCGTCGATGCCGCTGACCTCGCCGCTGACGACGAGGGCGATCGTGGTGAGCTTGAAGCCGCCGGCCGAGTCCGGGCCGAGCGAGACGTCGGCGCGCACGTCGAGGGCCTCGACGGTGCCGCCGGCCTGGCCGAGGACGGCCGAGAACTGCATGGCGTAGCAGGCGGAGTGCGCGGCGCCGAGGAGCTCCTCGGGGCTGGTCGCGCCGTTGGCGTCGTCGGCGGCGCGCTTGGGGAACGAGACGTCGTAGGTGCCGAGCTTCGAGCTCGAGAGCTCGACCTGGCCCTCGCCGGTCTCGAGCGAGCCGTTCCAGGCGGTGCGTGCAGAACGAGTGGGCATGGTTCCTCCTTCGTGGCGGGAGCAGGCCGCAGAACGGTCGTTCTCCCTGGATGGTCCGAGCATACGGGGAACGAGCGTTCTCCCGCAACGCCCCGCACTCAGTGCAGAACCTTCAGCCCGATCACGCACGCCACGATGCCGAGCACGAGCAGCGTCCGGACGACCGAGAAGCCCTCGCCGCCGAAGAACATGCCGTAGAGCACGGTCAGCGAGGCGCCGATCCCGACCCAGACGGCGTAGGCGGTGCCGGTGGGCAGCTCGCGCATCGCGAAGGCGAGGCCCGCCATGCTGGCGACGACGGCGACTCCGAAGACCACCGACGGGCCGAGGCGGGTGAACCCCTCCGACTTGCCGAGGGCGGTGGCCCACACGGCTTCGAGGACTCCGGACACCACGAGGACGATCCACGACACTCTCGACTCACTCCTTCGAGTCAGTCTTGTCGCGCTGCCGGGTACTGCTCCCTCGTCCGGATCGCCGTCATCGGCTCCTGCCATCGTGCCACCGGGCTCTGTGCACGGCCTGGGCAGCCGGGGGTCAGGAGGCGCGCGACGCCCGGCGGGTCACGAGGTGCACGACGACGCCGACCGCGAGCAGGATCGCCGCGTAGAGCCAGACCTCGGGGTCCTGCTGCGTGAGCAGGAGCACGCAGGACGCGACTCCGAGCACCGGGATCGCCGTCCAGACGCGGAAGTGGTCGTGCTCGACGCGGTCGCGGCGCAGCACCAGCACCGAGACGTTCGTGCTGATGAAGACGAGCAGCAGCAGGAGCACCACGGTCTCGGCGAGCGTCGCCAGATCGCCGACGAGCGTGAGCAGGGCGGCGGCGAGGGTCGTCACCGCGATCGCGACCCAGGGAGTCCGGCGCTCCGGCAGCACGCGGCCGAGCACGGCGGGCAGGAGGCCCTCCTTCGCCATGCCGTAGGTCACGCGGCTCGCCATGATCATGGTGAGCAGGGCGCCGTTGGCGACGGCGATCAGGGCGATGAGGCTGAACAGCCACGCGGGCACGCCCGCTCCCGAGGCGGTCACGACGTCGAGCAGCGGGGCGGAGGACCCGGCCAGTTCGTCGGACGGCAGCGCGATCGAGCTCGCGAGACCGACGAGGACGTAGACGCCGCCCGCCGTGAGCAGCGCACCGAACAGCGCGCGCGGGTAGACGCGGCTCGGATCACGGACCTCCTCGGCGACGTTCGCCGAGGTCTCGAAGCCGACGAACGAGTAGTAGGCGATGATCGCCGCTCCGAGGACGGCGAGCGCCGGAGCCTGCTCGGAGCTGAGCTCGACGGTGCGGCCCAGGTCGCCGCCCCCGCCCGCGACGAGCAGCGCGACGCACGCGATGACGATGAGCAGGCCGGACACCTCGATGATCGTCATCACCGTGTTGCTGAGGAGCGACTCCGCCACGCCCCGGGCGTTGAGCAGGGCCACGAGCACGAGGAACACGATCGCCGTCGGCACGGGCGGGACATCGAGGAAGGTGCCGAGGTAGTCGCCCGCGAAGGCGAGCGAGAGGCCGGCGGCGCTCGTCACGCCAGCCGCGAGCATCGCGAAGCCGACGAGGAACGAGACCACCGGGCGGCGGAACGCGCGCTGCGCGAAGACGGCGGCGCCTCCGGCCCGCGGGTACTTGGTGACCAGCTCGGCGTAGGAGCCGGCGGTCAGCAGCGCCAGGCCGAGCGAGAGGAGGAGCGGCATCCACACGGCGCCGCCCACCTCGGCCGAGAGGGTGCCCATGAGGGCGTAGATGCCCGCGCCGAGCACGTCGCCGAGGATGAAGAAGTAGAGCAGCGGGCCGGTGATGCGGCGCTTGAGCGAGGGCTGCTCTGCGCCCGCCGTCGAGGCCTCGGTCGTCGCGCGGTCCATGGGCGTCCTCTCGTCGATCGCGCTCCGCGCGACCGGGCCACGATAGGCAGCGCGGGCGCGCGGCGGGCAGGCGGTTGACCGGGCGGCGACGAGGGCGCTACGGAGACCCTCGGAGTGGAGCCTGCTCAGTCGGAGACGATGTGGCCGCCTCCGCGCTGCCACGCCATCTCGGCGCCGAGCTGCTCGGCCTCGTCGCGGGAGTCGCCGTGGTGGGTCAGCGCGACGGAGGCGTCGGCGACGCGGTTGTGCCAGCCGTGCTCGTCGGAGTAGGTCTCGATCGGGGCGATGTGCGGACGGGTCATCGGATGGGGCTTCTCTCGGTAGGGGAGCTTCCAGGGAACGCCGGACGGCGCCCGCCCTCCAGAGGGTTGACGCGACGCGCGTCCCGTGGCCGCCTCCGGCTCGCAGGAACACGTTCGGCTCGCGGAATCGGGAGGATTCGACGAGCCGAACGTGCTGTCACGAGCCGGCGGTCACTCCGGGCGTGCGGGGCGGAGGGGTCAGACGATCGCGGCGCGCAGGGCCTTGGCGGCCTCGCCCACGTCGGGGGCTCCGTAGATCGCGCCGCCGGCGACGGCGACCTGGGCGCCCGAGCGCTGGACGGCCTCGATCGTCGCGGTGCTCACTCCGCCGGCCACCGAGAACGGCACGCCGGAGGACTCGCCGTCGCTGAGCAGGGAGTCGAGCGTGTAGCCGTCCTCGGCCTGCTCGTCGAGACCGGCGTGCATCTCGACGAACTCGGCGCCGAGGGCGACGACCTCCTTGGCGCGAGCGGCCTTGTCGGGCACCCCGATGAGGTCGACGACGACGCCCTTGCCGTGCTTCTTCGCCGCGGCGACGGCTCCCGCGACGGTGCTGTCGCCGGCGACGCCGAGGACGGTGACGAGGTCGGCGCCGGCCTCGAAGGCCATGCCGGCCTCGAGCTCGCCGGCGTCCATGGTCTTGAGGTCGGCGAACACGATCTTGTCGGGGTGCGCCTTCTTGATCGCGGTGATGGCCGAGAGACCCTCGCTCTTGATGAGGGGGGTGCCGAGCTCGAGGATGTCGACGTGCGGCGCGGCCGCGGCGGCGAGCTCGAGGGCGGCGTCGGTGCTGAGGGTGTCCATGGCGAACTGGAGCTTCATGAGGTTCTGCTTCCTGTTGGGGTGGGGGTCATTCGAGATTGGAGTGGCGCGGCCAGAGCTCGTCGGCGCCGGCCCCGCTCCGCTTCCACAGAGCGTGGAACAGCGCGTCGCCCGTGAGCACGACGACCTGCTCGAAGAGGCCGCCGGAGTACTGCGCCGAGGCGCGCCCCGAGCGGTCGAGCTTGTCGGCGGCCGGCACCACGACCACGGCGGAGGCGAGCCCGGCGAGCGGGGAGTCGCCGGCGGTGGTCAGCGCGGCCACCCGGGCGCCGGTGTCGACCGCCGACTGCGCCGCACGGACGATGCCGCCCGTGGTGCCCGAGCCGCTCGCGGTCAGGAGCACGTCGCCGGGGGCGATCGCCGGAGTCGTCGCATCGCCGACCACGTGCACGCGCAGCCCGAGGTGCATCAGCCGCATCGCGGTCATCCGCAACGCGAGGCCCGATCGGCCGGCGCCGTGCACGAAGACGCGCTCGGCCTCGTTCAGCAGGGACGCGACCTCGTCGAGGCCCTCGAGCGCACCGGCGGCCGCGGTGACCTCGGCGACGATCGCGGCGAGGGCGCGGGCGGGGTCGGTGGTCGGATCGGCGGGCGGAGTCGAGGCGTCGGACATCTCCTCAGCGTGCGCCTCCGCCCCGGGCGGGGCCGCCACCTGTCCGAGCAGGACCCCCTACCCGAACGGGTGGTTCGGGTCACGGCGGGTAGGCGAGGCGGGTAGGTTCGCAGGATGACCTCGACACCCGCCTCCCGCTCGGTCCTGCTCGAGCACGCCCGCCTCGTCGCGGAGCAGGCCGACCGGCACGCGGTCGCTCTCGAGTCGGTGCTGGCCGCGCTGCGCGCCCCACGGCTGGACGATCGCGCGGCCCGGGCCGAAGCGGTCGAGATCGCGACGAACGCCCTGGTCGAGCTGCGCACCGCGACCGACGAGCAGCGCAGCGCGATGCTCGAGCCCGTCGTGGGAGCCTTCGCGCGCCTCCGGAGCGACCTGCGGCCGCTGGTGCGCTTCGGCGACCTCGACGTGCAGTTCGTCGAGCCGCCGGCGACCGGGCGGGCGCTGCCCGGCGAGGTGGCCCACGCGGCGCGGGCGATCGTGCGGAGCGCGGTGCTCGCCTCCGTCGAGTCGGAGGAGACCCGCCGCGTGCGCATCCAGTGGGACTGCGACGGCCTGAACCTGCTGATCGAGATCCGCGACGACGGCCGCGGCGAGCTGACCGCCCGCGACGAGGCGCTGCGCCCCATCGCCGAGCGCGTGAGCGGACTCGACGGCGAGCTCGAGATCACCTCGACCGCCGGATGGGGGTCGACCCTGTCGATCCGCCTCCCCCTCGACCCGCCCGCCCAGCCCGACGGCCTCGACGTGGTCGAGCTGAGCGCCCGCGAGCGCGAGGTCCTGCACCTGATCACGCTCGGCGCCTCCAACCACCGCATCGCCGACGACCTCGGCATCAGCGAGAACACCGCGAAGTTCCACGTCTCGAACCTGCTGCGCAAGGCCGGCGCCCGCAACCGCGCCGAGCTGGCCGCCCTGGCGCGCTGAGGCGGGGCCTCGCCCGTCGTTGACAGAGTGAGGACTCCTCAACATGCTGACCGTGCGCACCGTCGCTCGCGCACGCACTCACCGGGGGAGAAGGACATGTCCGAGGCTCGTCTCCGGCGGAGCAGCCGGCCGAGATGAGCGCCTCCTCGTCCCCGGCGGGCACCGATCTCGAGTCGGCCCTGGAGGTGCTGGTCGACCTGCTGCCCGTGGACTGCGCCGCCGCCTCCTCCCTCGGGCACCCGTTCGCCGTCGAGACCCTGGCGGTCACCACGATGCTCGCCGCGACCCTCGACGAGACGCAGATCGACCTCGGTCAGGGCCCCGCCTGGGAGGCCTTCGGCACCCGGCGGCCCGTCGTCCTGCAGTGCGACGACTCCGACGACCGGCGCCGGTGGCCGTTCGTCGAGGCGGCGCTGAGCAGGCACGGGATCGCGACCGCGACGGCCCTGCCCCTCCGCTTCGGCGCCCTCGACATCGGCGCCGTCTCGCTCTACAGCCGCCTCCCCGTGCGGTTCCGGCCCGAGCAGACCGCCCTCGCCGAGGAGCTCACGCTCGTGGTCGCCCACCGCCTCATCGCCCGGATGACCGACGACGGCGACCGGGCGGACCCGCTGCTCTCGCGCCGCGACATCCACACCGCGGCGATCACCCTCTCGAGGCTCACGCGCCTGAGCCCGGCGGACGCCCTGCTGGCCATGCGGGCCCGCGCCTTCACCGCGGGCGTGAGCGTCCGCGACGTGGCCGCCGACCTGAACACCGGCCGCCTCGCACTCGCGCGGGACCTCGGCCTCCTCGACGGCCTCCGGTGACGGTGCCGTCTCAGACCGGGAGGAATGCAGTGTGCTGCGAGGCGGAGGGGGCGATCAGCAGCACGAGCAGGGCCGCGACCGTGAGCAGGAGAGCGGCGCGGGGATCGTCTCATCTCGGCCGTGACGACCCCGTCGCCCCCTCGACCACCGCGGGGCGGGAGGCCCTCCGGAACCAGGCCGCGAGGGCGGGAGTGCGCCGGTAGCGGAGGAAGTCCCGGTCGAGGTCGGCGGCGCCGCGGTAGCCGGAGGCGCGGGCGATGCCCTCGAGAGCGCCCGGGCTGTGCGGCGTCCTCTCCATGAGGATGCACGCGAGCTCGAGGCGCCGCGAGGCGAGGTGCTCCTCGACGGGCAGCGCGTAGAAGCGCCGGAACCGCAGCCGCAGCATGAGCGTCGGCACCCGCAGCTCCCGGCTGAGGCCGGGGATCGTGAACCGGCGGTCGAGGTAGCGCTCGTTGACCAGCGCTGCGGTGGCGATCGCGAGCACGTCGTGCCTCCTCCTCGAGGGACTCGCCCGGGCGAAGAGCGCGCCGGCCACGCGGGAGTCGAAGGCGAGGAGTGTCGTGCGGGTGGAAGCCATGCCTGAGAGACACGGGGAGGTCCCCGTCATGACGGCGTTGCGCGAAACGCGGTGGTGGAGACGCGGTTGGGCGGCCGAGGCGGCGGCGGCCGTCGCAGCGGCGGCATCCGGCGTCGCGGTGTCGACCGAACGGTGCGGCTGCGCGCGCCGACGGGTGCGGTCGCGGAGCCGCGGCACGGTCGCGGAGGCGCCGGCACCGTCGCGGAGGCGCCGGCACCGTCGTTCGAGGTGTCGGTCGTGTTCCGTCGGCGACGGTCGCACCGCCGGTGGGGTCGCGATCGGCACCGATGCCGAGTGATGACGGGTCGGCCGGGCGCGTCAGAACGGTGGCGGGTCGTCGTCGAACCGTGGGGGTGGTGCGGGTGGGCGTCCGGGGAGGGCGGGGGGTCGGGTGGTGACGCGGCGGCCGGTGGGGGTGGTCCAGTCCGTGGTGCCGTCGGGGTGGAGGCGGTAGGTCCAACGGTCGCCGTGGCGGACGTGGTGGTGCGCGGTGCAGAGGGAGGCGAGGTTCTCGAGGGTGGTCTGGCCGCCGTGGCGCCATTCGATCGTGTGGTCGGCCTCCGCCGTGGACGCTCGGCGGGTGCAGCCGGGGAAGCGGCAGGTCTGGTCGCGCAGCTGCAGGCGCAGGCGCATCCGGGGTGGTGGGAGGCGGTGGGTGCGGCCGACGGAGGTGACGGCCCCGGTGTCCGGGTCGGTGAGGATCCGCGTGAACGACGCCCCGACGCGGACCAGGTCGCGCGCGAGGTCGGCGGGGACGGGTCCGTAGCCGTCGAGGTCGGCAGGGGCGTCATCGAGACCGGCCGCGGTGCTCGCCGCGAGGGTCAGCCGGATCTCGGCGCGCACGCCGGGCACGAAGGTCGCAGGGGCGTCGCGCTCGTCGCCGAGGGGCGTCGTCCCGGCGATGTCGCCGTCGCAGAGCAGATCGGCGAGGGCATCCGCGCGCAGCTGCGCGAGAGTGCGGGTCTCGTCGCTCCCGGCAGAGCCGTCGCGGAGTGTCCGGGCGATCCGGTCGAGGCGGTCGTAGACGCCGACGGCGATCGGCGCCGGCAGATACGCGGAGAGAGTCGCCATCCCGTCGACGTCCGGCGTCAGCCACACCGCCCGGTCCTCCTTGGCTCGGGTGTGCCGTTCGGCGAGGGGCTTCTCGTGCAGCTCCTCCCGCAGCCGCGCCAGGAAACGGCGCAGCTGCGTCGGGGTCCTCGTCGCAGCCGCGTCGGCCGCGCGCTCGTCGAACACGGCGAGCGACTCCTTCGGCAGGGTCGCCGCGACGGAGCAGATCACCTTCCCGGCCTCCCACCGCATCCGCGACTCCGCGAGCGCCGCCCGCGTCACCGGGAGATCCTCCACGAGCAGGTGCGCGCGCTCCAGATCGTGCGCCACGTCCCGCTCGGACACCCCCGACCCGACCGCCAGCTCCGCCCTGATCGACCGCTCCACCAGATGGTTCGACTCCCGCGCCGACAGGCCGCCGCGCGCGAACGACAGCGGGATCGCCAGCGCCGCCCGATACACCTCGTAGAGTCGGACGTCGGAGGCGAGCAGTCTCGGCGACGCCTCCCGAGCGAGCCGGCCGACCTCGTCGGCGCCCTCGCGCACCTCCTCGAGCGGCGTCACCGCCGCCTCCACCACACCCGCTCCTGCCATACCGATATTGAATCAGGGACCACCGACACCCGGGCGACCCGAGGGCCGGAACGGGACAACCCGCACCCGAAGAAGACCTGTGGAGGAACGACACGCACCCGTCCGACTCGTGCTCCCCCGCGGAGTCGGCCCGTCGACCCCGCCGGCGCCTCGAGGGAGCGGCCCGCCTGCTCCGTGACCCGTCGGGTTCGTTCGGATGGGTAGTTCTACTGGCGAAGGGCAGGCGAGCGCAGTGCGGGCCGGCCCGCGGTCACCTCGTCATGGGCGTGAATTCGATCCGGATCGGGCGCTGTCACCGCGACCGTGACGGCCGATGCCCCCGAACAGGTCCTATGCGTTCCCTGTGAGAGCCACCACGCTGAGCTGCCCTCCCCCGATAGCCGCGGAACGTCTCGCGATCGGACTCTGCAGGCGCAGCACCGCCACCCGACCCGCCGCTCGCTCCCTGGAGTCCCACCATGCCGCTGTCCCGCCCTGCCCGCTCGCGGGTCGTCGCCGCTGCGTGGATCGCCGCGCTCGTCCTTCTGGCCTCGACTCTGTACGCACTGCCCGCGCAGGCCGCCGGCCAGGGGATCAGAGTCGACCTGACCGGCACGATCCGGACCACCGCGGTGGATCCCGTCGAGCTCTTCGATGGTTCCGACCTTCCGAAGGCCCCTCTCGAGGATGAGTACCGGAAGGTGCTCCTCGTCGGCGAACGCGCCTACGACCTCGACGACTCCATCACCCTGAACAACATTCAGGCTCGAGTCGTGGGTCTGCTGACCGGCAACCGGATCGCAGCTCTCACCGTCACGCCGCTCGGCACCGCGAACAACGCGCGCGGTGTTGAGAGTCTCGGAGCGCTGCCCACCTCGGGGACCACTCACGTCCTCACCATGCTCGTCAATTGGACTGCACCCGATTCGGTGACTCCCGAACAGGCGGCATCGCAGATGTACGACGACAGCAACAACTGGTATCGCGACGCTTCCTACTCCGCGCTCGGGCAGACCGGCGACGTCACGCCTTGGATGAAAATCACCGGCCCGACCAGTGGGTGTTACGCCGACCGGTACCCGATCCTCAATCAGGCCAAAGAAGCTGCGGCAGCTGCGGGCTTCGACCTCGCGGCTTACGACAACTACGTCGTCTACTTCCCCAATTGCGCCGGCGACGCCGCCGGCTATGCCGGGTGGGGAACTGTCGGCGCCCCGAACACCTGGTTGAACGGTTACATGGATCGTCGCGTGACGGTCCACGAGCAGGGACACAACTACGGGTTGTGGCACAGCCACTCCTACATGTGCAGCAACGGCGGACTGATCGGCGACTGCGTCCTGAGCGACTACGGCGATCCTTTTGATGCGATGGGCGACTCACGCAAGGTGGGTCATTTCAGCGCATCCCAGAAGACGATCCTCGGCTGGCTCGACGGACGAACGGTGGATCTCACCGAGGGAGGAACGGCAACGCTCGTTCCCATGGCAGACGACGGACGGACCACGCACGCGGCGGTGATCCGCCGCGAGGACGGCACGGACTACTGGCTCGAATACCGTCAACCGGTCGACTACGACTCGAATCTTCCGTGGTTCGGGACGGAAGGCGTGATCGTGCACGCGACGGGGACCGCCTCCGGCAGCCCCAACTCAGGCCCGAGCCTCCTCGACGTCCGACCGGATGACGGGATCTCCGTCTCCAGCGCGACTCTTCTCTCCGGGCAGTCGTGGACATCGAACGACGGAGTCACCGTTTCCGTCGGCCAGGTCACGCGGGAAGGCGCCTCCGTGACCGTCAGGACCGGAGCCCCTCCTCAGATCCAGACATCGCCCTCGCAACTCGCGTTCCCCTCCACCGCGGTGGGAAGGTCCTCTGCCGCGCAGGTCGTCACCATCAGCAACCCCGGCAGCACACCGCTCGCGATCACCTCCCTCGCGGTGACGGGCGCCGACTCCGCCGACTTCGCTCTCGGCGCGAGCGATTGCGCGAACTCCATCCCAGCGGGCGCGAGCTGCACCGCACCGATCGGGTTCATCCCGACCCTGGACGGCACCCGATCGGCCGAGTTGACCGTCAGGGACGACGCCCCCGGCAGCCCTCACGTCGTACCCCTGACCGGCACGAGCGTGAAAGGGCTTCTCGTCTCCACCCCCACCCCTCTGATCAGCGGATCGACGACCGTGGGCCAGACCCTGACCGTGACGCCGGGGAGCTGGGACACCGGAAGCACCCTCACCTACCAGTGGAAGCGGAACGGCGGGACCACCATCGCCGGAGCCACGAGTGCCTCCTACGTCCTCACCAGCGCCGATCTCGGCGCGACCCTCACCGCTTCTGTAACGGCCGCCAAGCCGGGCTACTCCCCGGTCACGAAGACCAGTGCCGCCACCGCCACCGTCACCGGCGCGACGTCCGTGAGCGGCCCCACTCCGACCATCACAGGCAACCCCGCTGTCGGGCAGACCCTCTCGGCCGTCCCCGGAACGTGGACTCCCGCGCCGGTCGCGCTCAACTACCAGTGGAAGCGTGACGGCGTCTCCATCGTCGGAGCGACCACACCGACCTTCATCCTGACCGCTGCCGATGCCGGCACCGCGGTCACTGTCTCCGTCACGGGAACGAAGACCGGTCTCGCGTCGGCCACGAAGACCAGCGCGCCGGTGACCGTCACTCCCGGCCTGCAGACCCTGATGCCCACCCCCACCATCACGGGATCCCTCACCGTCGGCTCCACGCTCACCGCGAACCCCGGCACGTGGGACTCGGGCACGACCCTCACCTACCAGTGGAAGAAGAACAACGGCGTCTACATCTCGGGCGCCACGGCGAAGACCTACGTGCTCCGGTCGACGGACGTCGGCGCGATCGTGTCCGTCTCGGTCACCAGCACCAAGCCGGGCTACTCCCCCGCCACGAAGTCCACCTCCGCGAGCGGCCCGGTCACCGCCGGCGCCGTCATCACCGGGGCGACGCCGACCGTCACGGGCACCGCGACGGTCGGCCAGAAGCTCACCGCCAACGCTGGAACGTGGACGCCCTCGCCGGTCGCCCTCGCCTACCAGTGGAAGCGCAACGGCACCGCGATCAGCGGAGCCACCGCCGCGACCTACACGCTCGTCGCCGCCGACTCCGGCGCCGCGATCACCGTCGGCGTGACCGGCTCGAAGTCGGGCTACACCGCCGTCACGAAGACGAGCGCCGCCGTCACGGTCAAGGCTGCAGCGCAGACCCTCGCGCCCACCCCGACGATCACCGGCACCACGAAGGTCGGCTCGACCCTCACCGCCACCCCCGGCACCTGGGACGCGGGCACCACGCTCGCCTACCAGTGGAAGAGGAGCGGCGTCGTCGTCTCGGGAGCCACCGCGAAGACCTACGTCCTCAAGGCCGCCGACGCCGGATCGACCCTCACCGTCTCCGTCACCTCGACGAAGCCGGGCTACACGCCCGTCACCAAGTCGAGCGCCGCCACCGCGGTGGTCACCGGCGGCGTCCTCACCGGAGCGACCCCGACGATCACGGGAACCGCGAAGGTCGGGCAGAC
The DNA here is from genome assembly GCF_009834225.1 of Rathayibacter sp. VKM Ac-2759. Classification (NCBI taxonomy): domain Bacteria; kingdom Bacillati; phylum Actinomycetota; class Actinomycetes; order Micrococcales; family Microbacteriaceae; genus Rathayibacter; species Rathayibacter sp. VKM Ac-2759. Next base: position 3,671,784 of record NZ_CP047176.1, read on the forward strand.
CCTCACGGCGGTTCCGGGCACCTGGACCCCGGCGCCGGTCGCCCTGAGCTACCAGTGGAAGCGCGCGGGTGTGGCGATCCCGGGCGCGACGGCCGCGACCTACAAGACGGTGTCGGCCGACGCAGGGAAGTCGGTGACGGTGACCGTCACGGGCACGAAGGCCGGCTTCACGACGCTCGCCAAGACGAGCGCCGGCAAGACCGTCGCGAAGTAGGCCCGCCCGCTACGGCGAGACCATGCCTCCGTTGACGTTGAGGGTCTCGCCGATGACGTAGCTCGACTCGGCGGAGGCGAGGAACACGTAGGCGGGGGCCTGCTCGGCGGGCTGCGCGGCGCGGCCCATCGGGGCCTCGCTCGAGCCGAAGTCGGGGAGGCTCTCGGGGTCGACTCCGCCGGTGACCTGCAGCACGGTCCAGGTGGGGCCCGGGGCGACCACGTTCACGCGGATGCCCTTCGCGGCCAGCTGCTGCGCCATGCCCTTCGAGAGGTTGTTGATCGCGCCCTTGGTCATGGCGTAGTCGAGGCGGTCGGGGGCGGGCGCGTGCGCCTCCGCCGACGCCGTGTTGATGATGGTGGAGCCCGCGGGCAGGTGCGGGAGGGCGGCGCGGATGATGCGGAACGGTGCGAAGACGTTGACCCTGAAGGTCGTCTCGAACTGCTCGTCGGTGAGCTCGAGCATGTCGTCCTGCCAGATCTGCTTGCCGGCGATGTTGACGACGGCGTCGAGTCCGCCGAGGCCCTCGACGGCCTGCTCGACGAGGTCGGAGCAGTACTGCGCGTCGGTGAGGTCGCCGGGGATCGGGACCGCCGTGCGCCCGGCGGCGCGGATCAGCTCGACGACGTGCTGCGCATCCGCCTCCTCCTCGGGGAGGTAGGAGAGGGCGATGTCGGCGCCCTCGCGCGCGAAGGCGATGGCGACCGCGGCTCCGATGCCGGAGTCGGCACCCGTGATCAGCGCGCGACGGCCCACGAGGCGGCCGGTGCCCCGGTAGCTCTCCTCGCCGAGGTCGGGCACGGGCGTCATCTTCGACTGCAGACCGGGCTCGGGCTGCTGCTGCACGGGCGGGGTGACGTCGGGGTACCGGGTCGCGGGGTTCGTGAACGCGTACTGATCGGGTGCTGACTGATCGGGCATGACGACTCCGTGGCTCGCGGCCCGACGGGTGGGCCGATGCCTCCAGACAACGACCGGACACCCCCCGCCGACCACCCGTTTACGGAACGGCCCGCGGATGCTAGAACCGGGCGACGGGGCCGGCACGCCCTCGGAGGCGGTCCTCAGTACTCGAAGACGAGCCGGGCGAGCACGCGGCCCGAGAGGACCTCGTCGATCGCGTCGTTGACCTGCTCGAGCGAGCGCTTCTCGGCGATGATCCGGGTGCGTCCTGCGGCGTGCAGAGCGAAGACCTCGACGAGGTCCTGACGGGTGCCGACGATCGATCCGATCACCGAGATCCCCTTCAGGACGGTCTCGAAGATCGAGATGCTCATGTGCTCCTCGGCGGGCAGTGCGACGCAGAGGAGGCGGCCGCCGCGGTTCAGCGAGGCGAACGCCTGCTCGAAGACCCGCGGCGAGGCCGCCAGGACGACGGCGACGTCGGCTCCCCCGACGGCCTGGATGGCGGTCACGGGATCGACCTCGGAGGCGTCGACCGTGTGCGCCGCTCCGAGCTCGCGCGCCAGGTCGAGCTTGGGGGCCTCGACGTCGACCGCGATGACCTCGCCGCCCATGATGCGCGCGTACTGGACCGCGAGGTGGCCGAGGCCGCCGATGCCGAAGACCGCGACCTTCTCGCTGGGCACGATCTGCGCCAGCTTCAGGGCCTTGTAGGTCGTCACGCCGGCGCAGGTCAGGGGTGACGCCTCGAGGGCGGGGATCCCGTCGGGAACGGGCACGACGAACCGCGCGCTCGCGACGGCGTACTCCGCGAAGGCCCCGTCGACCGAGTAGCCGCTGTTGCGCTGCTGCTCGCAGAGGGTCTCGCGGCCGTCGACGCAGAACCGGCACTCTCCGCAGGCGTACCCCAGCCACGCGATCGACACCCGGTCTCCGACAGCGCGCTCCGTGACGCCCGCTCCGAGCTTCTCGACGATCCCCACGCCTTCGTGGCCCGGCACGAACGGCACCGTGGGCTTCACCGGCCAGTCGCCGTGCGCCGCGTGGATGTCGGTGTGGCACAGTCCGCAGGTCTCGAGCCTGACCAGGACCTCTCCGGCGCCGGGCTCGGGGACGTCGCGCTCCTCGATCCGGAGGGGTGCGCTGAAGCTGGTGACGACGGCGGCTCTCATGCGGTGATCCTTCGCTGGGTGCGGGTGGCCGCCGCTCGCTGCGAGGGGGCCGGGACGGGATGTCCTCGTTCGCGAGACTGCCCGCGCGTCGCCGCGGGCCGGGGGCCGAAGGTCCTCCCGGGGCGGTCCGGGGCGGGAGGACCCGCCTCCGCGGTGAGCGAGGTGCCGTCAGAGGGTGAGCACGAGGGTGCCGCCGACGGCGGCGGAGCGCAGCTCGGCGATCCCGCGCTCGAGCTCCCGGAACGGGACGCGAGTGACCGTCGGAGTCAGCCGGAGCGTGCCCGCGAGGCGCAGGAGCGTGTCGCCGTCGGCACGGGTGTTCGCGGCGACGCTGCGCAGATCCCGCTCCTGGAACAGGTGGTTCCGGTAGTCCATCGCCGGGATGTCCGAGAGGTGGATGCCCGCGGCGACGACGGTGCCTCCGCGATCGGTCGCGGCGAGCGCCGCCATCAGCAGCGGCCCGGAGGGGGCGAAGACGATCGCGGAGTCGAGCGGGCACGGCGGAGCGTCGCGCTCTCCTCCCACGTAGGCCACGCCGAGCGCCGCCGCCGCCGCGCGGTGGTGCTCGCCGCGGGTCATGACGAACACCTCCGCCCCCGCCGCCATCGCCAGCTGCGCCGTGATGTGAGCGCTCGAGCCGAAGCCGTAGACGCCCAGCCGGCCGCCCGGCGGGAGATTCGCGCGCTCGAGGGCGCGGAAGCCGATGATGCCGGCGCAGAGCAGTGGCGCGGTGGTGACCGGGTCGGCGTCACGGGGCAGCCGGTAGGCGAACGCCGCGGGGACGCTGACGTACTCGGCGAAGCCTCCGTCGGCGTCCCACCCGGTGTAGACCGAGCCGGGGCACAGGTTCTCGCGTCCGGAGCGGCACCAGCGACAGCTCCCGCAGGTGCGACGCAGCCAGGCGACCCCGACGACGTCGCCGCGGGAGTAGCCCGTGGCGGTGGCCCCGACCTCCTCGACCACGCCGACGACCTGGTGGCCGGGAACGACCCGCCGACGGTGGACCGGCAGCTCCTGGTCGATCACGTGCAGGTCGGTCCGGCAGAGGCCGCAGGCCCGCACCCGCACGACCAGCTCGTCGGCCACGGGCTCGGGGAGCGGCATCGAGGAGAGGGTCAGCCGTCCCCGGTCGCTGCGCCAGCCCGCCATCCCCGAGAGGGCGGAGCCGATCATCCGCGACTCCTCGCGGCTCCCCGGGCACCGACGACGATCCTGCCTGCCACGATGTCCTCCCGTGCCCGTCCGGACACCAGTCGATCGGCTCGCCGCCGCGCGGGACAGGGCCGATGGTCCCGCGCTCAGGCGGTCGGGCGCCCGGCCTTCGTCAGGTGGCGCTGGAAGGACCGGCCGCGCACCGACGTCGGCGTGATCCGGACGTAGGTGTGGTCGGCGATCGGGATCCACTCGGGCAGCGGTGATCGCGCGGCTCGGATCGGATCCCTCTCGCGCCGGTCGGGCGCCGCCTCGCCGATCAGCACGACGCTCCACGCCGCCTCCGCCGAGCGCTCGTCGGACTCGAGCGCGACGTGCGGATCGGCCTCCAGCGCGCGCAGCTTCGTCCCCTCGGCGGTGCGGAACAGGATCGTCCGCTCCTCGACGACGAAGTCGATCGGGAAGACGTCGGGCCGACCGTCGACCGTGACCGCGAGGCGCCCGAACGACGCCTCCTTCAGCAGGTGCCAGCAGCTCAGCTCGGACAGCTCGATCACCGGACCCTGCGGGGTCCACTCGATCTGGCTCACGCGCCGAGCGCCCGGGACTTCAGCTGCTCGAACTCCTGGGCCGAGATCGTGCCGTCGTCGGCGAGGCTCTTCGCCTTGGCGATCTCGTCGGCCGCGCTCGAGGCGGGCACCGCGGCGCGGCGGTAGTCGTCGACCACGGCCTGCATCTGCCGGGTCGCGCGCTCGGCGCGCTCCTGCATGCCGCGGCCGCGGGCGATCAGGTAGACGAGGACGGTGAGGAACGGGACGAAGACGAGGAAGAGCACCCACAGCGCCTTCCAGCCCCCGCTGAGCTGGTGGTCGCGGAACAGGTCGGTGATCACCGAGAAGAGCGCGGACAGATAGGCGATGAAGGCGAAGACCCAGAAGAATCCCCAGAGGATCGTCCAGAAATCGCTCGTGTCGAACATGGCAGTGCCCGCTTCCCTCGCAGATCCGCGCGGCGGCCGCCGTCGCGCGGCGCGCGCTTCGTCGCGCCCGCACGCTCACTCTCGTCCCGCGCCGCTCTCCGGGGAGGGACGATGGTCCCGCCGGGTAGCGACGCCGCAGGCGAGGGTTCTCCGTCCCGCCGGGCCCATGCGGCGCTCGCTCGTGCGAAGCTGGAGGGTCGTCTCCCCTCCACCCCTCTGGACACCGTGAACACCCCTCAGAACCCCCGCTTCCCCTGGATCGGCCTGCTCACCCTCGCCGGCGCCATCTTCGTCTCGGTCACGAGCGAGTTCCTGCCGACCGGTCTCATCCCCGACATGTCGCGCGATCTCGGCGTCAGCATCTCGCTGACCGGCCAGCTCGTGACGATCTTCGCGGCGACCGTGGTCGTCGCGACGACTCCGCTGACCCTCGTCACCCAGCGCTACTCGCGCAAGAGCCTCGTGCTGGTCGCGCTCTGCACCATCGCGCTCGCGAACGTGCTCGCCGCACTGGCGCCGACGTTCGGGCTTCTGGTGGGCGCGCGGATCCTCGGCGGGCTGGCGCACGGGCTCTTCTGGGCGGTCGTCGCCGCCTACTCCGCGCACCTCGTCGCGCCCGAGCAGCTCGGCCGGGCGACCGCGATCACGGCGGGCGGAGGCTCCGCGGCGTTCGTACTCGGCGTTCCGGTCGGCACCGCGCTCGGCCACGCCTTCGGCTGGCGGCCGACCTTCGCGATCCTGGGCGGGATCGTGCTCGTGCTCGCGCTGGTGGTCGTGAAGTTCCTGCCCGCCGTCGACCACCGCATCCCGGTGAAGACCGGGGAGATCCGGCTGCCGGCGCGCAAGGACCGCTCGCTGCCGCGCATCCTCGGGGTGTGCCTGGTGATCCTGCTCGTGCTGATCGGGCAGAACACCCTCTCGACCTACATCACGCCGTGGCTCGAGAACGCCTCGTTCTCGCCCGACAGCATCCCGCTGGTGCTCTTCGCGTTCGGAGGCGCGGGGGCGGTCGGCCTCGTGCTCGCCGGCTTCGCGACCGACCGCTTCCCGCGCGTCGGGTTCATCATCGCGGCGGTGGCGGTCGTCCTCGCACTGGCCGGGCTGGCCGCGGCCGCCGGAGCCCAGGCGACGGCGCTGGTCGTCGCGGCGGCGGTGGTCTGGAACATCGCGTTCGGCGGCATCCCGGCGATGCTGCAGACGCGGATGCTGAGGACGTCGTCGTTCCAGCTGCGCAGTCTCGCGGCGGCGCTGCAGACGACGGCGTTCAACATCGGCATCGGCGGCGGCGCGATCGTCGGCGGTGTGGCGATCGACGTCGCGGGGCTCGAGGTGCTGCCGTGGGTGGCGATCGTGATCGTGGCGATCGGGCTCGTGGTGAGCCTGGTGATCGAGGCGCGGGCGGCGCGCGCGGTGCGGGAGAGCGTCGCGGCGTAGGCGGCTCCTCCCCCCGACCGATGACCTCGGCCACAGGTGGCGGATAGCGTGGCGGAATGCCTCCGATCACTCAGCCCTACTACGGCGCCCCTCCGCTCGAGGCGGTGCGACGCTTCTTCACGAAGTACGCGACCTTCCGCGGCCGGGCGAGCCGCGCCGAGTACTGGTGGATCATCCTCGCGGGGATCCTGCTGAATCTCGCCCTCCGCGCGCTCGACGGCTCGGTCTCGGGGCTGGAGCTCTCGTTCACGCCGTTCCGCTCGGGGAACGCGCAGTTCGAGACGCCGTGGGTGGCGGTGCTCGCGGGAGTCCTCGCGCTCGGCACCCTGATCCCCTCGCTGGCGCTGCTCTGGCGGCGGCTGCACGACGTGAACCGCAGCGGCATGTGGATCTTCGCGCTCTTCATCCCGATCGCGGGCGCGGTGTTCCTGCTCATCCTGTTCCTGCTGCCGCCGCGGCCCGAGGGCGCGCGCTTCGACTGACGGGCGCGACGGCTAGCCTGGTCGCGGCCCGCTCGACGGGCGGAGGATCGGAGGACCGCGGATGAGCGATCTCCTCGGACTCCACCACCTCGCGATCATCGTCAGCGACTACGAGCGCTCGAAGCGGTTCTATCTCGATGTCCTCGGCTTCCGCCTCGACTCCGAGGTGCACCGGGCCGACCGAGGGTCGTGGATGGCGAACCTCAGTCTGAACGGCAGCTACCTGATCGAGCTGTTCACCTTCCCGCGCGCGCCCGATCGAGTCTCCGATCCGGAGGCGCTCGGGCTGCGGCACCTGGCGTTCGCCGCGTCCGATCCGCGGGCGGTGCGCGAGCGCTTCGTGGCGGCGGGGATCGAGTGCGAGCCCCTGCGCGAGGACCCGCACACGGGCCGGACGCTGTTCTTCCTCCGCGACCCCGACGGCCTGCCGATCGAGATCCACGAGGCCTGACCTCAGCGCGGGGGCGCGGTGCTCCCCCGGACGACGAGGGTCGGGGCGATCAGAGGAATCGCGCCCACCTCCTCGCCCCGCATCAGGGCGAGGACCCTGTCGACGGCGAGCTGGCCGACCTGCGCGAAGTCGAGGTGCACCGTCGACAGGCTCGGCCGGTAGAAGCCGGCCTCGGGCACGTCGTCGAAGCCGATGACGCTCCGATCGCCCGGGACGCTGATCCCGTGGTCGTCGAACGCCTTGATCACGCCGAGCGCGAAGGGGTCGTTCGCGGCGAAGACCGCGGTGACGTCGGGATCGGCCGCGAGCTCGACTCCTGCGCGGTAGCCCTCGGCGACGCTCCAGTCCGCCGTGCGGACCGCGGGCCGGAGGACCCGGCGCTCGCGAGCGAGCTCCGACGCCCAGCCGCGCTCACGCGCGTCGGAGGCCATCCAGCCGTCGGGCCCGCGCACGTGGGCGACACTCCGGTGACCGAGGTCGAGCAGATGGCGGACGGCGAGCTGCGCGCCGTGCACCTCGTCGATCGACACGCTCGACGGACCGGGCGAGGATCCCTGCTCGAAGGAGATGACGGGGATGGTGGAGTCCGTCCCGCGGAGCGTCTCGACCGCGCTCACGAGCGGGACGAGGACGATGATGCCGTCGACCTCGTCGGCGGTGAGCTCGTCGAGCGCGTGCCGGATGCTCGCCCGGTCGACGTCGCCGAGCGTGATCAGCCTCGTCGAGTAGCCGTTCCGGCGGGCCTGCTCGGAGATCCCGTACAGCGCGACCGACGGCCCGTGCACCGAGAGGGAGTAGCTGACCACTCCGATGTTCATGGTCTTGCTGCTCGCCAGGGCCGCCGCCGCGGTGTTGCGGCGGTAGCGGAGCTGGGCGATGGCCTGCTCGGTGCGCGCACGGATCTCGGGCGACACGTTCGGCGCGCCGTTGATCACGCGCGAGACCGTCTGCTGCGAGACCCCGGCGAGCGCCGCGACGTCGACCATCCGCGGCCCCTGGGACCGCGACGACATCCGGCTCATCCGGCGATCCCGCTGCAGCGGGGAGGGGTCGGCGGTTCGGTCGAGGCCATGGCTGAATTATGCCCCGAGCCGAACCGCCGGTCCTGTCAGGGGCGCCGGTAGCGCAGCACCTCCGGGTGGCGCTCGTAGGGCCACTCGGCCTCGGGCACCATGTACTTCGTCGTGGTGTAGCTGCCGTCCATCGTCGCCTTCAGCGTCGGAGGACCGTCGAAGCCGATGACCGCCCAGCCGACGCGGTTCTCGTTGCCGCCGTAGACCGGGTCGCCGTAGAAGCCCTGCCGGGTGTTCAGCACCAGCAGGGGGAAGAACTCGAGGAAGTCCTCGTTGACCGGCTGGTTGCCGGCCGGCGCTCCTCCGCTGCCCTGACCGTCCGACTCCGCGAAGAGGAACCGCACCGGCTTCTCCTCCCGCGAGAGCGCGACGAGCACCGCGTCCTGCTGGTCGTCGTCCAGCTCGACGAACGTGCCGCCGTACTGCTCACCGGCCAGACGGTCGAGCTCGACGACGCCCTCACGGTAGAAGACCCGCCGGCTGTCGATCCGCTCCTGCCACGCCTGCTCCTCGAGGCCCTCCATGCGGAGCCAGCCGATGCCGTCCGCGGCGGGGAACACGAACGCCGTGCCCGAGAGCATCCGATCGATGAAGCGCACCACCTTCGCCTCGCGCGCGCCGGGGTGGTGGTCCGTCGGGATGATCCGCGCTGTGGCGGCCTCGATCGTGTCCCACTCGTGCTGCTCGAAGAACAGCGGCCCGTCGACGTCGCGCGTCGAGATCGGTACCGTGACCCACTCTGCCTGTCCCATGATGATCGTCCTTTCCTTCGTCTCGTCTGATCAGTCGTCCGACGACCAGCCGCGGGAGTCGACCGCGATGATGCGGTCGCTGCAGCGCCAGGCGTTGGCCATGATCGTGAGCGCCGGGTTGATGCCCGTCGCAGTGGGGAAGAAGCTCGCGTCGAAGACGTAGAGGTTCGGCACCTCGTGCGAGCGGCACCACTTGTCGACGACGGAGGTGGCGGGGTCGTCGCCCATCCGCACCGTGCCGAGCTCGTGCGAGGTGTTGCCGGTGATCCGCTCCATGTTCACCGGCACGACCTTCTTGGCCCCCGCGGCCTCGAGGATCTCGCCGTTCTTGGCGACCTGCCACTTCTCCTGCGCGAAGTCGTTGGGGTGCGGGGTGTGCGTGATGCGGGCGACAGGGAGCCCCCAGGCGTCCTTCACCGTCGGGTCGAGGTCGACGCGGTTGGTCTCCCGGGGCAGGTCGTGCAGCAGGATGCCGATCTTCATCGAGTGGTTGAAGAGCTCGCGGTCGGCGTCCTTCGACGCCTGGCCCCAGCTCGGGCGCCCCGGGAAGCTCCAGTTCACCGGGTGGCCGATCATCGACGGGAAGATCAGCGAGCCGAGGATGTGGCCGCGGCTCGCATCGGTCTCGTAGAAGTCGAACGAGCACAGGCTCATGTAGTGGCCGGCCCAGCCGTACAGCGGGTCGCTCACCTCGCGGTCGAAGAGCCCGACCGAGAACGAGTACTGGTGGAACGTGGCGTTGCGACCGACCTGGCCGCTGCCGTTGGCCAGCCCGTCGGGGAACTGCGCCGACTTCGACATCAGGAGGAGTCGGGGCGTCTCGATCCCGCCGCCCGCGACGATCACGGCGTTCGCCTTCTGCACGAACTCGTTGCCGTCCTCGTCCTGGTAGCGCACGCCGGTCGCCCTGCCGTCGGGGCCGACCAGGATCTCGCTGACGTAGCAGTCGGGGCGCAGGTCGTAGAGCCCGGTGGCGATCGCGTCGGGGATGAAGTTGATCAGCGTCGACGACTTGCCGGTGCCCGGGTCGGGGTACTGCTGCCAGAACCCGTTCTCGCTGAACGGCTGACGGCCGCGGTAGGGCTCGGTGACCATGCCCTGCGGCATCGGGAACGTCGAGTGCCCGAGCCTGTCCATGGCCGTGGCGAACGTGCGGCCGATCTGGCTGAGCGGCGACGGCTTGGTGGGGTAGCCCTTCGAGCGTCGGCCCTCCCAGCGGTTCGCGCCGGCGAGGCCCGACGTGCCGAACTCCCACTCGACCCGCGTGTAGTACGGCTCGAGCTCGTCATAGGTGATCGGCCAGTCGACGAGGCTCGCGCCCTCGACGTCGCCGTGCAGCGACCGGAGCTTGAAGTCCGACTCCGTCATGCGGGGGACCATCCCTCCCCAGTGCGTGGTGCCGCCGCCGACCACCTGCGGGGTGGCGGAGAAGTTCGTGACGGCCGCCTCCTCGCTCTCGTTCTGGCGATAGGTGCGCGGCTTGAGCTTCGGGTCCTGCCAGATGAAGTTGCGGTTGAGGTACTTCAGCTCGTCGCCGGAGGCGTGCTCGGGCTTCAGCCACGGACCTCGCTCGAGGCCGACGACCCGAAGGCCCGCCTCGGTCAGGACCTTGGCGGCGGTCGCGCCGCCCGCTCCCGCCCCGACGATGACGACGTCGACGGGCTCGGGGTTCTTGATGGTGCTCATCACGGTGTTCCTTCCTGGACCCTGAGGGTCACTTCTCGATGCCGTCGCGGCCGACCGCGGCGAGCGGGAGCAGCGCGTCCCAGAGCTCGTCGGGGATCGCGGTCTCGGTGAGGGCGAGGGTCTGGTCGATGCGGGCGGGCTCGGACATGCCGACGATCGTCGAGGCGACCCGCGGGTCGCGCGTCGAGAACTGGAGCGCCGCGGCGGCCAGGGGGACGTCGAAGTCGGCGCAGAGCCGCTCCATCTCGAGGACGCGCGCGAGGGTGCGCTCGCCCACGGGGGCGTAGCAGTAGCGCGGGACGGCGCGGGGGCCCTTCACGAGCATCCCCCCGCCGAACGGGGCCGCGTTGACGAAGGCGACACCGCGCGCGTGGGCGTCCTCGAGGAGCGGGACCGCGGTCTGCTCGACGAGGGTGTACCGGTTGTGGCTGATGACGGCGTCGAAGGCGTCGGTGGCCAGGTACTGCAGCTCGAGGTCGATCGGTCCGCCGGCGACACCGAGGTAGCGGATGACGCCTTCGTCGCGCAGGCGGATCAGCGCCTCGAGCGGTCCGCCGGGAGCGGTGCCCTCCTTGAAGCTGATCTTCTCGGGGTCGTGCAGGTAGACGAGCGGGAGGGTGTCGAGGCCGAGGCGCTCGAGGCTCTCCTCGACCGAGCGGCGCACACGGTCTCCCGAGAAGTCGGTCGAGCCGGGCAGCGGGTCGACCTTCGTCGCGATCACGACGCCGTCGGGGACGCCGCCGCTCTCGCGGATCGCGGCTCCGATGCGGCGCTCGCTGTCGCCTCCGCCGTACTCGTTGGAGGTGTCGATGAAGGTGAAGGGGCCCTCGAAGACCCGGCGGACGGTCGCGACGGCGACCTCCTCGCTCACCTCGTAGCCGTACTGGGCCGGGAAGCTGCCGAGGGCGCTCGTGCCGACGCAGATGCTCGAGACCGTGAGGCCGGTCCGGCCGAAGGGGCGCAGGCTCGCTGCAGTGCTGTCGATGGTCATGGTCGTCTCTCTCTTCGTCGAGTGCCGTGAGGCTGATGGAGGGGTGGCGCTGAGCCGGGTCACGAGGGTGGCGCCGACTGGCGGGATCACGACGTGGTCCGCGTCGTCGGAGCCCATGAGGGCGAGGATCCGGTCGACGGCCAGCCGGCCGACTGCCTCGAAGTCGAAGCGGACCGTCGTCAGGCCGGGACGGAAGTAGCGCGCCTCGGGGATGTCGTCGAAGCCCACGACGCTGACGTCGCCCGGCACGCGCAGGCCGGCGTCCTCGAAGGCGGCGAGCAGGCCCAGCGCCATCTGGTCGTTGGCCGCGAAGACCGCGGTCAGCTCGGGGTCGACAGCCAGCTCGCGTCCGGCGCGGTAGCCCGAGCAGGTGGACCAGTCGCCGACGAGGGTGGGGCGATGGGGCCGACCGGCCGCGCTCAGCGCCGTCGTCCAGCCCCGGACCCGGGCATCGGTCGCCAGCCAGCCGCTCGGCCCCGCGAGGTGGTGCACGGTGCGGTGCCCGAGTCCGAGGAGGTGCTCGGTCGCCAGCCGCGCGCCCGCCACCTCGTCGGTGACGACCGTCGCTCCGGAGGGGGTTCCTCCGGGTTCGAAGGCGACCAGCGGCACCGCCGCCTCGAACCCCTCGATCGCGTGGACCGCCGAGGTCAGAGGCGCCAGGACCACGATCCCGTCGACCAGGTCGGCGACGAGGTGGTCGAGGGCCGCCCTCATGCTCGAGCGGTCGACGGCCCCAAGGGTGACGAGGTTGGTCGCGTAGCCCGAGCGCCGGGCCTCGTCGGCGATGCCGGTGAGGGCGACGGACGGCCCGAACTGGGCGAGCCCGAAGCTGACGATCCCGATGTTCATCGATCGGCGGCTGGCGAGCGCCCTTGCCGCGGGGTTGCGGCGGTAGCGCAGCTGGGCGATGGCCCGCTCCACGCGCTCCCGGATCTCGGGAGCGACGTTGTCGGAGCCGTTGACGACGCGGGAGACCGTCTGCTGCGACACACCGGCCAGGCGTGCGACGTCGACCATCCGGGCCCCGCGGCCGCTCCCGGGTACCTCCGCGGGCCTGGGCATCGGGTCAGCTCGCTCGGGCGGCGCGGCGTCGGGGACCGTGCTTGCCGAAGAAGGCGCCGATGCGCGCGACTCCCCCGGCGCTGGAGAGGAACACCGCGATGATGATCACACCGCCCTTGATCACCAGCTGAGGCTCCGACGAGATGCCGACGAGGTTCATGATGTTGATGATCGTCGCGAGGACGAAGACCCCGATCACGGCGCTGATCGGGTCGCCCTTGCCTCCCATCAGCGAGGCTCCGCCGACGACGACGGCGGCGATCGCGTCGAGCTCGTAGCCGACTCCGATCAGCGACGACCCCTGCCGCAGCTGCGCGGCGGCGATCAGACCGGCGAGACCCGCGAGCAGACCCGACATCGTGTAGGTGATGATCAGGTTCCGCGCGACGGGCAGGCCCGAGAGGCGGGCCGCCTCCGGATTGCCGCCGATCGCGTAGAGGGAGCGGCCGAACGTCGTGAACCGGGCGATCAGGCCGGCGAGCACCGCGACGACGACGAAGATCAGGACGGGGCTGCGCACCCCGAGCACCTCGGCGCGCGAGAACTCGTCGATGAACCGCTCGTCGAGGATCTGGATGAGGCTCGTCGACTGGATGATGTAGCTGAAGCCCTTGATCGCGCTCATCATGGCGAGCGTCGCGATGAACGGCGGGATGCGCAGCCACACGATCAGCAGGCCGTTGATGAGCCCGGCCGCCGCGCAGCAGAGCAGGGTGACCGCCGCCGACAGCTCGGCCGACAGCCCCGACTGCAGGGTGAGCGCGACGACCACCGTCGAGAGGGCGAGCGTCGATCCGACCGAGAGGTCGATGCCGCCGGTGAGGACCACGAAGAACTGGCCCACCGCGAGCACCGCGACGATCGAGGCGGCCGCGACGACGTTCTCGGCGTTGCGCAGAGTGAGGAAGTCGGCCGACACGTAGTAGCCCACGATGATGATCGCGACCAGCACGAGCACGAGGTAGCTCTTGGGGAGGATGCGGCGGGCGAGCGACCCGGCCGCGGAGGTCGGTCGTCCGGTCACCGCCGCGAAGGAGGAGGTGTCCGGGCGCCGCGAAGCGGGCGGCCGTTCGAGAGTGTTCTTGGGCATGGTGGTCTCGTCCTTGAGTCGTGAGGAGCCCGGCAGCGCCGGAGGTGGGGTCGCCGGTCAGGCGAGGCGTTCGAGGAGCGCGGTGCCGCGCGGGTCGATGTCGTCGTGCTCGAACTCGGCGACGACGCGGCCGCCGGCCATGACGAGGACGCGGTCGCACATCATCGCCTCCGAGATCTCGGAGCTCGCGATGATCACGGTCCCGCCCGAGGCGGCGAAGGCGCGGAGGAGCTCGTACATGTCCTCCTTCGCGCCGACGTCGACACCTCGGGTGGGCTCGTCGCAGACGAGCAGAGAGGAGGAGCGCACGAGCCAGCGGGCGAGGATGCCCTTCTGCTGCGTGCCTCCGCTCAGCGTCTTCATCGACTGGTTGACGCCCGAGACCTTCATCCCGAGCCGGTCGATCATGTCGAGGGCGACCCGGCGCTCGCGCCGGGTGTCGATCACCGAGAAGCGGCTGAACATCGGCATGCTGGCCAGCGTGATGTTGGCGGCGACGCCGAGGTCGGGCACGAAGCCCTGCGCCTTGCGGTCCTGGGGCAGCAATCCGATGCCGTGGCGGATGGCGTCGCGCGGCGAGGAGAAGGAGACCTTCTCTCCTGCGACCCTCATCCGCCCCGAGGTCTTCCTGCGGGCGCCCGCGAGCAGGCCCGCCAGCTCGGACTGCCCGCTGCCGATGAGGCCCGCGATGCCGAGGACCTCGCCTCGGCGGAGCTCGAACGAGACGTCCTCGACCCGGCCCTCCTCGCTGAGGCCGGAGACCGCGAGGAGGACCTCGTCGCCTCCGCCCGTCCCCAGCCGAGGGCTGCGCTCGCCACGGAGGGCGGCGTCGGCGATCGAGCCCTCGAGACTCTTGCCGATCATCGCCGTCACGACGTCGGAGGGCGAGCTGTCGGCCGTCGTCATGCTCGCGGCGGCGACCCCGTCCCGCAGCACGGTGACCGAGTCGCAGAGCGAGTAGACCTCGTCCATCCGGTGCGAGATGAAGATCAGCGTCACGCCCTCGGCGGCGAGCTTGCGCAGCACCGTGAAGAGCTTCAGCACGTCGGGTCGGGGGAGGGTCGAGGTCGGCTCGTCGAGCAGCAGCACCCGCGCGTTCTTGCGCAGCGCCTTCGCGAGCTCGACGGCCTGCTGCTCGGCCACCGAGAAGCTCGAGACCGGCAGGCGGACGTCGAGGTCGAAGCCGACGCGCGCCAGAGCGGTGCGCGCCTCCGCGTTCATCCGGGCCCAGTCGACGCGTCCCGCGGTGAGCGGGAGCTGTCCGAGGAAGATGTTCTCGGCGACCGTCAGCGATGGCACGAGGCTGAGCTCCTGATAGATGGTGTGGATGCCCGCGGCCTGCGCGTCGGCAGGATCGCGGAACCGCTGAGCGGCTCCGTCGAGCGTGATGGCTCCCGCGTCGGGGGTCTCGGCGCCGGAGATCATCTTGACGAGCGTCGACTTGCCCGCGCCGTTCTGCCCCGCGAGAGCGTGGATGCTCCCGCGCCGCACGGCGAAGCTGACGCCCTTGAGAGCCTGGACTCCGGGGTAGCTCTTGGTGATCCCCTCGAGGACGAGCTCGACCGGGCGCTCGTCGAGGGCGCGGGCGTCGGCGCCGTCCGCGGTCGGCGCGGTGCTCATTCGTCGTCCTTGGCGCGCACGTAGGTGTCCTCGGCGATGTAGTAGTCGGAGGCGTTCGCCGGCGTCACGACGGTCGTGTCGATGTAGAGCGTCTTGTCGGGGCAGGCTTCGCTGTCGCCGTTGTAGGCGGCGACCGCCATGCGCACGGCCTCGGCTCCCTGGTCCCACGGCTGGTTGGAGGCGGTCGCGATCAGCGGACCGGTCGGGTCGTCGACCATCTGCTTGACCGAGACCATGCCTCCGTCGTAGCTCGCCAGGAGTACGTCGGGGCCCCAGAGGCCGGCCTGCTGCAGGCCCTGGATCACGCCGCCGTTCATGACATCGCTCATGCTGTAGACGATGTTGAGGTCGGGGTTCGCGGTCGCCGCGTCCCGGATCGGGTCGAGCGCCTTGTCGGGCTTCCACTCGCCGTACTTCGTGTCGAGGTAGGTCACCTCGACGTCGGGGTGCTCGGCCATGACGGCGTCGAAGCCCTCCTTGAAGCCGTTGAAGCGCAGGTCGCTGAGCACGTCGCCCGGGAATCCGCCGATGCCGACGATCTTGACCGGCGTGTCACCGAAGCGCTCGAGCGCCTGGTTCGCCGCTTCTGTGCCGGCGAGCGAACCGGTGTACTCCTGGTCCTCGGCGACGTAGCAGAACATGTCGGGCACGAGGGAGGCGTCGAGGCTCGAGTTGACGGTGACGAGCGGGATCCCGGCGTCGGCCAGGGAGGCGACCGACGGGCCCACGCCGATCGGATCGTTGGGGTTCATGATGACGACGTCGACGTTCTTGGTCTCGAGGGTCTGCACGTCGGAGTTCTGACGGACCGTGTCGCCGTTCGCGTCGAGGAGCTGGATGGTGGCGCCGAGCTTGTCGGCCTCGGCCTGGCCGCCCTCGACGAGGGTCTTCCACCAGTCGCTGCCGCTGATGCCGCGCTGACTCCACCCGATGACGAGGCCCTGGCCGCTCGCCTTGTCCTCGGAGGAGGCGGCGGTACCGGCGCGGCAGCCGGTGAGTGCGAAGGCGGCGGTGACGAGGAGGGTGGTGCCGACGAGCAGCCGGCGGGAACGGGTGTTTCTGGGCATGATCGTGCCTTCCACTTCGTTGTGAGGGTGATCGGGAGTGCTGGGGGTGGTACCCGGGCCGCCGGAGAGAGCGGCGGCCCGGGCGTCGGTGCGCGGCTGTACGCCGCGGTCGGGAGAGCTAGACGTTCGAGTCCTGCAGCTGCAGCGTCTCCTCGTCGGCCTGCAGCTCGCTCGCGGCGGGGACGTCGATCGCCGTGAACACACCGCGCTCGATGAGCAGGTCGATGTTCCGCTGGCGCGTGGCGCGCTCGCGGTCGAGCCAGCCGGTCTCGGGCGGAGCGTCGAGGTACTGGTTCTTCGGGTAGATGGGCTTCGCGTAGATCGCCGCGTACTGCTCGGTGCGGAGGTCCTTGAACCCGTTGAAGACACCGTTCGACTGGCGGGCGCGGCGCAGGGCGTCGATGTCGATCACGGTGCTGACGAAGCTGTCGCCCGGCGTCAGTCCCTCCTGCTTGACGATGACCTTGCCCTTGTGGTCGACGATCATCGACTGGCCGCCGAAGAGATCGTTGAGCACGCCATCGGGGCCGAGCTCGGGGCCGAGGTTCGGCGCGACCACGATGGCGTTGTTGAACATCGCGTGGGCGCGGTTCTGCACCTCCCACATCCCGTTCATCGTCTGCGGCTCGATGAGCGTCGCGCGGATGATGACCTCGGCGCCGTTCATGGCCAGGCCTCGGGCGATCTCGGGGTAGGCGCCCTCGTGGCAGATCACGTAGCCGATGTTGCCGATGTCGGGGGTCTTGGCGACGGGGTAGATCGCCTCGAGCGCGTCTCCGCCGCCCTTCTTCTCGACCCACTCGTCCCAGAGGTCGTGCGGGTTGGTGGTTCCGAGGGTGCCGCCCTCGAAGCCGTCGCTCGTCGCCTTCGCACGGCGGTACACGACCTCGCCCGAGGGGTCGATCATGAACGCGACGTTGAAGTAGCGCCCGGGGAAGTCGTCGTCGGCGACGAGGTAGAGCTCGCCGGCGATGTAGGTGTTCAGCTCTCGGGCCGCCTTCGCGAGCTCGTCGGTCTCGGGGCCGGGGATGGTGCGCGCGAACTTCTTCTCGGCGTCGCGGTCGCCCGCCTTGAACGCCATGTGCATGCCCTGGATCGCCATCTCGGGGATCACTACGAGCTTCACGGGGTAGCCCTCGGTCGAGGCCATGCCGACAGCGGTGCGCATGAAGCCGATGATGCGCTTCGTGTTGCGGACCGCGTCCTCCGGCTCGACGATCGGGATCTGCAGAGGCGAGAGGGCAACGACGGTGTACGGCTCAGTCACGTCAACTCCTTTGTTGTGGGGTGGATGTGGCGATGTTAGCGCACTATCACCTGGCGCACCAGGGGCGTCGAGTGGCGTTCGGGAGGGCCGGACAGCAGAACCAAAAGGGCACGCGATCTCGCCCTGGAACGGCTTGACCAGGACTTTTCTTGCGCGAGGGAGTGCAGACCCACCGCGATCTTCGAACGTGAGCTGCTGGGTTAGCGCACTATCACAGGAAGGGTCGCGGCGCCGAGCCCTCGAACACGCCTACTCCCGCGGAGCCGGCCGCCGCGGGATCCAGCAGCGCACGCGGTCGCGGTAGCGGCGGAAGGAATCGCCGAAGCGCGCCTCGAGGTCGGCCTCCTCGAGCGGGCGGACGGCGTAGTTCCAGAGCAGCGAACCGAGCAGTGCGTAGACCACGACCAGCCACGACGACAGCATCAGGCCGACCGCGATCCCCTGGCTGATGCCGGCGACGGCCATCGGGTTGCGGACCCAGCGGTAGGGGCCCGCGATGACGAGCCGGTTGGGCATGGCGGTCGGGAGCGGCGTGCCGTCGCCGAGCAGCGACATCGACAGCGCCGACCAGAGGCCGAGGGCACTCGCGAGCACCAGCAGTGCCAGGCCGGCCGGCCACGCGACCGCCGGGAACGGGACCCCGACGGCCCAGCGCGCCTCCAGGACCGCGATCACGACGGGGAGGACGGCGAGCGCGCCGCCCCAGAACACGACGATCTGCGCGAGGGTCGCGGCGAGGTGGGCGAGCGGCCGGCGGCCGGAGGACGCGAGCCGGAACGCGAAGGGACCGGAGGCGATCCAGCGGGTCGGGATGCGGCCGAGCAGGAGGAGGCAGAGGGCGGCGACCGAGCCGCCGGACGCCGCGAGCATCGCGAGCACGCCCCAGCCCGCCTCCGAGGTGGCGGTCGCGTAGCCGGCGAGCGCGAGGGCGACGAGGAGGGTCCAGCCGGTCGCGAGCCGGGCCGCCCAGCGCAGGCCGGCGGCGGCCAGGGCGGAGGCGCCGACGAACAGCGGGAGATCGAGCGCGGCGATCGGGAGCGGGTCGAGCGAGCCGAGCGTCGCGGTGCGGACGAGCGGCGAGAGCGCCACGGCGATCCACCAGGCGGCGCCACCGAGGGCCTGCGCGGCGAAGTACGCGCGCCCCCACTGCATGGGTGCGACGGTACACGTCGCCTCGAGAACGCAGGAGTTGTCGCACTCGACCCTCGAGTACGACAACTCCTGGAGGCTCGCGGCGGGGCGCGGCGTTGACTGCGCTGTCAATCCGTGTTCTACTCCTTGCACGGTGCATTGACTGCGCTGTCAAGAGCGCGGACCGCGCACGGAGCGAAGGAGCTGGATCGCATGGACGCCTCCCGTGACGAGACCCCCGCCTCCCCCGTCCCGGCCGCTCGGCGCGTCTCGATGGCCGACGTCGCGCGTGTCGCCGGCGTCAGCCAGAAGACCGTGTCGCGCGTCGTCAACGCCGAAGCGCACGTCTCCCCGGCCATCGCCGACCGCGTCACCGCGGCGATCCGGTCGCTCGGCTTCCGCCCCAACGCCGCGGCCCGCACGCTCGCCTCGCAGCGCAGCCGGAGGATCGGCATGGTCACCATGGGCACGTCGCTCTACGGGCCGTCGGCGATCCTCGACGGCGTCGAGCACGCCTCCCGCGCCGCCGGCTACTTCCTCAGCGTCGTCCGCACGCTCGAGAACAGCGGCAGCGAGCTGCAGACGGCCGTCGACACGCTGCTCGACCAGGGCGTGGACGGCATCATCCTCTCGGAGCCCGTCGACTTCGGTCATCCGCAGCTGCGGATCCCCGCCGGCGTCACCGTGCTCAGCTTCGACCACCCGGGCGAGAACCACCGCCCGGAGGAGCTCGTCGTCGGCACCGACGAGGCCGGGGCCGCACGCAGTGCGACCGAGCACCTCCTCGCCCTCGGCCACGAGACCGTCTGGCACATCGCCGGCGCCAGCACCTGGTCGGCCACCCGCCGCAGGATCGACGGCTGGCGCGCCGCGCTCGCCGACGCCGACGTCGCGGAACCACCCGTGCTGAGCGGCGACTGGACCCCGCGCTCGGGTGCCGAGGCGATGACCTCGATCCTGCACCGCCCCGACGTCACCGCCGTCTTCGCCGCCAACGACCAGATGGCGGTGGGTGCGATCCACGCCGCCGAGGCCGCCGGACTGCGGGTCCCCGACGACATCAGCGTCGTGGGGTTCGACGACGACCCCCTCTCGGAGTTCCTGCACACGCCCCTGACCACCGTGAAGCAGGACTTCGCCGAGGTCACCCGCATCGCCATGCACCGCATGATCCGCACGCTCGAGGGCCACGCGCCCGCCGACCGGCACCGCTCCGTCCCCGCGCAGCTGATCGTCCGCGCCTCCTCGGGCCCGGCGAACAGCGCGCGGGCCTCGGTACGACCCCTCCCTCCGACCATGGTCCCCTGAGCCACTCCCACGGAGGCGTCCCGCCTCCCGCACCCGGCCACCGCGCCACCGCGGTCCCTCCGGCGCGCCCTCCCGCGACCCCGCCCCCTCTTCGAGGAGTACCCATGCACCCCCTCTCCCCCGCGCTCTCGCGCCGCGGACTGCTCCGCCTCGGCGCCGCGGCCGGCGGATCGGCGGCACTCGCCTCCCTCCTCGCCGCGTGCTCGACCACCGGCCCGCAGACTGCGCTGACGAGCGGAGCCGTCGACCTCTCGTTCTGGACCCACGACGACGGCTACGTGCAGTTCTTCACCGAGGCCCTCGCGCTCGCCGACGAGCGCACCGCGTTCGCCTACTCCCTCGACGTCACCAAGATCGGCGCGACCGACATCGTGACGAAGATGATCGCGCAGGCCGTCGCCGGCTCCGGCACCCCCGACGTCGTCGGCATCGAGGTCGCGAACTTCGCGCGCACGCTCCGCGGAACCATCGCCTCCGAGCTGCTCGTCGACCTCACGGACGCCACCACGCCGTACCGCGACGACCTCATCGCCGCGCGGGTCGACGCGTTCAGCAAGGACGGCAGCCTCTACGCGCTCGACTCCGACACTCCGCTCGCCGTCTACTACTACCGCGCCGACGAGTTCGAGCGCCTCGGGGTGCCCACCGACCTCGAGACGTGGGAGGAGTTCGCCCGCGTGGGCGGCGAGATCAGCCGGCGGGAGGGCGTCTCGTTCGGCGCACTCTCGGTCGGCAGCGATCTGCCGCAGGTCGTGCAGGGCTACCAGCTGCTGCTGATGCAGCGCGGCGGTCAGCTCTTCGATCGCGAGGGGCGGCTCGACATCGAGACCCCGGAGGCGGAGGAGACGCTGAAGTTCGCGGCCGACGGTCTCGCCTCGGGCTTCTTCACCACCGTCGCCGACTACTACGGCCCGAGCATGCAGAGCGGGCTCAAGGACGCGACGATCCTCGGGGTCGACATGCCCACCTGGTACTCGAGCTACGGCATCAAGCCGAACGTGCCCGAGCAGGCCGGCCTCTGGCGGGTCGCGGCGCTCCCGAGGTTCGAGGGCGGAGGCGGTCGCACGGCGGTGGGCGGCGGCACCGGCTTCGCGGCGATCAAGGACAAGGCCAACAGCGACGCCGCGGTCGAGCTGATCCTCGCCGCCTACCTCGACCCCGCGCAGCAGGTGAAGCGGTACCGCGACCTCGGCTACCTCCCGACCCTGCGCTCGGTGTTCGACGACCCCGAGCTCGCGACCATCACCGACGAGTACTTCGGCGGCCAGGCCCTCTTCGACGTCTACGGCGAGATCATCGACGAGGTCCCGTCGCTGTACCAGAGCCAGGACCAGCAGATCCTCACGACAGTGCTGTCGGGCTACCTCCTCCAGGCCTACAAGGGCACCCTCTCCCCGGCGCAGGCGCTCCGCGCGGCGGCCGAGGACTTCCGCGGCCAGGCCCGCAGCTAAGGATCGATGATGTCGGCTCTCACCACCGCGGGCCCGCCCGCCTCGGCCCAGGACGGACGCGGCGGCTCCCCGCTCGACGCCGCCCGCGCCACGAAGCGCAAGCGCCTGAACACCTCGGGCGGCAGCGCTCCCTACCTCTTCATCGCGCCGTTCTACGTGCTCTACGCCCTCTTCATGATCGTGCCGGTCGGGGCCGCGGTCTTCCTCAGCCTCACCGAGTGGGTCGGCCTCGGCTCGCCCGAGTTCGTGGGCCTGGCCAACTACGGGAACCTGATCAGCGACACGAGCTTCGGCGTCGCCCTGGTCAACACGCTGATCTACACGCTCATCGCGGTCTTCGTGATCGTGCCGTGCTCGCTCCTGATCGCGCAGGGGCTCAACGCCCGCGGGCTCAAGGCGCGCGACCTCTTCCGACTCACCTTCTTCATCCCGATGGTGCTCTCGCCGATCGTCATCGCGCTGATCTACAGCCTGATCTTCGACCGCAGCTACGGGCTGCTGAACTCGCTGATCCGCGCGGTCGTCGGCGTCGGCGACATCGACTGGCTCGGCGACCCGACCCTCGCGAAGGTCGCGATCGGCTTCGTGCTGCTCTGGCGCACGGTGGGCTACCTCACCATCTTCTTCCTCGCCGCGCTGCAGGCCGTGCCGCCGGAGCTGTACGAGGCCGCCGAGCTCGACGGGGCGGGAGTGCTGGGCAAGTTCCGCAACGTCACCCTGCCCGCGATCCGGCCGGTGACCGCGTTCGTGGTGGTCACCTCCTTCATCAGCGCCGCGCAGCTCTTCGACGAGCCCTACCTGCTCACCCGGGGCGGGCCCGGAGAGGCGACGCTCTCGGTCTCGATGTTCATCTACCGCGCCGCGTTCGAACGCCAGCAGTTCGGGTACGCCGCCGCGGCCGGAGTCGTGCTCTTCGTGGTCGTCTTCGCCGTCAGCCAGATCCTCAACCGCGCCCTCGCCATCGGGAGAACCTCATGACCGCCACCACGGGAATCGTCACGGCCGACGCATCTGAGCGCCGGCACCCCGCGAAGCAGCGCAAGGCCTCCGGAGGCGAGCGCGCCCGCCGCGGGCTGCTCTACGTCACCCTCTCCGCCCTGCTGCTGGTCTTCGTCTTCCCGCTGCTGTGGGCGCTGAGCGGCTCGTTCAAGGACCGCGGCGACATCTTCTCGACCCCGCCGTCGCTCCTCCCGAACCCCGCGACGACCGACAACTACGTCAACCTGCTGACCACCCAGCCGTTCTGGGCCTGGTTCGGCATGAGCGTGGGCACCGCGCTGCTCGCCACGCTGGTCTCGGTGTTCGTCTGCGCCATGGCGGGCTACGGATTCGCGAAGTTCGCGTTCCGAGGCAAGCGCGTGCTCTTCACGATCATGTTCTCGTCGCTCTCGGTGCCGTTCGTCGTGATCCTGGTGCCGCTGTTCATCCTGATCGTGAAGGCGGGACTCGCGAACCCGTGGTTCGCGCTGATCGTGCCGTGGGTGGCTCCGGCGTTCGGGATCTTCATGATGCAGCAATTCATCGTGCAGTCGATCCCGGACGAGATCATCGAGGCCGCCCGGATCGACGGCAACTCCGAGTTCGGCACCTTCTGGCGCGTCGTACTGCCCCTGCTCCGCCCGTCGCTCGGAGCGCTCGGCGTGTGGAGCTTCCTCCAGAGCTACAACAGCTTCCTCTGGCCGCTCGTTCTGCTCTCGGACTCGTCGCAGTACACGCTGCCGCTCGGGCTGAACATCCTCTTCGCCTCCGAGAACCGCTCCTACGACCTGGTCCTGGCCGGCGCGGTGCTGGCCTCGGTGCCGACCATCCTGGTCTTCTTCCTGCTGCGCAAGCAGCTGCTCGACGGGCTCACCGCGGGCGCCGTCAAGGGCTGACGCCCTCCTCCTCACCTCCTCTGTCACTCGGAAAGCCTGAAAGGCGACCATGCAGCACCTCACCGACCGCATCCTCTTCGGCGCGGCGTACTACCACGAGTACCAGCCGACCTCCCGGCTGGGCAGCCGCGACCTCGCCGAGGACCTGCGGCTGATGAAGGCGGCGGGCTTCACGGTCATCCGCGTCGGCGAGTCGGTGTGGTCGACCTGGGAGCCCGAGAACGGGGTGTTCGAGCTGGACTGGCTGCAGCCGGTGCTCGACGCGGCGCACGAGCAGGGGATCGCCGTGGTGCTCGGCACGCCCACCTACGCGGCCCCGATGTGGCTGGCGCGGCTCTCCCCCGAGATCAACGTGCAGCGCTCGACCGGGCAGCCGATGGGCTGGGGCGCGCGGCAGGAGATCGACTACTCGCACCCGGCCTTCCTCTTCCACGCCGAGCGCGTCGTCCGGAGGATCGTGGAGCGCTACGCCGCGCACCCGGCGGTCATCGGGTTCCAGGTCGACAACGAGCCGGGCAACGAGATCTTCGCCAACCGGCAGGTCTTCGAGCGCTTCGTCGATCACCTGCGGACGCGGTACGGCTCCGTCGAGGCCCTCAACGACGAGTGGGGCCTCACCTACTGGTCGCACCGGCTGTCGACCTGGGCGGACCTCTGGACGCCCGACGCGAACCTGCAGCCGCAGTACGACCTGGCGTGGCGCCGGTTCCAGGCGTCGATCACCACGGACTTCATCGGCTGGCAGGCCGCGATCGTGCGCGAGATCACGGCGAGGGTCGGGCGCGACGACCAGTTCGTGACCACCTGCATCTCGTACGAGCGCAGGACCGCGCAGGACGAGGTGCTCGCGGCCGACCTCGACGTGACCGCGGGCAACCCCTACTACCGGATGCAGGACGGACTCGCGCTGCCCGACGCCCGGCCGTTCGACCAGCACTGGACCACCTCGGGCACCTGGGCGCTCTACGCCACCGCCGACCGCATGTACGGGTCGAAGCAGGCGCCGTTCCTGGTGACCGAGACCGACGCGCAGGCGATCGGCATGCCGTGGCAGAACGAGCCCGGCTTCGACGGCCAGTGGCGCCAGGCCGCCTGGGCGCTGGTCTCGAGGGGCGCCACGATGATCGAGTACTGGCACTGGCACACGCTGCACCACGGCGCCGAGACGTACTGGGGAGGCATCCTGCCGCACTCACAGGAGCCCGGCCGCGTCTACGAGCAGATCGCGGCGCTCGGGGCCGACTTCGCGGCGGCCGGCGACCGGGTGACCGAGCTGGTGCCCGACTCCGACGTGGCGCTGCTGTTCTCGAACGAGAGCAAGTGGGCGCTGGAGGAGTACCCGGCGTTCAGCGACTCGGCGCACGGCACCGCCGACTCCCGCGGGGTCCCGGTGGCGTCGGCGCGCTCGTTCCAGACCGCGTTCGACGCGTTCGCGCGCGGCGCGTTCGACGCGGGGCTCTCCGCGCGGACCGTGCACCCGTCGCAGCTGACCACTCCGGAGGAGTTCGCCGCTGCGCATCCGGTGCTCGTCGCGGCGGCGTTCACGATCGCGACCGACGCCGAGCTGCAGTGGCTCGAGGCGTACGCGGCGGCGGGCGGGCACCTGATCGTGGGGGTGCGCACCGGTTACGAGGACGAGGAGGCGCGGGCGCGCCTGCAGCGCAAGCCCGCGTTCCTCGACGTCGCCGCGGGCATCCACTACGACGAGTTCGCGAACCTGGCGGTGCCGCTTCCGGTCGTCGCGGAGGCGGGGTTCCCGCTGCCGCAGGGCGCTCGCGCGACGCTGTGGGCCGACGGGGTGCAGGTCGACGACGCGACGGTGCTGGTGCGCTACGAGCACCCGCACTACGGCCGCTTCCCCGCCGTGACGACGCGGGAGCACGGGGCGGGGCGGGTCACCTACGTGGGGACGGTCCCGGATCTCGCGCTCGCGCGGGCGCTGATGGAGTGGGCGGTGCAGGAGCCGTCGCTCTGGCGCCGCGACTCGGCGTCGCAGACGGTGACGAGCGCGACGAACCGCCACGGCGAGCGCATCCGCTTCGTGCACAACTGGTCGTGGGAGCCGTCGACGTTCACGCTGCCGGGCGGCGCGTCGGACGTGCTCTCGGGAGAGGCCCTGCCGGCCGGAGCGGTGCTCGAGCTCGGGCCGTGGGACGTGCGCGTGCTCGCGACGCCCGCCTGAGCACCGGCCTCCCGTCGACTCCGCGCGCCGGTCGAGAACGCAGGAGTTGTCGCGCTCGACCCTCGAGTGCGACAACTCCTGGAGGTTCGACGCTCGTGGAGGCTCGACGCGGGCGCCCGAGGGGCAGGATGGGCGGCATGCAGACGAGCCGACCCGCCGCCGTGACCGCGTGAGCAGCGCGCACCCCCTCCGCGTCCGGATGCGGCCGCGCGCGATCGACGAGCCGCACCGGGTGTCGTCCCCCCTCGAGCTGCTCGTCGACCTCACGTTCGTCGTCGCGATCGCGCAGATCGTCACGCAGCTCGCGCACGCCACCGAGGAGGGCCACCTGGGCGAGACCATCGGCCCGTTCGCGATGGTCTTCTTCGCGATCTGGTGGGCGTGGATGAACTTCACCTGGTTCGCCTCCGGCTACGACACCGACGACGTTCCCTACCGCCTGCTGACGATGGCCCAGATGGGCGGTGTGCTCGTGCTCGCCGCGGGAGTCCCGGCCGCGTTCGAGGAGGGCGACCTCACCGCCATCACGATCGGCTACGCGATCATGCGGTTCGCGCTGGTGACCCAGTGGATCCGCGTCGCGGTGTCGACTCCGGAGCACCGCGTCGCGGCCCTGCGCAGCGCGGTCGGCTTCTCGGTCGTGCAGGTCGGCTGGCTGCTGCGGCTCCTGCTGCCGCCCGACCTCGCGACGGTGAGCTTCGTCGTGCTCGCCGCGCTCGAGCTGAGCGTGCCGCTCTGGTCGGTGCGCGCGGGCGATCCGAGCTGGCACCCGCACCACATCGCCGAGCGGTACGGGCTGTTCACGATCATCCTGCTCGGCGAGGGCGTGCTCGCGGCGGTGACCGGCGTGCAGCGCGCCCTGTCGGAGGCGGGCGTCAGCGCCTCGCTCGTCCTCGTGTCGGCCTGCGCACTGGTCATCGTCTTCGCGCTCTGGTGGCTCTCCTACCTGCACCCCTCGGGCGAGCTCCTCGAGCGCCGGAGGGGCCTCTCGTACCTGTGGGGCTACGCGCACTTCGCGGTCTTCGCGGCACTGGCCGCGC
The DNA here is from genome assembly GCF_009834225.1 of Rathayibacter sp. VKM Ac-2759. NCBI lineage: Bacteria > Bacillati > Actinomycetota > Actinomycetes > Micrococcales > Microbacteriaceae > Rathayibacter > Rathayibacter sp. VKM Ac-2759. The sequence goes on from NZ_CP047176.1 coordinate 3,698,165, forward strand.
TCGGCTCCGGGCTCGAGGCGTCCGTCGCGGCGACAGCCGGGCACCTCGAGGCGGCCGACGCGATGGTGGGGGCGGCCGTGGCGGTCCCGGTCGCGGCCTACCTGCTGCTGCTCTGGGCGGTGCACGTGCCGCTCGGCGAGCAGCAGCCGCTCCGGGCGCCGCTCGTGCTGCCCGCCGTCGGCGCCGTGCTCGCGACGCCGCTGCTCGCGGAACCGTTCGGGGTCGGAGCGGCGGTGGTCGCGGTCGCACTCGTGTGCGCCGGCGTGGTCACGGCTGCCGTCTGGCGGCAGCGCGCCAGGGGGTGAGCCCGCCGGGGGGGGGGTTCTGGGCCGGATCACAGGGACGCCCCAGGAGGCGGAGGGGATCCGACGCCTAGTCTCGAGGGACACGCGCACCGTCATCTCGGGAGCGCGGCCCCCTCACCACGACGCCAAGGACGACGCCGATGAACCGGACCACGACGATCACCGCTCTCGCCTGCGGACTGCTGCTCACCTCGGGCGTGGCCGCTCCGGCCCACGCCTCCCCCGCCGACCGGGTCGAGAGCAGCACCATCGACACCGAGCCCGACACGCTCCTGATCAACGGCAACGCCTTCACGCTCGACTGACCGGGGCTGCGCGGGCCGCTCGATCAACGAGGCGGCGCGCACGGGATCAGTCGCGCGCCGCCGCGACCAGTCCGGCGAGCGCCTCCTCGTCCAGCGGGCTGCCGGGGAACGCGGCGATGCGGCGGAGCGGCATCGATCCGAGCATCCGCAGCATCTCGGGGTCCGAGAACATCGCCGAGAAGGCACCGTCTCCCGAGGCGAACGCGCCGCGCAGCAGCGACCCGGCGCGCGGGTGCTCGAGCCACTCCGCCACGGTCGACTCCTCGGTCAGCGCGAGCGCGAGCTCGTCGCCGGCGACCGCCACCGTCGTCGACACCCGGAGGTCGCGGCTGGAGGCGCCGACCTCGATCCGGTAGTCGCCGCCCTCGACGGTCCACGCTCCCGCTGCGGGGTGGAAGTAGGCCAGGTCGTCGCGGGGGACGTCGATCGCGACCGTCGCCGTCTCTCCGGCTGCGATCTCGACCACCGCGAACGCGGTCAGCGCCCTGATCGCGCGGGGCACCGCCGAGCCGGGGAGCCCGGTGTAGACCTGGACGACCTCGCGGCCGTCGCGCTCCCCCGTGTTCTCGACATCGACCCGGAGCCGCAGGCCGCCGTCGACGACCTCCACCGAGAGGCCGCGGTACGAGAAGTCGGTGTACGAGAGCCCGTGCCCGAAGGGGAAGGCGACCTCGAGGGCGCGCGCGTCGAAGCCGCGGTACCCGACGAAGACGTCCTCGCCGTAGCGCACGTGCCCGAAGGCGCCGGGGAAGCCGGGGTGCGACGGGCTGTCCTCGAGGCGCAGCGGGATCGTCTCGGTGAGGCGGCCCGAGGGGTTCACCGCACCGGTCAGCACGTCGGCGAGGGCGCCGCCTCCGGCCTGGCCGAGGAGCCAGCCCTCGACGATCGCGGGGACGCGGTCCTGCCAGCCCGAGGTGCGCACGACTCCGCCGTTCGAGAGCACGACGACCACATCCGGGTTCGCCGAGATCACGGCGTCGAGCAAGAGGGTCTGCTCGACCGGCAGCTCCAGGTGCTCGCGGTCGAAGCCCTCCGACTCCTCCGCGGCGGGCAGGCCGAGGAAGAGCACGACGACGTCGGCGCCCCGGGCGGCGGCGACGGCCTCGTCGCGGAGGGCCGCGGCGTCACCGGAGCCGTCCAGCGTGAATCCGGGGGCGAAGGCGGCGTCGACCGTGCGGCGCAGCTCGTCGAGCGCGGTGTCGAGGCGGGTCGGGTTGATGAGCGAGCTGCCGGCGCCCTGGTAGCGCGGAGTCCGGGCGAACTCGCCGATCACGGCGATGCTCCGGGCCGGGTCCAGCGGCAGCAGGCCGCCCCCGTTCTGCAGCAGCACGATGCTGCGCGAGGCCGCCTCGCGGGCGAGGGCGTGGTGCGCGTCGGCGTCGTAGGAGGCGTCGGGATCGGCCTGCTCCGCGATCCTGTCGAGGAGCGCGAGCGAGCGGCGCGCGGCGGTGCTCACGTGCTCCTCGTCGAGCTCGCCCGCGGCGACGGCGGCGACGAGCTGAGCGTCGGTCCGCCCGCCGCTCGAGGGCATCTCGAGGTCGAGTCCCGCCGCGACGCCGGCGACACGGTCGTTCACCGCGCCCCAGTCCGACATCACGAGCCCCTCGAAGCCCCACTCGTCGCGGAGGACGCTCGTCAGCAGCCACGGGTCCTCGGAGGCGTAGACGCCGTTGATGCGGTTGTACGAGCACATGACCGTCCACGGCTGCTGCTCGGTGACGACCCGCTGGAACGCGCGCAGGTAGATCTCGCGCAGCGGGCGCTCGTCGACGTCGGCGCTGACGCGCAGCCGATCCGTCTCCTGGTTGTTGGCGGCGAAGTGCTTCAGCGACGCTCCGACTCCCTGGCTCTGCAGACCGCCGACCAGGGCCGAGCCCATCACACCGCTCACCAGCGGGTCCTCCGAGAAGTACTCGAAGTTGCGGCCGCAGAGTGGGGAGCGCTTGATGTTGATGCCGGGGCCGAGGAGGACGCCGACTCCCTCCGCCTTCGCCTCCTCGCCGAGCGCGACGCCGACGCGGCGGACGAGGTCGACGTCCCAGCTCGATCCGAGCGCGACCGCCGGAGGGAAGCACGTCGCGGGCACGCTGTCGGCGAGCCCGAGGTGGTCGCCGCCCTGCCGCTGCAGCCGCACGCCGTGGGGGCCGTCGGTCAGCACGACCGAGGGGATCCCGAGTCGGTCGACGGGCTTCGTCGCCCAGAAGCTGCCGCCGCTCGTGAGCGAGGCCTTCTCCTCGAGCGTGAGAGCGTCGAGCTGGTCTGCGTGGGTCATCGTTCCCCTCCGGATCCGTCGGGCGTCCCTGCCTCGACGGAGAAAACCTTACATCGCTAGGGTTTTTGCGCGACACGTCTTGCCGCTCCCGGGAGTCGGGGGCATACTCGATCCCGAACGGTGGTCGGTTTTAGACTCCGGCCCGACGCTCAATGACGAGAGGACCACGGACATGACGACAGCGAGCGGATCCGCCGCAGGGATGCCCTCGGGGATGACCACCTCGACCGCGACCGTGCGGGGCCGGGGCTTCCTCGAGCCGACACAGCCGGCCAAGGGGTCCTACGTCTTCTGGCTGCTCGCGGCGCAGCTCGTCTTCTTCATCGCCCTGCTCGGCCCCGCGGTCGTCGGCATCGGCATCAAGATCCAGTCGCTGGTCGACGCGGGCGAGATCGCGCAGAACGGCGCGACCGGAGCAGCCGCCGTGCTCGGCGGATTCGGCGCCCTCTTCGCCACGATCGCCAACGTGGTCTTCGGCCGCCTCTCCGACCGCACGACCAGCCGCCTCGGCCGTCGACGCGTCTGGATCGTGACGGGCACCGTCATCATGACCGTCGCCTTCGCGATCATGGCCCTCGCCCCGACCCTGCTCGTCGCGACCATCGGCTGGTCGCTGGCGCAGCTCGGTGCGAACATGACGCTCGCCCCCTTCATCGCGACGATCGCCGACCAGGTGCCCCGGTTCCAGCGCGGCAAGATCACCGCCGCGATCGGCATCGCCCAGAACGTCGGCATCCTCGGCGGCACCTACGTCGCCCAGGCGTTCGCCGACCAGCTGTTCCTGATGTTCGTCGGCCCCTCCGTCCTCGCGATCATCGTGATGGTCGTCTTCGCCGTGGTCCTCCCCGACCGCCGCCTGCCCTCCCGCCCGCCGCGCGCGACGCTCCGCGAGTGGGCGGAGACCTTCTGGGTCAGCCCCGTGAAGCACCCCGACTACGCGCTCGCGTGGTGGTCGCGCTTCCTGATCACCTTCGCCAGCTTCGGCTTCACCACGTTCCGCTTCTTCTACCTGCTCAACCACATCGAGCTCCCCGAGGCCGACATCCCCGGGGTGATCGTGACGAGCGTGTTCATCTACACGATCGGACTGGTCGGAGCGAGCTACTTCGCGGGCTGGCTGTCCGACAGGATCGGCCGGCGCAAGGTGTTCGTCTGGAGCTCGACCGCGCTCTTCGCCGTCGGCACGTTCGCCCTGATCTTCGTCCAGGACGTCGGCGCCTTCTACGTCCTCGAGGCGATCCTCGGCATCGCGTACGGCATCTACGTGGGCGTCGACCTCGCGCTGGTCGTCGACGTGCTGCCGAACCCCGAGGACTCGGGCAAGGACCTCGGCGTCTTCAACATCGCCAACGCCCTCCCCCAGACCATCGCTCCGCTGATCGGCGGCATCCTGGTCTACGTCAGCGATCCGACCGGCAACAACTACGCCCTCTGGTTCTCGGTCTGCGCGGTCGCGGCCATCGTGGGTGCGGTCGTCATCTTCCCGATCAAGAAAGTCCGGTAGACCAGACGGGTCGGACTCCGGCCTCCTGCTCCCTCTCCCACCCTCCTCCGATCGAAAGCGACATCGACCATGACCCTTCCCGCCGCCTCCGTCCAGCTGTACACGCTGGCCAAGGAATTCACCGAGGACCCGAACGGGTCGCTCGACAAGCTCGCGGCCATCGGGCTGAAGAACGTCGAGGCGTTCGACTTCGTGCGCCGCCCGGCCGAGATCCGCGCCGCCCTCGACGCGAGCGGCCTGGCCTCGCCGACCGGTCACGCTCCGCTGCTCTCCGACGAGCTGTGGACCCCCGACGGCTCCATCCCCACGCCCGCTCCGGAGGTCGTCTTCGAGGCGGCCGCCCAGATCGGCATCACCACCGTCATCGACCCCTTCGTCCCGGCCGAGCGCTGGCTGACCGAGGACGGCGTCGCCGACATCGCCGACCGCCTCAACAAGGCCGCCGAGATCGCCGCGACCTTCGGCCTCACGGTCGGCTACCACAACCACGCGCAGGAGTTCCTCGCCTCCTTCGACGGGCAGACCGCCTACGAGCGCTTCGTCGCGACCACCGACGAGCGCGTCGAGATCGAGCTCGACCTGTTCTGGGCGCTCACGGGCGGCCAGGACGGCGCCGCACTGGTCTCGCGGCTCGGCAAGCGCCTGGTCGCCGTGCACGTCAAGGACGGCGTCGCTCCGGCCGAGAACCCCTTCGCCCCCGGCGCCGCCGCGTTCGGATCGGACACCCTCGACCAGCGCCGCCCCGGCGAGGGCGACGTGCCGCTGGTCGCGGCGCTCGCGGCCGGCGAGGGCGCGATCAAGTACGCCGTCATCGAGTACGACAACGCCCCCGGCGACGTCTTCGCCGACATCCAGGCGAGCTACGACTTCCTCGTGAAGGGCGGGTACGCGGCATGAGCGGCCCCGTCGGAATCGGCGTCATCGGCGTCGGCGTCATCAGCGACACCTACCTCGAGAACCTCAAGTCGTTCCCGGACGTGGAGGTCGTCATCGTCGGCGACCTGCTGACGGACCGGGCGAAGAGCCAGGCCGAGAAGCACGGCGTCCCCGCCTGGGGCTCCGCCGAGGACGTCCTCGCCCACCCCGGCGTGCAGGTCGTCGTCAACCTGACGATCCCCGCCGCGCACATCGAGGTCTCCGCCGCCGCGATCGCCGCGGGCAAGCACGTCTGGAGCGAGAAGCCGCTCGGCCTCGACCGCGTCGGAGCGGCGCAGCTGCTCGAGGACGCCGCCGCGAAGGGGCTGCGCGTGGGCTCGGCGCCCGACACCGTGCTGGGCCCGGGGTTCCAGTCGGCCAAGCGCGCGATCGCCGAGGGGATCATCGGCGAGCCGATGTTCGCGTCCACCGTCTTCCAGACGGTCGGGCCCGACCTCTGGCACCCGAGCCCGGCGTTCCTCTTCGCGGAGGGTGCCGGCCCGCTGCTCGACATGGGTCCGTACTACTTCACCGGGCTCGTCAGCCTGTTCGGCCCGGTCGAGAAGGTCGCGGCCCTGGGCCGCAAGAAGCTCGAGGAGCGGGTCATCCGCTCCGGCCCGGACGCCGGGTCGACGTTCCCCGTCGAGGTGCCCACCTCGCTGCAGGTGCTGACCTCGTTCGCGGCCGGCCAGCAGGCGTCGAGCCTGCTCAGCTTCGACTCCGCGCTCGAGCGCCACGGCGTCTTCGAGATCCACGGCACGGAGGGGTCGATCGTCATCCCCGACCCGAACCAGTTCGAGGGCCGCACCGCCTACGTGAAGGCCCGCACCTCGATCGCCGACGGCGACTGGGGCGAGCAGGAGTGGACCGAGATCGAGCAGGAGGGCACGGTCGTCGGCCGCGGCCTCGGCCTGCTCGACATGGTCCGCGCCATCGCGGAGGACCGCCCGCACGTGGCCACCGGCGAGCTCGCGTACCACGTGCTCGACGTCATGCTCTCGGCGCAGGAGTCGGCCGAGACCGGCGAGTTCGTCGCCCTCGGCAGCACCGTGCCGACCGTGCCGGCCGTTCCGGTCGACTTCGACCCGTTCGCGCAGACGCTCTGACGCGCGGCAGTGTCTGAGGAGCGCCCGTCGTCACGATCGTGACGGCGGGCGCTCCTGTGCGTGCTGGGAGGATGACCCGGTGGAGATCCTGCGCGAGTACCGGCCGTCCGATGCCGCCGCGACGCTCGAGGTGTTCCTCGCCGCGGTGACCGGGACCGCCGCGGCCGACTACTCCCCCGAGCAGATCAGCGCGTGGGCGCGCGCCGACGACCGCCCGCTCCCCGCCTGGCACGCCGCGATGGCGGCCCGTCGCGCCTTCCTGATCGAGAGCGGAGGCGCCGTGGCCGGCTTCTCGGATGTCGCTCCGTCCGGCTTCATCGACATGATGTTCGTCTCGCCGCGGTTCCTCCGCCGCGGAGTGGCCACCCGCCTCCTCGCGCACGCGGAGGACCTCGCGCGGCGATCGGGTGCCGCCGAGCTGTCGGCCGACGTGAGCATCACCGCGCGGCCGTTCTTCGAGAGCCGCGGATTCACGGTCGTCGCCGAGCAGCACCCCGTGCGCGCGGGCGTCGCGCTGACGAACTTCCGGATGCGGAAGCCGCTGGAGTAGCCCCTCGACGCCGCGGGCGGGCGCGCCCCTCCTCCGCTCCGACGACCGCGGTCACAGCGACGGGGTGCTGCCGCCGGCGGTCCGGCAGCAGCACCCCGTCGTCCCGCCTACTTGACGGTGCGGCTGAGCGAGTTGTTCGCCGGCGTCGGATCGGCGAGCGAGGTCGACACCGTCGCGTCGATCGTCGTCACCTTGGGCCGCGTGGCGAGCTTCACCGTGTAGGTGATGCTCTGGCCGGCCGCCACGGTGGGGACCGTCCACGTGAGCACCGTGGTGCCCTTGACCTTGCCCGGGGTCCGCACGGCGCCGGGAGCATCGGCGACCGGAGCCGACACCGTCACCCGGGTGGTGGTGGCCCCCGCGTCACGGGTGCCGACGTTCTTGATCGTCACCGTTCCGGAGACCGGCGCGGTCGAGCCGAGACCCGGGGTGGGGGTCATCGCGATCGTCAGGTCGGCCTTCGTGGCCGCGTCGACCTTGAGGGTCCGGGTGACCGCTGGAGCGGCGAGCCAGGTCGCGTCGCCGGCCTGCGTCGCTGTGACGGTGCAGGTCGCCGCACCGGTCAGCGTGACCGTGGCGGTCCCGCGTCCCGTGGCGGTGAGGGTGCAGCTGCCCTTCGCGGCGAAGGTCACCGGGTTGCCCGAGGTGGCGGTGGCGGCCACCGGGTAGGCGACTCCGCGCTCGGGCGCCTTCGGCATCGTCGTCGTGAAGGCGATGGTCTGCGCCTTCTTGACGGCCGGGACGGCCGCCTTCACGGTGATGGACTGCGTCGCCCGCGGCGCCGCCTCGTGCGTCGCGTCACCGGCCTGATCGGCGGTGAGCACGCAGGTGCCGGCCGCGGTGAAGCTCACCGAGCCGTCCGCCACGGAGCAGACCGAGGGCGTCGTCGTGCCGAGGACCACGGGAGCGCTGGACGCGCCTCCGCGGATCGCCGGCCTGTAGGCCGCGCCGCCCACGACCGCGGCGGGCGCGGTCGACGTGAAGGCCAGCGTCTGGCCGCCCCGGGTGATCTCGAACGTGCGCACGGCCTGCGGAGCCGCGCCGTAGCGCGCGTCGCCCGCCTGGTCGAGCGTCAGCGTGCAGGTGCCCGCCGAGTCGTAGGAGACGACTCCGGAGGCGACCGAGCAGGCTCCCGAGGCGGCCAGGACCGGGTCGGCGCTGGAGGGACCGCGGACGATCACCGGGGTGGAGGACCCCCCGACCGCCGCGCCCGTCGGAGCGTCGCCGCCGAACGACACGGTGCCCGCCGCGAGACCGACCGCGATCGACTGCGAGGCCTGCGGGGCCGCCGCGTGGCGGTCGTCGCCCGCCTGATCCGCGGTGATCGTGCAGGTGCCCGACCCGGTGAAGGTCACGACTCCGCTCGCGATCGAGCACGACCCGGTCGCGTCGATCACCACGGGCTTCCCCGAGGGGCCGCCCGTCGCCGTCGGCGTGTAGGTGCCGCCGGCGACCGCCGTGGCCGGAGCCGTCGACGTGAACGCCACCGTCTGCGCGATCCGGGCGATCTCGAAGGTCCGGACGGCCTGGGGAGCGGCGCCGTAGCGCGGATCCCCCGCCTGGTTCAGCGTCAGCGTGCAGGTGCCCGCCGAGTCGTACGACACGACTCCGGAGGCGACCGAGCAGGCGCCCGAGGCGGCGAGCACCGGGTCGGCGCTGGAGGGGCCCTCGACGATCACCGGTGTGGACGAGCCGCCCACCCGCGCATCGGTCGGTGCGTCGCCGCCGAAGGCGACGGAGCCCGCGAGGAGCCCGACCGCGACGGTCTGCGAGACCTGCGCAGCCGCCTGGAAGCGGTCGTCGCCCGCCTGGTCGGCGGTGATCGTGCAGGTGCCGGTCGCCGTGAAGGTGACGACGGCGTCAGCGATGGTGCACGCTCCGGTGGCGCCGAGGACGACGGGCTGCCCGGAGGCGCCGCCCGCCGCGGTCACGGTGTAGGTGTCACCGGGTGCCGCGGTCGCGGGAGCGGTCGACGTGAACGCGAGCGTCTGAGCCGGCAGGCCGACCTGAATGGTCCGGAACTGACCCGGTGCCGCGTCGTACTCGGCGTTGCCGTTCTGGCCGAGGTTGAGCGTGCAGGTGCCGACGCTCGTGAAGGTCACGACGGTCCGTCCCTGCGCGTCCGGGGCGCTGGAGCAGGCGCCGTACACGCCGGCGCTGACGGGCAGCCCCGAGCTCGCCTCCGCCGTCACGACGAGCGTGCCGCCGACCGCGCCCGTCTCGGGGATCGTCGAGGTGATCGTCATCGTCTGCGACCGCTTGAGAACCGTGAAGGCGCGCGAGCGCTGCTGTGCGGGCGCGTACCCGGCTGTGCCGGGCTGGTCCGCCGTGACGGTGCAGACTCCGCCGATCTCGGTGAAGGTCACGACGCCGTCGGCGATCGTGCAGGCGCCTGTCGCGCCGAACGTCACCGGCAGGCCCGAATCGGCCGTCGCGACCGGGGTGTAGCTCGCACCGCTGTGGCGGTCGATGTCCTGGGGATAGTCGTAGGTGATGGTCTGGGTGTCGCGGACGATCTCGAACGATCGCGTGAAGCGCTCCGCCGGCAGATACAGATCGTCGCCGGGCTGGTCGACGCTCACCGTGCAGGTGCCGGCGGCGAGAGGGCGGACGAAGGCGTCGGAGAGGATCGCGCAGACGTCGGGGGTCGAGGTCGTCACCGTCACCGGGAGCCCGTAGTTCGAGCCGGCGTACAGGAGGACGTCGTCGTCGCCCGGACGCACGACGCCGGGAGTGCGGAAGGAGACCTCCTGCGGGAGCTTCGGCAGGTCGAAGCTCGTCCGGATCTGCTCGGCGGGCTCGACGCTCTCGTCGCCGGGCTGGTCCGCCGCGACCGTGCAGGTCCCGGCCTTCAGCGTGCGGGCGTAGCCGGTGGACTGCGTGTTGTAGGTGTCCGCGGGCGTGTCGACCGCGCAGACCTCGGGAGTCAGCGAACTGAAGACGACGAGGCGGTTCGCGGACGACGATGCGCCCAGCTGAACGGTGCCCACGACGGCCGCCTGGCCCGTGTACGGCAGGAACCTGATCGTCTGCGGCAGTCGGGTGATGGTGGCGGAGCGCTCGATCGACGGGGCGGGGAGGAAGTACTCGTTCCCGGGCTGGATCATGGCAACGGTGCAGACCCCTCCGGAGCGGGCACGGATCGCAGTCCCCTCCACCGAGCAGACCTCCGGCGTGCTGCTGAGGTAGGTGACGGGCAGGCCGGAGGACGCCGTCGCGCCGAGGGCGACGTCGGGGCCGTCGAGGCGAAGATCCGTCAGCTCGGGGGCCGTGATCGTCTGCGCGACCGGGACGATGACCACCGGGGGGCGGACGATCGTCTGGGTGCGGTCGTCCGACTGGCTTCTGAGGACCGTGAACGTGCCATCGGCCTGATCCTGGCTGTATCCGACGTACGACGCCCAGTAGAGGGTGGGATCGGTGTAGTCGATCAGGCCTCGCGAGTTCGTCTCGTCCATCGTGATGGTCGCCGTGCCGCGTCCGGGAGTGCCGGGCTGGATGACGAGGGGCACGCGGAAGTACAGGGAGCTGCCGTGCGTGCCGAAGTCGACGTTGTACTGGAGGGTGACGTCGCCGCCGCCGAGCGGGATCCGGGACGGGTCGGCCGTGGTGGTCGTGATGCTGAAGGTGATGTCGTCGCCCACGTTCGACGGGTTCGGCGACGAGGTCACCGTGGTGGTCGTGGTGAAGTCGTCGGGGATCGAGCGGATCACGACGTGAGCGGCTTCGAAGCTGGGCGTGCCGAACACGACGTCCGAAGTCCCCGCGCCCGCGTGGCCGCTGCCGCCGCCGCCGGTGCCCGCGTAGAAGACGAGGAAGGCGAAGCCGTAGTAGCGGCCGCTGCCGCCGCCACCGCCGTACCAGCCGCCACCGCCGCCACCACCGCCGATGGCCGCACCGCCGATCGTGGGCTTGCCGTCACCACCACCGCCGCCGCCGCCGAACGAACCGCCGCTCGCGTTGCCGCCGCCGTAGCCGCCGGCCAGCTGGCTGCCTCCGCCGCCCTTGCCCGCGTAGATGCTGTTGGTGCCCTCCTGCGAGCCGTCCCGGCCGTTCAGCCCTCCGCCCATGCCGTAGTCACCGGCCCAGTTGCCGCCCGCGCCCCCCGCGACGAGCACGCGATCGGTGAGGCCGTACGCGCCGGTGCGCACGTCGGTCGCACCGCTGCCGCCGTCACCGCAGCGGTTGATGGTGCAGCCGAAGCCATCGGTGCCTCCCGTGCCACCGCCGTTCCAGCCACCGAGGGCGCGACGGCCCAGCGAGGTCCCGTTGAACGATCCGTACTCGCCGCGCCCGCCCACGTTGACCTGCAGGACCTGACCGGGCTGCACGGCGAGCTTCGCGGTCGTGAGCCCGCCGTTGCGGCCTCCGTGGACCGTGACGTCGAGCGAGTGCGTGTGGGAGGGCACCGTGAACGTGTCGGGCGCGCCGCCGATCCCGTCGGCGCTGCGATTCGCGTAGCGGCACTCGACCTGGTCGGGGACGGCGATGATCGCCTGGTTGACGACTCCGGCCTCCCCGCAGGCGGCGGAGTCGGCGACCCCGGGCGGCGGTGCGGCCGAGGCGGCCGTCGGCATCGCGACGAGGCCGGCCGCGACGATGAGCGCCGCGACGGCGGTCGCGAGTGTCGAGCGGAAGGACGAGCGGGCGGGTGGTGCGGATCCGGGCACGAGGATCTCCTTGACGGAGCGCGGACCGACTGCTTCTGCGCCGCGGATCCGCTGATGAACGAGTAGCCCCCACTATCCGGCTGTTCGTGGCGGATTCTCAGGCTCGTGGACCCCCCGATGAGGGCTTGATCTGGTGACGGCCGAGAGCTTCGCCCTAGTCGGCCGTCGGGCGCCTCCGCTGCTGCTTCGTCGCCGAGCGCTGCTGCTTCGCCGCGAGATGGCGGCGGCCCGAGCCGCGGGTGGGCCGGGTCGGGCGGCGCGTCGCCGCGGGCGGCGCCAGCGCGGCGGCCACGAGGTCGCGGAGCCGGTCGAGGGCGATCTCGCGGTTGCGCAGCTGCGACCGCTCGCGCTGCACCGTCACCGTGACCGCGCCCGCCACGAGGCGCTGCGCGAGGTGCGCGAGGACGCGCATCCGCTGCTCGTCGTTGAGCGCCGTCGACTCCGCCACGTTCCACGTGAGCTGCACCCGACTGTCGGAGGTGTTGACGTGCTGACCGCCCGGGCCGGAGGACCGCGAGAACCGCCACTGCAGCTCCGGCGCGGGGATGATCAGGCCCGGCCGCACCTCGAGATCCATGCGGCTAGCGTGACACGCCCCGCGCCGGGGCGGGCGGGTGCGGGCCGCTTCCCCGTCGGGAGCGTCACGAGCCCCCGCCCGCACTCTTGGGACACGGTGTCGCTACCCATTGTGGGGGTGTGAGCGCGTCACTAGCTTTCGAGCACTGTCCCCTCCCCCGTCGGATCCCGGCACGCCGGTCGTCTCGTCGCGCCTCGCGAGAGCGACGGGTCCCGCCGACGAGGAGGTCGACGGCCCGATCCGCCCTCTCGAGAAAGGCGACACCATGTCGTCATCGCTCCACCTCTCCTGCCCGCTCCCCACTCCGACGGTGACACTGTGAAGGCCCCGCGCCGCTCACGGCTCGCCCTGCTCGCCGCCGCGCTGATCGCCGGCACCGCGGGCCTCACCCCCGTGCTCAGCGCCGCCGCGGCTGAGGACTTCGCCTCGACCGAGGTCACCTGCGTCGGCGGCAGCCCGACCAGCGCGGTCGTCTCCGGGACCGTCGAGGGCGGCAACGACCTCGAGGACCCGGTGATCCTCGGTCTCCTGCTCAACGACGAGCCCGTCGAGCAGGCGAACCCCGTCGACTCCGCCGGCACCTTCGCCTTCGACCCGGTGTCCGTCGAGGCGGGAGACACCCTCGAGATCTTCGTCGGGGACGCGACGAACGTGCAGTACACGTACGACGTGACCGAGGCGTCGTGTGAGGCCACGCCCACGCCGACTCCGACGGAGACCGGCACGCCGACGCCGGAGCCCACCGCGACGTCCACCCCGACCGGGACGCCGACTCCGACCTCGACCCCCGAGCCCACCGGAACCCCGACGCCGACCACGACCCCCGAGCCCACCGCGACTCCGACGGCCACGCCAACGCCCACCGCGACGCCCACGCCGACCGCGACGCCCACCGCGACTCCGACCCCGACCGCCACCGCGGCGCCGGTGACCGTCTCGCGCATCGCCGGCGTCGACCGTCAGGACACCGCCGCGAAGCTCTCGGCGGCGACGTTCGGCACGAACGTGCCCGTCGTCTTCGTCGCCACCGGCGGCAACTTCCCCGACGCACTGAGCGCGGGGCCCGCCGCCGCGAAGCAGGGCGGACCGCTGCTGCTGGTCGACCGCGACTCCATGTCGCAGCCGGTCCGCGACGAGCTGATCCGGCTCAAGCCGACCAGGATCGTCGTCGTCGGCTCGGAGCTGAGCATCAGCGAGAGCCTCAAGAACGACCTCGCCCAGTACACGAAGAACGGCGACATCCGGCGCATCGGAGGGGTAGACCGCTACGACACGGCCGCGAAGATCGTCGAGGCCGCCTTCCCCAAGGGCTCCTCGCAGGCCTGGCTCGCCACCGGTGAGAAGTTCCCCGACGCCCTCGCCGCCGCCGCAGCGGCCGGCTCGGCCGGAGCGCCCGTCCTCCTGGTGAACGGCGGCCTCGGCACTGCCGACGCCACCACGAACAGCCTCATCACGGAGCTCGGCGTGAAGAAGCTGACGATCGCCGGCAGCGCCCTCTCGGTCAGCGACGGCATCGCCGCGTCGCTCCCCGTCACTCCGACCCGGATCGGAGGCGTCGACCGCTACGACACGTCGGTGCAGCTCAACCGCGCCGCCTTCCCCTCGGCATCGACGGTCTACCTCGCCACCGGCGAGAAGTTCCCGGATGCCCTCGCCGGAGCGACCAGCGCCGGCTTCACCAAGAGCCCGCTCTACACGGTGCAGCCCGACTGCGTGCCGCAGCCCGTGCTCGACGACATCGAGCGCCTCGGCGCCTCGAAGGTCGTCCTGCTCGGCGGCCCGACCACCCTCTCCGAGAAGGTGGCCGCGCTGACGGCCTGCAGCTGATCCGCTAGGCCGAGTCGCCCGAGGGCACCCCGTCACAGGGGCGCTCTCGGGCGATTCTGCGCCATCCTCCGGCACCCCCCTTTTGGGATACAGCGTCGCATCCCATTGCCGACGCGCGGAGCGTGACGCTAGCTTTCGAGCACCGTTCCGCCCCTTGCCGGTTCCGGGCATCCCGGTCGCATCGTCGCGCCTCGCGTGAGCGACCGGTCCCTCCGACAAGGACGTCGACGGCCCGATCCGCCCTCTCGAGAAAGGCGACACGATGTCGTCACCGCTCCACCTCTCCTGCCTGCTCCCCGCTCCGGTGGTGGCACTGTGAAGGCCCCGCGCCGCTCACGGCTCGCCCTGCTCGCTGTCGCACTGATCGCCGGCACCGCGGGTCTCACCCCTGCGCTCAGCGCCGCCGCTGCCGCCTCCACCGCCTCGACCGCCGTCACCTGCGAGGCCGGCGTCCCGGTCAGCGCGGTCGTCTCCGGCACCACGGACCCCACGGCCGAGCCCGTCGTCATCGGCCTCGCTCGCAACGCCAGCACCGTCGAGCAGAAGACCGTCCCCGCTTCCGGCGGCGCGTTCACCTTCGCCCCGGTGGGCGTCTCGACCGGCGACACGCTCCAGGTCTGGGCCGCCAGCTCCGCGAACGTGCAGTACACCTACCGGGTCACCGCGCAGTCGTGCGGGGGCACGCCGACGCCGACCCCGACTCCGACGGGGACCGCCACGCCGACGCCGGAGCCCACCGCGACGGCCACTCCGACCGCCACGCCCACCGCGACGGCCACCCCGACCGCGACGCCCACGGCGACCGCCACGCCGACCGCGACCCCCACCCCGACGGGCACCCCGGGAGCCCCGGCCGTCACCCGCATCGCCGGAGTCGACCGCCAGGACACCGCCGCCAAGATCTCGGCCGCGACCTTCTCGGCGAACGTGCCCGTCGTCTTCGTCGCCACCGGCGGCAACTTCCCCGACGCCCTCGCCGCCGGTCCCGCCGCCGCGAAGCAGGGCGGACCGCTCCTGCTGGTCGACCGCGATTCCATGTCGCAGTCGGTCCGCGACGAGCTGCGCCGCCTCAAGCCGACCAAGATCGTCGTCGTCGGCTCCGACCTGAGCATCAGCGAGCGCCTCGCGACCGAGCTCTCCGCCTACGCGAAGACCGGCGAGGTCGAGCGCATCGGAGGCGTCGACCGCTACGACACCGCCGCGAAGCTCGTCCAGGGCGCGTTCCCGCGAGGTTCGTCGCAGGCGTGGCTCGCCACCGGCGAGAAGTTCCCCGACGCCCTCGCCGCCGCTGCCGCAGCCGGCTCCTACCGCGCGCCCGTCATCCTGGTGAACGGTGGCCTCAGCCGCGCTGACGCGACCACGACCTCTCTCGTCGACGGTCTCGGCATCAAGAAGCTGACGATCGCCGGCGACCCCCTCTCGGTCAGCACCGGCATCGAGGCGTCGTTCCGCACCCCGACCGTCCGCATCGGAGGCGTCGACCGCTACGACACGTCGGTGCAGCTCAACCGCGCCGCCTTCACGGCCGCGTCGACGGTCTACCTCGCCACCGGCGAGAACTTCCCCGACGCCCTCGCCGGAGCGACCGCCGCCGGCTTCACGAAGAACCCGCTCTACACCGTGAAGCCCGACTGCGTGCCGCAGGGCGTGCTCGACGACATCACGACCCTCGGCGCCACGAAGGTCGTCCTGCTCGGTGGCACGAACACCCTCTCGGAGGGAGTCGCGACGCTGACGGCGTGCCGCTGATCCACTGAGCCGAGTCGCCCGGGAACGCCCTGTCAGAGGGGCGCTCCCGGGCGATTCGTCTGTCGGGCGCTCTCGCCTGCCGGTCGCTCCGCGGGCGTCAGACCGACGGCGACACCCCGTGCAGCGCCGCGGCCGCCGTCGGCAGCGACAGCGACGTGAACCGCCGCACCTGCGCCGTGAGCGCGCGCTCGGTGGGGAGCCGCTCCATCGACGACGCCCCGTAGAAGCCGTCGATGCCGACCGCGTTGCTGAGCACGTACTGCGCGTCCTCGGGCTCGGCCACCGGGCCGCCGTGCACGAGCACGATCACGTCGTCGCGCACGCTGCGCGCCGCCGCCGCCCACGCCGAGGCCAGGGCGACGCCGTCGTCGAGGGTGCGCGCGGTCTCGGCGCCGATCGAGCCGCCGGTGGTGAGGCCGAGGTGCACGACGACCACGTCGGCGCCCGCCTCGGTCATCGCGACCGCGTCCTCCTCCGAGAACACGTACGGCGTGGTCAGCAGGTCCTCGGCGCGGGCCGCGCGGATCAGCTCGACCTCCTTGTCGTAGCCCATCCCGGTCTCCTCGAGATTGGCGCGGAAGTTGCCGTCGATGAGGCCGACGGTCGGGAAGTTCTGCACGCCAGAGAAGCCCTGGTCCTTCAGCTGCCGGAGGAAGCGCGGCGCATCGAGGAACGGATCCGTGCCGTTCACCCCCGCGAGCACCGGAGTGCGCTGCGGCACGGTGAGGATCTCGCGGCCCATGTCGACGACGATGTCGTTCGCGTTGCCGTAGGCGAGCAGGCCGCTGAGCGAGCCGCGGCCCGCCATCCGGAAGCGGCCGGAGTTGTAGATGATGATCAGGTCGGCGCCTCCGTCCTCCTCGCACTTCGCCGAGAGACCGGTGCCGGCGCCGGCCCCGACGATCGGTTCGCGCAGGGCGACCTTGGTGCGCAGGCGGTCGAGGATGTCGGTGCGGCTGACGAAGGTCATGAGTGCGCTCCCTGGAGGGTCGGTGTGCGGGGTGCGATGATCGCGGCGTGCAGCCGGTCGACGGCCGCGTCGGCGAAGCCCGGATCGTTGATGTCGGTGTCGATCTCGACGAGGTCGACCGCGGAGCCGGCGAGCCCGGTGCGGACGGCGGCGAAGAGTGCGTCGTCGGCCTCGGCGTCGGCGAAGGGCCCGCCGGGCACGGCGATGGCCGAGACTCCGCCGAGCGGCAGCAGCACGGTGGTCGGTCCGGAGGCGGCAGCGGCCCGGGCGGCCAGCCGGGCTCCCAGCTCGGCGCACTCGGCCGCGGTGGTGCGCATGAGCGTGACGCTCGAGTTGTGCACGTGCAGCCGGCGCTCGTGGAACCGCTCGGGGACGGTGTCGACCGCGCCGAAGTTCACCATGTCGAGCGCGCCGACCGAGACCACCTGCGGCACGCCGGCGAGGCCCGCGGCGGTCAGCCGATCCGGGCCCGCCGAGAACACCCCGCCGACCAGCTCGTCGGCCAGCTCGGTCGTGGTCAGGTCGAGCACCCCGGCGAAGAAGCCCTGGGCGATGAGCGACTCCATCGCGCGCCCTCCGGTGCCGGTCATGTGGAAGACGAGCACCTCGTAGCCGAGCTCCTCGAGCCGCTCCCGCGCCCGCGTGACGCACGGAGTGGTCACGCCGAACATGCTGGCGGCGACCATCGGGCGCGCCTCGCGGTCGGGCACCGCGTCGGCGGCGACCATCCCGGCCACGGCCGCCGCGGCGTTGGCGAGGATGCGCAGCGAGATCCGGTTGAGTCCGGCGATGTCGACGACCGACGGCGCGAGGATGAGGTCGGTGCTGCCCACGTACTGCTCGGTCGCTCCGGAGGCCGCGGTCGAGACGATGAGCTTCGGGAACCCCAGCGGCAGCCCGGCGAAGGCGGTCGCGGCGAGCGAGGTCCCTCCGGTGCCGCCGAGGGCGAGCGCGCCCTGCACGGTCCCCTCGGCGACGAGGTCGCGGACGATCACCGTCGCTCCGGCCGCCATGACGGACATCGCGGCGCCCCGATCACCGCCGACGAGGAGGGCGGCCAGGGTCGAGCCTCCGGCACGGGCGACCTCGTCGCGGCCGATGTCGGGCGCGAAGCTCGGCGCGCCCAGGACGCCCACGTCGACCACGATCGAGTCGACACCGGCCGAGCGGAGCCGCTCCCGGAGGAACGCGTACTCCTCGCCCTTGGTGTCGAGGGTTCCGAGCAGCACGACAGTGTGCGCCATCGCAGGGTCCTTCCGTCCGATCCCGCAGAGACCGGATGTTTGACCCGGCCGCGGATTGCTCCCATGATGTGCCGATGACCTACGAGGCAGCGAGTGCCAATGCGTTCCGATTGGTCGCGGTGGGCGCGAGCCGCCTCCTCCGGCTCCTGGGCGAGTGGCAGCAGGGCGAGAGCGCACTGCACGAGGAGCTCGCCGCGGGGCTGCGGACGCTCATCCGCAGCGGGACTCTGCCGTCGGGCTCGCGCCTGCCCTCCGAGCGGGTGCTCGGCGCGGCGCTGGGCGTCAGCCGCAACACGGTGACCAAGGCGCTCGACGACCTCCGCGCCGAGGGCCTGCTCTCGAGCCGGAGGGGCGACGGCACCTACGTGAGCGCCTCGCGCCGCCCGCAGACGAGTCACGGTGGAGACCGCCTGCGCTCGTTCGTCGGCGAGGCGGCGGCCGGCGACCGCATCGATCTGCGCAGCGCCGCGCTGCCCGGCCTGCCGATGGTGGCCGACGAGTTCAACGCGATCGACGGCTCCCGCACCCGCGAGCTCGTGGCCGGCCACGGCTACCTCCCCGCCGGGCTCGCCGAGCTGCGGCTCGCCGTCGCCGGGTACTACACCGACCTCGGCCTGCCGACCACGCCGGAGCACATCCTGATCACGTCCGGGGCGCAGCAGGCGCTCCGCCTCGCCGCCGCGATGTTCATCGGCCCCGGCTCCACGGTGCTGGTCGAGGAGCCGACGTTCCGCGGCGCCATCGAGTCGCTGAAGGCGCTCGGCGCCCGCCTCGTCGGCGTCGCCTCGGGGCCCGACGGCATCGACGTCGACGAGCTCGCCCGCCAGACCGCCGCGCTGAAGCCCGCGCTGATCGTGGTGCAGTCGACCGCGCAGAACCCGACCGGATCGGTGCTCGACCACTTCCACCGCAGCCGCCTCGCCACGATCTCGACGCGGTACGCCGTCCCCGTGATCGACGACGCGACGCTGGCCGACACCGTCATCGACGGCGAGCGCCGGCCCATCCCGCTCGCCGCGGGCGGCGACTCGATCATGACCGTCGGATCGGTGAGCAAGTCGTTCTGGGGCGGGCTGCGGGTCGGCTGGCTGCGCGCCCGCCCGGATCTCGTGGCCGAGCTCGCGGCCGTGAAGGGCGGGGAGGATCTCGGCACCTCGGTGCTCGCCCAGATCGTGGCCGCCCGGCTGCTGGGGCGGATCGAGCGGGCACGCGACGAGCGCCTCCTGATGCTCTCGGAGCACCGGCGGCTCGTGCTCGACGCGGTCGCCGAGCACCTGCCGACCTGGACGCCGCAGATCCCCCAGGGCGGTGGCTCGCTCTGGATCCGGCTCCCCGAAGCGCGCGCCACCGCGCTCGCCCAGCGCGCCGAGCGGGCGGGAGTGCGGATCCTGCCCGGACCGACGTTCAGCGTCGACGACCGTCTCGACGACTTCGTGCGCATCTCGTACGCCAACGACCCCGCGCTGACCCGCGCCGGCGTCGAGATCCTGGCCGCGACCTGGAACACGCTTACCGATTGACCGCCTCCGTGGGCCATCGTGCCCGCATTGGCTCTCTCTTCGTTCACACCGGCCCTCCAAGCTGAACTCGCAGCGGCGATCGTGCCGCTCGACGCCGAGGTCGCATCCCCTGACTTCGTCGTCCGACGAGGAGGTCCGGATGAACGCCAACGCCCCGCAGAGCACGAGCGCAGAGCGCACCACACCCCATCGCATCGCGGTCGTGGGCGCCGGAGGCGTCAGCGAGATGCACTTCGACGGCTTCCGCCTGCGGCCCGAGCGGATCGACGTGGTCGCCGTGATCGACCCGTCGGCCGAGCGCCGAGAGTGGGCCACCACGACCTACGGAGTCCCGAACGCCTTCGCGAGCATCGCCGAGGCCCTCGCCGCGGTCGAGTTCGATGTCGCCGTGGTCTGCACACCCAGCCACGTGAGGCTCGAGACGGTGCGCGAGCTGGCCGCCGCGGGCAAGCACATCCTGGTCGAGAAGCCCTTCGCCGACGGCATCGACGAGGCGCGCGAGCTCGTGCGCATCACCGACGAGGCCGGCGTGCAGCTGGCCGTCGACCAGAACTTCCGCGAGCACTACGGCTTCGAGCTCGCCCGCGAGCTGATCCGGGCCGGTCGCATCGGCCGGGTCCGCGTGATCAACCACCGCGAGCTGATGCACCGCGTCGACGGCGGCTGGCGCAACGAGCAGCCGCACCACGCGCTGATGGTGATGGGCGTGCACTGGCTCGACGGCTTCCGCCGCCTGATCGACCAGGACGCCACCTGGCTGGTCGCCCGCACCTTCTCGTCGCCGTCGATCCCGGCCGTCGGCGAGACCGACGCCAACCTGCAGATCCACTTCGGCGACGTCACCGTGACCTACACCGACAGCTTCTCGAGCTGGATCACCCAGTGGGACACCATCGTCCTCGGAGACGAGGGCACGCTGCACATCACCGGCGGAGGCATCACCCTCGCCGGTCCCGAGGGCACCGAGCGGATCGAGAACCCGCTCTCGACGGGCGAGGCGAAGCCGCTCACCGCCTACGGCGCGCTGGCCGGCCTGCTCGACGCGGTCGAGACCGGGGTCGAGGCCCCCAACTCCGGCCGCGACAACCTCAAGACCGTGTCGCTGATCGACGGCGCGTACCGCTCGGCCGAGACGGGTGCGCCGATCGAACTGGTCGACGGACTGCTGCCGTCCGAGCTGGTCGGCGGGCTGCGGCCGTGACCACCGTGCTGCAGCCGTCCGAGCGGGCGGTCGTCCGGCCGCCCGCGGTGACGCCTCCGCCCCGCACGCCCGTCGCGGCGTTCCGAGAGCTGCTCCAGGTCCGCGCCTTCGCGATCCCGCTGCTCATCGTCTTCGCGGTGCTGTTCGCGTATCCGCTCGCGCAGTCGCTCTACTGGAGCTTCACCGACTTCGGCGGCTACAGCACCGAGGTCTCGTTCGTCGGCCTCGACAACTACGCGGCGATCTTCACCGACCCGTCGATGATCGCGGGCCTCGGCTTCACGATCCTCTTCACGCTCGGCACGACTGTGTTGATCACCGTGATCGCGATCCCGACCGCGGTCGTCCTCAACCGGGCCTTCCTCGGCCGCAACTTCGTCCGCTCGGTCTTCTTCTTCCCGTCGATCCCGAGCGTGGCGATCCTCGGTCTGGTCTGGGGGTTCATCCTCTCGCCGCTCGGCTCGGGCGCCCTCAACTCGCTCCTGCAGAGCACCTTCGGCGTCGGACCGGTCCCATGGCTCTCCGACTCCGCGCTCGCCCAGCTCTCAGTGATCGTCGTGGGTGTGTGGTCGAACGCCGGCTGGCACGCGATCCTCTACCTCGCGTACCTCCAGTCGATCCCGGCCGATCTCTACGAGGTCGCGACGGTCGACGGAGCCTCGGCCCTGCAGAAGTTCCGGCACATCACCGTGCCGCTGCTCACCCCGGCGCTGACGATCAGCTGCCTCCTGCTGATGACCAGCGGGCTCAAGGTCTACGAGCTGCCGTTCACCCTGACCAGCGGCGGCCCCGGATTCTCGACCAACACGATCACGCAGACCATCATCCAGAACGGCATCTCGCAGGCCCAGTTCGGCCGCGCCTCCGCCCTGGCCGTGGTGTTCATGCTGCTGGTGGGCGCCATCGTCGCCGTGCAGCTGATCCTCTCGAACCGCCTCGAACGGAGGACGTCATGAGCCGCACCGCCGCCGCTCCCGCCGCCGCTCCCGCTCGCCGCCTCGAGATCCTGCGGCCCGGCGCCCTGCTCACCACCGCGATCATGATCCCGCTGGCCCTGATCGTCGGCCTGCCGTTCTACTACATCGTCGTCAACACGTTCAAGACGCAGGCCGAGACCGCCGCGGCTCCCCTCGCACTGCCCACCGTCTGGCGGCTCGACACCTACGCCCGCGTCCTCGAGGACGTGCCGATCGCGCAGGCCTTCGGCAACACGCTGCTGGTCACCGCGGTGTCGATCGTGCTGATGCTCCTGATCGGGTCGCTCGCGGCCTTCTCGGTGATCCTCCGCCGCTCGCGCTTCGTGACGATCGTGTTCGTGATCGCCTTCCTCGTCCCGGGGCAGGTGACGCTGATCCCGCTCTACCGGCTCTTCGCGCAGCTCGGCCTCGTCGACTCGCTGTGGGGGCTGATCCTGATGTACACGGCCGGATCAGTGTTCTGCTACTTCCTCATCGTCGGCTACATGCGCACCATCCCCGGCGAGATGATCGAGGCCGCCAAGCTCGACGGCGCCTCGCCGTTCCAGATCTACTGGCGCATCGCGCTGCCGCTGATCCGCCCGATCCTCATCACGGTCGGCGTGTTCCAGACGATGTGGGTGTGGAACGACTTCCTCACCCCGGTCGTCTTCCTCAGCTCCGAGCAGAACCAGACGCTCGTGCTGCAGGTCTACAAGGCCGTCGGCGAGTTCTCCGTCGACTGGCCGGCGTTCCTCGCCCTCTCCGTCCTCGCGCTGATCCCGATGGTGATCTTCTTCGTCGCCATGCAGCGCCACATCGTCAACGGCCTCCTGGCCGGCAGCGTCAAGGGCTGACCCGTCATGCCCCCTACCCAGAAAGCGAGTCCTGCAATGTCGCACCGCTCCCGCCTCCGCACCGCCCTCCTCGGGGGTGTCGCTCTCGCCCTCGTGCTGAGCGGCTGCTCCGCCTCGGGCGGTGGTGACGGACGCACGACGCTCACGTTCATGACGTGGGACAACCCCGAGACCATGGAGCCCGTGGTCGCCGCCTTCGAGGAGGCGAACCCCGACATCCGCGTCGAGGTCTCGCACGCCCCGCCCGTGGCCGAGTACATCTCGACCCTGCAGAACCGCCTGCTCGCCGGCACGGCCGCCGACGTCTTCGTGATGGGCTCCGAGAACAAGACCAACCTGATCGACGGCGAGCTGGTGATGGACATCACCGACGAGCCCTACATGGACGTCGTCGCGCCGCTGAACAAGGAGATCCGCGGGCGGGACGGCCGCACCTACGGTCTCTCGATCTCGTCGTGGTCGACCGGCCTCGCCTACGACGCCGACCTGATCGCCTCGCTCGGCTACGACGAGTTCCCGACCGAGTGGGACGACTTCGTGCAGCTGCTGCGCGACCTCAAGACCACCGGAGTCACCCCGTACCTCGAGCCGTGGGGCGCGCTGCCGGACAGCATCGCCTCGAGCGTCGGCGCCGCGAACGCGCGCAACGGCGTGAGCGACCTCGACGCCTTCGACGGCGGAGGCTCGTTCGAGGAGAACTGGGCGGAGCCGCTGAGCCAGTGGGCCGCGCTGTTCGACGAGGGCCTGATCTCGAAGGACGTGGTCGGAGTGAACGCCGACCAGGTGCTCGAGGAGTTCGTCACCGGCCGTGCCGCCATGATCCCGATGGGCCCGTGGAACGTCACGAAGGTCCCCGAGCTGAACCCTGATCTCAACTGGAAGATCGCCGGCTTCCCGCAGCCCGACGGCGAGCCGTGGTTCTCGGGCAACGCCTCCCCCGGCTGGGTGATCAACGCGAAGGCCAAGGAGCCGGAGGCCGCGCAGGCGTTCCTCGGCTTCCTCGCCAGCCCCGAGGGCGTCGAGGCCTTCCAGCAGGCGACGAACTCGATGACCACGACCACCAACTACGAGCCCGTCATCGACGAGCACCTCGCGCCCAACCTCCTCGCCCTGCAGGAGGGCCGCGTCTACCTGCCGCAGGCCGCCTGGCCGCGCTACCAGGACGCGCTGAACGTCGAGATGGTGGCGCAGCTGCAGCTGATGGCGCAGGGGCAGCTGACCCCGGCCGAGGTCGGGGCGGCGCTGGACGCGAAGGTCGCGCAGCTCGGGGGCTAGCCCCGCTCGGCGCCCGGCCCGCGTGGGCCGGGCGCCCCTATTGCTACTGAGGGCCACGCGCCCTGATGAGAAGGAGACGACATGATCGAGAACCAGACCCGCCGCGGAGGCTTCGTGCCCCAGGGCGCCGCCACCGTGGCCCCGCAGGAGTGGGGCCGGCTGGAGTGGATGATCGCCGGTTCGGAGGGGAACTCCGACGTCCTCACCGTCGGCAGGTGCTTCATCCAGCCCGGCCGCAACAATCCCGTGCACCACCACCCCAACTGCGACGAGGTGCTCACCGTCATCCGCGGCCGCATCCGCAACCGCGTCAACGACGACTACATCGAGATGGGCCCCGGCGACACCATCTCCATCCCCCTCGGCGCCACCCACAACGCCGTCAACATCGGCGACGAGGAGTGCGAGCTGCTCATCATCTTCGACACCGCCGAGCGCGAGGTGATCGGAGAATGAGCGTGCAGCGACTGGCGTTTTCGAAGTATCTCGAGGCTTCGGAGGTGCCTGTCCTTCTGGGTCGTTTCCGGGAGGAGGGGTACGAGGGGCTGCAGTTGAAGGGGGCGCAGTACTCCTCTTATATCGACGACCCGTCTCGTGCCCTCGCCGAGCTGGGCGACGACCCGGGGATCTACTCGGCGCTCATCACCGGCGACTCGCTCGATGAGGCGGGGCAGGAGCGGATCGGGCGGACCATCGCGTTCGCCGCCGCTGTCGGGGCCGAGCGGATCGTGTTCTGCCACGGGCACCCGCACGAGGGGGTGGATGCTTCGATGCGGCGGTCGTTCGCCCGCACGCTGCTCGACATCGCTGCGCGGTCGCGAGAGGCGGGGGTGGCGTTCTCGCTGCACCACCACACCGATCAGCCGGTGATGGAGCTGCCGGACTTCCGCGAGTTCTTCGACGGGGTGGAGCCGGGGGTGCTCGGTCTGACCGTCGATACGGCGCACCTGGCGCGGTCGGGCGTCGAGGATCTACCGGGATTCATCGACGAGTTCGGGGCGTACGTCGACAATCTGCATCTGAAGGACTACTCGGTGCCGGTCGGGCGCGATGGGGAGTGGCGGGTTGCGGGGGACGGGGTGCTGGATTTGGCCGGGGTGCTCGATGCGCTCGATCGTGCGGACTACGCGGGGTGGATCTGTGTGGATGAGGAGAGCACGGCGTCGCTGGAAGACGGGCTGCGGGAGTCGCGCGGGTGGCTGGCGCGTCGGGAGGCGGCGAGGGTCTAGGCCTGGCTCATCTGCCCGACATTCGCCCTCGTGCGGGGAATGTCGGCCCCGTCCGGCAGACTCGCCGAGACGACGAAGGGGACGAAGTGCGGTTCACGATCAGGGGCACCACGTACGAACTCACACGGGAACAGGTCGAGGTCATCCTCGCCACGACCCTGCCGGATGAGGTGAGCACCTACTTCGTGGAGGTCGAAGGCCGCCGCTATCCCGTGAAGCAGGTGCTCGCCGAGGCGACCGACCTGAACAAGCGGGACTTCGACTCCGGCCTCGCGCAGCGGGTTCTGAAGGGCCTCGGATTCGAAGTCCTCAGCACCGCTCCCGGTGCGCGGGGCCGCGTCCCCGGCTCCACTCGTTCGTTCGGCGGCGTCGAATGGGGTCTCGCCGAGTCCGAGAACGGCTACGAGGAGGCACCGTCGGGCAAGCTGCACCTGCCCGGCTGCGCCCACGGCGTGGCCACTCCGGTCCGTATCTGGTCGCAGGCCGAGACGGCGGAGGCGTGGAGCAGCGCTCCGGACGTCGACCTGAGGGTGCTGGAACACCCGGGCTGGTGCTCCGACTGCGCCGCGATCAGGGGCAGGGTCGACCCCGGCGCCTCGGCCGACCGCGACCAGGTGACCGCCAAGACTGGCCGCGCCGAGCGGTCCGCCATCGCCCAGGCCGCTCGCGTCGTCCTCGACACCGGGTTCAGGCGAGAGGCGTCGGTCTTCGACGGCGCGACGGTCACCTGGACCGCAGAGACAGCGGAAGCCCTCCGTCAGGCGATCGACGTGCCGGGTTCAGGGGGCGGCTTCCGTGAGCGGCTCGTCCAGCAGCTCTTGGGTCAGCCGCGAGCTGTGGTCCTCCTCGCTGCAGAGCTCTGCTATCTGCAGCGACTCCCCCTCACCAACATCCGGCCGCAGACGAAGCTCCAGCTCCTTCAGGAGATCCTCGGTGTCCTGCCCGACCGTCCGCAGGTGCCCGAGGCGATCGTCGACGCCTTGGACACGCGGGGGGTCTTCAACGGCGGCCAGGGTTTCAATCAGCAGATCGCCCAGCACCTGCAGTGGCTCTGCGACTTCGTCCAGCACTGGGACGGACTCGATCCGGAGGCACGCGAGGCGGCGATCGACGATCCCTGGCTGTTCCGGGATCGCACGCTCGACGTGCAACCGGACGTCGCGCCGATCCGCAGTTCGCTCCTCGCCCTGACCTGGCCGACCTCCTTCGAGCGCATCGTCTCGGTCGCGCAGAAGCGCACCATCCGAGACACCTTCGCGGCGGCGCTCCCGGCTGTGACCGACGACGTCGATCGCGATCTCCTCGCCCTGCGGGATCGCCTCGACCCGAGCGGAGACCTCGACATCGACTGGTACTCGCCGCCGTGGGACGCCGAGTGGTGGCTGCCGCAGCGGTCCCTCCAGCAGCGCGGCTGGGCTGTTCCGTCGGCCGTTCCGGGATCGCCGATGGTGCTTCCGTTGCACTTCACTGCGCCGACGGACGCCGGCCGTCAGGGCATCCGCGAGGCAGCGCTCCGCTCCTGGAGCCAGTGGTCCGTCGACGAGAACGGAGAGCGACCTCCCCTCACTGACCTTCTCGCCGAGATCGAGGCAGCAGCAGTGCTGCTCATCACCATGCGACCGGGCGATCAGGTCTTCTGCACTTCCTCGGACGGGATCCACTGGGGAGTGGTCGGTGACGTCGGCGCCCACCTGGAGCGGAACGTCGACTGGCGGTCACCGGTCTCGGCTTCTGAGGTCCCGCGTGCGGTCCTGGATGCCGTGACCGGCGATGGGCTGATCAGCGAGGTCAACTTCCTGGTCCCGGAGCCGACGCCTTCGCCGGAGCCGGTCGTCCCGAGACCACTTCGCCTCCCCCGCAGCACACCCGAGTTCGCGGATCGACTGCACTACGACTCCAGTTGGCTCGACGAGGTGCTCGGCCTTCTCGAGGAGCGTCGGCAGGCTATCTTCTTCGGCCCTCCCGGGACGGGAAAGACCTATCTCGCTCGCGCTCTCGCCGACTTCATCGCTCCGAAGGGAGCGGTGCGCATCGTGCAATTCCACCCCTCCTATTCCTACGAGGACTTCTTCGAGGGCTTCCGCCCGACGGTGGATGAGAACGGCGCGGCGAGCTTCCGCCTCGCGCCGGGACCGGTCCGACTTCTCGCCGCGGCCGCGGCAGCGAACCCGACCGTCCCGCACGTCCTGATCATCGATGAGATCAACCGCGCGAACATCGCCAAGGTCTTCGGCGAGCTCTACCTGCTCCTCGAGTACCGCGACGCGGGGGTCTCGCTGCAGTACTCGCCCGAAGAGGAGTTCCGCCTCCCCGAGAACCTCCTCGTCATCGGGACGATGAACACGGCCGACCGCTCGATCTCGCTGGTGGACGCGGCGATCAGGCGCCGGTTCTCCTTCGTCGAGCTGCACCCGGCGGAGGAACCGGTGCTGGGTCTGATCGAGCGCTGGTCGAAGGCTCAGCGCCACGAGGTCAGCCGTAGCAGTCTTCTGCGCCAGCTCAACGAGCGGATCGGCGACCTCGACCGCGACTTCCAGATCGGCCCCTCCTATCTCATGGGCGCCTCCGCGCGCACCGACGCAGGACTCGCTCGGATCTGGGAGTACGACATCCTCCCGCTGCTCGATGAGCACTACTACGGCCGGCTCTCCCGGGCGGAGATCCGCGCGACCTTCGGGCTCGCCGCCCTCGAACCGGGCGCTCTGGAGGAGCCGGACGACTCGGTCGACGACGCCCCGCTCGAATGACGCGCGTCGAGTTCGACGAGAACGGCGGATGGAAGGCCGCACCGTTCACCCCCGACGTCATCGACCGCACCTGCAGCAGCGGACTCCTCGAATCACGGATCACCGCATCAGGTGCAGAGCTGAAGCCGCTACTGAACCGGGTCGGATCAGTAGCGATCGGTGACGACGAATTCGTCGTGCACCCGAAGGCGTCGTTCTCGTCCGTCCTGTTCATGCTCGGTTACGCAGCCGATCCCGGCTTCCGTCCCGAAGAGGTCTCCGGTGCCGGATCTGACATCTTCCCGGCGATCGCCGAGACGTACGCCCGTGTCGCCGAGCGGGCACTCGGTCGCGGCGTTCTGCAGGGCTACCGTCGCCTCGACGAGAGCGCGGTCACCGTACGCGGGCGCATTCGCTTCTCCGATCAGATGTCCCGTCGCGGTGGCAGGCTCCTCCCCGTCGAGCTGACCGTGGACGACTACTCGGCCGACATCGCTGAGAACCAGATTCTTCGCGCCGCCGCGCGACTGCTGCTCACCATTCCTCGAGTGACGTCGGACGCTCGGAGGCGACTCCTGCACCTCGAATCGCGGCTGGCTGAGGCTGCTCCGCTACGCCCGGGTGCCGGCACTCCGCCATGGCAGCCCTCGCGGCTGAACCAGCGATATCAGCCCGCCCTCCGATTCGCCGAGCTGGTCCTTGCGCGCCTCACCCCCTCCACGACCGGAGGAGGCGAGTCGGTCGCGTCCTTCGTCGTCGACATGGCGGAGGCGTTCGAGGGCTTCGTCACCGCCTCGCTGAGCAAGACCTTCGCGGACGTCTCCCGCGGCGTCAGCGTCGGCCAGTTCCCCACGCATCTCGACGTCGAGCGCCGACAGCCGATCCGACCGGACTTCGTCCACCTAGTCAACGGTCAACCGATGGTCGTCATCGACGCGAAGTACAAGCTCGGGGCGCCGCGAGTCGAAGACCTCTATCAGATGCACGCGTACTGCACCGTGCTCGGACTCGACGGGGGCACGCTCGTCTACGTCTCGGACGGCGAGGCTATGAGGGAACGTGAGGCGACGGTGAGGGGGTCGGACATCGTGGTGAGAATTGTGCGGGTGGATGTCTCTGCGCCGCCCGCCGACATGCTCGGGCAACTGGCCACGATCGGTCGAGCAGCAGGGCGTCGGACTCACGGCCCTGCGTAATCGAAGACTCATCTCGACCGCGCCCCCATTCGACACGGGCAGTCAACTGCCAGCGCCTGGTGGCTCGGCCGGAGAGGTCGGCTGCCTACACTCTGAGCGCCTCCTGCAGCTGAGCGAGCAGCGCTGGTCGGCCGGTGTCGTCGCGACGAGCCCGCTGTCGGGTAATGCGAGCTGAGTTTCAACAACCCTGTCCGCCTTCACCTGGTCGAGGATTACCTGTTTGTCGTCGAGGCTCGCGAAGCGGTAGGGCTGGATTCTCACGCCGCCGAGCTGGCGAGTAACGTATTCGGCGGCGCCAGGTGCGACCGTCGCGGTTAACGAGTAGTCGGCGCAGTTCAGCTCAACCGCGATGTCAGTAAGGGCTGGGCGCAAACGCGGCAACATTGCGCCTTCTCCCCCAACGGAGAAAGAAGGTACGACTGAGCCCAGCCGCTACTTGCGAAGCCGTCAAGCGTCTGCCTGGTCGCTCCAGCTCGTAGGCGGATCGCCGAAGGCATAACGACTCGCGCGAATGGTCGTCTCAGCAAGGACCAAATTTGCGCCGCCACCGATCGCGGCGCCGAGACCGAACGGCACCACCTTGCCAAGCACGATAATCCCCTGCTTCGTCCCATACTTCGTCACGAAGTGTCTCCCCAGGATCTTGTTGATCTGGTTGAGCTTCGAGACGGGGACTTTCGCGATGATATTCTTCGCCCAGTGCGGCCCTGTCCTGCCCGCGACTTTAGATATGGCCTCGGCCCCGCCGCCACCGACCACAATCCCCATCACGAGTGCGCGCCGTCGTTCGAGCTCGTCGACGCGGACGCCATGGATGCTCGCCAAGGAGAGCGCGAAAAGCGTCGTCAGCTCTAACGAGGACAGCATTTCTCCGCCCGAAAGGGCGAGAGCTGCGCCGGTTCCGATGCCGGGAACCGCCGCAGCCGCGCCGACTGCCGCCCCTGATCCTGACAATGCAGCGCGATACATCTTCTCCAGCGTGCGCACAACCTCTGCAGGGCTCGCATCTGGGTGCCTTTGGCGCGCGCGAGCAATGTTCTTCTCAATTGCCGAGGTCTGAACAAGAAGAGCCCTGTCGAATGCGTCGCGGAGGAGGTTGCGCTTCTCCTCGACTGCGTAGCCGCCGGGATTTTGAGTGTCTGGCACGGGACTAGCCTAGCGGCGAATCGATTGTCTCGAGGCTGACGCACGCTGAGCGGCGACGGCTGCTAACACCCGCCGCCTCGACAGAGACAAAGGGCGTGGTCGCAAGCCGGAGCGCTTCAAGGGTCCGCCGCGCGCATTTTGCTCGTGGCCACAGCAGAGCTGGGTACGCGACCCGACTGGTGGCCTTCGGTGAGGCAAGGTACGCGCGCTAGAGCTCCGAAGGCGTCGGCCACGCAGAGCGGAATGCCGACTATGCGCTACCTGCCCACATTCCCCCAGCCGACGCGGCCCGCTCCACTTCGCTTCGGGTCCTTTCGTAGAGACCCATCGCTACCAGGACGTTCACGATCGAGGTGAAGTCGCTCTTCTTGAGTAGCGCGGTCATGGCGTTGCTGTGACCGGCGGCGGAGGCGTAGATGAAGTCTTCGAGTTCAGCGGCGATGGTGGGGGAGGTCTC
The DNA here is from genome assembly GCF_009834225.1 of Rathayibacter sp. VKM Ac-2759. NCBI lineage: Bacteria > Bacillati > Actinomycetota > Actinomycetes > Micrococcales > Microbacteriaceae > Rathayibacter > Rathayibacter sp. VKM Ac-2759. The sequence continues at coordinate 3,728,722 of NZ_CP047176.1, forward strand.
GAAGTCGATGGGCGTGTTGGCCATCGCTTCGGCTTGAATCTTCGGGTTGTCGACCACGTGACGAAGGATCGTTTCAGCGGCACTCACGCCGTTGATCTCGTCGACGTCGGTGCCGGCGAACAGACCGTTGATCTTGTCGATCACGTCCTGCAGCAGCCCATACTTCGCTTCTCGCGGCTGAGCCGATCCCGCCGCTGTAATGCCTGCCAGCTGCCCCGGATCCCCTGTCGTGAGTCCGAGGTTCTGGGCGTCGAGCTTGCGGAGCCTGTAGTGGGTGAGGACGATGTCGTCCGTGTTGATGGCCGACGGTTCTGCATCTTGGCGCTCGATGACTCGGCGGTAGACGCGGAGGAAGATCGCCCACTTCTCGATGTCGGTGTCGCCGTAGTCCATGATCTGCGACAGGAAGTCATAGGCCCGCACGAACGCGAGGACCGTCCCGCGGAACTCCTCGAGGCGGCCCTTCTCCAGGTCGTCGGAGGCGGCGACAGCATCGTTCCAGCGGGTCCAGAACACGTCGCGGGATGCCTTGATGTGCGAGTACAGCGTGTTGTGGCTCGACTTGGTGAGCCACGCGTCGACGACGCCATCGACGTCGTAGGTGTCGATGATGTTCATGCTGCGGAGCTTGCCGAGCATGTCGTGGATGATATTCGGGTCTGACGGCTGGGTCAGTTCAGCGTCTTCATAGTAGGTCTGGAACGCTTCGAGGATCTGGTCCGGGTCGTTGACGAAGTCGATGACGTACGTGTTCTCCTTCCCCGGGATCACCCGGTTCAGGCGCGACAGCGTCTGCACGGCCGTGATGCCGGAAAGCTTCTTGTCGACGTACATGCCCACCAGGAGGGGCTGGTCGAAGCCGGTCTGAAACTTGTTCGCGACGATCATCACCTGGAACTCATCCCCCGCGAACGCCGCCTCGAACGATCGGCCCTTCAGGCCCTCGTTCATCGATGTCTCCGTGAACTCCTTCGACCCCGACTCCGCGTCCAGCACCGACCCGGAGAACGCGACGAGTGAACCGAGCTGACCGTCGAGCTTGTGCTCCTTCAAATACGCGTCGATGGCGAGCTTGTAGCGCACGGCCTCCTTCCGAGACCCCGTGACCACCATCGCTTTCGCGCGCCCACCGAGCTCGCTGCGCACATTCGTTCGGAAGTGCTCGACGATCACGGCGACCTTCTGCGCGATGTTCGTGGGGTGCAACCGCACCCATCTCATCACCTCACTGCTGGCCTTCACCGTGTCGATCTCCACATCCACCCCAGTCGCACGGTCGGTGTGGGCGAGGGTGAACGCGAGGTCGTAGGGGAGGTAGTTCTTCAGCACGTCGAGAATGAAGCCCTCCTCGATCGCCTGCTTCATCGAATACAGATCAAACGCCCGCTTGACGCCCGACACGTCCTCGCGGCCGAACAACTCGACAGTCTTCCCCTTCGGCGTCGCCGTGAACGCCAGGAACGAGATCGTCCCCACTCCGACCTTCCGCGCCATCACATCCGCGAGCACATCCTCCACATCCACAGACCCCTCCCCCACCTCATCACCCTCTGCCGCGCCGGCGGTGAGGACCTGCTTGATGGACGCCGCGGCCTCGCCGCTCTGCGAGGAGTGCGCCTCGTCAGCGATAACCGCGTAACGGTGACCGGCGAGGCCCGCATGCTTCTCGATCGTGGTCAACGCATGCGGGAACGTCTGCAACGTCACCCCGATGATCTGCTTCCCCGCCAGCAACGCCTCAGCGAGCTGCGCAGACTTCGACGCATCCCTACCGCGCGTGATCGGCTGGAACACACCCGATGTGGTCTCCAACTGCTCGACGGCACGCTGCAGCTGCCCGTCGAGGACCTGCCGGTCCGAGACCACAATGACCCCGTCGAACACCTTCTGCCCATCCGCGGCGTGTAGCTGCGCCATGCGGTGCGCAGCCCACGCAATGGAGTCGGTCTTCCCGGAACCGGCGGAGTGCTGGATCAGGTAGTTGTGACCAGGACCCTCCTCCAGCACGGACCGCTCGAGCTTCTTGACGGCTCGCCACTGGTGATACCGCGGAAAACGCAACGACTTCGCGTACGACTTTTTCCCATCGATCGGGTCGATCTTCTCCTCGAACCGGTAATGCAAGAACCGCCCGAGAAGGTCCAGCCACGTGCCCCGCTCGAGGATCTCCTCCCAGAAGTACGCCGTCGGGCTCGTCCCCGGAATCGCCGCGTTGCCCGCGCCGTTCGCTTTGCCGCGGTTGAAGGGGAGGAAGCGCGTGTTCGGCCCGTCGAGCTTCGTGGTCATGTGCACCTCCTCGTTCGTTACGACGAAGTGCACAAGAGCGCCACGGCCGAAGGTCAGCAGAGGCTCGCCCTCCGGCTTCCGGTCCTGGGCGTACTGCTTCAACCCGGCAGCGAGGCTCTGCGTCAGATCGGTCTGTGCGGGGATCGGCTCGCAGGGTCAGCGGTAGACGCTCCACACGGCCTTCTCGACGCGCTTCTCCTCGCCGAGCACCTCGACGATCCACTCGCCGTCGGTCTTCGCGAGCACACGCCCGCGGAGGTACTCGGGCTCCCAGCCGTCGGCCCGGGGCACCCACTTCACGAAGCGGGCGAACCGACCCGGCGTCACGTCTTCTCTCGACATCTCGACTCCTCGATCCACCGGCGATGCGCCCCCTCTGCGGGGTGTCTTTCCGGATACCTGGACTGTAAATCGACACCAGTCGGTTGGAGGAGGGCGTTGACTATCGCGCCCGCGTCTGTCACACCTCTCAGCGCACTCCCACGGAGGCGCGCGGAACGACGCGCTCGGCGGCCAGGGCGGGTCTCGGGGCACCCCCCTGCTGATCGAGTAGCCCGCGGAGAGGGCGTATCGAGATCCACCACCATCAGCACGCGAGGCTGGCAGCACGTCCTCCTCGAAGAGGCGGGGTCTCGATACGCCCCTGCGGGGCTACTCGACCAGCAGGGACGGGCGGCAGGGGGCACGGGCAGGGCCAGGGGTCAGGGACGGGCGGGCAGGGACGGGGGCGCGGAGAGGAGCGGGCCGAGGATGTCCGCCGGCCGCCCCGCCCCGTCGACCCCGTTGCCGAGCGAGTACCAGCCGCCCTCGAGGAAGAAGGCGAGCGTCTCCGGAGTCAGCAGCCGCCAGAACGCGCGCTCGCCCTGCACGACGAGCGGCTCGGCGAACGCCGTCCCCCGCAGCGCGCTGCTGCCCGTGCCAGTCGCCCCGAGCTCGCAGGAATCGGCGCGTCCGCGAGCCGGGGAGCGTTCGGACGGACCTCCGGCTCGTCAGAACGCTTCCGGCGCGCAAGAACCGACGTATTCAGCGAGCCCGACCGGTTTTCACGAGCCGAACGTCCGCCCCGAGGCACCCCCGGCTCGCGAAGCCGCGGCCGGCTCGCAGAAGCGCGCGGATCCAGCGAGCCGAATCGGATTCCACGAGCCGAACCGGATTCAGCGAGCCGAACCGGATTCCACGAGCCGAACATGCCCGATCAGGCCGGCAGCACCTCGAAGTCGTTCTCCTGGAACTCCGCGACCTCCGGGACCCAGTGCGCGCGCACGAACTCCACGTGGTCCGGGTGCGCGTCGTACGCCGCGAACGCCGCGCGGTCGGCGAACACCATCGAGAACTGCCAGTCCAGAGCGCTCTTCGCGCTCACCTGCCGGTTGACAGTGAAATCCGTCACTCCGGGGATCGCCGACAGCACCCGCCGCGCGTGGGACAGGAACTCCGCCTCCGCCCCGGACCCCGCCTCGTGCACGAGCGAGAACGCGACGGTGTGCTGCACCGCGACCGTCGACCCGGCGATCTGCCGCCGCGCCTCGTCGATCGTCGCCATCACCGACACCACCTCGTGGTGCGGGTGCACGGGCGACTCGAGCAGCCCCTGCGCCACGTAGGACGCGAACGCCGTCGCCTGGAACGCGAGGTTGCCGTACGGCCACGGGCCGTCGTCGACCCAGGTGTCCGACTCCTGCGACGAGCTGACGCTGCCGAGCGTGAGCGTCAGCCCGCTCGGACCGAAGAAGGGGCTGTGCACCTCGAGCCGCCCCTCGGAGCCGAGGATCATCGCCTCGACGGGGAGCGAGGTCTCGAGGGACGTCGACAGCAGCGCCTGCGGTCCGCCGTCGGTGCTGAGGAGCAGATCGGCGCGCGAGTCGACCCCGGTCTCGGGGTGGGTGGCGCCCGAGGCGTGCACCCGGGTCGGGGCGCCCATCACGGAGGAGGCGAACGAGATCGGGTAGACGCCCGCGTCGAGCAGGGCGCCGCCGCCGACGGAGGCCTTCCAGAGCCGGTGCTCGGGGTCGAAGGGGATCGAGAAGCCGAAGTCGGCGCGCACGAGGTGCAGCTCGCCGAGCACGCCGCTCTCGACGACCTGGCGGATGACGTCGGCCTGCGGCAGGTAGCGCGACCACATCGCCTCCATCACGAGGACCCCGGCGGCGCGACCGGCCTCGGTGATCTCGCGCGCCTCCTCCGCCGACATCGCGATGGGCTTCTCGATCAGCACGTGCTTGCCGGCCGCGATCGCGGCGAGCGCCTGACGGCGGTGCAGGGTGTGCGGGGTCGAGACGTAGACGACGTCGACGCCGGGGTCGTTGACCAGCGCCTCGACCGACTCATGGACCGTCGGGATGCCGTGGCGCTCGGCGAACTCGCGCGTCTTCTCGGCGTCGCGCGCGGTCACGGCGACGACGCGCTGCGTCGAGCGGACGCGCAGGGCCGCCACGAACTGCTCGGCGATGCCGGTGCCGATCACGCCCCAGCGCAGCACGGGCACGGAGGCGGGGTCGATCGTTCGCGGTTCGGGGAGCGTCACGGGCATGGGTCTCGCCTTCGGGTAGCGCGTCACCTGGACAGGAGCGCGTCGGGCGCGACCCTAGCAGCCGACCGGCCGGGAGTGGCGGCCTGTCCGTCCCCCGCTGCGCGGCACGGACACCGGGCGGTCAGCGCTCCCCGAACACCGAGCCCCGCGGCTCCGGGGCCTCGATCGACAGCTCCTTCGACTCGGCGCGCCGGCCGCAGCCCGGCCCGTTCGGCTCGTCGAGGATCCGCCAGTCGATCAGCTGCTCGCGGGTGAACAGCACCTCGCCCTGCCGGTCGATCAGGGTGACCGCGATCGGGTCGGGCGAGGACATCCCCAGGTCGAACACCCAGCGGCCGTCGTCGCTGGTCAGCACGGGGAACGATCGCGATCCGTCGGCGGCGAGGTCGGCCGGCCGCGAGCACACTCCGCCCGCGCAGATGCGCACGTCGGCGACGGAGGCGCGCCCCGGCCCGTCGACCACGATCGTCAGCGAGGTGCTCCAGCCGATCGCGGTGCACGGCGCCGGCTCGGAGCAGCCGGCCAGGAGGAGGAGCAGACAGGCCGCGCCCACCGTCGCCGCCGCCCTCCTCATCCGCCCATCCTGCCCTCGCCCGGGTCCGTCGGGGGAACCACTTCTCGCCGAGACACGTGTGGCGTCTCGACGAGAACGGGTTCCCCGGCGGCCGGCCACCCTGGGCAGCGACCCGGAGCGGCCTGCGGATAGCCGCGCTATGTACGCCCCTCGTTCACACGATCGACGCCCGCGGATGGTCGGCTGAGCCCCTGTCGCGGCGGTCCGCCGCACTCCGGCACCCCACTGATCTGGAGCACCATGCCTCTCACACCCCGCCGCGGCGCCGCGCTCGCCGCAGCCTGCCTCGTCGGCGTCTCCGTCCTCGCCGCCCCCTCCGCGTTCGCCGCGGACGGCCTCGGCGCGAACGGCGGCGCGACCCGCAACTCCGACGACAAGATCCAGATGATCAAGGACTCGGTCGTCGACGGACCCGCGAAGAACGTCATCCTCCTCATCGGAGACGGCATGGGCGACTCCGAGATCACGATCGCCCGCAACTACGAGTACGGCGCCGAGGGCCAGCTGCCCGGCATCGACGCCCTCCCGCTCACCGGCTCCTACACGACCTACTCGCTCTACCGCGACGAGGAGCGCTACGGCCTCCCCGACTACGTGCCCGACTCCGCCGCCACCGGCTCGGCCTGGGCCACCGGCACCAAGACCTACGACAACGCCATCTCGGTCGACATCGACGGGACCCCGCAGGACACCCTGATCGAGATCGCCAAGGCGAACGGCAAGAAGACCGGCAACGTCTCGACCGCCGAGATCCAGGACGCGACCCCCGCCGTCCAGGCCGCGCACGTGGACGCGCGCAGCTTCTACGGCCCCGAGTCCGAGAACGGCGGCGACGACTACCTCGAGCTCGGCGGCCTCGGCTCGATCAGCGAGCAGATCATCGGCACCCGCGCCGACCTCACCCTCGGCGGAGGCTCGAAGAGCTTCCTCCAGTCGGCCAAGGCGGGCGACTGGGCCGGCGAGACCCTCTTCGACCAGGCGGCCGACCGCGGCTACCAGGTCGTCGACTCCGCCGACGAGCTCGACGCGGTGACGGAGGCGGACCAGACCTCACCGGTGCTCGGCACCTTCACCGAGGGCAACTTCCCGACCCGCTTCGCCGCCACCCAGGCGACCGTCGGCGGCGGCGACCTCGAGCCGGTCAGCTGCGAGACCAACCCCGAGCGCCTCACCAGCGACCTCTCGCTCGCGTCGCTCACCTCGACGTCGATCGGTCTGCTGAACACGGGAGACGAGGGCTTCTTCCTCCAGGTCGAGGGCGCCTCGATCGACAAGCAGGACCACGCCGCCAACGCGTGCGGTCAGATCGGCGAGACCATCGACCTCGACGAGGCCGTGCAGGTCGCGCTCGACTTCGCGAAGAAGGACGGCAACACGATGGTCATCGTGACCGCCGACCACGGCCACACCTCGCAGATCGTCGACAGCACCCCGCCGGCGACCCTGTCGACCGCGCTGAGGACGACCGAGGGCTCGGTCATGAAGGTCGCCTACGGCACCGCCGCCGCCGAGGGCTCGCAGCAGCACACCGGCACCCAGGTCCGCATCGCGGGCTACGGACCCGGCGCCGCCGCGGTCGTCGGCCTCACCGACCAGACCGACAACTTCTTCACCATCGCGAACGCGCTGACGCTCGACCGCGACCTCGACGCCTTCTCGGCCGACGCCGTCCTCTCGGCGCCGACCACGCCCGTCGCGCCCGGCGGATCCGTCGCGATCAGCGCCTCCGGTCTCGAGGGAGACCGCCAGGTGACCGGCACCGCCGGTGACACCGCGATCGGCACCACCGACGTGATCGACGGAGGCGTCTCGCTGGCCCTCACCGCTCCCTCCGAGCCCGGCGAGTACAGCGTCGCGCTGACCGGGGCACAGTCGGGCACCGCCCTGACCGCCTCCTTCACCGTCGCCGCCGGCGCCCCCGCCACCGCGACTCCGACCCCCGAGCCCACCCCGTCGTCGACCGCCCCCGCGGCCGCCGCGCCGTGGAGCGGCACCTCGGGTGGCGGCTCCGGCCTCGCCTTCACGGGCGCCGACGTCGCCCCCTTCGCGTTCCTCGCCGCGTTCCTGCTCCTCGCGGGCGCCGGCCTGACCCTGGTGCGCCGCAAGCGCCACCACGCGTAGCGCTCCGACACGGAAGGCCGGTCCCCTCGGGGGCCGGCCTTCCGCCTTTCCCGGGGCTCCGGCGACTGTCAGCAAGTGAGATCTGATGCCCGAGCTGCTGACGGGGTGGGGTCTCGATACGCCCCTGCGGGGCTACTCGACCAGCAGGCCGGCGGGCCGACAACCTCCGTCAGGCCGCGCCGCTCCCTGCTGATCGAGTAGCCCGCGCGGCGGGCGTATCGAGATCCACCGGAGTCAGCAGGCGAGGCCCGCAGAGCCGCCGCCTCACGCCCGCGACCAGTCGATCGCGTCGAACAGCGCGCGCAGCCGAGCGCCCCGCGCCGGGTTCACGGCCGCCACCCACGCGATCCGCCCGAGCAGGTGCGCGCCGAAGTCGGGGACGCCGGCGCGGTTCTGCCCCGCGGGGCCGTGCGCGACGCAGTTGTGCAGGATCGCGTGCAGCCGGTCGACGTCGGCGCGCCGCACGTTCGGGTGCGCGTTGACCACGACTCCGGTCACGCTCTGCCGCACCGACGAGGGCCGGAGGCGCGTCTTGCGCGGGTTCACGAGGTACCCCGAGTCCGCGACGATCCGCTCGGCGCCGCGGGCGAACGCCTCCGCCCGCCGCGCGAAGCGCTCGCCGCCGCTGAACGCGAGGTCGTCGGCGTAGCGCGTGTAGCGGGCGCCCGCCGCCTCGGCGTAGCCGGTGAGCCTCGCGTCGAGCCGCCGGAGCGCGAGGTTCGCCAGCGCCGGCGAGGTCGGCGCGCCCTGCGGCAGGTGCGGCAGGGTCAGCGACCGGCGCAGCGCCGCGCGCTCGTCGACGTCGCCGCCCGCGGGCATCCTCCGCAGCACCGCGATCGGCACCGCGTGCGTGCACAGCCCCGTGATCGCGTACGCGACCGCCTCCGTCATCCCCTCGCCGCGGAGCAGCCCGAACACCCGCGGGGCGCTCACCTGGGCGAAGAACCGCTGCAGATCGAGCGTCACGACCATCGCCGCGCCCGCGTGCACCCGCGCGCCGGTGACAGCGCTGCGTCCGGGGACGAAGCCGTGCGCCGCCCCGTGCACGGGCGCGAGCCCCACGACCTCGTCGAGCACGCTCCGCTGCACCGCCGTGAGGCGCGAGCGCGGCACCTCGAGCAGGCGCGGCGCGCGACCCGGCCGAGCGCGCCAGACGTGGTCGTAGTGCTGCACGGCACCCTCCGCGCTGCGCCGGTTCCAGCCGCCGAGGTCGGCGAAGCCGTCGAGCTGCGCCGGCGTGATCGCCAGGAGGCGCGCGAGATCGTCGCGTCCGTCGATCAGCGGCACCGGGGAGGCACTGGGGACCGCCCGCGCCGCGACCGGCGCGAGGTGCGCGACCACCGGCTGCGCCCGCTCCGGCAGCAGGCCCGCGATGCAGCGGGCGAGCTCGCGGGGCGCATCGAGCGGCGGATGCGGGAACGCGACGAGCACCCCGGTCACGAGCGGCCCGAGCCAGCGGCGGCGAGCGCCGAGGGAGTCGGCGGCCGCTGCGCGCAGGGAGTCGCGCGTCCACTCCGCCCCGAGGAACGCGTGCGCGAGCGCCTCGACGAGCACGTCCCGACCCTGCACGGCAGCACCTCCCCCCGGAGCTGCCGTCCAGCCTAGGCTGAGGCGACCGCCCCCTCCGGGCGAGGCGGACGGGGCGCGTGCCGCACCGTCCTCTCCGGGGTCACCCCGGGGCACGCAGACCGACCAGGCATCACGCCGCAGGCAACCGCCCGCGCTCCGCGCGGCTCACAGCCCGCACTTCTCGACAGGTCGCCCGGAGGGGGCGATCGCCGCGCGCGCAAGGGTCCCGGAGAATCCCCTTTTCGGCGGGCACGAGTCGTAGCCTGGGGTCAGTCACTCCCCCTGACCGCCCTTGACCCCGGTGCCGGCGCCCTCGCGGGCGAGCCACTCGAGAAGAGGACCAGCGATGGACCAGTGGCGCGACGAGCTCCCCGTCGAGGAGTGGGCCCCGGTGTTCTCGGGATCGGTGGACGCGGTGCCCCGCGAGACGCTCGAGGCCGCCGTCCGGATCCTCCGCCTCCTTCCCGGGATCGAGCGCCTGACCCTCTCGAGTCCGCACGGACCGATCGGCGTCGAGCGCCGCTCCTCCGCGACCGCGTGGCAGGCCGCCGACCGCGTCACGATGGCGCTGCTGGCCTCGTCGCCCGAGGTGACGGGGATCGTCGCGCACCCCTACGATCCGCGCGACGGGCTGCGGATGGCGACGCCGTCCGACCCGTTCCTCACCCGCGACGGAGGCGTTCCCGCCGCGATCAGCGCGTCCGAGTACCTCGGCGAGATCACGCCGGACGAGGCGGCGCGGCGGCGGCGCCTGCACCTGGACGGCGTCGATGCGGAGGATCCGCTGCAGACCCTCTGGGACGCGGAGGAGCCGCACCCCCCGGACCCGGTCGCCTGACGGCGCCTCCACTCTCCAGAAGTTGTCGCACTCGACGCCCAGTGCGACAACTCCTGCGTTCTCGACGCGCGGGGTGAGCGAGCGCGACGTGTGCAAGACTGTTCATATGAACAAGCGTTCAGAGGAGTGGTAGCCATGGGTGCAGGGCACTCGCACGGAGTCGGCGGCCACGCCGGATCCGCGGCCTCGCGCCACCGGCGCCCCCTCGTCATCGCGTTCGCCCTGACCGCGGCGTACATGATCGTCGAGTTCGTGGTCGGCTTCAGCACCGGCTCGCTCGCCCTCATCTCGGACGCCGCCCACATGGGCACTGACGTCATCGCCCTCGGCATGTCGATCGCCGCGATCTCGCTCGCCGCCCGCCCCGCCGCGAAGAGCCGCACCTACGGCTCCTACCGCCTCGAAGTGCTCGCCGCGCTCGCGAACGGCCTGCTGCTCTTCGGCGTCGCCGGCTTCGTGATCGTGGAGGCGGTGCGCCGCTTCGCCGAGCCGCCCGCGGTTCCCGGCGCACCCCTCCTGATCACCGCGATCGCGGGCCTGGCGGTCAATCTGGTGAGCCTCCGCCTGCTGTCGGTCGGCGCGAGGGAGAGCATCACGCTCCGCGGCGCCTCGCTCGAAGTGCTCGGCGACGCGCTGGGCTCGGTCGGCGTCATCGTCGCGGCGATCGTGCTGATGACCACCGGCTGGGCGTGGGCCGACCCGATCGTCGGCGTGCTGATCGGGCTGCTGATCCTGCCGCGCACCTGGTCGCTGACCCGCCAGGCCCTCGGCATCCTGATGGAGTCGGCGCCCGCCCACGTCGACCTCGCCGCCGTGGAGCGCGACGTGTGCGCGGTGCCGGGCGTGCTGGCGATGCACGACCTGCACGTCTGGACCATCACCTCCGGCATGGAGAGCGCGAGCGGTCACATCGTGGTCGCCCCGGACGCCGACTACCGCACGGCGCTCAGCGCGGTGCTCGCGGTTCTGCGGGAGGATCATGGCATCGACCACGCGACGATCCAGTGCGAGCCGGAGGAGTTCCCGGAGAAGACGCACCGGGCCTGAGCGCCGCCCCTCGTCCCGCCCGATCCTCGCCTCCGGAGCCCCCATGCCAGCCGACACCCCCCGCCCGCACGGCGACGAGGCGCGCACCGGGCTCCCCTCCGACGCCGCGATCGCCGACCTGGCCGACGTCTTCGGGCTGCTCGGCGACCCGGGGCGGATGCGGATCCTGCTCGCCCTGCTCGGCGGCCCCCTCCGGGTGAACGAGCTCTCGGACCGCAGCGGACTCAGCCCCTCCGCGACCTCGCACGCCCTGCGGCTGCTGCGCTCGCACCGCGTCGTGGAGGCGCACCGCGAGGGCCGCACCGCCGAGTACGCGCTCGCCGACGAGCACGTGCGCGACTTCCTCGAGCTCGGCCTCGCCCACGTCGGCCACACCGTCCTGGTGCACACGGTCGCCGCCCCCTCCCCCGACGCACCCGCGGAGGCGTGCGACCCGCCCGCGCACCCCTGACCGCGCCCACTCCGCAAGAGTTGTCGCACTCGACCACCCAATGCGACAACTCCTGCGCACTCGCTCGGGCCACCGCCCTGCACACGCCCACTCCGCAGGAGTTGTCGCACTCGACCACCCAGTACGACAACTCCTGCGTTCTCGCTCGGGCCACCGCCCTGCACGCACCCACTCCGCAAGAGTTGTCGCACTCGACCACCCAGTACGACAACTTCTGCGTTCTCGCTCGAGCCACCCGCCCTCGCGCGCACCCACTCCGCAGGTGTTGTCGCACTCGACCACCCAATACGACAACTCCTGCGCACTCGCGCACCGAGCCATCCGGAGGCGCACCCGCGCCCCCCGGCCGCACCGCGCACGCACCTTCCGCTTGTTGACGTGAACATGTAGGGTCGGCCCCTGAGCGTGTTCACGTGAACACACTCGACTTTCACAGGCGAAAGAGAGACCGCATCAATGTCGATGTCCGCGAGAAGACTCGCCGCGCTCGCCACGAGCGCCGCCCTGGCTGCCGGAGCGCTGCTCGCAGTGCCCGCCGCCGCAGCACCCGCCCAGGCGGCCGACGCGTTCCGGATCACCCCCAACCCCGCCACCGCGGGTGAGGCCTACGAGGGCTGGGGCACCAGCCTCGTCTGGTTCGCCAACGCGACCGGGAACTACCCCGAGGCCCTCCGCGAGGAGCTCTACCAGAAGGTGTTCGGCGAGGACGGCCTCGATCTGAACATCGCGCGCTACAACATCGGCGGCGGCAACGCCTCCGACGTGAAGGACTACCTGCGCCCCGGCGGCGCGGTCGAGGGCTGGTGGAAGCCCGACACGACCGGCGCGCAGTACAGCGGGACCACGACGAACCTCGCCGACCGCGACGCCCTGCTCGCGAAGTGGAACGCCGACGACCCCGCCTCCTACGACTGGACCGCCGACGAGACGCAGCGCTGGTGGGTCGAGAAGCTCGCCGAGGAGCAGCAGATCTCGCACTGGGAGGCGTTCGCCAACTCCGCCCCGTACTTCATGACCGAGAGCGGCTACGTCTCCGGAGGCTTCAACGCCTCGAGCGAGCAGCTCAAGCCCGCCGCCGAGCAGCAGTTCGCGAAGTACCTCGTGAACGTCACCGAGCACCTCGAGGACGAGTACGGCATCGAGTTCGACACGCTCGACCCCTTCAACGAGCCGAACACCAACTACTGGGGCACGCAGCTCACCAACGGCGTCCCGACCGGCGGACGGCAGGAGGGCATGCACATGGGCCCGACCCGCCAGGCCGACCTGATCCCCGACGTGGCCGCCGCGCTCGACGCCTCGACCACCGACGCCGGCCTCGCCGCGATGGACGAGACCAACCCCAGCATCTTCAAGACCAACTGGGCCGCCTACTCCGCTGCGGTCCGCGCCGAGGTCGACCGGATGAACGTGCACACCTACGGCACCTCGGACCGCCTCGCCGTGCGCGACCTCTCGAAGCAGGCCGACACCGACCTGTGGATGAGCGAGATCGAGGGCAACTGGGTCTCGGGCTACGACCCGGTCAACATCGAGAACGGCCTCGGCATCGCGAGCCGCATCACCGACGACCTCCGCGAGCTCGAGCCGAAGGCCTGGGTGCTCTGGCAGCCGGTCGAGGACCTCTACAACATGAGCCCGAAGGGCGAGAACCTCAACTGGGGCTCGATCTTCATCGACCTCGACTGCAAGCCGTACCAGGAGGGCGGCCAGGAGGTCTGGAAGTCGGCCCGTCGCGTCGCCGACGCCGGGGGCGACTCCACCAAGGCCCCGGTCTGCGGAGTCGAGACCAACTCGAAGTTCAACACCATCCGCAACTTCACCAAGTTCATCCACGAGGGCGACCGCCTGATGTCGGTGAACGGCACCGCCAGCACCGCCGCCGTCCGCGCCGACGGCTCGGGCGCGACCATCGTGCACAGCAACAGCGCCACGACCTCGCAGACGATCACGCTCGACCTCTCGCGCTTCGGCACGATCGCCGAGGGCGCGAAGGTCACCCCGTACGTCACGACGCAGGCCTCCTCGGCCGCCGCGCCCACGAGCAACGCGCTCGTGCAGAAGACCGCGGTCGTCATCGACCGGGAGTCGCGCACCGCGACGGTCACCGTGCCCGCCAAGTCGGTCACCACCTTCGCGATCGACGGAGTGTCGGGAGTCGCCGACTCCGCCCCCGCCCTGCGCGACGGCCACCACTACCAGCTGGTCGGCACGCAGAGCGGCAAGGCCCTGACCGCGACGACCACCGGAGCCGCGACCACGATCACGACGCTCGCCACCGACTCCACCGCCGCCGCGAAGCAGAACTGGACGGTGCACGAGGTGCCCGCCGGCGAGCGCGAGGCCACCCGCCGCGTCGTCCTGCAGACCAGCGACGGTCGGGTCCTCGGCGCGACGACCTCCGGGACCGACCTGCGCTCGGTCTCGGTCGACTCGGCGAAGGGCGCGGCCGCGACCCGCTGGATCGTCAACTCGACCGACGGCGTGAACTTCACGCTCGTCAACGAGGCGCTCGCCCAGTCGCTCGACGTCAACCAGGCCTCGAGCGCCGAGAACACCACGGTCGGCGTCTACGGGTCCAACGGCGGAGCGAACCAGTCGTGGACCCTCCGCGATCTGGCCCCGGCCGCGACGCAGACGGTCGCCGTCCGCACCACCGTGGGCGTCGCTCCGACCCTGCCCGCGAGCATCACCCCGCAGTACTCGTGGGGAGCGGGCTCGCCGGTCGCCGTCACCTGGCAGCGCCCGGCCGACTCGGCCTACGGCACCGCCGGACGCGTCGAGGTGAAGGGCACGGCGACCGACCTGTTCGGCCAGTCGATCCCCGTCACCGCGCTCGTCGACGTCGGCGGGCTGACCGCGACCGACCCGGTCTCGGTGACCGTCGCCTCCGGAGCGAGCGTCGCGGGAGTGAAGGCCGCCGCCCCCACCACCGTGCCCGCCCGCGTCGGCGCCTCGACCAGCACCTTCGCGGTGCCGGTCACCTGGGACTGGACGCCGCTCACCTCGGCCTCCCTCGCCCAGCCCGGCTCGGTGACGGTCCCGGGCACCGCGACCGCCGACGGCGCCACGCTGCCGGCGACCCTCACGGTGCTGGTCACCGCGGGCACGCTCCGCAACTTCAACCCCGATGCGGGCATCGTCGCCACGGCGACGTCGTCCGAGTCGGGCTACGGACCGGAGCGCACCCGCAACGGCGTCGACGGAGACAAGGGCTGGTCGAACTGGGTCAGCGGCACCAAGGCCGCGCAGAGCACCCTGACCTACACCTTCCCCGCGACCCGTCAGGTGCAGCAGGCGACGGTGCAGTTCCTGCGCGACGGAGGCACCAGCTGGGCGCAGACCTACCAGCTGCAGTACCAGGGCGCCGAGGGCGGCACGTGGACCTCGGTCCCCGGCTACGAGTCCGCGGTGGCGCTGGCGTCGCCCGCCGACGGCACGGCGCCGATGATCTCGGCCACGTTCGCCCCGGTCACGGCCAAGGCCTTCCGCGTCGTGATGAACGCGTATGCCAACACGCACCTCATCGTGTCCGAGGTGAAGCTGTTCGAGTCGGTCGCCTCGCCCGCCGCGGTCAGCACCCTCGGGGCGCTGCGCGTGAACGGAGTCGGCGTCGCCGGCTTCGACCCCGCCCGCACCTCGTACGCGGTGACCGTCGAGGGCACGACGATGCCGGTGATCACCGCGGTGGCCACCGACTCGGCGGCGAAGGTGCGCGTCACCCAGCCGACCAGCGCGAACGGCGGAGTCGCCTCCATCGCCGTGACCGCGGCCGACGGCTCGGCGACCACCACGACGACGGTGACGGTGACGCTGAAGCAGCCCGCCGCCCTCGCCGTCGCGGTGACCGCGACGACCCGCTGCATCGCCGGCAAGGTGACGCTGACGGTGACGGCGCAGAACAACGCGGCCGTGCCGGTGTCGATGACGATCGCCTCGGCCCACGGGTCGAAGGAGTTCACCGGAGTCGCCCCCGGCAAGAACGCCAGCGCCGCCTTCTCGACGCGCGCCGCCTCGGTGCCCGCCGGCGAGGCGACGGTCACGGCGACCGGCACCGTCGACGGCAAGACCGTCACCACGGTGGTCCCGGCCGCGTACGCCGCGCGCAGCTGCAGCTGACGCACGGCCCCTCGTGACCGCCTCCGCCCTCCGGGGTGGGGGCGGTCACGTCGTTGTCGGGGCGCCCGCCCTGTGGGGCGCGCCCCTCGCCCGCTGGTCGAGTAGCCGCCGGAGGCGGCGTATCGAGACCCACCACGGCCAGAAGAAGCGTCGTCAGACCTCACCATCCGCACTCGGTGGATCTCGATACGCCCGCTCCGCGGGCTACTCGATCAGCAGGCGGGGGGACGGCGTCAGTGCGCCTCGACCGGCTTCCCGCGCTTGAGCAGCCGCGAGACGCCCGTGATCACGGCGACGACGATCAGCCCGAGCACGAGGCCGAACACCATCGAGACGGCGGTGTCCGCGAGCCAGACCACGATCGGGCCGGCGCCCTCGACGGCGTGCGTGACGACGTGCACGAGGTCCTCGGGAGCGTGCCAGAACGTCTCGGCCAGGTTCGAGATCACGAGGTGCCCGCCGACCCACAGCATGGCGAGCGTGCCGATGATGCTGATGCCGCGGAAGACGGCCGGCATCGACGCGACGATGCGCGCGCCGGTGCGGCGGACTCCGCGCGCCGCGTTCTTCATCAGGCGCAGGCCCATGTCGTCGATCTTCACGAGCAGCGCGACCGCGCCGTAGACGAGCAGCGTCATCCCGAGGCCGACCACGGCGAGCGCGCCGAGCGTGCCTCCGAAGCCGAGGTCGGTGTCGAGGCCGTCGAGCGCGATCAGCATGATCTCGGTGCTCAGGATGAGGTCGGTGCGGATCGCGCCGAAGACGAGCTTCTTCTCGTCCCGCGCCTCCGTCTCGCCGGCCTGGTGGTGCACGCCGAACCACTCCAGCACCTTCTCGGCGCCCTCGAAGCAGAGGAACGTGCCGCCGATGATCAGCAGGTAGGGCAGCACCCACGGCGCGAACGACGAGAGCAGCAGCGCCAGCGGGATGATGATGACGAACTTGTTGAAGAGGCTGCCGAGCGCGATCCTCCACACCACGGGCAGCTCGCGCGCGGGCGTGAGCCCCTGCACGTACTGCGGGGTGACGGCCGCGTCGTCGATGACGACACCCGCCGTCTTCGCGCTCGCCTTCAGGGCGGCGGTGAGGATGTCATCGACAACCGCGAGCAGGCCGACCGACATGTGCGACTCCTTGGATTAGGTCCGGGTGAGAGGGCTCACAGTATCGCGGGCGCACGGCCTCGCCGGTGCGGGACCCCGCCTCCAGACGTGCAGGGATCTCGATACGCCCGCTGCGCGAGCTGCGGGCTCGATCAGGAGGGGAGTCGACGCCCGTCATGACTCTCGTGCCGCCCTGCCCTGTCCGAGCCTGCTGGTCGAGCGGCCCGCGGGTTGTTCCTCCACAGCCCCTCCGAGGCGCGAGTCGTCCCGTTCCGGCGCACTCGCCGCTCCGGTGTCGGTGCTCCCCGCTTCACTGTTCGTATGCCAGTTGCAGCAGATGAACGACCCGCGGAGGCGTCACTCGACGCGATCCGCGAGGGCGCCGACGACATCGGCCGGCTCGCCCGTGCCGCGTCGCGGGATCTGCTCGCTGCCGCCGAGCGGCTCTACGCGGTGTATCGGGCAGCGCTCGCGATCCCGCTCGCCTTCGCCCGCGGCGGCCTATCGAGCAGAGAGTCGAGCGACCTCGTCGAGCGATCGATCCGCGCCGAGCTCGCGGTCGGGTCGGGGGTATCGGAGCGCGAACTGTCCCGCGAGCTCGAACGCGCTCATCTGCTGGTCGAAGACCTGCCGTCGACCCGTGCGGCTCTCGCGGCCGCGCGGATCCGGTGGCGGGCGGCCGAGGTGATCTGCGCGGTCGCCGCACTGCTGCCGAAAGAGTCGCTCGCCGAGTTCGACGAGCGCGCCTCCGAGCTCGCGCTCTCGAAGACCCCGACCCAGCTGCGACGCGCAGTGGACCGCCTCCGCGACGAACTCCACGACCAACCCCTCGAGAAGCGGCACGCTCGCGCGAGAGAGGACCGCGGCGTCCGGCTCACCCCCGAGATCGACGGGATGGCGACCCTGTCCGCGTACCTCCCCGCGCCGGTCGCAGTCGGCGTGTACAACCGCCTCGACCGCATCGCCCGCACCCTCCGCGACGGCGACGGTACTGACGGAGACGAGCGGACCCTCGCGCAGCTGCGCGCCGATGCGCTCACCGATCTGCTCTGCGACGGTGACATCTCCGGCACCACCCCGGTCAGCGACGGCACAGAGGCTCCGCCGACCTTCGTCCTCGGCGTGCGCGCCGACGTGCGCCTCACACTCGCCGCCAGCACCGCCGCCGGACTCGACGACGCCCAGGCCGACCTCGACGGCTACGGCCCCATCCCCGCCGGCACCGCCCGTCACCTCATCGGGATCGCAGCCACCTTCACCCGCGTCCTCACCGATCCGGAGACCGGCACCGTCACCTCCGTCGGACGCACCCACCGCGTCCCACCCCCGCAGATGCGCCTCCACCTGCACTTGCGCGATCAGACCTGCCGCTTCCCCGGCTGCACCCGGCCCGCCTCCACCGCCGAGGCCGACCACACCCTCGAGTGGCGCAACGGAGGCGACACCTCCCTCCAGAATCTCGCCTCCCTCTGCACCGCCCACCACCACGTCCGCCACGGCGACCGCTGGACCTATCGCCTCCATCCCGACGGGACAGCCGACTGGACCACCCCCACCGGACGCCACGTCACCACCCGTTCACCCGCCCTCCCTGGGCGGCCCTCCGCCCCACCTCCTCGCTTCGACGACGCCGCACCGCCGTTCTGAGCGCCGAGAGAAGATCCCCGGTCAGGCTCCTCCTCCGCTGGAGCGCGCATGCCCACCGGGAAGAGATCCCCGCGAGCCTGCTGGTCGAGTAGCCGCCGCCGGCGGCGTATCGAGACCCCGCCACCATCAGCAGATCCGACCGTCGATGCGGCCTTCCGACGGGGTCGCTCTCGTGCTGCCCTTCTCCGTCACCACCGAGACGCGAAGCGGCTCGTCACTCCGTCGCCGCGTCGTACACCGCCAGCAGCCGGTCGAGGAACGCGAGCACGGTCGCGCGCTCTCCCTCGTCGAGGCTCGCGACCAGATCCTCGACGCCCTCGATCAGCGGAGCCACCCGCTCCTGCGCCAGCGCGGCCGAGCTCTCGGACGCGGTGACGACGAGCTTGCGCCCGTCGGACGGGTGGCGGTCGCGCCGCACGTGGCCCGCCGCCTCCAGCCGGTTGAGCACCAGGGTCGTGGCGGCCGTGGAGATGTCGAGCCGGCGCGCGAGCTCGGTGGGGGTCAGCGGCCCCGCTCCGAGCAGGTGCGTCATCGCGCCGAGGCCCACCGGATCGACCGCGAGGGTGCGCGAGAGCGAGCGCTCGAAGTCGCGCTGCCGCTCCGTCACCTGGCGCACCCGCGTGCGGATGCCGTGGTCGGCGGAGTCGGCGGTGTCGGCGGTGTCGGTCACACCCCCAGAGTACCCGTGTATATTGCCAATCTCATTGATTATCAACGGAGGCAACAATGCCGCGCATCCTCATCTCCGGCGCCAGCATCGCCGGGCCCGCTCTCGCGTTCTGGCTGGATCGCTACGGCTACGAGACGACGATCGTCGAGCGCGCCCCCGAGTTGCGCCTTGGCGGGCAGAACGTCGACGTCCGGGGCGCCGGCCGCGAGGTCGCCCGCCGCATGGGCCTCGAGGACGACATCCGCGCCGCGACCACCGGAGAGGTCGGCACCCGCTTCGTCGGCCGCGACGGACGGACGCTGGCCGAGTTCCCGGCCGGCACCTCCGACTCGGGAGGCGCCACCGCCGAGCTCGAGATCCTGCGCGGCGATCTCGCCCAGCTCCTCGTCGACCGCACCGCCGAGAGCACCGAGTACCGCTTCGGCGACCGCATCGTCGCGACCGAGGACGACGGCGACGGCGTGACCGCCTCCTTCGACACCGCCCCCGACGAGCGCTTCGACCTCGTGATCGCCGCCGACGGCATCGGATCGAGCACCCGCCGCCTCGTCTTCGGCGACGAGCCCGGGATCCGCTCGCTCGGGCTCGAGACCTCGTACGCGACCATCCCCCGCACCGCCGCCGACGACGACTGGTGGCGCTGGTACAGCGCGGCGCGCGGGCGCAGCATCACCCTCCGCCCCGACCCGTACGGCACCCTGCGCGTCGCGCTCTCGTACCTGACCGAGCGCAGCGCCGAGCGCCGCTCCGTCGACGAGCAGCGGGCGCGACTGCGCGAGGTCTTCGCCGACGCGGGCTGGGAGGCGGAGCGCGTGCTCGCGGGCGTCGACGCCTCCGACGACCTGTACTTCGAGTCGATCGGGCAGGTGCGCGCACCGCGCTGGTCGAGCGGACGCGTGGCGCTCGTCGGCGACGCGGCGTACTGCGCGTCGCCGGTCAGCGGGATGGGCACGAGCCTGTCGATCGCGGGCGCGTACGTGCTCGCCGGCGAGCTCGCGGCGCACGTCGACCACCGCGACGGCCTCGCGGGCTACGAGCGCCGGATGCGTCCCTACGTCGATCAGGCGCAGACGCTGCCGCCGGGCACCCCGCGTCTGGCCCACCCGGTGTCACGGGCCGGAGTCGCCGCCTTCGGTCTCGCGGTGAGGCTCGCCGCCTCGCCGGTCGGTTCCCGCCTGGCGGCGCGGTTCGCGACTCCGCCGGCCGAGGCGATCGACCTGCCCGACTACGCGCACCTGGAGCGCTGAGGCGCGTCAGGCGCGCGCCGGCCCCGTGCTCTCGCGCACCACGAGCCCGGTCGGGATGAGCGTCACGCCGCTGCGCTCGCCCGACTCGAGCTCGCGCAGCAGGATGTCGACCGAGCGGCGCCCGGTGTCGCCGAAGAACTGGCGCACGGTGGTCAGCGGCGGCCAGAAGCACGCCGACTCCTCCATGTCGTCGAAGCCGACGACGCTCACGTCTCCCGGCACCGCGCGCCCCGCCTCGTGCAGCGCCCGCAGCACGCCGAGCGCCATCTGGTCGTTCGCGGCGAAGATCGCGGTCACCGAGGGGTCGGCGGCGAGCTCCCGGCCGATGCGGTACCCGGAGGCGCTCGACCAGTCGCCGACGAGGACCTCCGGGACGGGGGCCCCGGCCGCCCGCAGCGTCGACTCCCACGTCTCGCGGCGGCGCTCGGCCGAGTAGGAGCGCTCGGGGCCGGCGATGTGCCAGACCGTCCGGTGCCCCAGCTCGAGCAGGTACTCGACGGCCCGTCGGGCGCCCGAGACCTGGTCGGTGTCGACGACCGGGTACTTGTCGCCTCCGGCCGAGTCGACGACGACGACGGGCAGCTCGGGCGGCAGGACGATGTCGGTCTCGTCGAGCAGGTGGGCCTCGACGATGATGATGACGCCGTCGACCGCCTCCTCGCTCAGCCGGTGGAACGCCACCGAGACCTCGCCCTGGGTGGGGTGCGAGACGGGGATGAGGGTGATGGAGTAGCCCGCGTCCGCCGCGGCGATCGCGATCGCGTCGAGGGTGCGCATGTTGCCGAACGACGACAGCGTGAACATGATCACGCCGATGCTGTGGAAGCGGCCGGTGCGCAGGGCCCGGGCCGCGCTGTTGGGCCGGTAGCCCAGGGCGCGCATCGCCTCGAGCACGCGCTCGCGGGTCTCGGTGTCGACGTTCTGCTTGCCGTTGGACACGCGGGAGACCGTCTGGCCCGAGACGTTGGCGCGGCGGGCGACGTCGGCCATCGACACCCCGCGGCGGCGCGGGGCGGATCCGACTGCGGCGTTCGTCTCGATGGCCATGGCCCCCCAAAATAGCGCTTTGCACAACATACGCGTCGGGCGCGTCGTCCCGCAGTTCCCGCCCGTCGGCTGTCGCGCGTGT
The DNA here is from genome assembly GCF_009834225.1 of Rathayibacter sp. VKM Ac-2759. Classification (NCBI taxonomy): domain Bacteria; kingdom Bacillati; phylum Actinomycetota; class Actinomycetes; order Micrococcales; family Microbacteriaceae; genus Rathayibacter; species Rathayibacter sp. VKM Ac-2759. The sequence goes on from NZ_CP047176.1 coordinate 3,750,053, forward strand.
TGACGTCATCATGCTACGGTGTGGCTCTGCCATGTTGACGTGAACATGCGCCCCCACCCCGAACGGAATCCCCAGATGACGACGACGTCTCCCCCTGTGCCGCTGCGCGAGGTCACCCCTCCGGCGAGCCCCCTCGCCGTCCCGCGCTCGCGGGCGAAGAGCGAGTGGAAGGGCCTCGCCTTCGTGGCGCCCTTCCTGGTCGTGTTCGTGCTCGTCTTCATCGCGCCGGTCGTGTACTCGATCTACCTCAGCCTGTTCCGCGAGCAGCTCGTCGGCGGCAACGCCTTCGTGGGCCTGCAGAACTACATCACGCTGTTCGGCGACTCCAACTTCTGGGAGGGCTTCGGACGCGTCCTGCTCTTCCTGGTCGTCCAGGTGCCGATCATGCTCGTCCTCGCGCTGATCGCGGCCCTCGCCATCGACAGCGGGCGCCTGCACGGCACCGGGTTCTTCCGCATCGTCGTCTTCCTCCCCTACGCCGTCCCGGCCGTCGTGGCCGTGCTGATGTGGGGGTTCATCTACGGCGACAACTTCGGCCTCGCCGCCAACGTCAACGACCTGCTCGGCTCCGACGTCGTCCAGCCGTTCTCGCGCGATTGGATCCTCGCCTCCATCGGCAACATCGTCACCTGGGAGTTCGTGGGCTACAACATGCTCATCTTCTACTCCGCGCTCAAGACGATCCCCGGCGAGCTGTACGAGGCCGCCGAGATCGACGGCGCGGGAGCGATGCGCGTCATCACCTCGATCAAGCTCCCGGCGCTGCGCGGGGCGATCGTCATCGCCACGATCTTCTCGATCATCGGCAGCTTCCAGCTGTTCAACGAGCCCAACATCCTCCGGACGCTGGCTCCGAACATCATCACCACCTACTTCACGCCGAACATGTACGCCTACAACCTGTCCTTCGCCGGTCAGCAGTACAACGCGTCGGCCACGGTCGCGATCGTCATGGGAGTGATCACCGCCGTGATCGCCTACGTCGTCCAGCTCCGCGGCGCGCGGAAGGAGAACTGATGGCCCTCGCGACCGCTCCCCGATCCACCGCCCCGAGGCGCTCCTCCGCAGCCAGGAGCGCGGCCCGCCGCGGCTCCTCGGTCCAGCCCAGGAAGTCGATCGCCTTCACCCTCCTGATGTCGGCGTTCATCCTCTACAGCCTCGTGCCGCTGGCCTGGCTGGTCATCAACTCCACCAAGACGCAGGCGGGCCTGCTCTCGAGCTTCGGCCTCTGGTTCGACGGCGACTTCGTCTTCTTCCAGAACATCGCCGAGACGCTGACCTACCGCGACGGCATCTTCCTCCGCTGGCTCGGCAACACCCTCCTCTACGTCGTGGTCGGTGCCGGAGGCGCGACGCTGCTCGCCACGCTCGCCGGCTACGGACTCGCCAAGTTCCGCTTCACCGGCCGCAAGGCGGTCTTCGCGGTCGTCCTCGGCGCGATCGCCGTGCCCGGCACCGCGCTCGCCGTCCCGACGTTCCTCATGTTCAGCCAGCTCGGCCTCACCAACACCCCGTGGGCGATCATCATCCCCTCGCTGATCAGCCCCTTCGGGCTGTACCTGGTCTGGGTGTACGCGGTCGAGTCGGTGCCCACCGAGTTGCTCGAAGCGGCGCGGATGGACGGGGCGGGCGAGTTCCGCACCTTCTTCACCATCTCCATCCGCCTGCTCGCCCCCGGCATCGTGACGGTGCTGCTGTTCTCGGTCGTCGCGACCTGGAACAACTACTTCCTGCCGCTGATCATGCTGAGCGACCCCTCCTGGTACCCGCTGACCGTGGGCCTGAACCAGTGGAACGCGCAGGCCACCGGCGTCAGCGCGCAGCCGATCTACAACCTGGTGATCACCGGCTCCCTGCTCACGATCATCCCCATCGTCGTCGCCTTCCTCGGACTCCAGCGCTTCTGGCAGTCGGGGCTCAGCGCCGGAAGCGTCAAGGGCTGAGGCCCTCCCCCTACCCCATCCCCGGTCGGAGCGTCCTGCCCCGCACCACCCACAGCACGAAGAAGTGAAGGGAACCACCATGAAGATCGCCCGCTCCGCCCTCCGGCGGACCCTGACGGTCGTGGCCGCCGCGGCACTCGCCGCCGGCTCGCTCGCCGCCTGCTCCTCCGGCTCCGGAGGCGGCACCTCCTCCGGCGGCACCGGCACTGCGGCCGACCTCGACGCCGCGCTCGAGGCCGGCGGCAAGATCACCTACTGGAGCTGGACCCCCAGCGCCGAGGCCCAGGTCGCCGCGTTCGAGAAGGCGTACCCGAAGGTCGACGTCGAGCTGGTCAACGCCGGCACGAACAAGGACGAGTACACCAAGCTCGAGAACGCGATCAAGGCCGGCTCGGGCGCCCCCGACGTCGTGCAGATCGAGTACTACGCCATGCCGCAGTTCGCGCTGTCGGACTCGCTGCTCGACCTGTCGCAGTACGGCATGGGCGACCTCGAGGACAAGTACAGCGCCTCCACCTGGGGCAGCGTCAACATCGACGGCAAGCTCGTCGGCCTCCCCCAGGACTCGGGCCCCATGGCGCTGTTCTACAACAAGACCGTCTTCGACCAGTACGGCATCGCGGTCCCGGCCACGTGGGACGAGTACGTCGCCGCGGCCGAGAAGCTGCACACCGCCGACCCGTCGAAGTACATCACCGCCGACACCGGCGACGCCGGCTTCGCGACCAGCATGATCTGGCAGGCGGGCGGCGAGCCGTTCACCACCGACGGCACCGACGTCACCGTGGACCTCGCCGACGAGGGCACCCAGAAGTGGACCGGAGTCTGGAACCAGCTCATCGAGAAGAAGCTCCTCTCGGACACCCCCGCGTGGGGCGACGAGTGGTACAAGGGCCTCGCCGACGGCTCGATCGCCTCGCTCGTGACCGGTGCGTGGATGCCCGGCGTCCTCGAGTCCAGCGTCCCCGACGCCAGCGGCGACTGGGCCGTCGCGCCCATCCCGACCTACGACGGCACCGCCGTCAGCGCCGAGAACGGCGGAGGCGGCCAGTCGGTCACCTCGCAGAGCGAGAACCCGGCGCTGGCCGCCGCGTTCCTGCGCTGGCTGAACAGCGACGAGGAGTCGGTCGACGTGTTCCTGCAGTCCGGCGGCTTCCCGTCGACGACCGCGGACCTCGAGAGCTCGGACTTCACCGGTCAGGAGTCGGAGTACTTCGGCGGCCAGAAGATCAACGAGGTGCTGACCCAGGCCTCGAAGGACGTCCGCTCCGGCTGGTCGTACCTGCCCTACCAGGTCTACGCGAACAGCGTCTTCGGTGACACCGTCGGCCAGGCGTACGCCAACGGCACCAGCCTCGACGACGGCCTCGCCGAGTGGCAGAGCAAGCTCGTGCAGTACGGCAACGAGCAGGGCTTCACCGTCTCGGAGTAGCACTCACCACGGCGAGGCCGGTCGGATCAGCGCATCCGGCCGGCCTCGCCGCGTCTCACCGCTCGGCGACTCGAGCGCACCGATCCTGAGGGGGATCCCGCATGACCACCGCTCGCTTCGCCATCGGCGCCACTGATTTCGAGCTCGACGGCCGCCCGCACCGCATCCTGTCGGGGGCGCTGCACTACTTCCGCATCCACCCGGACCTCTGGGCCGACCGCATCCACAAGGCGCGGCTGATGGGGCTCAACACCATCGAGACCTACGTCGCCTGGAACGCGCACGAGCCCCAGCGCGGCTCCTGGCGCGCCGACGACGGGCTCGACCTCGGCCGGTTCCTCGACCTCGTCGCCGCCGAGGGCATGCACGCGGTGGTGCGCCCAGGCCCCTACATCTGCGCGGAGTGGGACAACGGCGGGCTCCCCGCCTGGCTGTTCCGCGACCCCGAGGTGGGCGTGCGCCGCTCGGAGCCCCACTACCTCGAGGCCGTGAGCGACTACCTCCGCCGGGTCTACGAGATCGTCGCGCCGCGGCAGATCGATGTCGGCGGGCCGGTCGTGCTGGTGCAGATCGAGAACGAGTACGGCGCGTACGGCTCCGACAAGGAGTACCTCGCCGAGCTGGTCCGCGTGACCCGCGACGCCGGCATCACGGTGCCCCTCACGACGATCGACCAGCCGACTCCGCAGATGCTCGCCGACGGCAGCCTCCCCGGTCTGCACCTGACCGGCTCGTTCGGCTCGCGCACGCCCGAGCGCCTCGCGACCCTCCGCGAGTTCCAGCCCACCGGACCGCTGATGTGCATGGAGTTCTGGTGCGGCTGGTTCGACGACTGGGGCACCCAGCACCACACCACCGACGCCGACGCCTCCGCCCGCGAGCTCGACGCCCTGCTCGCCGTGGGCGGCTCGGTCAACATCTACATGTTCCACGGAGGCACCAACTTCGGTCTCACGAGCGGCGCCAACGACAAGGGCCGCTACGCCGCGATCACGACGAGCTACGACTACGACGCGCCGCTCGACGAGGGCGGCGACCCGACGGCCAAGTTCTGGGCGTTCCGCGAGGTCATCGCCCGCTACGCGCCGGTCCCCGCCGAGGTGCCGTCGGTGAAGGCACCGGCGCCCGCGCTGACCGCGCCGCTCGTCCCCGGGCCCGCGCTGCTCGGGCTCGACGCGGCCTTCGGGCCCGCCACGCGGCTCGAGGCGATGGCGAGCTTCGACGAGCTCGAGCACGACGACGGATTCGTGCTGTTCCAGACGACGCTCGCCGCCGGTGAGGCTCCCGCACGCCTCGTCGTCGGCGAGGAGGTGCGCGACCGCGCCTGGGTGCTGCTCGACGGTGCGCCGATCGGCGTGCTCGCGCGCGACAACCACGAGCGCGCGCTGACGCTGCCGCGCGGGCACGGCGAGCTCGCGATCCTGGTCGAGAACCAGGGCCGGGTGAACTACGGCACGCGGATCGGCGAGCACAAGGGCCTGATCGGCGGCGTGCGGCTCGACGGGGTCGAGCTCACCGGATGGACCGCGCGACCGCTCGCGCTGCCGTGCGTGCCCGAGATCGCGGTCGCCGCCTCCGCCTTCGCCGCGGGGCCGGGCCTCGCCTCCGGAGCCTTCGAGCTCGACGAGCCGGCCGACCTGCACCTCGACACCCTGCACTGGGGCAAGGGCCTCGTCTGGGTGAACGGCTTCCTGCTCGGCCGGTACTGGCGCCGCGGGCCGCAGCGCACGCTGATCGTGCCGGCGCCGGTGACGCGCGCGGGCCGCAACGAGGTCGTCGTGCTCGAGCTCGAGGCGATCGCGGAGCCGGAGATCCGGCTGCTCGCGGCGGCGGAGCTGGGTCACACCGAGGTGTGACCAGGGCCGGACCGGGTGGGGTCCGGCCCGTCCCGCCCTGGTAGCCTCGACCGGCTCGCGGCGATGCGCCGCGGAGCGGAGGGGGGACGACATGACGAGGACGACGACACGGGCCGGGCTGGCGCTCGCGGGGGCGGCGCTGCTGGCCCTCGCGGGCTGCACGGCCGCCGATCCGGAGCCGACCTCGGAGGCGCTGCCGCAGCACACCGCCGCCGAGCTCACGACGGTCTTCGACGGGATCCAGTTCGTGCCCGACCAGTACGCGAGCACCTCCGCGATGCTCGAGTCGATCTACCCGGGTCTGACCGCCACCGACGTCTCGTGCCTCGCCCCGTTCGGTGCCGGCTGGGACACGGACGACACGCTCGGCGACTCCGCCGTCACCTTCGGCACCAGCACCGACCGCTCGATGACCGCGGTCGTGGCGAGCACCGGCGACGCCGACACCGCCTCCGCGCTGGTGGGCGACGCCGAGGACGCCCTCGAGCGCTGCGCCGACGGCTCGGAGCTGTTCGCGATGCAGGGGGTGCCGGTCGAGACGACCGTCGAGCAGACGCAGCCCACGCTGACGGGCACCGACGACGCGCTCGGCTGGACGGTCACGGGAGACGTCGGCGGCGCGCCGTTCACGCTCGTCGGCATCACGGCGCGGGTCGGCGGCGACGTGATCGCCCTGGTCGGCTGGGACCCGACGACGAACGCGTCGTACGTGCCGCAGGCGACGCAGCTCTTCGTCGACGCGCTGTAGGGGCGCGCACTCGCCCCGCTCCGCCCGCCGCGACTCCTCAAGAGTTGTCGTACTCGGCGGTCGAGTACGACAACTCTCGGACTCTCGCGCGAGGCAGTGCCTCCGGGCAGAGGTCCACCCGCGAGACCGCAGAAGTTGTCGCACTCGGCGTCGAACGCGACAACTCTTGGACACTGGGCGCGCCACTCCGGATCCGGCTGCCGCGACTCCTCAGGAGTTGTCGCACTCGACGCCCAGTGCGACAACTCTTGGACACTCGACGAGGCATCCAGCGGGAGGCGCGTCAAGTCAGCCACGAGAGCGCGCCACCGTGCGGGGCGGCGCACGCGAGCGGCACCCCGTCGGCCGCGAGCACGAACGGAGTCGGCACCGGCGCGGACAGGTCGGCCCGCGCGGCCGCGATCCGCGGGAGCAGCGCCTCCGCCTCGAGCGTGACCAGGCTCGCCCCGCCTGCCTCGACCGCCGCCAGCACCCGCTCGCGAGACGCCCGCGGCAGGTACACGAGCGTGCCGAGCGACACGACGACCGCCCGCAGCCCGGGCGGCACCGCGTCGAGCAGAAGCGGCAGCGCCTCCGCCGCGTCCCCCGCGACGATCTTCGGAGGGTCCTCCCGCAGCACCTCGACAGCGGCCCGCAGCCGCGCGGTCCGCTCCGGCCGGTCCGGCGGCAGCAGCGCCTCCAGCCACGCGCGATCCTCGGCCGAGCGCACGTCGAGCGGCCGCAGGTCGACCCCGCGGCGCCAGACGACGTTCGGGAGGCGCGTGGGGGCGCCTCCACCCGTCACCTCGCAGCGCAGCAGCGGCCCGCCCCGGCCCAGCCTCGTCTCGACCCCCTCGGCCGAGAACGCGTACGCGTAGCGCTCGGGCGCGAGGCAGAGCCCGGCGGAGGCGCCCACCTCGATCAGCGCGATCGGCTCGTCGGGCGCGGTGATCCGCTCGAGCGCGGCGACCAGGGGGGCAGAGCGCAGCGCCTCGTTCGTCTGCGTCAGCCGCTCGGCCGCGACCGGCGCCACCCGCGGCCACTCGTCGCGCAGCCAGCCGACCAGATCCGCCGGCGCCCCGAGGAGCCTCGCCACCGAGAAGATCAGCGACGGCTGCCGGTGCGCCCGCGGCAGCTCGTCGATGAGCGCGATCAGCGCGTCGTCGTCGGCGACGGCGAGCGCCCACTCGACCTGCAGCTCCGAGGTCTGCGCGAGCTCGACGGCGGCGCGGCGGTACCAGTCGGCGGTCTCTCCCATCCGACCATCCTGCCCGTCGCCCCGCTCGCCGCGGTGAGCGCACCCTCCTCGCCGACCCGGGTCCTCTCACCTCCGGGCGGGTCGCGTTCAGCCTCCGCCCGGCCGTCTTCGCAAAGCGGATAGCACTCACCGACCCCCGAGCAGGGGGCCTACCGTGTCATCAGGGCCGGGAGACCGGCCGACCGCCCTGCTCCCCGACCGCCCGGCACGCGGCACCGGGAGCATCGTCGCCCGCGTCTCGGGCGCCTCTCGAGGTCGGCTCATCCGACCCGCTCAGCCTCACGACCGGCATCCGCCGGCACCCTCCCCGTCGCGGCGGACCACCCCCGCGACACCCCTCACAGATCGGCGGCTCCGCACATGGGCGCACTCCTCTACGGCACTCCTGCCACCTCGCACGAGATCGACGACCGCGCTCTCGCGCACCTGCAGATCGTGATGGTCAACAAGTTCCGTCGCAGCGAGGCCTTCGCCTTCCAGCTCGACGCCTCCAGCGCGCACGGCACGGGCCGGCAGACCCTCTGGCTGCACCCCGCCATCCCGCTGCAGTTCTCGTTCAACGGGAGCCGCATGCCGGCGATCAACCCCGAGTGGGTCCGCGCGCTGATGGACGAGGCCAACAGCGGCCGCGGCCTGCGCATCCTCCCCGAGCCCGCTCAGCAGCCCGCGTCGAGCGGGCTCACGACAGCGGCCTGACGACGAGCATCCCGATGCGAGCCGTCGGGAGCACAGCGAGTCGGAGGGGGACACGATGACGCACACGACGGAACGACCCGGGGACGACGGCCAGTGGGCACCCGACTTCCTGCAGCTCGGCGGCCACGACCAGGCCGAGGCGGGCTTCGAGTGCTCGACGACCAGCGGAGGAGTCTCCGGCGCACTGAGCGTGGTCGACGGCCGACTGGTGCTCAGCCAGGTCGGCTCGACGATGAGCTTCCGCGCGCGGGATGTGCTCGGCTGGTGGGACACCTCCTCCGGCAGCACCTTCTCGCTCGCGATCGAGACCGGCGCGCGGCACACGCTCGTGCTGCTGTCGGAGTTCCGCGGCGCGACCGTGCACGCCATGACCCGGGCGTTCGGCCCCCGCCGACCGCTGGATGGTTTATCCGCTTAACGAACTGCGGGCTCCCGCTCTCGACCTCGCGGCGTGCCGCATGGGATTCTGATCCGCGATGGACGAACCGAGCGGCGAAGTCATCCGCTCCGAGATCGGCGGGCGGGACATCGATGACGCGCGCGCGCTCTTCGAGGACGTCTACAACGGCCACCGCTTCCTCGTCGAGCCGAGCGAGGACTTCTCCTACCGCTACACGGCGGTCGGCGACGGCGACGTCACCCTCCGGGGGAGCCACTTCGCCGGCTCGGTGAAGGGCCGCGTCCAGACCGAGGGCGAATACGTCGTCGCCTGGCTCACCGCCGGCGAGGGCGTCAGCGACCTCGACGGCGATCCGATGCAGATGCGCTACGGGCAGCCCACCGTCTGGGCCAACGACCGGCCGGCCGCCTTCGAGGTGCGCGACTACCGCCAGAACCTCATCCACTTCGACGGCTCCTACCTCGAGGGCGTCGCCGACGAGGTCGAGGGCACCGGAGGCGGCCCCCTGCTCTTCGACACCACCGCGCGCCCCGAGGGCGAGGCCCTGCGCCGCTGGTCGGCCACCGTCGCGACGGTCGCCCGCGTCATCTACGACGCCGACAGCTCCGCGGTCCTGAGGCAGGAGGCGAACCGCGCCATCGCGGTCGCCCTCCTCGACACGTTCCCGCACGAGGCGCTCAGCGCGCCCGGCGACCTGCGCGTGCCTCGCAGCGGACGCCTGCGCCAGGCGGTCGAGTTCCTGTACGCGAACGCGCACCTGCCACTGCGCACCGAGGCGGTCGCGGAGGCGGCGGGCGTGAGCCTGCGCACCCTGCAGTCCGAGTTCCGCCGCGAGTTCGGCTTCACGGCGGTCGACTACCTGCGCCGCATCCGCCTCGACGCCGTGCGCAAGGAGCTGCGCGCCGGGGCTCCCGGAGTGGTCAGCGTCTCGGAGGTCGCGCGCCGCTGGGGGTTCGCGCACCTGGGCCGCTTCTCGGCGACGTACGCGCACCGCTTCGGCGAGCGCCCGAGCACGACCCTCGAGTCGTAGGCGCTCGCGTTGCGCGAATGAGGCCGGACGTCCGATCGCGGCGTCTCGGCCTCACTTGAGCAGGCGTTCCCGCCGTGCCGCGACCGGTTCGAGCTCCTCGACGGCCGTCCCCTGCTCGAGCACGATGTCGATGCGGACGGGCAGCTCAGCGTCGATGCCGCTCGGCACGTCGAACACGAAGCTCCAGAGCGCGGCGTCCTCCTGGCAGCCGCGGGGCCCCGTCGGCAGCACCTCGGTCCGAATGCGCAGCGCGTCGGCGGCGAGCACGTCCAGCGCCGCCGGCACAGTGGGGCAGTTGCCGCTGCCGGTGATGGTCACCTCGAATCCCGTTCCGTCGTCGAGCCAGCGCGCACGGCTCTCCCTGTACGCCTCGACTCCGCCCCGGTAGAAGGCACGGTAGACGGCGCCCTCGGAGGCGGGCGCCGTGGCCCCGAAGGGCGTCGGCGGCGACAGCCGCTCCGGCGCCTCGGCTCGAGCGCAGCCGAGCATCATCAGTCCGACTCCGCACACTCCGGCCAGGATCACCGCACGCCCCCGCATGCGGGCCAGCCTAGGCCGCATGCTCCCTCCCCACCCGGACAGAGCGGACCGCCTCCGCACTCGCCTCCGGTGGTGGGGTCTCGATACGCCGCCTGCGGCGACTACTCGACCAGCAGGCTGAGCGCACAGCCCCTGCTGATCGAGCCCTCGCGGCGGGCTGGGCGCACAACGCGCTCCCCTGCTGACGCTCGCGGGTCTCGCTGCGCCGCCGGCCCCTCACTCCTCCGCGCCGCCGACCGGCGTGCGGTTGAGGGTGCAGGCCTGGTCGCTGCCCACGACGTCGCCGACCATCACCGTGATCGGTGCCGTGCAGGGATCCCGGCGGCCTGCTCCGATGGTGAGCACGCGTCGCGGGTCCTGCTAGAAAAGTCGGGTGATCGACGTGCGCAGACGGATGACGGGTGTGCTGGGTCTCGCGGTGCTCGCGACCTCCGCGGTGACGGCCTGCACGGCGAGCTCGGTGGACTCGGGCGGCGAGGCGTCGGCCGTCTCCTCCGCGACGTCGGCTGCCGCCCCCGACCCGTCGACATCGGCTGCCGCGCTCGCCGCCTCGGAAGCGCCGGAGCCCGAGCCCGAGCAGAGCGCCGAGGACGGCTTCCGCGACTGGCTCGCCGCCTCCCGCGCTCCGGACGCCGCCTCGGCCTGCGCCGGGCTCTCGCCGCAGCTCGCGGCGCGGATGGTGGCCGAGATGAACGACACCGGGCCCCTCCACGTCGAGAGCTGCGACGCGATGATCACCGCCACGGCGGAGCTCTACCGCGCGACCGGCCAGAGCGCCGAGGTCGACATCACGGTGCAGCAGGAGACCGCGACCGACGCCACCCTCTTCGTCACGTACCTCTCCTCCGGAGACTGCGGCACCGTCGTGATGACGCGCCCCTCGACCTCGTGGATCATCACCGAGCAGTCCGAGGAGTGCGCCGCCTGACGCCGATCGTCGATCGGTCACGAACGGTCGCCTCGGCGGCCTCGGGGCAGCCGTCCGCGACGGATCGCATAGCCTACGAGCGGAGCGCCGTCGCTCCGGCATCGGGGGATGACAGATGACGACCGAGTACCTGCGGGACGGGCTCTTCGTGACGGCCTGGTTCGGGCTGATGACGTGCGTGTGGCTCGGGTGGGCGCAGGAGGCTCCGCCGAGGCGCGCGCCGGCGCTGCTCGGCATCGGCAGCGCGATCGGCATCGTCGCGGCGGTCGGCGGCGGGCTCCTGGTCTGGCGGGCGTGGGACACGCCCTCGGCGCTCGACGGGCGGTACGCCTGGTTCGGGGTGCTCGTGGCGGCCGAGGTCGCTCTGGCCGGGGCGGCCTGCGCGATCCTCGCCGCGCGCGGGCTGAAGCGCTGGTTCGCCGCCGGTGTCGGCGCGGTCGTCGCGGCGCACTTCGTGCCGCTCGGCGTGATGCTGCAGGATCCGGGGCTCGCCGTGTTCGGGATCGTCCAGCTCGCCCTCGTGGCGGCGGCGGTGGTCGTGGCGCGGCGCCGCGGATCGACGCCGAGCTTCGTGGTGGGCGCGACCATGGGCGCGAGCCTTCTGCTCGCCGCCGTCGTCTCGGCGGCGCGGTGGGTCCCCGCCGGACTCGAGGCGGCCCTCTAGCTAGACCGAGCGGGCCACCGACTCCAGGCGCGCGACGTACGACGGCCACCACTCGGCCGGGACGGGCGGCAGATTGTCGCCGGGAGTGCGCAGGCCCACGGCGCCGTCGATCAGCTCGCGCACGATGTCGGCGTGGCCCGCGTGCCGGTGCGTCTCGACGGTGATGTGCACCAGGATCCGGTGCAGCGTCACGTCGCGGTTCGTCCACCAGGGCACGAAGCCGGGGGCGTCGAGCGGCAGGGCGGCGACGGTCGCGTCGGAGTGCGCCCAGACCCGGCGGTACTGCGCGATGACGTCCTCGCGCGACTCCTCGGCGGTCGCCCACATGTCGGCGTTGGGCTCCGACTCCTCCTCCATCCACGGCATCGGCTCGGGGAACGGGCGGCCGAACGTGGCGCCGAGGTAGCCGGCCTCGGTGCCCGCGACGTGCTTGATCAGCCCGAGCAGGTTGGTGCCCGTCGGGACCAGGGGCCGCCGCACGTCGTACTCCGACAGGCCGTCGAGCTTGCCGAGCAGCGCCTCGCGCCCCTCCTGCAGGTAGCGGAGGAGGGTCTGCTTCGGATCGTTCAGGTCGGAGGCGTCCATCGCCCCAGCCTGGACCCTGCGCGCGGCACGGCGCCAGGGCCGAGCAGGAACGGAGAAGCGGGCTCGGGCGCCGAGCCCCTACCGTGGGGGCACGACGAGGGGACAGCACATGAGCACCGACGAGAAGGGCGGTTTCTCCGCCGAGGAGAAGGCCGCGATGAAGGCCCGCGCGGCCGAGCTGAAGGCGGAGGCGCGGCGCGGCAAGGCGGCCGACAAGGCGGCGGCCGACCGCGCGACGATGTTCGACAAGATCGCCGAGATGCCGGAGCCCGACCGCGCGCTGGCCGAGCGCCTCCACGAGCTCGTGACGGAGGCGGCGCCCGCGCTGCTCCCGAAGCTCTACTACGGGCAGCCCGGCTGGGCGAAGGACGGGCGGATCGTCGTGTTCTTCCGCAGCGGCCTGGTCGACAAGGCGCGCTACTCCACGGTCGGCTTCAGCGTCGACGCGCAGCTCGACGAGCCCGGCGGCCTCTGGCCCACGTCGTACGCGCTCGACCACCTCGACGACGCGGGGGCGGCGCAGCTCGCCGAGCTGGTGGCGCGCGCCGCGCGCTGACCGCGAGGGAACCCCGGACCGTCGAGGCCGCCAGGAACGGCGGGCTCCCTCGACGGTCCGGGGTTCCCTCAGCGCGGGTCAGCCGGCGACCGGCACGCGCGCCTCCTCGCGCAGCACCTCGACGCCGACGAGCCGGCGCGTCTCCGCACCCACCGGGGCCGCGTCGCCCACGAGGGTCACCTCGGCGGTCGTCTCCTTCGCGGCGCAGTCCGGCCCGACCCACAGCTCGACAGCACCGGGCTCGACCACGCGCACTCCGCGACGGTCCGTGAAGGCGAGGCGGGCCGACGGCACGTCGAAGCGGACCTCGATCTCCTCCCCCGCCGCGAGCGCGACCCGCGCGTAGCCGAGCAGCTGCGCGACCGGCCGGGTCACCGACGCGTAGATGTCGCGCGCGTACAGCTGCACCACGTCGACGCCGTCGCGCTCGCCCGTGTTGCGCACGCGGACCGTGGCCGTGAACGCACCCGAGGTCGGCGCCTCGTCGGACTCGAGCGCCAGGCCCTCGTGCGCGAACGCCGTGTACGACAGCCCGTGCCCGAACGGCAGCACCGGAGTGCTGTCGGCGCTGGTCACCTCCGAGGGCCCGCCGAGGATCGGGTGCAGGTACGAGAACGGCTGCGCGCCCGCCGAGCGCGGCAGCGAGACGGGCAGGCGACCGGAGGGAGCGACCCGCCCCGAGACGACACCCGCGATCGCGCCGGCGCCCTCCTCCCCCGGGAAGAACGCCTGCAGCACGGCGGCCGGTCCCTCGAGCGCCCAGCCCACCGCGTAGGGGCGGCCGGTCAGCAGCACGAGCACGACCGGGGTCCCGGTCGCGACGACCGCCTCGACGAGCTCGCGCTGGCGCCCCGGCAGCTCGAGGCTCTCGACGTCGTTGCCCTCGCCGACGGTCCCGCGACCGAAGAGCCCGGCGCGGTCGCCGACCACGACGACGGCGACCTCGGCCTCGCGGGCGGCCGACACCGCGGCGGGGATCCCCGACACGTCGTCGCCCTCGACCGCGCAGCCCTCGGCCACCACGAACTCGCCGCCCGGGAACTCGGCGGCGAGCGCCTCCCGCACGGTCGGGATCTCGAAGCCCAGCGGCACGCCCTCGTGGTGGGCGAGCACGTGGTTCGCGAAGGAGTAGCAGCCCATCAGGGCGGGCGCGCTGTCGGCGTTCGGGCCGATCAGCGCGATCCTGCGCGGCGCCGCGAGCGGCAGCACGCCGTCGTTCGCGAGCAGCACGATCGACTCCTCGGCCAGGCGCCGCGCGAGATCGCGGTGCGCCGGCGAGTCGAGATCGATCGACTCCGGGGCGTCGTCGAAGCGCGCGTCGAGCAGACCGAGCCGCTCCTTCTGCGCGAGCACCCGCAGCAGAGCGCGGTCGACGATCGCCTCGTCGGCGCGGCCCGAGCGGATGCGCTCGGCCAGCGGCGCGAGGAACGCGTCGCCGGTCGGCAGCTCCACGTCGATCCCGGCCTCGAGGGCCAGCTGCGCCGCCTCGCCGAGGTCGGCCGCGACCGCGTGCATCAGGTGCAGGAACGCGACCGAGAAGTAGTCGGCGACCACGACTCCGTCGAAGCCCCAGCGCTCGCGCAGCACCCCGGTCAGGTACGCCGGAGTGGCGCCGACCGGGTCGCCGTCGATCTCGGCGTACGAGTTCATCACCGAGCGGGCGCCTCCGTCGCGGATCGCCATCTCGAACGGGGGCAGCAGCACATCCGCGATCTCGCGAGGGCCGGCGTGCACCGGCGCGTGGTTGCGGCCGGCGCGCGAGGCCGAGTAGCCGATGAAGTGCTTGAGCGTCGCGTCGACTCCCGCCGACTGCAGCCCCTTCACGTAGGCGGTGCCGATCGTGCCGACGACGTACGGGTCCTCGGCGATGCACTCGTCGACGCGCCCCCAGCGCGGGTCGCGGATCACGTCGAGCACGGGAGCGAGGCCCTGGTGGATCCCGAGCTCGCGCATCGAGCCGCCGATCGCCGCGGCCATCTCCTCGACGAGAGCGGGGTCGAAGGAGGCGCCCCACGCGAGCGGAGTCGGGAAGGTCGCGGCCTTCCACGCCGCCAGCCCCGTCAGGCACTCCTCGTGCACGATCGCCGGGATCCCGAGGCGGGTCTCCTCGACGAGGCGGCGCTGCTCGGCCCAGAGCCATCCGGCGCGCTCGATCGGATCGACGGGGCGGGTGCCGTAGACGCGCGTGAGCTGGCCGATCCCCTCGCGGGTCGCGTCCTCGTAGCGGGTCGAGGTGGCCATCTCGCCGGCGAGCGGGGCGACGACCTCGCCGCCCTGGTCGACCCAGTACCCGACGAGCTGGGTCAGCTTCTCCTCGAGCGTCATGCGGCCGATCAGGTCGGTGACGCGGGCGGAGGGTGCCGGCGATGCGGTCACGGTGCGGTCCTCTCGGTCTTCGGGGGAGCGGTGGTCGTCGGTGGGGCGGGAGCGGGCGGCGTGGAGGGTCATCCCTTCACCGCCCCGGTCAGCCCGCCGACGATGCGGCGCTCGAAGACGCTGAAGAAGATCAGCGCCGGGATCATCGACAGCGACACGAAGGCGAGCACTTTCGCCGTGTCGACGGAGTACTGCGACGAGAACGCCTGCACGCCCAGCGGCAGGGTGAACGAGTTCTCGTCGTTGAGGATGAACAGCGGCAGCAGGTAGCTGTTCCAGCTCGCGATGAACGCGAGGATCCCCGTCGTGATGACGCCCGGCATCGCCAGGCGCACGACCATGCGCCAGAAGAAGCCGATGCGGCTGCAGCCGTCGATGAACGCCGCCTCCTGGATCTCGTCGGGGATCGCGCGGAGGAACGGCACCAGGATGATGATCGTCGTCGGCAGGCCGAACGCGATCTGCGGCAGCACGACTCCGGCGAGCGAGTTCATCAGGCCGAGGTTCTTGATCACGAGGTAGAGCGGAGTGATCGCCACGGTCATCGGGAACATCAGGCCGGCCGCGAAGAGCGCGTAGAACACGCCGCGGCCGCTGAAGGAGTAGCGGGCGAGCACGTAGCTGGCCATCAGCCCCAGCACGACCACGCCGAGCGTCGTCGCGAGCGCGGCGATGGCGGAGTTGCCCACCTCGCGCCAGAAGATGCCCCCGGTGATGACGTCGAGGTAGTTCTGCACGTTCCACGGCGAGGGGAAGCCCGCCGGGTCGGTGGTGATCTGCGCGTTCGTGCGGAACCCGCCGATGATGATGTAGGCCACCGGAGCGAGCATCAGCGCGATCACGACGATCGCCACGACGTACGCGATGATCGTGCCGCGCCCGAGGGGGCGCTTGCGCGGCTTCTGCCGGTTCACGGCGATCGGCGACTCGGTGCCGGGCGGGACGGCGGTCAGTGTGGTCATCGCTTGTCTCCCGTGAGTGCGCCCTCGGTGTCCCGCCGCAGCACGAAGCGCTGGTAGAGCAGGGCGACGACGAGGGAGATGAGGAACAGGACGACGGCGACGGCGTTGCCGTAGCCGTAGTTGCCGGCGTTGCGCCCGTTGGTGACGAGGTAGGTCGCCATGGTCGAGGTGCCGGCGGTCGAGGACACGTACTGGCCCCAGATGATGTAGACGAGGTCGAACAGCTGCAGGGCGCCGATGATCGACAGGAACGCCCAGATGCGCAGCGTCGGTGCGAGCAGCGGGAGGGTGATCCTCCGCTGGACCTGCCAGTACGACGCGCCGTCGATGGCCGCCGCCTCCGACAGCTCCTCGGGGATGCCCTGCAGGCCTGCGAGGAAGAGGATCACGGCGAAGCCGATGTACTTCCACGTGATGATCAGCATCAGGGTCCAGATGGCGATCGCCGGGTCCGAGAGCCAGTCCTGCTTCAGTGCGCCCAGGCCGACGTTCTCGAGGAACCCGTTGACGGCTCCGCTGGTCTGGAGCATCAGGCTCCAGCCGGTGCCGACGACGACCTCCGAGATCACGTACGGCACGAAGATCAGCACGCGGATGATCGACTGGCCGCGCAGCTTGCGGTTGAGCAGCAGCGCGATGAGGATCGCCGCCGGGCCCTGGAGCACCAGCGAGAGGATCACGATCGTGCCGTTGTGGGTGAGCGCCTCGTGGAAGGTGGGGTCCTGGAGGATCGTCAGGTAGTTCTTGAAGCCGACGAAATCGGTGGGGACCCCGTAGCCCTGCCAGCTGAAGAAGCCGTAGTAGGCCGCCATCACGACCGGGAAGATCACGAAGGCGAGGAAGACGATCAGGGCCGGGCCGACGAGGATCGCGACCTCGAGGCGTCCCGACCAGCCCAGGCCCCGGCGACGCCGGCGGACCGGGGGCGCCGCGACGGCACCCCCGGTCGTCGGGCGCTCGCGGGGCGGTTCCGCTCCGAGGAGCGGGCTCTCGCGGAGCGCCATGCGCTAGGCCTTGGCCGCTGCGGCGTTGACGGCCTCGACGAGCTGCTCCGGGTCGCTCTTGCCCGCGAGCAGGTCGACGACTCCGACGTTCAGCGCGTTGCCGACGTTGAGGCCGTAGACGGTGTCGAGCCACTGCGAGACGTAGGGCGCCGAGTTGTACGCGGCGAGGATGTCCTGCAGGTACGGCTCGGTGACGGCCTCCTGGGCCACGGTGTTCACCGGCGGCGCGTTGAAGGCCGCGTAGTACTCCTTCTGCACGTCGGAGGTCGCGAGGTAGTTGAGGAAGTCGACGCACGCGTCGGGAGCGTCGACCGAGCAGGAGTAGCCGTCGACACCGCCCATGATCGAGCCGGGCTCGCCCTCTCCGCCGTCGATCTCGGGGAACGGGAACCAGCCCAGGTCGGGCAGCGGCTGCTCGTCGGGGGTGAGGGAGGCGATGACGCCCGGGTTCCAGGCGCCCATGAGCTCCATCGAGGCCTGGTGGTTGGCGAGCAGACCCGCCGAGCTGCCGGCGCCCTGCTGGGCGGCGGTGGTCAGGAAGCCCTCGTTGAACGGCTCGGTGTCGGCGAAGGACTGCAGGTCCTCGCCGGCCTTCAGCCAGCACTCGTCCGAGAAGTCCTTGGAGTCGGCCGCCTCGGCCATGGTGTCGGCGCTGCACTCGCGCAGCGCGAAGAAGTAGAACCAGTGCGCCGCGGGCCAGGCGTCCTTGCCGCCGAGCGCGACGGCCTGCGTGCCGCTGGCCTTCAGTGCGGTCACCGCCGCGTCGAGCTCGTCGATCGTCTTCGGGGTCTCGGTGATGCCGGCCGCCGAGAAGAGGTCCTGGCTGTAGAAGACACCGCCGGGGAGCACGGCGACGGGCATCGCCCACACCTTGTCGTCGAGCGTGTTGGCCGAGAACGAGCCCTCGGGGATCTCGCTGCGGGCCTCGTCGGAGATGCCCGAGGTGATGTCCTTGACCTGTCCGCCGGCGACCATGGCGGCGAGCTTGCCGCCTCCGCGCTGCAGGAAGATGTCGGGGGCGTCGCCCGAGTTGAGCGCCGTCTGGAGCTTGCCGTCGAGGTCCTCGTTCTGGATGGCCTGCGACTCGATGGTCACGCCGGGATTGGCCGCCTCGAAATCGGTGATGGTCTTCTCCCAGAACTCCTGGCCGGGGCCGGTGGTCGAGTTCTGCCAGAGGGTCATCGAGACGGAGCCGTCGGAGGACCCCGAGTCCTGGGCCGAGCAGCCGCTGAGGGCCGCAGCCGCGCCGAGCAGGGCGACCGTGGCCACTGCGATCTTTCTGAACTTCATCGTTCGAACCGTTCTCTTCGCTGAGAGGCGCCGCCAGGGAGTACGACGCCGAAGGTGCACCCGCCGGGGGCGGGCAGGCTCAGTCTCAGATGGGGGACACGGATCAACAAACGTTTTCGAAATCAGTTTCGACGAGGCGGGCTAGAGTCGGTCGCATGTCCCTCCGGCCCTCGATCCACGACGTCGCCGCGGCCGCCGGAGTCTCGGTCGCCACGGTGTCGAAGGCGGTCAACGGACGCTACGGCGTCGCGCCCGCCACGGCCTCGCGCGTGCTCGAGATCGTGCGCGAGCTGGGCTACGAGTCGAGCCTCGTCGCGAGCAGCATGCGCTCGCGGCGGACCGGGGTGATCGGGGTGCTGATCGCCGGGTTCGAGCCGTTCAGCGCCGAGATCCTCAAGGGGGTCGGATCGGTGCTCAAGGAGTCGCGGTTCGACCTGCTCGCCTACAGCGGCTCGCACGACGGCGAGCACGAGGGCTGGGAGCGGCGCTCGCTCAGCCGCCTGAGCGGCACGCTCATCGACGGAGCGATCATGGTCACCCCCACGGTCGTGAGCGCGTCGTCCGACATCCCGCTCGTCGCCGTCGACCCGCACACCGGCCGTGCCGACCTGCCCACCGTCGAGTCGGACAGCTTCGGCGGCGCGCTGCAGGCGACGCGCCACCTGATCGGGCTCGGGCACCGCCGCATCGGCTTCGTCGCCGGCCGCGTCGACCTGCGCTCGGCCCGCCTGCGCGAGGCCGGCTACCGCGCAGCGCTGTCGGAGGCGGGGATCGCGTTCGACGAGCGCCTCCTGCGCGTCGGCAGCTACCACCACGACACCGCCCGGCTGCCGGCGTCGACGATGCTGTCGCTGCCCGACCGGCCGACGGCGATCTTCGCCGCGAACGACGTATCGGCCCTGGCGATCATCGAGACCGCCGCGCACCTCGGTCTCGAGGTGCCGCGGGATCTCTCGGTCGTCGGCTTCGACGACGTCCCGGAGGCGGCGCGCTTCGACCCGCCGCTCACGACCGTCCGTCAGCCGATGCAGACCCTCGGCGCCACCGCGGCCGAGATGCTGATCGCGCTGATGGCGGGCGAGACCCCGCGCTCGCTGCACGTGCAGCTCCCCACGCAGCTCGTGCGCCGCGCGACGACCGCGCCGCCGCTGTGAGCGACTCCGCCGAGCGGAGCGACGAGCTCCGGGCCGTGCACGACGAGCTCTTCGACGCGATGGTGCTGACCGACCTGCCGGTGCTCGAGGCGCTCCTCGACGAGCGCTTCGTGATCGAGCACCCGACCGGACTCGTGCAGTCGAAGGCGGAGTGGCTCGCCGACCTCGACGACGAGCGCAAGGCGTACCACGCGATCGATCACGTCGAGAGCGCGGTCTCGGGAGGCGCGGCCCACCCGGTCCTGACCTCGCGCACCCTCACCGAGGCGACGATCGGCGGCCTCCACGCCACCTGGCGCCTGCAGCTCACCAGCCGCCTCGTCGCGCGGGACGGCGAGTGGGCGATCACCCGCACGGTCGTGACGACCTGGTGACGGCGCGGCTCGCGGATCACGCCTGGAGGATCACCGCTCCGTAGTGGGTGCCGGCGCCCGTGCCGACGAGCAGCACGGACTCGCCCGGCTCGATGCGGGCGCGGTGCAGCGCCAGCGGGATCGCCGAGCCGATCGTGTTGCCCACCTCGGGCAGCGTGACGACCGTCTTCGACCGCCCCCAGAGGCGCGCCATGCCCTCGAGCCCGGCCTTGCTGGTCTGGTGCGGGACGATGCGGTCGATGCCGGGGGTTCCGGTCGACAGCCCCGGCCGCACGGTCTCGAGGAATGCCGGGAAGTGCCGGAGCGCGTCGACGAGCAGCGCGCCTCCGTGCATGTCGAACCGGAAGTCGGAGAGCCGGCCCGCCGCCTCCTCGATGCGGATCCGCGAGCCGAACCCGCGGATCTCGGCGTGCCGCACTCCGCTGGGCCGCGTCAGGAAGCGGGACGCCACGATCCCCTGCCCCGGTGCGGAGGCCCGCCCCACGACGACCGCGGCCGCCGCGTCGCCGAACAGCAGCGCGCTCTCGGGCTGGCCGAGGTCGATGCCGCGGCTGCCTCCCTCCGTCGACACGATGAGCACCCGCTCGGCGCGACCCGTCGCGACGAGGAACCCCGCCTCCTGCAGCGCGAACAGGAACGACAGGCACGTCGCATTCAGGCTGTACGCCGAGACGTCCTCGAGGCCCAGCCCGGCGGCGAGGAGCGCTCCGCCGTCCGGGATCGCCTGCAGCTGGGTGCCGGACGCGTTGAGCACGACGTCCACGTCGCGCGCGTCGATCCCCGCCGCGTCCAGCGCGCGCCGGGCCGCGGTGAGCCCGAGCTCGAGCGGGTCCTCGTCGTCCGCGAGCCAGTGCCGGGTGAGGACTCCGCTCCGGCGGGCCGCCTCCTCGGGATCGAGACCGCAGAGGGCGGCGACCTCGGCGGTGGTGACGAGGCGGCCGGGCAGCGCCTCCCCGGTGCCGAGGAGGCGGATCGGGAGAACATCGGACACGATCGCGTCCCTCCTGCCGCCGACCGACCGTCGGTCCGGGCGCTCCCTGTATAGCGCCGATGAGCGACGGATGTCGGACGGGCCGCCCTGCCCCGGATTGACGGTGTCACGACTCCGCCGACACTATGGACGTGCCTTCCCGCGCTCCAGCGGCAGCGCGACGCGCGATCGGCGGAGGGGGATCGGATGCCTGACCAGCCCTTCTGGGTCGTGATCCCCCTGTTCGACGAGGAGAAGCTGCTCGACGGAGCCCTCGAGGCCCTCGCCGCCCAGACCGATCGCGACTTCCGCCTCCTCCTCGTCGACAACGGCAGCACGGATCGCTCGCGGCAGATCATCGACGCCTTCACCGCCCGGCACCCGGAGCTCGACGTGACGACGATCGACGAGCCGCAGAAGGGCACGGGCGCCGCCTCGGACACCGGCTTCCGCTACGCCATCGAGCACGGAGCCGCGGTCGTCGCGCGGACCGACGCCGACTGCCTGCCGAGCCGCGACTGGGTCGCGCAGCTCAGGGCCGACTTCGCGAGCGGCGCCCGGCTCGTCGGCGGCCGCCTCCGCCCGCGCCGCGACGAGCCGGTCTACCGCTGGTACGACGGAGTCATCGGGACCGCGATGATCCGGCTGATGGAGCGGGCACCCGCCGTCTTCTACCGCCGGCCGGGGCAGCGCTATCCGCTGTTCATGGCGGCGGGCGCCAACATGGCGATCGACTCCGCGCTGTACCTCGAGGTCGGCGGCTTCCCGCGCTCGAGCATCGACGACACCGACGAGGATCTGGAGCTGCACCTGAAGGTCTGCCAGGTGATCCCCGGCGACCAGGCGCGGCTGAACCGCCGCGCCGTCGTCAGCATGTCGATCCGCAAGGGCAAGGCGCTCGGCTACCTGGGGATCCTGCTCTGGTACTGGGACCGCAAGAGGACCACGGCGGTCGTCGATGTCCGCTGAGCGCCGGCGCGTGCTGGTCACCGGGGCGACGGGGTTCCTCGGCGGGTACGCGGTCCGCGAGTTCCTCGCCGCGGGCGACGAGGTGATCGCGAGCGGGCGGAATCCGGCGGCTCTGGAGCGGCTCCGCTCCGAGGGCGCCGAGACGATCGAGGCCGATCTGGCGCAGCTCGCCGCGATGCCGGTGCAGGCCGACGTGCTGATCCACTCCGCCGCCCTGTCGAGCCCGTGGGGGCGCTGGAGCGAGTTCCACGAGGCCAATGTGGCGGGCACGGAGGCGATGATCGACCTCGCGCAGCGCTCGCGGATCCGGCGCTTCGTGTTCGTCTCGTCGCCCAGCATCTACTCCGCGCGGCGGCACCGGATCGGCGTGCGCGAGGAGGACGTCGACCCCGAGAGCCGGATGAGCCTCTACATCCGCAGCAAGATCGAGGCCGAGCGGCTATTGCAGGCGGCGCTCGCGGCGGGCCGGATCGAGGAGCTGGTGATCCTCCGCCCGCGCGGACTGATCGGGGTGGGCGATCCGAGCCTCATCCCGCGCTTCATCGCGGCGTCGCGCCGCCGCGGGATCCCGCTGTTCGACGGCGGGCGCAACGTCGTCGACGTCACCTGCGTCGAGAACGCGGCGCGCGCGCTGGTGCTCGCGGCCTCGGCCCCGGTCGCCCCCGGCAGCGTCTACAACATCACCAACGGCGAGCCGCAGCCGTTCGGCGACCTCCTCGACCGCTTCTTCGACGCGATGGGCGAGACCCCGCGGTACCTCACCGTCGACCTGCGGGTCCTGAGCGCCCTGGCCGTGCTGCTCGAGAAGGTCTACGCGCTGCTGCCCCGCGGCACCGAGCCTCCGTTCACGCGCTACACCGTCGCGACGCTCGCCTACGCGCAGACCCTCGACATCTCGCGGGCGCGCTCCGAGCTCGGCTACGAGCCGACGGTGCCGCTGGCGGAGGGGATCCGCCGGGTCGGCGAGCACTACCGGAGCAGCCGTGGCTGAGCCGGCGCTCCGCGTCTTCGCCTGCGGCGACACGACCTTCCCGCTCTCGCGCGTCTTCCGAGGCCGAGGGCTGCCGCGCCGCACCTTCCCCTCGAACGTCTTCCTCTACACGCATCCGAGCGGCCGCCGGGTGCTCTTCGACACCGGCTATCCGCCGACACTGCGCGGCACGGGGCCGATCGGCGCGCTCTACCGGCGGATCCTGCCGGCGCGCATCACGGCGGCCGAGACGATCGAGGCGCAGCTGCGGCGCGAGGGGCTCGCGCCCGGCGACATCGACCTCGTCGTGCTCTCGCACCTGCACCCCGACCACATCGGGGGGCTGCGCTGGTTCCCCGACGCGACCCTCGTGCTCTCGGCGGGGCAGCGGGAGAGGATGCGGCGGAACGGCGTCACCGACGGGATCTTCGGTGCGCTGATCCCCCCGTGGGTCGCCCGGGCGCCGACGCTCGTGGTCGACGAGCAGCCCGCCGTGACGGTCGCCGGGATGAGCGGCTTCGACGTCTTCGGCGACGGCCGCTTCGTGGTGACGCCGCTGCCCGGCCACGCGCTCGGCCACCTCGGCGCCCTGGTCGAGGGCCGCGTGCTCCTCGCGGGCGACGCCGCCTGGGGACGCGACGTGCTGACCTGGTCCGACCGCCTCCGCCCGCTGCCCCGCCTGATCAGCGACGATCCGGAGGCGCACCACGCCACCTCCCAGCGGCTCGAGCGCCTCGAGGCGGCAGGGATCACCCTCTGCTTCAGCCACGACGCGTACCCGTCGCGCGTGCTGCTGCCCTGAGGGCCCTGACTCCCGCCGTCAGACCGCGAAGTCCTCCGGCCAGCCGTGCGCCGAGAGGGAGCGGCGCACCCGCTCGATGTCCTCGTCGGAGGGGAGCTCCGACGTCACCTTCGCGATCGCGGCGCCCACGTCGATGCGGCTCGCATCCGCGGCGAGCTGCGAGCCCACCTCCGTCACCTCCGCGTCGGTCAGGCGCCGGCGCAGCAGGGCGATGAGCGGCACGAAGTCCTGCTCGGGGAGTCCTGCGGGGTAGCCCGCGCGCAGCCACCGGACGACGCGGGTCACGAGGCCCTCGCGCTCCTGGCTGCTCGGCTCGACGAACGCCTTCGGGTCTCCGAGCGGCCAGCCGGCGCTCGCCAGACGCGCCGACACCCGGACGAGATCCTCGGGCATCGCGGGCCCGAGCAGCATCTGCTCGACGCGCTCGCGCAGCCGGGCCGAGTCGAGCTCCTCGCCTGCCGCGTCCGCTCGCGCGGCGTCCGCGAGCAGCTGCCCGACGACCTGCTCGAGCTCGTCCGAGGTGAGGCTGCGGCGGAGGATCCCGAGCAGCGGCACGTAGTCCTGCTCCGGCACTCCGGCCGGGTATCCGGCACGGAGCCAGCCGACGACGCGCGCCACGGGTCCGTCGGTCGTTCCGGGCTCGAGGGCGGCCATGCTCAGCCCTTGGGCGTGAAGGTCGGGAAGACGTGCTCGAAGCTGACGCTCTGCCCGAGCCCGGTCGCGATGATGATGCTCAGGCCGGTGGCGACCGCCGCGATCACGAGGACGAAGCAGACGACTCCGATCGTGCGCAGCAGCGGCGCCGGGAGCGGGCGATCCGCGGGAGCGGAGTCGCCGGCCATCGCGAACGTGCGGACGCCGACGGCGAAGAGCGCGGGCAGGCCGGCTCCGAGGAGCACGGCGACGAGCGCCACCTGACCGGCGGCAGCGAGGAAGAGTGAGAACACGGCGTCGATCCTGTCTAGGAGGTGCGGGAGTCGGCGGTCGGGCGGGCGGGCGCCTTCGCGTCCTCCCACTCGTCATTGACGTTGTGGGCGCCGATGCTGTCGCGGCGCGAGCGGAGGTAGATGTACGCGGCGACGGCGACGAGGACCGCGGCCATCAGCAGGCCGCCTCCCGCGCCTCCGACGAGGTGGCCGAGCCACCACATCACGGCGCCGACGAGCGCGGCGGCCGGGAGCGTGATCACCCAGGCGATCACCATGCGCAGGGCGACCCGCCAGCGGACCTGGGCGCCGGGGCGCCCGACACCGGAGCCGAGGATCGAGCCGGTCGCGACGTGCGTGGTCGAGAGGGCGAAGCCGAGGTGGCTGGAGGCGAGGATCACGGCGGCGGAGGAGCTCTCGGCCGCCATGCCCTGCGGAGTGTTGATCTCGACGAGGCCCTTGCCGACGGTGCGGATGATCCGCCAGCCGCCGATGTAGGTGCCGAGCGAGATGGCGAGCGCGCAGGCGAGCTTGACCCAGAACGGCACCGACTCGGTGTCGTCCCAGCCGCCCGCGGCGATCAGCGCGAGCGTGATGACGCCCATGGTCTTCTGCGCGTCGTTGGTGCCGTGGGCGAGCGAGACGAGGGAGGCGCTGCCGATCTGGCCGATGCGGAACCCGTGGTGCAGCTTCTTCTCGGCGACGTTGCCGATCACGCGGAAGACGAGCCAGGTGCCGATCGCGGCGACCGCTCCGGCGAGCACCGGCGACATCAGCGCGGGCAGGATCACCTTGCCGACGACGCCGTCGAGCTTGGATCCGTCGCCCGCCCAGTTGACGCCGTTGACGCCGAGTCCGGCGAGCGCCGAGCCGATCAGTCCGCCGAACAGCGCGTGCGACGAGCTCGAGGGCAGGCCGAGCAGCCAGGTGAGGAGGTTCCAGATGATGCCGCCGATGAGGCCGGCCAGCACGATGAGCAGCAGAGCGGATCCGCCGCCCTCGAGCAGCGCCGGGTCGGGCGCGCCGGACGAGTCCTGGATCTTCACGACCGCGTTGGTCACCGTCAGGGCGACCTCGATACTGAGGAAGGCGCCGACGAGGTTGAGGACCGCCGAGAGCGTGACGGCGACCTTCGGCTTCAGCGCGCCAGTCGCGATGGACGTCGCCATCGCGTTGGCCGTGTCATGGAAGCCGTTGGTGAAGTCGAACGCGAGTGCGGTGACGACGACGAGGACGAGAAGGATGATGGGATCCACGGAGGAGATCCTCCGCCCTCGGGCCGCCCGGTGGTGCGCTCGCCGGATGCATTCACCGGCTGTTCATCTCGTCCGGCGAGTCGCTCGACTACCCTGTGTGTTCTCTCAGGCGGGGTCCACCTCGTCGCATCGCCCCGAGGCGGGCCCTCCCGGGTGCGGCGTCAGCGCTCCGCGTGCGGCAGCGGAGGCGTCAGATCGGGCACGTGAGCCGGGTCGGCGTCGACGGCGGGCTCGGGTGCGGTCTCGACGCCGGGCAGCGGCGGCGTGAGGTCGGGTGTCACGTGGCGGCCGACGCTCGCGGTCGCCTCGGCGACACCGAGGCGACGGGCGGCCTTGGCCTGCTTGGCCTTCAGCTTCTCGGTCTGCTCGGCGAGCTTCCTCGCCTTCTTGCGGAGCTTCTTGCTCGAGTCGCGCACGGCCTCGTGCGCCGCCCGGACCGACTTCTCGGCCTTCGACAGCGCCTTCTTCGCGCGCTTCTGCGCGGCCTTCTGATCGTTCTTCGATGCCATGGGGGCTCCTCCGCTCGTCGGCCTGCGCAGGCCGGACTCCACCGTATCGACCAGCACCGACAGGGGCCTGGGTGGTGGCGACGGCCCGCGGGGCGTACAACTGCCGCATGACCGATTCGATCTCTCCCCGAGCCTTCCGCGCGATCGCCGGCACCGAGGACTGGCGGGTCGTCGGCGACGGCGCCCGCGCCTGGTTCGCGACCGGGTCGTACGAGGTCGGTGCCGCGCTCGTGGCGGCCGTCGCCGCCGTCGCCGACAAGGCGGGCCACCACCCCGACGTCGACCTCCGCTACGGAGGCGTCGGCGTCCGCCTGATCAGCCACGACATCGGCGACATCAGCGAGCGCGACGTCGCCCTCGCCCTGCGCATCTCGGCCGCCGCCCGCGCTCTGGGCATCAGCGCCGACCCGTCGCGCGTGCAGAGCCTGCAGATCGCGATCGACGCGGTCGACGTCGCCGCCGTCCGCCGCTTCTGGCAGGCGGCACTCGACTACTCCCCCGTCGAGGACGCCGATCTCACCGACCCCCGCGGCCTCGGCCCGAACATCTGGATCCAGCGGATCGACGACGCGAGGGCCGAGCGCAACACGATCCACCTCGACCTCTACCTCCCGCGCGACCAGGTCGAGGCGCGCATCGACGCCGCCCTGGCCGCCGGCGGACGGCTCGTGAGCGACGAGAACGCACCGGAGTGGTGGACCCTCGCCGACCCCGAGGGCAACGAGCTCGACCTCGCCCCGTGGCGCGACGACAGCGAGTGGAAGGCCTGAGCCCGGCCGCGGCTCCGTGGCGGATCCGGGGCACCGGTCTGGGAATCGCGGGCGAGTCCGCGCACGCACCGGCGATCCTCGGCACGCTGGAGGCATGGCTCTGACACCTCCGACCAACGGATTCCTCGGCAAGGCGGCGGCCCAGCGACAGCCGATGCGCGGCCCCAGGCGCGACCGCTGGATGTGGTGGCGCCTCGGCTCCGGCGTCGCGGCGACGGTCGCCGGCCTCGTCGCGCTGCTGATCTTCACGAGCAGCCGCTGACAGCGCGCCCGGGGCTCCGTACGCTTCGGGCATGGAGAAGGTCACGGGCATCGGCGGGTTCTTCTTCGCCGCGCAGGATCCGCAGGCGCTCGCGCGCTGGTACTCGCAGCACCTCGGCATCGACGAGGTGCCGCTGGAGTACGGCGCCCCGTCGTGGCGGCAGGAGGCGGGGACGACGGTGCTCGCGCCGATGGAGGCGGGGTCGCCGCACCTGGGCTCGACCGGCTGGGCGGTGAACTTCCGCGTGCGCTCGCTCGACGCGATGGTCGCGCAGCTGCAGGAGGCGGGCGTCGCGGTCGAGGTCGACCCCGAGCAGTACCCGAACGGCCGGTTCGCCGACCTGCGCGACCCCGAGGGCAATCGCGTGCAGCTCTGGGAGCCGGCGGGCGACGACGCCTGACGCGCACGGGTGGGTTGTCGCGCCGGGGGCGTCGGAAGTGGCGGCGTCCCTCCACAGGCGCGATTCGGGGGTGGGTTGTCCCGTTCGAGCACTCGAGCCGGTTCGGTGTCGGCGGTCCCTGATTCAATATCCGTATGGAGAGAACGGGTGCGGAAGCAGTGGCGGTGGTGACGCCTGACACGGTCAGGACCCTCGCCGACATCGCCCTGCGCGCCGACGTGACCTCCTCCCTGGCGCAGCTGGCGAAGGCCACCGCGCTCTACGCCTCGTACCGCGCGGCGCGGTTGATCCCGGAGGCGTTCGTGCGCGGCGGCAGCCTCGGCCGCAGCGAGTCCCGGGATCTGTTCGAGCGGTCGATCCGGGCCGACCTCGCGGTCTCGATGCGGACCACGGAACGGAGGCTGTCGCGCATCCTCGAGCACGGGCAGCTGCTGAACGAGGACCTCCCACACACCCGCACTGCCCTCGCGGACGGCGTCATCCTGTGGGAGGCGAGCCAGGTGATCTGCGACACCGCGAGCACCCTGCCCCGGTCATCGCGGGCCGTCTTCGACGAGCGCGCCGCCGAGGTCGCGCTCACCGCGAACCCGACGCAACTGCAGCGGGCCGTCGCCCGGATGCGGGACCAGCTGCACGACGAACCCCTCGCCGTCAGGCAGGTCCGGGCGCGCGCCGACCGGGGCGTGTGGGTGAGTGCGGAGATCGACGGGATGGCCACCTTCGGCGCGCTCCTGCCGGCCGAGGTCGCGATGGGCGCCTTCCACCGGATCGACCGCATCGCCCGGACCCTCCGCGACGGGACGCCCGACGGCACATCCGGCGACACCACCGCCGACAGCGCAGGCGACGAGCGGACCCTGGCTCAGCTGCGCGCCGACGCCCTCGCGGACCTGCTCTGCGACGGCGACATCGCCGGCACCACACCGGACGGCGACGGCCCGACAGTCCCGCCCACGTTCGTCCCCGGAGTGCGCGCCGAGGTGCGCCTGACGCTCGCCGCGAGAACCGCCTCCGGAGCCGACGATGCCCCTGCGCACCTCGACGGATACGGCCCCATCCCCGCCGACGTCGCCCGCGATCTCGTTGGAGTCGGAGCGTCGTTCACCCGGATCCTGACCGACCCGGACACCGGGATCGTCACCTCCGTCGGCCGCACCCACCGCGTCCCACCGCACCGGATGCGCGTCCACCTCCAGCTGCGCGACCAGACGTGCCGCTTCCCCGGCTGCACCCGGCCCGCCTCCACCGCCGAGGCCGACCACACCCTCGAATGGCGCAACGGCGGCCACACATCACTCGACAACCTCGCGTCGCTCTGCACGAGCCACCACCACGTCCGACACGGCGACCGCTGGACCTACCGCCTCCACCCCGATGGGACCGCGGAGTGGACCACCCCGACCGGCCGCCGCGTCATCACCCGATCCCCAGCACTTCCCGGGCGGCCACCCGACCCGCCACCACTACCCCGGCTCGACGACGGACCACCACCCTTCTGACGCGCCGGGCCGATCCCGGTCGCGAATCGCGGAGAGCGAGCTCTCGAGCGGGAGATCCGTGCGCTCCAGTGAGGCGGGAGGGGATCGCCCGCTCGGCTCCCTCCTCCGCTCGGCTCCCTCCTTCACTCGGATGCCTCCTCCACTCGGATGCCCGATGCGCCCGATCACCCGACCCGCTCGGAGGCCTCCCGCACGCGAAGGCCGACCGCGCGAGCAGCCCCGTGAGAGGCGATCCGGGCGTCCGTGAGCAGCAACCCCTTGACCACGGAGGACCTTCTCAGGTGCACTCCGGGGGATCGCGGGTAGTTTGGAGGGTCGAGTCCGCCTCGATCCCGCCCCACTGCCCCATCCCGCCACCCGCCCCGACGGGCGGCGGGCGATCCGGAAAACCCCTCATCTCCATGCACCATGCTGTTCGCGCGTCGACTCCCGCCCCCGAGGGAGTCGAGCAGACCACTCTTCCGACCCGCCGCTCCCTCCGCGCCCAGCGCACCGCTGAGCGCACCGCGGCCCGTCGACCGTCGAGGCCCCGCGCCTCCGCCCTGGCCGCGATGACCTTCGTGGTCGGGATCGCCGTGACGTCGACGATGCCGGCCTTCGCGGTCGGCGGCACCGCCGACTCCGCCGTGGCGCGCGACACGGCGACGGCCGTCGCCGCCGCCCGCCCGCAGAGCTTCGTCGCCGCGGGAGTCGTCCAGCAGAGCGTCACCCGCGACTCCTTCGCGGCGGAGGCGAAGCCCGAGGTCCTCGTCCCCACCGCCTCGCTCGACGCGATCACGGCCACCTCCGGCGAGTCCACCGACGCGGCCGCCGGCGTCTCGGGCACCTGGGTGCTCCCGATCTCGGGGCGCATCAGCAGCAGCTACGGCCCGCGACCCGACGCACCCGTCGCCGGCGTGAACCTCTTCCACAAGGGCACCGACCTCGCCGGGGCGTGCGGCACGCCCGTCCTCGCTGCGGCCAGCGGCACGGTCGAGGAGTCGATGTACTCCGGCAGCTACGGCAACTGGGTCCTGCTCGACAACGGCGGCGGAATCGAGACCGGCTACGCCCACAACACCGACCTGCTCGTCGACGTCGGCGACTACGTGACCGCGGGCCAGCAGATCGCGACGCGCGGCTCGACCGGCGCCTCGACCGGCTGCCACCTGCACTTCGAGACCCGCGTCGACGGCGAGGCGGTCGACGCCGTCCCGTTCATGGAGGCGCTCGGGGTGCCGCTGGGCTGACGCCCGGCTCAGCCCGCCGGGACCGGTCCGGTCGACACCGCGCCCGACCAGCGGGCGTCCGCCGGGTCGGTCGTGACCGTGATCAGCGCATCCTGGTCGACGGCGACGTCCATGCTCGCGCCGCTGCCCCCGCCGCCGCTCCCCCTCGTCGTGCTCGGGCTGTAGTAGCACGTCGATCCGCTGGTCATCAGGCCGTCGATCGAGACCGTGACCGCGGCATCGGCGGTGTCGCACGCGACCGAGATGGTGAGCGTCAGCGGCTCGCCGGTCAGCCGCACGGTCTGCGGCTCCGGTGCGCCGATCTGGTCGGTCCAGCGGACGGCCGCGGTGGCGCCCTCGGGCACCGTGACAGGACCGATCGGCCGGTCGCTCGGCGTCGGAGAAGCGGTCGGATCCGCGGTCGTCGGAGCGGTCGGAGTCGCCCCGGCGGAGTCCTCACCCGGCGTCGTGCAGCCGCTCAGTGCCAACCCCGCCAGCAGCGCCGCAGCGCCGGTCGTCATCAGTCGTCTCGTGCGCATTCCGGGTCCCCCGTCTCGCTTCGGTCCCTCCGGTCTACCCGACCCTCGGTCTCGGTGGAGCGCACTCTGCGGCGGTTGCCAGGGTCGGCGGGAGTCTGACCGCGCACCCAGAATCCCGAGTAGCGCTAGGTATAGCGTGGAGGAAGTCCATTCGATCGCATGGACGCGGACTCGCCGAGCACACGGCCCCCGAGCCCTTCCGTCACGAGCAGGAGGTTCACCATGAGCACCAGCACCCGATTCACCGACCGCGTCGTCCTCATCACCGGAGGCGGCTCCGGACTCGGCCGCGCGAGCGCCGTCCGCCTCGCCGAGGAGGGTGCGAAGCTCGCCCTCGTCGACGTCTCGGAGCAGGGACTCGCCGCGACCGTCGAGGCCCTGCCCGAGGGCACCGACGTGCTGACGGTCGTCGCCGACGTGTCGAAGGAGGCCGACGTGGACGCCTACGTCGCGCAGACCCTCGAGCGCTTCGGCCGCATCGACGGCTTCTTCAACAACGCCGGCATCGAGGGCCGCCAGAACCTCACCGAGGACTTCACCGCCGAGGAGTTCGACAAGGTCGTCGCGATCAACCTGCGCGGGGTGTTCCTCGGCCTCGAGAAGGTGCTCAAGGTCATGCGCGAGCAGGGCTCGGGCATGGTCGTCAACACCGCGAGCGTCGGCGGCATCACCGGCATCGGCAACCAGTCGGGCTACGCGGCCGCCAAGCACGGCGTCGTCGGCCTGACCCGCAACTCCGGCATCGAGTACGGCCAGTACGGCATCCGCATCAACGCGATCGCCCCCGGCGCCATCTGGACGCCGATGGTCGAGAACTCGATGAAGCAGCTCGACCCCGAGAACCCGCGCCGGGCCGCGGAGGAGTTCATCCAGATCAACCCGACCAAGCGCTACGGAGAGGCGGCCGAGATCGCCTCCGTCGTCGCGTTCCTGCTGTCGGACGACGCCGCCTACGTCAACGCGGTCGTGCTGCCGATCGACGGCGGTCAGTCGATCAAGTACTGAAGGCCCTCGCGGCGCGGGAGGGAGAATGGGAGGCATGAACCCCACCGGCAGCTTCCGCGCCGCCCGCGACACCCTGCTCGAGCACCGCACCGACGCGGCCGCCGCCACCGCCGCGTTCGCGTGGCCCGACGTCGGCCCCCACTTCAACTGGGCCGTCGACTGGTTCGACGAGATCGCCATCGGCAACGAGAAGACCGCGCTCTGGATCGTCGAGGAGGACGGCTCGGAGCAGAAGGTCTCGTTCGACCGGATGCGCTGGCGCTCCGATGAGGTCGCCGCCTGGCTGCATTCGAGCGGGGTCGAGCAGGGCGACCACGTGATGCTCATGCTCGGCAACCGGCTCGAGCTGTGGGAGGCGATGCTCGCGATCATGAAGCTCGGCGCGGTCATCCTGCCCACCACCACCCTCCTCTCGCCCGCCGACCTGGCCGACCGCCTCGAGCGCGGCGAGGTCGCGCACGTGATCGTGGACGCCTCCGAGACCGCGAAGTTCGAGGGGCTGACCGGCGACTTCGGGCGCATCGCCGTCGGCGGAGCGGTCGACGGGTGGCTCGACTACGCCGATTCGATCGACGCCGCCGGCATCAGCCCCTCCGTCGTCGTCGACACCGACGACCCGTGCCTCATCTACTTCACGTCGGGGACGACCTCGAAGCCGAAGATGGTCGTGCACACCCAGGAGTCGTACCCGGTCGGCCACCTCAGCACCATGTACTGGCTCGGCGTCCGCCCCGACGACGTGCACATGGCGATCAGCTCGCCCGGCTGGGGCAAGCACGCCTGGAGCTGCTTCTTCGCGCCGTGGAACGCCGAGGCGACGGTGTTCGTCTACAACTACAGCCGCTTCGCTCCCGCGGCGCTGCGCCATCAGCTCGACCGCGCGGGAGTCACCACCTTCTGCGCTCCGCCGACCGTGTGGCGGATGCTCATCCAGTCGGAGCTCGGCGAGAAGCCCCGCGACCTCACCGAGATCCTCTCGGCCGGCGAGCCGCTCAACCCCGAGGTGATCGCCACCATCGAGCGCGAGTGGGGGCTCACCATCCGCGACGGCTACGGCCAGACCGAGACGACCGCGATCATCGCGAACCCGCCCGGCGCCGAGATCGTGCCGGGCGCGATGGGCCGGCCGCTGCCGGGCGTCGCGATCGCGCTCGTCGACCCGCTCACCGGCGAGCCCGCCTCCACCGGCGAGATCTGCCTCGACCTGTCGGTCGAGCCCGTCAACCTGATGTCGGGCTACCTCGGCGACGACGAGCGCACCGACCGCGCCCGCGCCGACGGCTACTTCCACACCGGAGACGTCGCGGTGCGCGCCGTCGACGGCACCATCACCTTCGTCGGACGCACCGACGACATCTTCAAGTCGTCCGACTTCAAGATCTCGCCGTTCGAGGTCGAGAGCGTGCTGCTGCAGCATCCCGCCGTCGCCGAGTCGGCCGTCGTCCCGGCTCCCGACGCGACGCGCCACAGCATCGTCAAGGCGTACATCGAGCTGGCGGAGGGCTGGGAGCCGACCCGCGAGACCGCGGCCGCGATCTTCGCCCACACCCGCACCCAGCTGTCGGCGTTCGAGCGCGTGCGCCGGCTCGAGTTCCACCCGCTGCCCAAGACGATCTCGGGCAAGATCCGCCGCGTCGAACTGCGCGAGCGCGAGGAGGCGGCGTTCGGCCGCGGCGAGGAGATCGCCTCGGAGTGGCGGAGCGACCGCCTGGGGACGGGAGAGAAGGCCTGAGGAGGGGCGCCGCCGTCAGCGGCGCACGGCGATGAGCTCGCCGTGATCGCGTAGGCCGGGAGTGCTCCGGCGCGCGCGGTGCTCGACCTCGAAGCCGGCGGCCTCGACCGTCGCCGCCACGTCGTCGAGGGGATGGAACCAGGCGGTCGTCACCGCATGGTCGAAGGCCTCGACCCGCGGCCCCTCGCAGAAGCCGATCAGCAGGCGACCACCCGGCGCGAGGCTCCGGGCGAATCCCTCCAGCACGGCGGGCAGGTCGCCCGGCGGCAGGTGGATGATCGAGTACCAGGCGAGGATCCCGCCGAGAGACGCTCCGGCCGCGCCGAGCTCGCGGAGGGTGCCGAGCCGGAACGGCACCTCCGGGAAGCGCGCCCGCGCGTGGTCGAGGAACTCCGGGACGAGGTCGACGCCGACCACCTCGAGGCCGGCATCCCGCAGGAACGCGGTCCAGTGCCCGGGTCCGCACCCCGCGTCGATCACCGGGCCCTCGATCGAGGCGGCCCAGGAGGCGATCAGCGCGCGGTCCCGCTCGTCGGCATCCTCGACCGAGCCCAGCAGCGCCGCGTACTCGCCCGCCCGCGCGCCGTACGCCTCCGCCACGTGCTCATCGCTCATGACGTCGAGCGTAGGAGCCCGCGGGTCTGAGCCGCGGCGCGCGCCGCGCCTGCGCGACCGGCGAGCAGCACCTCGAAGCCCGAGCGGTGGCGGTAGCGGAGGAAGGCGCGGTTCATCTCGTCGGTCGAGTGGAAGCCCGCGGCGTCGGCGGTGCGCGCGAGCACGACGGCGATCGGGAGCGTCGACGCCTGCTCGCGGAACAGGCGCTCCGCGGTCTCGACGCGGATGCGCGCGAGGGAGCCGCCGACGGTGGTGTGGTGGTGCCGCCAGTGGCTCAGGCGGACGTGGATCGGCCGCACGCCGATCGTCCGGCTGATCGCTCGCGCATCGAGCCCCGGCAGGGCGTGCAGGTCGACCAGAGAGCGGTCGATGCGCTCGTCGAGATCGCCCGGGTGATGGAGCGCGCAGGCTCGCGCCCCGGGCGCGGCGTCCGCCGCGGGGGCGGGACCGTCCGTGGTCGGGAAGGTCCTCGGGGGCAGGGGGATCCTCGTCATCGTGTCTCGCCTTCGAGTCGGGGGCACCGCCCCTCGGGGCAGCTCGGCGGTGTCGGCCTCGGCACCGCTCGCCACCGCCGCTCGCCGGGGGACAGCGACGCGGTGGAGAGGTCCCGCCGCTGGGGGTGGCGACGGGACGCTCGGACCGAGGTTCTGTCATCTTCGATCGAACCGCAGCCGCGAGCGCCGGCTGGCGCGGGATCCGCACGCCGCTGGCGTACAACCGCCCCTGCGCGCCTCCCCCTCCGACCTTCGCGCCGAGGCACTCGGGCACTCCCCCCCCAGCGGTGATCATCGACGTAGCGCCCCACCCCGAGGCGACCCCGACGCCTGCGAGAGGAGCCCCACCATGTCCACCACCGCATCGGAGACGCTGCTCCCCGCCACCGCCCTCGTCCTCCCCCTCCTGCTCGGGGCGTCCCTGCTCGTCGGCGGCGTCGCCGGCCTGCTGCCGCCCGGGCGGCCTGGCGGACCGCTCCTCCCGTGGCTGCGGATCGCGGTGGGTGCGGCGCTGATCCTCTCGGACGGGGAGGCCTTCATCGTCGCCGCGTTCGCCGCCGTCCTCCTCTGCTCCGCCGCCCTCGCGGCCGCGTTCGGGAGCTACGGGCGGGCCGCGGAGGCGCCGACGGGAGCCGCACGGCTCGCGGGCGCCGCCGCGCTCGTCACCGTCGCCGCGATCAGCGCGGTCGAGGGGCTCCTCGGGTTCGACGGCGTCACCGCCCACTTCTCCCGCTTCGACCTGCGCGATCTCAGCTGGGCGGCGGCGCTCGTCGGCGTCCTCGCGGTGAGCAGCCTCCTGCAGCTCGCGGCGGCCCGCCCGGCGCCGCGGTCGCGGCTCGATCCGGCCGACGGCGAGCTCGGGTCGAGTCCCTGATCCGGCGCCGCGCGACTCCTGGTCGGCCTCCACAGGGTCGGTGAGGTGACTTTCGCGCCCAATTCGGGTGAAATCATCGTCCCGAACCCGAGAATCCGTCACTCTTGGTCTGTCGCGCTTCCCGAAGGGCGCGACGAGAGCATCGAGAGGATGTGCAATTCGTGATGAGCATGACGACAGGCGCCACCCCGACGATCGAGCGGGGAGTGTCGCGCAGAGACGCCGCCGCAGCCGCCTGGCTGGCGGGAGCGGGGATGGACACGAGGCCGGCGGGCGCGTTCCGAGTCGTCGCGGATGCGTTCCGCGGCGACGACTTCGAGGTGATCCGGCTCTGGCACTCCGCGGCCCGGCTGCGGCGGGGCGGCCGGCCCGGCCAGGGCGTCCGCGTGATGATCCCGCTCGAGGGCGCGCTGGTCGTGCAGCCCGACGACCCCGCCGATGACGAGGTGACCCTCGGTCCGGGCGCCGTCGCGTTCCTCCGCTGCTCGGAGGGCGCGACCGTCGTCACCGACGGACCCACGGCACGGCTCGAGGTCATGCTCGGCCGGCCCCTCCTCGGGGTCATCGGCTCGCAGGAGACGGGGACCCTCGTCACTCCCGCGGACCCGGCGAGCCGCGCCATCCTGCTCTCGACCGTCAACGCCTTCTTCGGCGCGTCGCTCGACGCCGACTCCGCCGCCTTCCCGCTCGTCCGGTCAGCCGTCGAGCAGCTGGCCAACGCGGTGCTCGCGACCTCGCTCCCCCGCGAGTCGAGCGAGACCGTGTTCACCCGGGCGCTCGCCATGATCGCGGGCATGTCGGCCGACCCGAGGCTCTCGGTGCACGAGATCTGCCTCCGCCTGGGCGTGCCCAAGCGGACGCTGCAGCGGGTCTTCGCGACGAACGGGACGACGGTGTTCAACGAGATCCGGCGTGCCCGGCTGACCACCGCCCGCACCCTGCTCGGCAGCACCGACACCCCGCCCGCGCCCGATCATGCGCTGAGCGGCTACGTCCGCTCGCAGCGGCTCCAGCGCGACCTGCGGCACCTCGACCCCTCGCACTCCCGCTCCCGGCACGACGAGCGCCCCCGCAGCGCCTGAGGCCGTCTGACATCGCGCAGGGCCTGCCGCCCGGACCGGCCGCTCAGGGGGCGGGGTACGCCACGGAGGCGGCGGGCCAGCCCGAGGAGGCCAGCTCGGCGCGCAGACGGTGGTGGTGCTGGACCGCACCGAGCGAATCGGTGCGGAAGGCGATCGCGGTCGCGGCGTCGGCCCAGTACGCGTCCCAGCCGGAGTACCGGGCGAGCACCCGATCGCCGACGGCCGCGACGAGCTCCCAGGCCCGCTCGGCCGGGAGGTAGCCCGCCACGTAGGAGTAGCGGATCGCTCCGATCGTGCGCTCGGCGTCGCCCGCGAGCAGGAGCAGCGGGGGCCGGCCGTCCAGGGTCTGCGACAGCTCGAGGAGGTGGAACTCGCTGCCGCCGGTCAGCGCGGCGACGCGGGCGCGCATCCGCTCCGCCTCCTCCGACGCGGACACCTCGGCGAACCGGGCCGACAGCGGCCCGCGCTCGAGGGCGTCGGCCACCAGCAGCTCGATGTCGTCGCGCGACGCGATCCTGAAGTCGCGGTCGAGGGCCACCCGCTGCTCGCTGAGCAGGGGAAGCGGCAGCTGCTCCCACGGCGAGCCCTTGGCGCCGTCGGCGAAGCGGGTGCGCAGCGACTCCGGCAGCTCGGCCCAGGTGGGCTGGAACGCGAGCGACGAGTTCCAGCCTCCGAACGAGAAGTCGCTGACGGCGTCGAGGGCGAGCAGCTGCTGCTGCCGCATGGTCGTCGGAGGCGTCGCCGCGGCGGCGAGGTAGGCGAGCTGCTCGCGGCGGGGCGCCCGCGCATCCCACTGCCGGAAGAGGATCGACGCGACGAGGAGCCCGAGCGCCAGGCCGAACGCGAAGAAGAAGAACGGCAGGCCGGTGACGCCGGGGCCCCGGGACACGCCGACCGCGAAGCCGACGAGACCGAACGGAGCGGCGACGGCGGTGACCTGCAGCGCCCGCCTCGCGATCCTGCCGCCGGGGCCGCGCCTCCGGGCATCGGCGATCCGCGCGTAGCGGAGCCGGGGACGCACGGGGAACTCGACGTCTCCGGGGTGATTCTGCAGCGGCACGCTCGCAGCCTAGACGGGGGCCGCGGGTGGGCCGGAGCCGATTGTCGGGCGTCTGTGTTTGGGTAGCGCCATGAAACTCGCCGAAGCGCTGCTCGAGCGGTCCGATCTGCAGAAGCGGATCGAGGCCCTCCAGTCCCGGATCCTCCAGAACGCCTCCTACCAGGAGGGCGAGGAGCCCGCGGAGGATCCGTCCGAGCTGCTCGGCGAGTGCCTCCGCGCCCAGGAGGCTCTCGAGCGCCTCGTCACCGCCGTGAACCTCACGAACACCTCGGCGACGACTCCCGACGGCGTCGTGCTGACGGCGGCGCTCGCGCGACGCGAGTCGCTGCGCGGGCAGCACAGCATCCTGGTGCGCGCGGCCGACGCCGCCTCGGGCGAGCGCGGGTACCGCCAGCTGCGCAGCGAGCTGCGACGCCTCTCGGCCCTGCCGGTGCGGGAGCTGCGCGAGCGGGCCGACGAGCTCGCCCGCGAGCTGCGCGAGCTCGACGCCTCGATCCAGCGCACCAACTGGGAGGTCGATCTGGCGGGCTGACGGAGGAGCGGTGAGTCGGTAGGCGACTCGGAGCGAGCACACACCGTCGGGCCGGCGGTTCATCCGGCCCACTTGTCACGCGGTGGGCAGCGTACGGCCTCGGCCCTCACTCACAGCCCAGCACCGACGACCGGTGACCGCGCAGACAGGACACCTCATCACCACGTGCTGGCCGGGACGCCGAGGGCGGGTTCGGGGACCTCACCGCAGCGGGATCGGCGCCTCGGGGCGGAGTGAAGGTCGACGAGACGGACGGCGAGGAGGCGGAGCGTGAGCGCAGGAGGGCGGCGGACGGGTCGCGGTGCGATCGCGCTCGGGCTCGTCGGGCTCGTCGTCCTCGTCTCCGCGGGTGCCCTGGTCGGCGCGGCGCTCCAGCCGACCGCGGCCGACTCCGCGGGCGAGACGGGCGGCGCCTCCGCTCGGTACCCCGGCGACCTGCCCGTCGACGCGCCCCTGCTGAGCGGCGCGCTCCTGTCGTCCAGCGGGGGCGACGGGATCTGGTCGCTGCGCTACTCGCGGGACGGCCTCACCCCCGAGGAGGCGCTGGCCGACCTCGGCGCGCGGGGGTACGCCGAGGACCACCGGAGCCGCGACGAGAACGACGTCGTGCGCGTCTCGCTGCTCGGCTCGAGCCCGTACCTGATCGCCGTGTCGTGGTCGGACGACGACGATCAGGCGCCGATCGATCTCCTGCTGCGCTCGCCGGAGCGACGCGGGATCGGCTAGGCCAGCGCGCGGAGCTGCGCCGCGAAGAAGGCCAGCGAGCGGTCGACCTCGGGCAGCGCCGGCGTGCGGTTGAGGTGGCCGTGGGGCATGCCCCGGGCGAGGTACCCGGTCGCGGCGACGCCCGCCTCCGCGAGCTGCCGCAGCAGCAGCTCGGCCGAGCCGCGCAGCTCGTCGAACTCGTTCACCATCACCGACACCGGCGGGAGACCCGCGAGCGGTGCGGCGCCGGGCAGGGCATCGGCCGGCAGATCGGAGAGCCGGCCGACGTAGGTCCGCACCATCCCCTCGATGCTCGCCGTCGGGAAGCGCAGGAGCGCCGGCAGGGTCATCAGCTCGCGCAGCACGTCGTCGTCGACGGCCGGGTTCGGGAAGTGCGCGAACGGGTACGCGAGCAGCACGTGCTCGGGCAGCCGCGTTCCGGCGTCGCGGAGGCGCAGGGCCGTCGCGACGGCGAGGGCGGCTCCGGCGCTGGCCCCGCCGATCGCGACGGGAGTCGCCTCCGGAGTCTCGGCGCGCAGCTGCCGCCACGCGGCGTGGACGTCGTCGAGCGGGACGGGGTAGCGGACGGTCTCGCTCGCCAGGCGGTAGCCCACCGAGACGACGCGGGAGCCCGCCCGGGCGGCGAGCTCGGCCGACACGACGTGCGACTCCTGCATGTCGAGGTCGCCCGCCTGGAAGCCGCCGCCGTGCACCCAGAGCAGCGCGGGGCCCGTCGCCTCCGCGGGGTCGTAGACACGGAGCGGGATCGGGCCGTGCGGGCCGCCGGCGGAGGCGTCGGAGACGGTCACGCCCGCGGGGAGCGACCACCGACCCGGGTCCTGCTCGAAGGCGGCGAGGCGAGCGGCCTGGGCGGCGTCGAGCGGGTAGGCGAGCCCCTCGAGGTGCGGGAGCCTGGCGGCGAGGTACGGATCGAGCGGCATCGGCGCCTCCTGACGGGGTGGGGACGGCGCCCACGCTACCCGCGGGGCGAGCCGCCTCCGGTCATCGGCGCTGCAGGAGGAGCACGGCGTCGACCAGCGGGGCCTCGTGGCCGTCGGGGCCGGTCGCGAGGCGCTCCCGGGTGCCGACGACGAGGGTGGACCACTCGTCGGCGTCGAGGGCGAGTGCCGCCAGCTCCTCCTCGGCGGTCGGCAGCTCCTCGCCGAGGTGGCCCCGGTGTCCCGACCAGGGCGGCGGGGCCGCGTGCGACACGACCACCAGGTGCCCGCCGACGGCGACGAGACCGGCCGCGCGGCGGAGGACGTCGACGCGCGGGAACTCGACCATCGAGTGCAGGAACGAGGCCGTCACGAGCTCGAACGGGCCGTCTACCGGCCACTCCTCGGACAGGTCGGCCTGGCGGAGGTCGACGGCGAGGCCGCGCTCGACGGCGGCGGTGCGGGCGCGGGCGAGCGCCGTCTCCGAGAGGTCGAGGCCCGTCACGCTCCAGCCGCGGGAGGCGAGCCAGAGAGCATCGCCGCCCTCGCCGCAGCCGAGATCGAGCGCGCGGGCGGGCGGCAGGTCGCCGACGAGATCGACGAGGGTCGCGTTGGGGCGGCCCGACCAGATGGCGGAGTCGCCGTAGCGCTCCTCCCAGTGCTCGCGTGCTGTCGGCATGGTGCGTCCTTCGCTCGGGGTCGGATCGAGGATGACGCGTGCGGGGCGCGGAGGCCAGCGGGCGTGCCGGAACAGCACGAGGGCAGGGCAGGCAGGGGGCCTTCCGCGGCACGGCGTGCGCCGATTAGCGTCGAGGCATGGCACTCCGACTCGAAGAGATCATCGTCGACTGCACCGACTTCCGCGTCCTCGGCCACTGGTGGCAGGAGGCGCTCTCCTGGGACATCGTCGACGAGGACGACGAGGGGATCGAGCTGCTGGCTCCGTCGGGGCGCGGGCCGAGCCTGCTGTTCCTCGACGTGCCCGAGCGCAAGACGGTGAAGAACCGGCTCCACCTCGACTTCGTTCCCGACGATCAGGACGCCGAGGTCGAGCGGCTCGTCGGGCTCGGCGCCTCCCGCGTCGACGTCGGGCAGGGCGACCAGTCGTGGGTCGTCCTCGCCGATCCCGAGGGGAACGAGTTCTGCATCCTCTCGGCGAGGGACTGATCGACCCGGGCGCGACGCTGGGAAGTCAAGGGTAGAACGAACGTTCTCGCGTCCCTACGATCGGCTGCGACGCGAGCCCGCCGGGCTGGCCCCGACCGAGGAGCGACCGTGACCGCACATGAGAGGCCCGTCGCGGCGATCGGTATGACTCAGGCCCAGCAGCAGGGCGAGCTGCTCGCCGGACGCGTCCTCTCGACCCGGGGCGCCGGGCTCTACGCCTACGCGTACCGGCTCACGCTGTCCGACGCCGCCGCCTCCGCCGCCCTCCGGCACGCGGCCGTCACCCTCCGGAGCGGCTCGCCGCGCGTGCTCGACGAGCAGACCGCCCTCGAGGTCGCCCGCTCCGAGATCGGCCGCCGCAGCATCGAGCGGCAGGAGCAGGCGACCACCCCGTCCGCCGCCTCGATCGCCGAGGCGGACCTCGTGCGCACCGGGTTCCACCGGCGCCTGCACGCGCTGCCGACCCTCGAGCGCCAGTGCTGGCTGCTGCGGCACACCGGCGGGCACGACCTCGACGCGATCGCCGAGCTCCTCCGGATCGCACCGGAGCAGGTGCGGTCGGCTCTCGCCTCCGCCGCCACGACCCTGGTCGAGGGCGAGCTGGCGGAGGCGGACGGGGCCGAGTAGGCGGGCCCTGCGAAGAAGAGCCCGAGAGGCGCCGGGTCGAGCCGGCGGCACCCCTCAGGCGTCCGGTACCCGCGGACCCGGTCTCCGGGTGCCGCGGGAAGCTCTAGTCGAGGTACTCGATATCGTCCCACGGCTCGTGCACATCGCCGGTGTCCCGATCGTCGTCGGGCACTTCCACGTCCTCGAAGATCACCGGAACGCCGGGCGACACCAGGACGCTCACCTGGCGGTTGCCGACGACGACGAACTCGACGAGACCGCCGCCGGCCTGGGCGGCACGCGTGCTCGCCTCCTTGAGGGCGGCGACGTCCTCGCCCTGCGAGAGAGCGTAGGACTTGCCCTCGATGGTCACGGTGGTGCGCATCATGCGGTGCGTGCTCCTCGGATCGGGTCCTTGCAGCGTACGGAGCCCGCGCGGAGCGCCTCCAGGCCTTGCGGTCGAGGCGCGGGCCTGGCAGGAGGCGCGCCCTCTCACCCCCGCACCGTCCCGTCAACCGGGGCGCGGCCGAGGCGCGACGCCCCGTACCGTGGCTCTCGACCGCACCATCCGCATCCGACCGAGAAGGAGGATCACATGACCGAGAAGAGCACTCCCGAGCCCGTCGATCCCGAGACCGTCGACCCCGAGACCGCTACCGACCCCGAGGGCGACCCGGTCGAGAACCCGTCCGGCTGAGCCGAGAGCTCCGACCGAGGGAACCCGTTCTCCGCCCGACACCGCCTCCTGCGGGACGTCTCGGCGAGAACCGGTTCCCTCTGTCGTCCGTGCGGCGTCGGTCGCGTCAGAAGAGCCCGTACGCGCCGACGAAGGCCGCCGCGGCGAGCCCCGTCACCGCGACGGCGGCCACGACGCCTGCAGGGCGCGGACGGCGGCGGGCGATCGCGAGGGCGAGGAACGCGACTCCGAGCACGATCTGCAGCGACCAGTACACGGGGCTCGTCGTCGCCACGACCGTCTGCAGTGCCCAGATCCCCTATCCGATCAGCACACCCGAGAGCGGCGCGACCGCGAGGACCGGCCAGAGGCTCCGCCCGCGACGGGTCAGCGACGACGCCGCGCCGAGGATCAGCCCGGCGGGCACGGCCAGCAGCCAGAACGGGTCGGAGAACGGCGGCGACCAGCCGAAGCCGCGCCAGGCGGTGACGAGGTCGTAGCCCTCGAGCAGGGCGAAGAAGGTCAGCATCCCGAGCGGCGCCGCGGCGACCGGGCGCGCGCCGCCCAGGCGGACGAGCGCGAAGACCAGCGGGCGTGGCGTCAGCGCGGGGTGCCGACGCGGTGCGCCGAGCCGGGGTGGGTGGCCGGCAGGGTCGGCACGTCGTGGCCGAGGATCCGCTCGCGCATGGTGCCGGTGCGCGGCTCGGCGGGCAGCATCCCGCGCTCGCGCAGCAGCGGCATGACCTGCTCG
This sequence comes from Rathayibacter sp. VKM Ac-2759, assembly GCF_009834225.1. Classification (NCBI taxonomy): domain Bacteria; kingdom Bacillati; phylum Actinomycetota; class Actinomycetes; order Micrococcales; family Microbacteriaceae; genus Rathayibacter; species Rathayibacter sp. VKM Ac-2759. Next base: position 3,793,145 of record NZ_CP047176.1, read on the forward strand.
ACGAAGTCGCGATAGGTCTCGTAGCCGCCGTAGGTGTACTCGATGAGGAACCCGTCGACATCGGTGCGGTCGACGATCTCCTGCAGCTGATCGGCGACGGACTCCGCGGTGCCGGTGACGCGCATGCCTCCGATCGACGAGGTGATCACGTCGAGGATCTCGGCGACGGTCGGGCTCGAGTCGGGCTGCTGGAACATCGCGAGCATGGTCTGGCCGACCTCCGTCGTGACCTCGGCGAGGGTCGCCTCGAGCGGGAACGACATCAGGTCGACACCGCTCCAGCCCATGAACAGCGCCGCCGCCGCCTCGCGGGACGGAGTCGCGTCGAGCTCGGCGCGCAGCCGCTCCGCCTCCTCCTCGGTCTCGCCGACGATGATCGCGACGGAGGGGATCACCGTGATGTCGCGCGGATCGCGACCGTTCGCCTCCGCCCGCGAACGCAGATCGGCGACGGTGGCCGCCGCCTTGCCCAGGTCGCGGTCCTGGATGAAGACGCACTCGGCGTAGCGGCCGGCGAAGGCGCGGCCGGCCGAGGAGGCGCCCGCCTGCAGCAGGAGCGGGGTGCGCTGCACCGACGGGACGGCGGGGAAGTAGCCGTCGTACGAGAAGTACTCGCCGCGGTGGGTGATGCGGTGCACCTTGGCGGGGTCGGCGAAGGTGCGGGTCGCCTTGTCGTAGACGACGGCGTCGTCCTCCCACGCGCCCTCCCAGAGCGTGAGGCACAGCTCGACGAACTCGGCGGCGCGGCGGTAGCGCTCGTCGTGGGGCGTCACGCCGTCGTGGCCGAGGAGCTTGGTCAGCGCGACCTGGTTGTCGGAGGTGACGATGTTCCAGGCGATCCGGCCCTTGGTGAGGTGGTCGAGCGTCGTGAAGGTGCGCGCGTTGAGGTAGGGCTGCTGCGCGGTGGTGGAGGCGGTGACCACGAAGCCGAGCCGGTCGACGGTCGCGGCCAGCCCGCTGATGAGCGCCATCGGATCGTGCACGGGCACCTGAACCGCCTCGCGGATGACGACCTCGGGGACGTCGTCGCCGCTCATCGGGTAGCCGAGGGCCTCGGCGAGGAAGAGGAAGTCGAATCCGGCGTCCTCGAGCTTGCGCGACAGGTCCTGCCAGTACTCGAGGGTCGCGAATCCGCTCGTGTCGCCGCGCGGGTGGTGCCAGGCGTTGCTGATGAAGTTCGGCGTGAACTCCTCGAACGCGCCGAGGAAGATCTGCTTGGTCACGGTGGTGCCCTTCGCTGAGCGATCGGCTGCTCCCGATCGGAGGGCTGATAACCTCGAGTTATCAACACACGGATGATAACCAGCAGGAATCATCCGGGGCAAGAGGAGACGCGATGACGCCGGACGACGAGCCCCCCGCCCTCGCCGCCGACATCGGCGCCCTCGTGCACGCGCTCCGAGCCGCTCGAGGGCTCTCGATGCGCACCCTCGCGGCGGCCGCCGGGGTGTCGCAGCCGTTCCTGTCGAAGCTCGAGAACGGCAAGCTGCTGCCCAGCCTCTCGACGCTCTACGCGCTGGCCGCGGCGCTCGAAGTGCCGCCCGCCGAGCTGGTGCCGGCGGTCGCCTCCTCCGACGACACGACACCGGAGGCGCACCTGCGCGCCAGCGATGCGCCGAACGCTCCGCGCGCGCGGCTCGTCGTCGGCGGCCCCGGGCGCCTCACCGAGGCGTACCTCTTCACGGCGCGGCCCGGCGACTCCGACGACGTCGACTTCGCCCACCCGGGCGAGGAGTTCGTGTTCGTGATCGAGGGGACGGCGGTGCTGAGCTACGCCGACGGGCAGCAACGGGCGGTGACCGCGGGCGAGTCGATCACGATCGACACGGAGCGGCCGCACCGCTGGTCGGTGCCGGCGGAGGCCGCGGGCGCGGCGCGCTACCTGCTGGTGACGACGCACTCGGGCTGACGGGCGGCCTCGGCAGTGCCGGTCACGAGCACTGCTGCACCGCGGTCCCGGAGGCTGCGGCCTGCGCCTCGGAGGAGCACGGGGCGAACGGGCCGAGCCAGAGGCAGAGGACGAGGACCACCACCACCACCGCTCCGGCGTAGAAGAGCGCCGAGAAGGCGATCGCGAAGAGGATCCCGCGGACGGAGGTGCCGCCCTCGCAGTCGGTGGGGCTGTCGTGCCGGGTTCCGGCGTGCTCGTGGATCATCCGCTGTCCTGACCGAGTGGGTGTCGCCGACGGGGGTCGGCGCGGCGACGCCCTGCGAACGGCCGACCGCACGGTCCCGGAGGGGAGGGTGCGGCAGCGACGACGAGGTCAGGGTCATCGGGGTGTCGTCGCGGGAGGCGGCGACGGGAGCGAGGGGCGGGTGCGGCGCCGCCGGGTGCGGGTGAGCGCGGCGGGCCGTCGGCTGCACCGGGGTGCAGTCCCTCGCGGGGTCTCGGAGAGGGGGGGGTCCCTCCGCCACAGGGACGGAGGGAGGGGCGGATGACGCGGGGGTCGCGCGTCATCCGCCCCTGCACCGGTCAGCTCCGGAGACGCCTGGCGCGGCGGTGGAGCAGCAGGAGCAGCAGCCCGGCGCCGAGGACCGCGAAGGCTCCGGCGAGGGTCGCGGCGATGCCGTCGACTCCGGTGGAGGCGAGACCGCCACGAGGACCGTCCGAGTCAGGAACGTCCGCGGGGGCGCTCGAGGTCGGGGTGGGTCCCACCGTCGGGATCACCGCAGGAGCGGTGGGCGTCGGCGTGGTGGTGGGCGTCACCGTGGGGGTCGGGGTGACCGTGGGGGTCACGGTCGGGGTCGGAGTCACCGTGGGCGTGGGCGTCACCGTCGGGGTCACCGTCGGGGTCGGCTTCACCGTGGGCGTCACCGTCGGGGTCGGCGTCACCGTGGGCGTCACCGTCGGCGTGGGCTTCACGGTCGGAGTGACGGTCGGCGTCGGCTTCACCGTCGGAGTGACGGTCGGCGTCGGCTTCACCGTCGGAGTCACCGTCGGCGTGGGCTTCACGGTCGGAGTCACCGTAGGCGTGGGCTTCACCGTCGGAGTGACCGTCGGAGTCGGCGTGACCGTGGGCGTCATCGTCGGGGTCGGCGTCACTGTCGGCGTGGGCTTCACCGTCGGAGTGACCGTCGGAGTCGGCGTGACCGTGGGCGTCACCGTCGGAGTCGGCGTGACGGTGGGCGTCACCGTCGGGGTCGGCTTCACTGTCGGTGTCACCGTCGGCGTGGGCTTCACCGTCGGAGTGACGGTCGGCGTGGGCTTCACCGTCGGAGTGACGGTCGGCGTCGGCGTCACCGTCGGAGTGACGGTCGGCGTCGGCGTCACCGTCGGAGTGACGGTCGGCGTCGGCGTCACCGTCGGAGTGACGGTCGGCGTCGGCGTCACCGGAGGTGTGGTCGGGGGCGTCACAGGGGGAATGACCGGAGGGATCACCGGCGGCGTGGTCGGAGGCGTCACCGGCGGGATCACCGGAGGGATCACGGGCGGAGTCGTCGGAGGCGTCACCGGCGGGATCACCGGCGGGATCACGGGCGGAGTCGTCGGAGGCGTCACCGGCGGAATGACCGGAGGGATCACGGGAGGCGTGGTCGGCGGCGTCACCGGAGGCGTCACCGGCGGGATCACCGGCGGGATGACGGGAGGAGTCGTCGGAGGCGTCACCGGAGGAATGACCGGGGGGATCACCGGCGGCGTGGTCGGCGGGGTCACCGGGGGAATCACGGGCGGGATCACCGGCGGCGTGGTCGGCGGGGTCACCGGGGGCGTCGTCGGCGGGATCACCGGGGGCGTGGTCGGCTCGGTGGTGGGCGGCGCCGTCGGCTCCGTCGTGGGAGGAGTGGTGGGCTCCGCAGTCGGCTCGGCGGTCGGCTCGGCGCTGGGCTCGGCGGTCGGCTCAGCAGTGGGCTCAGCGGTGGGCTCGGCAGTCGGCTCAGCAGTGGGCTCAGCGGTCGGCTCAGCAGTCGGCTCCACGGTGGGTTCCACCGTCGGCTCGACAGTGGGTTCCGCGGTCGGCTCGACCGTCGGCTCCGTCGTCGGCACGGGCGTGGAGCCGGGGGCGCAGGTGGAGGTGCGGAACAGGTTGCTGTCGAGGGTGACGGCGCCGTTCCGCGCGAGGGCGCGGCCGTCGACGACGGCGTCGGTCGTCACGGTGATCGACGCGAGCGCGAGGATCGAGCCGGCGAACGAGGATCCGGTGCCGAGGGTGGCCGAGCTGCCGACCTGCCAGTAGACGTTGCAGGCCTGCGCGCCGTTGATCAGATCGACGACGCTGGACGAGCCGGTGATCAGGGTGGAGCCGGCCTGGAAGACGAAGACGGCGGCCGGGTCGTTCGCCGCGTCGAGCGTGACCGTCCCCGTGAGGCCGATCGGGCCGGAGGCGCTGTAGACACCGGGCTGGAAGGTCTGCCCGACGAGGTCGCCCGAGACGGAGGCGGTCGCAGCCTGGGAGGCGAGCTGGTCGTACGCGACCACGAGGTCGGACTGGGCGCCCGCAGCCTCGGCGTCGGCCGCGTGGATGGTGCCGCGGACCTCGCCGGGCGGGAAGCCCGTGATGGCGGTCCCCGGGCTGACCCCGAGGTCGTCCGGCAGGATCGTGGCGCCCGTGTTGGTGACGGTGGATCCTCCGAGCACCGAGTAGGAGCCCGCGCGACCCAGGTCGGGCGCGGTCGCGGCTTGAGCCGAGTTCGCGAAGAGGAAGCTCGCGGAGAGGACGAGGACACCGGCGGAGGCGCCGATCCCGAGTCTCCGTCTCTTCCCTCGAGATCGGGCGGTGGACGTGCTGTGCAGCATGGTGACGCAGCTTTCGCCCACGACAGCGCGGGCTCGGGACACCCGAGGTGAGTGAATCTGAAACGTAACCCAAACGAGTCACGCAGTCGACGAATTGCGCCAATCACACGGTTCTTTACGCGCTCTATGGCTTAATGACGCGGACTCTGGCACTCTCATCCTTCGTTTTGCGCCAACCTCGGCCGCCGAGCCCTCCGGGGGGACCGGTCCTCGCCGAAGCGCCGCGTGCTGAGCGGCGTCTCGGCGAGGACCGGTCCCCTCTCGGAGGGGGTGGAGAGGTGCGGGCGGGGTCAGCGGCAGCGCGTCGCGGGGGTCGAGACCGGCACCGCGGAGGCGGCGCCCGCGGCGCTCCGGACGTCGACCGTGAGCGACACGGCCGGCACCGAGGCCAGCGGAGTCGGCACCTTCAGCGAGGCCGAGGCCCCCGCGGCGAGCGCCGGGAGCTTCGCACTGCCGTACGGCGTGCGGAGCGAGAGCGCGACCCGGTCGGCGCCTCCGTTCGCCGCCTTCACCGCGACGACGGCCCTGCCGTTCACGCAGCTCACGGTCGCCGAGAGCGTCACGCCCAGGACGCTCTCGAGCCCGTCGATCGACTCGCGGAGCCCGCGCTCGGCGGCGTCGACCTCCTCCTGCGTCGTCGTCGAGCCGGCGAGCACCACCGCTGCGATCGCGCGGCTCTCGTCCAGGCGCGCCAGCGACTCCGGCGTCCACGCCGCACGCTCGACCGCGCCGGCCTCGGCGAGCGCCGCCTCGAGGGCGGAGGTGTCGACGGCCGACTCGGCCGCGTCGGCGACGAGGCGGACATCGTCGAGGACGCCCCAGGCGCCTCCGCTCAGCGCGAACTCGGCCGAGATCTCGACGACCCCGTCGGCCCCGACGACCACGGGGACCGTCGTCGTCGAGAAGGAGCTCCAGGTGGTGAGCTCGAGCGGAGCGCTCGTCGTACCCGCGGAGGTGGTCGCGCTGAGGGTGCGGACGTCGGTCGCCGGGCTGTTCGTGCCCTGCGTCGTCGCCTGCAGCGTGTATGCGCCGGGCGCGACTCCGGTGATGCTCTGGCGCGCCGAGGTCTCGTAGGCGTCGGCACCCCAGAAGGTGAGCGCGAAGTCGCCCTCGGAGGCGTCACCCGTCTGCGTGCGCGCGGCCGGGCCGGTCAGGGTCCACGGCGACAGGTCCTCGGACTCGAAGCCCGGGTTCGCGACGAGGTTCGGCGCGACGACGGTGACCGTCGCCGACACGTCGAGCCCGGAGTCGGTGCGCCCGGGGATCGTGTACTCGCCGGGTCCGCGGATCGACGCGGCGGCGCCGCTCCAGGTGACGGGGCGGTTCTCGACGGAGCCGTCGTTGAAGTTCACGGCGACCGTCTCGGGCAGCACCACGGCGTCGCCGTCGACCACCGTCAGCTCGACGGCGTCGATCCCGGTGACGGCGCGAGGGGCGACCGCTCCGGTCTCGACGTAGCGGAAGGTGCGCAGGGACTCGAGCGGCGAGCCGTCGGTGGCGAAGAGCGCCTGGTTGTCCCAGGCCGAGCCTCCGTAGGCCTCGCCGACGTGCACCGGGTCGTAGGGACCGGCGAAGCTGCTCGCCCAGCCGGAGCCGTCGCGCTCCCAGAGCACGCGGTTCTGCTCGAGCGCGCTCGGCGGGCCGACGGGCAGCCAGGCGGGCTCCCAGTAGAAGACGCCGATGCCGGCGTCGCCGACGGCGTGCACCGCGGCGATCACGTCGCGCAGTGCGCTCGCCTGGCCCTGCACGCTGATCGGGTACTCGTCGGTCGCCGTGGTCGCGTCGATCACGTTCGGGTAGCCGTCGCCGTCGTCGAGCGTGTGCGCCCACGACGTCTCGGCGACCATGACCTTCTTGCCGTAGGTGCCGGCGATCTGCGTCAGCGCGCCCGTGAGGTTGTCGACGGTGCCGTGCCAGTAGGGGTAGTAGGAGCTGGCGAAGACGTCGTAGTCGACGTCGAACGCGTCGAGCCCCGCCGCGATCGCGGCGTAGCGGCCCGGAGTCTCGGGGTTGGTGAAGTGGACCGCCACCAGGGCGTCGGGCAGCACCTCGCGCACGGCGCTGCTCCCGGCCGAGAAGAGCCCGGCGAGCGTCGCGTCCATGTCGGTCGCGGCCCGCGTGTAGCCCGCCATGCCGTTGTTGGTCTCGTTGCCGATCTGGACCATGTCGACGTCGACGCCGGCGTCCTCGAAGCGCTGCAGCGACTCGGCGGTGTAGTCGTGGACGGCCGCGGTGCGGTCGGCGTCGCTGAGACCCGCCCACGCCTTCGGCGAGAGCTGACGGCCGGGGTCGGCCCAGAAGTCCGAGTAGTGGAAGTCGACGAGCAGGCCCAGACCGGCCGCCGTCGCGCGCTCGCCGATCTCGACGGCGCGGTCGACGTCGACGTCTCCGCCTCCGTAGCCGTTGCCCTCGGCGTCGAACGGGTCGTTCCAGACCCGCACGCGGACGGTGTTGACGCCCTCGTCGGCGAGGACGTCGAAGATGTCGGCGACCCGGCCGGCGTCGTCGCGGAAGACGACTCCGCTCTCCTCGAGCGAGAGGATGCTCGAGACGTCGACGCCCTTGATGAAGTCGGGCGAGAGGCCGTCGACGCGATCGACGAAGATCCCGGCGTCGACCGGGCCGTCGGCGGGGGCGGCGGAGGCGGAGGCGGCCCCGGCGAACGAGCCGAGGAGCGTCGAGACGGCGGCGACGGATGCGAGTGCGCCGATCCTCCGTGTGCGTGCAGACATGGGTGTCCTTTCGTGGAGCGGGGCCGCCTCGCCGCGGCGCACGGGGGTGCGGCGGAGGAGGGCCCGGTGGGGCGGGTGAGGGCGGCTGGGCGCTCACGGTCTCGGGGGCCGCTGAGCGGCGCATCCCGGTGGTCTTCGGCGAGTTCTCCTTTGAACTGTGTGCGCTCCCAGTCTGCGGAGGCGCTCAGAAGCCGTCAAGACTCCGCTGTCGACTCGGCCTGCGTCAATTTCTGTGCTCTCGGCTGTGAGCGAGCACAGTGCGCGCCGTGGCGCCCGACCCCGTCCCGTGCCACCGTCGGAGGCACGGGATCCGGCGAGTCGAAGGAGCGCACCGTGGGGCTCATCCACATCGATCTGTTCAGCACCGTCGACGGCGTCGCGCAGGCACCCGGCGCTCCGGAGGAGGACCCGTCGGGCGGCTTCGCGTTCGGCGGCTGGCAGGCCCCCCTCGTCGACGAGACGGTCGGCGCACAGGTCCTCGACGGCATGGCGGGGATGGACGCCCTGCTGCTCGGCCGGCGCACCTTCGATCTCTTCTCCTCCTACTGGCCGCGGCAGAGCGGACCGATCACGGAGCTCTTCGACCGCATCCCGAAGTACGTCGCCTCGCGCGGGACCGCCTCGCTCGCCTGGAGCGGATCCGCCCAGCTCGGCGCCGATCTCGCCGCGGCCGTCGCGGAGCTGCGCGAGCGGCACCGGCGGATCCACGTCATCGGCAGCCTCGACCTGGTGCAGACGCTCCTGCACGAGCAGCTCTTCGACCGGCTGACCCTGTGGGTCCACCCGATCCTGCTCGGCGAGGGCAAGCGGGTGTTCGCGCACGGCGCGGTGCCCTCGAACCTCCGGCTGCTCGAACCGGCGGTCACGTCGCCCGGCGGAGTGGTGCGGCTGCGCTACGAGCGCGTCGCCGGGGTGCCGTCGGTGGGGGTCATGGGGCCGTGAGGCCGCGCGCGTCGTCGCCGGGGGAACCCCGGCGCGGTGGGACATACTGACGACGTGCAGGCCGAAGACGACGAGCGCCGGAACCTCGAGCGCGCGCTCTACGCGCGGCCCGACGGGGACGCCGAGACCGAGACGCGCCGCCGCGAGGCCGCGGAACGCCTCCGGGTCGACGCGGAGGCCCGCAACGCCGCCTCCCCGGCACCGGCACCGCAGGAACGGCCCGCAGCGGGGCCCCTTCCGGCGGAGCCCCCGCCCGCGGCACCACCGCGCTCGTCGAAGCGCGCCGCCCTGATCGCCGCCGCCGCCCTCGCGGCCGGACTCCGCGCTCGGCGCGGCCGCCGCCTCCGTGGCCCTCGACCGCCCGACGGCGTCGGCGCCGACCGGGAGCCCCACCTCGACCGCGCGACCGGCCGACCGGTTCGAGGAACTCGTGTCCGGATGGGAGGCGACGACGGATCTGCCCGCCGGATTCGAGCTCATCGCCTCCGGAGCGACCGTCTACACGCCCGGATTCGAGACGGCCCAGGACGGCCGGCTCCTCCTCACCGCGCCCGACGGGACGACGATCTGCCTCGCGCTCCAGCGCCCCGACGCGACCTTCTCGGCGGGATGCACCGAGCTCGCCGGGTTCTTCGGCGGCACCGTGCTCCACGTGGTGGGCACCAGCTCCGAGGGGGGCGCTCCGGTGCTCACGCGGGTGATCCTGAGCCCCGACGGGAGCATCGAGGGCGGATACCTGCTCGTCGGCGACGACCCCTCGGCGAGCTGACGCGGGAGACCGCACCCCGGGGGTCCCCCGAAGCCGTGACATGATCAACGCACGGCGGCGAGAGGGATGTCCAATGGGCCAGCTGATCTACGGGATCGCTCCCGCCATCGAGGTCGACGACCGGGCGCTGCGGCACGTCGAGGCGGTCATCATCTCGAAGCTGCGACGCAACGAGAGCTTCTCGTTCCACTGGGACGGCGAGCCGGATGTCGGCGAGGACGTCGCCATCGAGAACCGCGGCAAGCACGGCAGCATCTGGGTGTCGAAGAGCTCGTCCCTCTACTTCAGCTACGACGAGTACTCGAGCGAGCCGCTGAACCGAGCGTGGATCGACCTGCTGCTGCGCGCCGCGGCGACTCCGGCGGGGCTGCGCGTGCTGCCCGAGCCGACTCCCGAGGGCTAGAGATCTAGGCCGGGCGCGGTCCGCCCGGCTCCGGAACGAGCCGAAGGCCGCCCTGCGAGCTCGCGGCGAGCATCAGCGCCTCGATCCAGTCGCGGTTGATCGACGGCTGGCGACCGCCGTGGAACCGGTACGAGATCGGCACCGCGGGGTGCAGCCAGATCTTCATGCGGCCCCCGCCCATCTCCTGCCCCTGCGACCACGAGAACGCGAACGACTCGTCGCGTCGCAGCTTGGCGGTGATGACGATCTCGAGGTGCGCGAGGACGCGGTCCTCGAACGGGGCCTCGATGCCTCCGGGGTAGTTCAGCAGTCCCACGGGACGCTCCGTCTCCGGCCGGCGGGCCGTCTCTGCGCGCGGGCGGATCCGACGACGCCCCGCAGTCTCCCAGGCGCGGATGCGAAACGCCCGGGCCGGGCCGTTCGGGAAGCAGTGCGACCTAGACTCCCGCGTTCGCGCCATCCTGGAACGGAACCGGGTATGCGCACTATTATTGGCGAGTACGTATTTTTTTGGGTAGTCGGAGGACGATCATGAGAACGCAGTCGCCGCTGTCCGTGATCACGCCGACCGTCGACGGAGACGTCCTCGCGGTCCTCGCCCGCGCCGACCAGGCCTTCACGATCAGCGAGATCCGGTCGCTCGTCGGCGGCCGCTCTCCCGAGGGGATCCGCCGGGCCCTCGCGCGCCTCGCGGACGAGGGGATCGTCCTGACCCAGGTCGCGGGTCGCACCGCCCTCTACCGCCTGAATCGCGACCACCTCGCCGCCCCCTCGGTGATCGCCCTGGCGCACCTGAGCGAGACACTCCTCGAGCGGCTCGTCGCCGAGCTGCAGGGCTGGCGCGAGCGACCCGTGTACGCGGCGCTCTTCGGCTCGGCCGCGCGCCGCGACATGCACGCCGCGAGCGACCTCGACCTCTTCCTGCTGCAGCCCGACGACCACTCCGAGGACTGGGACGAGCAGGTGGCGACGCTCGTCCGACGCGCCCGTGGCTGGACGGGGAACGACCCGCGGGTCCTCCAGCTCGCGGAGAGCGACGCGCGGGACGCAGCTGCCGAGGATCCGGTCCTCCAGTCGGTGGCCGACGAGGGCGTTCCGCTGGTCGGGGCGCCGGGAGCGTTCCGACGATTGATCGGCGCACGGTGACAGCGGATCGCGTCGCCGACCCATCGGCCGGTGCCGGACGCCTGTCGAAGGCGGAGGAGTTCGCGGAGGCGGCAGCCGTCTTCGTCTCGATCGAGGGCCGGATCGAGAGCCCTGACGCCTTCGTGACGCTCGCCGTGCACGCCGGGATCGCCGCGAGCGACGCGATCTGCATCCGGAAGCTCGGCCGGTACTCTCCGACCGGATCCCACTCCGACTCGGTCGCGCTGCTGCGGCGCGCGGATCCGGAGGCGGCGAAGCACCTCGAGCGCCTGCTCACGCTGAAGACCAAGGCCGGCTACTCCGCCCGCCCCGTCACCACGGCCGAGGCCCTCGCCGCGAACCGCGCCCACCTCGAGCTCCTCGCCCGCGCCCGTCGCGCCTGACCGCGCTCAGGGGATGCCGGGGCGCGCGCGCCAGGATTGCGGTGACCACCACTCGACAGGGAGGCCCCGTGCCCGCCAGCACCCAGAACCACGACTACGACGTCGCCGTGATCGGAGCCGGCCCGGCCGGGACCGCGGCCGCCCTGCGCGCCGCGGAGCTCGGCGCGAGCGTCGTCGTCCTCGAGGCCGCCCGCGTCGGCGGCACCTGCGTCAACACCGGCTGCGTGCCGACCCGCGTGCTCGCGAAGACCGCGCGGATCATCCGCGAGGCGCGCACCGCCTCCGACTACGGCATCGACGTCGGCACCCCCGCGATCGACTGGACCGCGACGGTCCGGCACGTGCACGAGCGCGTCGACACGGTGCGCTCGATCAAGCGCGAGGCCGAGCGGTTCGCCGAGGCGGGCGTCGAGCTCGTGCACGAGGGGCGCGCGCGGTTCGCCGACGAGAGCACGCTCGTGCTCGACAGCGGCCGCCGCATCACCGCCCGCTCGATCCTCATCTGCGTCGGCGGCCACTCGCGCCGCCTCCCGATCCCCGGCGCCGAGCTGGCGACGGTCCCCGAGGACGTGCTCGAGCTGCCGGCCCTCCCCCGCCGCGTCGCGGTCATCGGAGGCGGCAACACGGGCGCCCAGCTCGTCACGGTCTTCAACGCCTTCGGCTCGGAGGTGACGCTGCTCGATCTCGCGCCGCGCATCCTCACGACCTCGGACGCGAGCATCTCGGAGTACGTCGCCGCGGCGTTCGAGCGCCAGGGCGTGCACGTGCACACCGGCATCGAGACGGTCGAGCGCCTCGACCGCGCAGACGACGGGGCGATCGACATCCGCTGGCGCGAGGGCGGCGAGACGCGCACCGAGCGCATGGACGCGGTCATCATGGCCACCGGCTGGCCCGCCGACGTCGAGGACCTGGGGCTCGAGAACGCCGGCATCGAGGTGGTGCGCTCCGCGATCCCCGCCGATCAGTACTTCCGCACGATCGTGCCGCACGTCTTCGCGGTCGGCGATGCGAACGGGCGCGACATGCTCGTGCAGGCGGCGCAGTTCGAGGCGGAGGCGGCGGCCGAGAACGCGGTGCTCGGCGCGAACCGCAGGAGCCCGCAGCACCTCCTCCCGGCGGGCGGATTCACGGACCCGGACTACGCGGGCGTCGGATTCACGATCGAGCAGGCGCGCGAGCGCGACGCCCAGTGCGTCGTCGCCTCGGTGCCGTTCTCGGTGCTGGACCGCGCGGTGATCGACGACCGCGAGAGCGGGTTCCTGACGCTGATCGCCGACCGGCGGCGCGAGCTGCTGCTCGGCGCGCACGCCGTGGGCGAGAACGCGATCGAGGTGGTGCAGTCGGTGACCACGGCGATGGCGGCAGGAGTCGACGTCGCGACCCTCGCGAACGTGCGGTTCGCCTACCCGACCTACAGCGCGGTGATCGGCATGGCGGCGCGGGCCCTGCTCGCCGAGCCCGCGCGGCCGACCGAGCTCGACTAGCCGATCCGCGGAGGGGGTGCCAGCCCCATCTGCGCGCGGCACCGCCTCCGAATGATGAGGAGTGGGCACTCCGCCCGCCGCACCGAGAGGAACCCCGTGCCGATCTCCGCTGTCGACTACGCCCACATCCGACTGACCGTCCGTGACATCGCCGTCTCGCGCGCGTTCTACGACTCCGTCTTCGGGTTCGACGTCGCCTTCGAGGCGCCGCCCGCCGACGCGCCCGCAGAGGAGAAGGAGAAGCTCGCCTTCCTGTTCGGGGGCGTGATCTACCAGTTCCCCGGCGGACTCCTCGGGCTGCGTCCCGTCGCCGAGGCCGGCGACAGCTTCGATGAGGACCGCGTCGGACTCGACCACCTGAGCTTCGCGGTGGGCAGCGCCGACGAGCTGAAGGCGGCCGCGGCCGTCCTCGACGACCTCGGCATCGCGCACGAGCCGATCAAGGAGACCGGCGGCCAGAGCATCCTCGAGTTCCGCGACCCCGACAACATCGCGCTCGAGATCTCCGCGGCGAGCTGAGGTCAGTTCCGGCCGCACAACGTCGGCCGAGAAGCGGCGTCGCGCTCGATCGTGGCTGCGACGGCGTCTCGGCTGACGTTGTGCGGGGATGCTCGCGAGGCCGCCGGCTCTCTCCGGGCGGTCGTCGGGCCGAGGTCGTGGCAGTCGTCGGTCACTCGTCGCCGCACAACATCAGCTGAGAGTGGTGGGCCTCCGCCCACACGGGAGGGCCCCCCGTCTCAGCTGATGGTGCGCCCGCACGCGGTGCGATCAGCGGCGCCAGAGGTACGGAGTCGTCGTCGACACCTTCACGAGGCCCGAGCGCTCGAGGATCGGGCGCGAGTACTCGGTCGAGTCGCTGTGCACGAGCGTCCGGCCGAGCTGCAGGGCCGAGCGGGCGCGGACGGCGGTGAGTGCGCGGTAGATGCCGCGTCCGCGGTACTCCTCGAGCGTGGCGCCGCCCCAGATGCCGACGAAGTCGCTGCCGGGCACCGGCTCGAGACGTCCGCCGCTGACCATGCGGCCGTCGATCTCGGCGACCCACAGCTCCATGCCGTCGCCGCGGGCGAGCCGGGCCACGAGCGAGTCGGCGATGGCGACGTCGACGTCCTCGCCGAACGCGGCGTCGATCATCGCGCTGAAAGCCCGCACGTCGGGCTCGTCGACGACCCGTCGGAGGGTCACTCCATCGGGTACTGGGGCGTCGCGGGTGAGCGCCTCGAGCGGGCCGATCATGATCGACTCCGTCTCCTCCGGCACGAAGCCGTACTCGATCAGAGCCTCGTGGAGCCCGGGCGCATGATCGTGGCCGCGGGTCTTCCACTCGACCTTCCTGATGTCCGAATCGGCCGCGAAGTGCTCGCGCGCGGCCGCGACGAGGTCGCGGATCGCCTCAGCCCCCGCACCGCCGAGATCGCGGTAGGTCACGAAGCCGCGCCCGCCGGCGAACGTGACCAGGCGGAGGGGGCCGAGCCGCGTCACCGAGACGGCGCTCGGGGTCTCGGCATCGGTGCGCAGCTGGTCGTCGTAGGCGTTCAGGTACTCGCTGATCATCGGGCCCACGCTACGGGAGGCGCCACGATGTCGGTGCCCGTCGCTACGGTCTGGGCATGACCTTCGCGAATGTCGGCACCCTCGGTGCCCTGCCCGGACGCCGCGGCGACCTCGTCGCCCTGCTCACCGCCCGCAACGATGCGCTCGAACGGGTCGGCTGCCTCGCCTACGAGGTGGGGATCTCCGACGACATGGCTGACACGGTCTTCGTCGTCGAGCTGTGGACGAGCGCCGAGGCGCACCGTGCCTCGCTCGAGCTGCCCGAGGTGCAGGCGGCGATCGCCGCCGCGCGCCCGCTGCTCAGCGGCGAGTTCGGCGGCTTCCGCTTCGACGTCGTCGGGTCGCCGCTGCGCGACTGAGCGGGCGCGAGCGCTCAGCCCAGTCGGCTGCGCAACGGCGGGTCGCCGCCCGCGCGAGAGGCGGTGACGGCCGCGACGCGGGCCGCCCACCGGCCGATCCGCGCGAGCTCGTCCTCGTCGAGCACGGCCGAGGGAGCATCGAGGCGGGCGTCGATCAGCGCACCCATCGCGGAGTCTCCGGCGCCGACCGTGTCGACGACGTCGACCCGCTCGGCGGGCACGTGGACGCGGCCGGCCCTCGAGGCGAGGACCAGGCCGTCGCCCCCGAGGGTGACGACCGCGAGGGCGGTTCCGGAGGCGAGGAGGGCGTCGAGGACCGCGTCGACGGATCGGCCGGGGTGAAGCCACCGTGCGTCCTCATCGCTGAGCTTCACCGTGTCGCACCGCGGGAGGATCTGCTCGACGACACCGAGCACCTCGCGGCGGGGCGGCAGCAGATCGGCGCGGATGTTGGGGTCAAGACTCAGCGTCGTCCCCTCGGGCAGACGGCCGACCAGGTCGGCCACCCGGCCGGCCCCCGGAGCGAGGAAGGCGGCGGCCGATCCCGTGTGGACGTGCCGGGCGCCGCCCGGATCCACCGGATCCGGATCCCACGACAGGTCGAAGTCGTAGCGAGCGGATCCGTCGGCGCCGATGCGGGCGACGGCGCTCGAGGTGCTCCCCCGCCCCGTCGCGCGGACACGCACACCCGAGGCGCCGAGGTGCGAGCGCGCCCGCTCCCCGCGAGCATCGTCTCCGAGGTCGGTCGCGAAGCCGACCGATCGCCCGAGCCGGGCGAGCGTCAGCGCGACGATCGCGGGAGAGCCGCCGACGTGCTCGCGCCGGTGCCCGTCGTACTCGACGACGTCGATCACGGTCTCGCCGACGACGAGGACGTCACCCGTCGTCACTCGGCCGCCTCTCGGACGCGGAGAGTGGTGAACGGCGCGGTCGGGAACACCAGCTGGGTCAGCGTGCTGAGCCCTCCCCCGAGGAAGATCTCGACGACCGAGGCGTCGATGACGATGCAGATCGCCACTCGGCCCGACTCGTCGGGCGCGGGCAGAGGAGCCCAGTCCACCGAGGGGAACGACGGAGCGAAGTCGACGGCGCCGCTGCGGGTGCGGTCGCAGGTCAGCACCCCCTCGCCGGCGTCGACGGTGATGACCACCTCGTCGTCGGTCTCGTCGGTGAGGAGGCGGAGCTCGGTCCGGTCGCCGGGGAGGCACGACACGCTGACGTCGAAGACGGTGCAGGCGCGCGCCGCCGCGGCTGCAGGGAGGACGGGCCGCTGCGCGAGCGCGAGCCGCCCGTCGGATCCGGTGACGAGGTCGAGCTCGCGCACGAGCGACATCGCAGAGCGCCACGGCCCGGTGGGGGTCTCGTTGGCGTAGTCCCAGTTGCTCGCCCAGGCGATCGTGAGCCGGCGCTCGTCCGGGGCGTCGTTGAACGACACGGCGGCGTAGTAGTCGCGGCCGTAGTCGAGCCAGTCGTAGTCGGCGAGATCGGCGGAGTCGCTGATCCGATCGGCAGTGAAGGTCGTGCCGTCGAAGTCCCCGACGAAGTACTGACTGCCGGATCCTCCCGCGACGCCGCCCGGGTTCAGGCTGACGATGAGGAGCCACTTGGTGTCCTCCGACCCCCGGATGCGCAGGGGGAAGAGATCGGGGCACTCCCAGACGCCGCCGACGGCGTGCGCCGGGCCGAAGTCGGAGCGGCGGGTCCACGTCCTGAGGTCGTGCGAGGTGTAGACGACGACGCGGCGTTCGACGGCCTCGACGGCGACCATCACCCAGTGGCCGTCGTCGCCGCCGAACCAGAACACCTTCGGGTCGCGGAACTCCGCCGATCCGATGTCGAGGACGGGATTGCCCGCGTAGCGGGTCCAGGTCGCGCCGTCGTCGAGGCTGAACGCGAGGGCCTGCGCCTGGGAGGCACCGGAGCCGTCGGCGAGCGGCGCGCGGGCGGCGGTGTAGACCGCGACCAGGGCCGTCTCTCCGGGGCCGGCGAAGCCCGCCGTGTTGCGGACGTCGGCGACGGCGCTGCCCGAGAAGGCCATCTCTCCGTCGAGGACGGGAATCGCGACCGGCTGCTCCGTCCACGACACGAGATCGGTGGAGGTCGCATGACCCCAGGACATGTTGCCCCAGGTGCTCCCGCTCGGATTGTTCTGGAAGAACAGGTGGTACGTGCCGTTGTGGAAGAGCAGCCCGTTGGGGTCGTTCAACCAGGTCGATGCGGCGGTGAAGTGGGCGGCCGGACGCCAGGCGTCGGTCGTCGTGGTGAGGGTCACAGGGGCTCCTGAGTGAGGGGATCGGTGCTGCCGGGCGGGGGTGCGGGCAGTCCGCCCGCGCCCCCGGGGGACTACTCGCCGCCGCTCTGGAAGCGGTCGTAGGCCTGCTGGTACGTGGCCGTGACGTCGGAGGCGCCCATCGACTCGAGCTGTGAGACGTAGGAGTCCCATTCGTCGTCGACCGTGCCGTTGACGATCCAGGTCGCGAACTTCTCCTTGACCAGGGTGTTGATGTCGGTGAGCGCGTACGAGACGCGGTCGAGCTCGTCGTTCGAGAGCATCACCGGCGGGTAGGCGTCGTTCGCCTTGAACGGGAGGTAGTACTCGTTCACGAGGTCCTGACGCTCCTTGGCGCGGGGCTCGGGCGCGACGACCGTCTCGAAGTCCTCCTTCGTGGTGATCTTCGGCCCACCGGGCGCGACCTTCTGGCGGCGCTCGCCCTCGGCCTCACCGGCCGCAGCGGGGATCTGCACGAGCATCCCGGAGGCGTCCTTCTCGAGCGTCACGCCGAGGGGCCCCCAGCTGGTCTGGGCGCTCATCTCGGGGTCGAAGAGGCGGTCGGCCCAGCGCATCGTGGCGGCCGGGTACTCGTTCGAGCGCGTGATCGCCATCGCACCGCGGTTGATCTCCTGGTTGTTGGTGACGCTGGCGCGCTTCTCACCGTCGACGCCCTCGAGCACACCGAGCACGGCGTAGTCGCCGAGGCGGTCCTCGCCGATCATCTCCTTCGCCTCCCACCAGAAGAAGGAACCGAGGATCTCGGTGTCGGCCTTGCCCTTGGAGAGGTAGGCGACGTCGTCCTGCGAGAACGACTCCGGATCGATCAGACCGTCGGAGTACCACTCGGAGAGGGCCTCGACGCCCTGCTTGTAGCCGTCGGTGTCCGCGGTGAACTGCACCTCGCCGTCGACGACGATGCGGTGATCATTGTTCTCGGGCTGTCCGCCGAGGGCCGCGATCAGGTCGTTCGGGTTCGCGCAGAAGGAGTCGGTGCGGAACGAGAGCGGGATCTCGTCGGCCTCGCCGTTGCCGTTCGGGTCCTGAGTCTTGAACGCCTCGAGGGCGGCGCGGTACTCCTCGATGGTGGTCGGCATCGGGATGCCGAGCTTCTCGAGCCAGGCCGTGTTGATGAAGAGGAAGTTCGGGTACTGGAGGATCCCGAGCTCCTCGACCGAGGGCAGCGTGTAGATGTGCCCGTCGGAGGCGGTCAGCGCGGCGCGGATGTCGGGTCGCTCCTCGAGGATGCCCGAGAGGGTCGGCGCGTACTGCTCGATCAGGTCCTCGAGCGGTACGAGGGTGCCGTTCTCGCCGTACTGCACGATCTCGGCGTCGGTGAGCCCGGAGTTGAAGAGCACGTTCGGCACGTCGTCGCTGGCGAGGAGGAGGTTCTTCTTCTCGGCGTAGACCTGCTCGGGGAGGTTCTTCCACTCGATGGCGATGTTGGTGTCCTGCTCCCACTGCTGCACGAGCTGCATCGTGGAGTAGTCGGGCGAGAGCGCCGACTTGGTGCCACCGAAGGTGAGCGACAGGGTGTCGTCGACGATCGGGAGGCCGGTCTCGTTGAAGCCGACCTCCGACGACCGGTCCTCGACCGGGTCGGAGCCGCCGCCGCCGGTGCAGCCGGAGAGCAGGAGTGCGCCGGAGAGTCCGAGGGCGGTGATGGTGAAGAAACTGCGGTGTCTCATCGTTCTGATTCCTCTGTGATGGTGCGGCGGGATCGCCGGATGGTGCTGCGGGACAGCCGGAAGGGGTGGCGGAGTCGCCGGGCGGTGCAGGAAGGAGGGGTCAGCTCTTCACGGCGCCGAGAAGGGCGCCCTTGGTGAAGTGCTTCTGCATGAAGGGCAGCACGATCAGGAGGGGGATCGTCGAGATGACGATCATTCCGTACTTGATCAGCTCGCCCAGGCGCTGGGCGGCGGCGTAGGAGTCCATCGCTCCCGAGCCTCCGGCGGCGGTGACCTCGGACTGGATGAGGACGTTGCGGAGCACCAGCTGGAGCGGGTACTTGCTCTCGTCGTCGAGGTAGATGAGCGCGTCGAAGAAGGCGTTCCAGTTGGCCACGAGGTGGATCATGATCATCAGGAAGATCAGCGGCTTCGACAGCGGCAGGACGATGCTGAAGAAGAAGCGGAAGTCGCTCGCGCCGTCCATCTGCGCCGCGTCGCGCAGCTCTCCGGGAACGTTGTTCTCGAAGAAGGCGCGGGCGATGATCAGGTTCCAGACGCCGACCGCTCCCGGCAGGACCACGGCCCAGATGCTGTCGAGCAGTCCGAGATCGCGCACCACGAGGTAGCGGGCGATCAGGCCTCCGTCGATGAACATCGTGACGATGAACAGGAGGAGGAAGAAGGTCCTGCCGTAGAGGTCCTTCCTCGACAGCGCGTAGGCAGCGCAGAGGATGGTGGCGACGCTGATCGCGGTGCCGACGACCGTGTAGAGCACCGAGTTGCCGAAGCCCTGCCAGATCGCGCCGTCCGAGAAGATCCGGGCGTAGCCCTCGAGCGTGAAGCCCTCGGGCCAGAGCCAGACGTTCCCGTTGAGGATCTGCGACGGCTCGCTGAACGACGCGATGACGATGAAGTACATCGGGTAGATGATCGCGACGATCGCCAGGACCAGGACGGTGATCGCGACGGTGTTGAAGACGGGGTCCGCGAATCGTCCGCGGGTGGGCGGGGCGGGGCGGTGGGGCGAGGGCGGTGCCGGCTGCGGGCGGACGGCGGACTGGGGGTGGATGGTCTGGGTCATGGCGTCATCACCAAAGGCTCGATTGGCCCGCCCGGCGTGCGACCCAGTTGAAGGTCGCCAGGAGGACGAGGTTGATCAGGGAGTTGAACAGGCCGATCGCGGCCGAGTAGCTGAACTGCGCTTGCTGCAGGCCCGCTTTGTAGACGTAGGTCTGGATCACCTCGGAGGTCGGCAGGTTGAGGTCGGTCTGCATGAGCAGGACCTTCTCGAAGCCGAGATTGAAGAGGTTGCCGATCGCGAGGATGAACAGGATGGTGATCACCGGCATGATCCCGGGGATGTCGATATGCCGGATCCGCTGCCACTTGCTCGCACCGTCGACCCTCGCCGCCTCGTGGAGAGCGGGATCGATCGCGGTCAGCGCAGCGAGGTAGACGATCATCGAGAAGCCGGCGTTCTGCCAGATGTCGGAGCCGATGTAGAGCGGGCGGAACCAGTCCGGCGACCCCATGAAGAAGACCGGCTCGCCTCCGAGGGCCACGATCGCGCTGTTCACGATCCCGGAGCGCGGCGAGAAGAGCAGGTGGATCATGCCGACCACGACGACCACCGAGATGAACGAGGGCGAGTAGAGCACCGTCTGCGTGAACTTCTTGAAGCGCTCGCTCTGCAGCTGGTTGACGATCAGCGCGAGGACGATCGGGACCGGGAAGGCGATCAGCAGTCCGAGGGCGTTCACCGTCAGCGTGTTCTCGATCAGCCGCCCGAACTGGAACGACGAGACGAACCTGGTGAAGTTGTCCAGGCCCACCCAGGGGCTGCCCGAGAACCCCTCCGACGGGTTGTAGTCGCGGAACGCGATCTGCGCGCCGTACATCGGCCAGTACTTGAACAGGACGACGAAGACGACGGCGGGGGCGAGTAGTACGTATAACTGCCAGGACCGCACGGCGCGCTTGAGATTCGCACCGAACCTCTGCCTCGGTGTCAGGATCCGCCGGGGCCTCGCGACCCTGGCGGTGGAGTGTGTTGCCGTCATGCGCGCACCTTTGCACTCGCCACAGATCCTCGGAGGACCGGTGAGCATTCGATGGGATGGGATCGGGGGTCCTCGCGCGGATCGGCGAGGAGGATCGAGACGGCCTGGCGGGCCATCCGCTCGTAGGGAAGCGCCATGGTCGTGAGACCGGGATCGAGGTAGGCGGCGAGGGTCTCCTGATCGTCGAAGCCGACGACCGAGCAGTCGTCGGGCACGCGGAGGCCTCGGGCCTCGAGGGTGCGGTAGGCACCCCACGCCGTGCGGTCGTTGCCGCAGAAGATCGCCGTCGGAGGGTCGGCTTCGTCGAGGAGCTCGGCCGTGAGGGCCAGGCCGTCCTCGACGGTGCCGCCCTGGCCGTGGCGCACCAGGCGGGGATCGACGACGAGTCCCGCCTCCTCGAGCGCACGGCGGTAGCCCGCCAGGCGACCGACACCGGCCGGGAGATCGTTCCCGGCGGGCTGGATGTCGATGTAGGCGATCCGCTCGTGACCGGCGTCGGTCAGCTGACGGGTGGCGACGTAGCCGCCGCGCTCCTCATCGGGGAAGACGCTCGAGAACCGGCCGTCGGCGGCCTGGGCGTTCGCGACGACCGTCGGGACGTCGTGGAGCGCCTCCGGGACCTCGACGACGCGGTGGTACATCGAGGCGTAGATCACGCCGAGCACCCGGTAGGAGAGCATCATGTCGATCGCCGAGGACTCGAGCGCCTTCTCGCCGAAGGTGTCGACGCTCAGGATGACGTGACCGCTCTCCCAGGCCTGCTTCTGAGCCCCCTGGAGGAGGCGACCGGCGAACGGAGCGCTGGCGACCTCGTCCGAGACGAAGCCGATAATGCCCGACTGGCCGCTGCGGAGGGACTTCGCGAACGCGTTGGTGCGGTAGCCGAGGGCCTCGACCGCCTCCATGACCCGGGCGCGCGTCGCCTCGGTCACCCGGTTGCCGGGAGCGTTGTTGAGCACGAGGGACACGGTCGCCTGCGAGACGCCTGCGCGCTCGGCCACCTGCCACATCGTGGCCGTGCGTCGAACCATGTCCACCTCCTCGTGTCGATCGGTCATTCGTATAACTGGAAGATACACAGCGGTCGCTGCGGGGTCAACAGGCGGTCTCTCACGACTCCGCGGGCAGCAGGACGAGGGCCCGCGCCTGCTCCTCCGAGGCTGGTGGATCTCCTAGGAGAAGTCACCTTCCACGTCCGGCCCCCTGCTTGCTGATCGAGTAGCCCGCGGAGCGGGCGTATCGAGATCCCCCACCTTCAGAAGGCCGGGTCAGACCTCTGATCTGCTGACGCTGGTGGGTCTCGATACGCCCCTGCGGGGCTACTCGACCAGCAGGCCAGCGGGCGCGCGCCCCTTTTCCCTCACCACCCGGACGCGAAGCGGCTACGCCGCTCGAGACGCCCCGCTCCGCGGCCTCCGGGCGCTCCCCGGTCGATCCGTCGCGGACGGCTCGTTCGAGTCGACGGAGATGGGCCGTTCGTGACGAGTCGATCGAGACGGGCGGTCAGTTGCCGGTGACCTGGCCGATGAGGTCCTGGATGAAGGGGACGACGTCCTGGGCCTGGTCGACGCTGGCGAAGGCGGTGGTGACCAGGGGCCAGATCGAGCCGATCAGGGTCGCGACGACGGCGGCGACCGCCGCCACCCAGGCCAGGGCCGCGTTGCGCGACACGAAGGCGAGGGCGAGGGCGGCGAGGCCGATCAGGAAGCTGATCACGATCGAGAGCGTGATCGCGCCGACCGGGACGTCGAGAACGCCGACGGTCGTGGCGTCGGCGGCGCCGATCAGCCCGAGCACGGGCAGCAGCACGGCGAAGACGACGATCGCGCTCACGATGACGCCGGTCGCGAAGGCGATCCAGGCGGCTCGGGGCTTCCGGCGCGAACCTCCGAACGAGCGGGTCCTCATCGGACTACTCCTGCCCGGCGCGGTGCGAGGCCGTGGCGTCGTCGGAGGCGGACACGCTCTCGGCCGGCTCGCTCTCGACCGGCTCGATCTCGACGGCGACCGGCGGCGTGGAGACGGCCGATCCTCCGTCGACGGGCTCGACCTCGACGCGCACGACGAACTCGGCGGCGACGGGCGCCTCGGCCTCGACCGGGCGGTCGGCGGCAGGCCGGTCGGCGGCGGCACGCGCCTCGTCGGCCTCGCGCTCCTCACCGACAGCGTCGGCAGCCGAGTCGAGGGCGTCCGCCGTCTGCTCGCGCGCGGAGTCGATGGCGTCGCGCGCCTTGTCGACGAGAGGCTCGCCGTACTCGCGCTCGTCGTCGGGCACCTCGATCGGGTCGAACGGACCGTGCACGTCGGTGACGGTGACGTTCACCACGACGGAGCCTGCGGCGAGCGGCGCAGCGGCGCGGGAGACCTGCTCGCGGGTCGCGTCGATCACGGTCTTCACCCTGTGCGGGTACTCGACGACCAGGTCGAGGTCGACGGTGGTGACGCCGTCGGCGCGGCTGACCGTCACTCCGGGGCTCGTGCTCGTGCCCAGCACAGCGCGCGCGGCGCGGTCGAGGCTGCGGGCGGCGGTGCCGCCGAGGTGGTGGACCCCGCTGACGCCGACGGCGGTCTCGGCCGCGGCGGTCGCCACGAGGCGCTCGATCGACTCGCCCTCGGGGTGGCCGCGGTCTACGGCGCCGAGGTCGATCGTGCGGTCGGAATCGGTCATGGGGTGCTCCTCGAAGTTCTCGACCCGCGGTGGCGGGCGCTCTCCGGCCCTCCCGGACAGGAGGGCCGGACGGTGGTGCTCGGTCAGCTCACGCGGGCGGGGCTGCTCGAGCGGCTGCGGAGTCCGCTGACGATCTGGATGACGACGGGGGTCTCCTCTCCGAGGAGCACGTCCCAGCGGCGGACGGCCGTGTCGATGCTGCGACGCACCTGCACCGGCGAGACGCCGCGGCGGGTGTGCGCGGTGACGCGGAGGACGTTCTGCCGACGGATCTCGAAGGCGGTGACGTCGACGGAGACGATGGCGGAGTCGTGCGACAGCGCCTCCTCGAGGACCTGCTCGGCGACCTTCGCGTCGATGGTCACGGAGCCTCCGGTCGGAGTCCCCGCTCCCGAGCCGGATCCGACGCGCAGCAGCGTCGAGGTGCGGCCGCGGCCCTGGCGCACGATGAAGCGCACCAGCAGGAGGATCAGGACGAGCGCGACGACGGCGCTCACCCAGAGGATCCAGGGCTGCCCGTTCAGAGCGTCGGTCGTCGGCTGCGTCGCGTCGTCGGCGGCCGTCGAGACGGTCTGCTGCACGTCCGGCAGGAGCGACCCCGCCGCGACGGCACCGCCGACGACGAGGAGCACGAGCCCCACGACGAACAGCAGCAGCCGGTTGAGGAATCGGTTGGTGGTGGTCATCAGCGGACCGTCCCCTTCTCGGACAGGCGCACGCGGGCGCGCAGGCGGGGGCTGTAGTCGTAGGTCGCCAGCTCGGCGTCGACGGCCTCGCGGATGCCGCCGATGTCGGTGCTACGGCCCGACGTGCGGGCCACGGTGACGCCGACCGTGCTCCTGCCGATCGACACCGACACCTGGTCCGGATCGACGTCGCTGGCGTAGGCGGCGGTGCGGGCGACGCTCTGGGCGATCACGCGGTCGTCGACGACGGTGGCCGTGCGGCCGGAGCCGGCGATGCGACGTCCGCGACGCCCGGGGGCGAACGAGAGGACGAGCAGGACGAGCCCGATCAGGGCGGCAACCGCTCCCGCGGCGGCGGTCAGCGCGATGGGGGCGCTGGCCGCACTGAGCAGCGCGGTCGCGCCATCCTGCGGGGCCACGAGCAGCGCGGGCTGCCCGAGGGCGGCGATCACCGCCTCCGTGCCGAGCCAGGCGAAGAGCAGGATCAGCACGGCGGCGAGCACGATCGCCGAACCGGAGCGCGACGAGTGCGTCTCGCGTCGGAGGATGCGCGGGTACAGCGACCCTGCGGTGGTGGTGGGGGTCGTCACGACACCCTCCTTCGTTCTCGGAGGTCGGCGCCCGTGACGCGGAGGTCGACCCGGCCGATGGTGGAGCCGGTGAGCTCCAGGCACTGGGAGCGGATGGTGGTCTGGGCCGCGCTCAGGCGGGAGAGCAGCGTCCCGGAGGAGCGCCGGTCCGACTCGCCCAGCGGCGTGATGCGGAGGGGGGCCTGCGCGGTGACGTGGAGGCGTCCTCCGTCGTCGTCGAGCTCGACGGACACCTCGGACGCCGAGACGTCGAGCGCCTCCGCGGTGACGGCCGACACGACCCGGCGCACGGCGCGCGAGGTGATCGTCGTGCGGCCGTGGCGGGCCTGGTCGGCCATCACCGCCGCGGTCACGAGGTCCGCCGCCCGCGGAGGGTGTCGGCCAGCGAGCGCAGATCGAGCCTGCCCTCGATCACACGACCGGCACCGAAGCCGATCGCCATGGCCAGGGCGACGAAGAGCATCGCCCAGAAGCCGAAGGCGAGGGCCGCGAGGGCGAGGACGGCGCCGAGGACGAGCCCGGTGCGGGAGGGAGTCACTTGACGCGGCTCTCGGTGTCCTCGTCCTTGTCGTCCGAGGGGATGTAGACGTCGGACACCGTCACGTTGACCTCGGTGACCTCCATGCCGACGACCGAGGTGATGGCCTCGGAGACGGCGGAGCGGATGCTGTCGGCGAGCTTCTGCAGCGCGACGGGGTACTCGGCGACGACGGTGATGTCGGCGGCGACCTGCTTCTCGCCGACCTCGACCGAGATGCCCTGGCCGCGGTCCTGCGCGTTGATCGCGTTGCGGATCGCGCCGATGGCGCGGGCGGCTCCGCCGCCGAGGTCGTGCACGCCGGGGACCTGGCGGGCGGCGATGCCGGCGACCTTCTCGACGACGCCGTCGGCGATGGTGTTCTTGCCGGTCGAGGTCGCGGTGCCGTGCTTGGCCGAGGAGGGGGTGGGGGTGACGTTGGTCATGGTCTTCTCCGGTGTCGTGATGAGGGGCGCGGAATCCGCGGTGCCGACGTTCTGCGGCACATGGATCAGACGTGCCGTCGGCCCCGGTCGTCCCGCCGATTCAGCCGAAGTGCAGGGAGGGCCGCGGGTCGACGCGCTTGGCGGCCAACCTCCTCCACAGGTCATGGCGAGGCTGTTCGTCCTGCGGCCAGGCGTGTCAGGCGCGGAGGGTGTGGCTCGGCTTCTCGTCGAAGCGGGCCTGGTACGAGCTCGCGAAGCGGCCGAGATTGCCGAAGCCCCACGCGCGCGCGACGGCGGCCACGGTGGTCGAGCAGGGGTCGCCCGCGACGAGGTCCTTGCGGGCCCGGTCGAGGCGGATGTCGCGCAGGTAGACCGACGGCGAGACTCCGAGGTGCCGCTGCGTCGCCTGCTGGAGGGTGCGCGTGTGCAGCCCGGCGGCGCGCGCGGCGTCGGCCGGGGCGATCGGCTCGTGGGCGTGGTGCTGGAGGAAGTCGAGCGCGACCCTGGTCCGCGACGCCGACGGGCGGCGCAGGACCGCCGGGACGTCCCACGCGCGCCACGGGAACAGCAGGAGCAGCGCGCGGGCGAGGTTGAGCTCGGCGGTGAAGCGGACGAGCGGCGCGATGGCGGCCGTCGCGAGCGCGGCGCTCGCCTCCGACACTGCGGCGCGCCACCGGGCGAGCACGCCGGGATCGGGGTCGGCCTCGTGGTCGAACGACACGGGCTGCCGGGGGCCGGCGTGCGACTCCGTCGCGACGTCCTCGAGGAAGCCGGGCGCGAAGTGGATCAGGTTCTGGCGGTGCGGCCGGAAGTCGAGCTCGAACTGCCGCTCGGCGGGGAAGAGGAACGGCGCCGACGCGGCTCCGGTGCGGGTGAAGGGGCGGAGGTTGAGGACGCCTCCGCCGGCCCGGAACCAGCCGACGACGTACTCGCGCAGGTGCGGCACCTCGCCGCTCAGAAGGCCCGAGCAGTCGGAGGTGCGCAGCGTCACGCGCTCGCTGCCGCGGTAGGCGTAGCGGAAGGAGAAGTCGCGCGAGGCCGGAGCCGCGCGGAAGGTGCCGCCACCGTAGGCCTCGGCGTAGACGGCGGACGCCTGGTCGGGGTTCTCGCCCGCGGCCTCGAAGCGCCGCTCGACGCCGTCGCCCGCGTCGCCGGACGCGAACGGGCTGCCCATCGTGAAGGTCGACCCGCTCATGACGGCTGCTCGAGCCGTCGGAGGAGGAAGGAGTGCATGGCCGTGCTTCTCTCGTGTCGAGGCCCTGTCGCGCGGACGCCGGCGGGCGTCGGACGGAGGGCGGTTACAGATCAGACGAGTCCCGACGGGGAATCGTCACGGATCCGCCTCCGATTCGCCCCTCGCTCGGGTGACAGAGCGGGGCGCTGGAGGGCGGCTCTCTCGCACTGCGGCCATCCGATTCGGCGGTCGAGCGTCGAGGCTGGTAGTCATTCGGAGCGGCGGTCACACTGGGGGCGGCAGCGACGCGGATCGACGGACCGCAGGCGACGGGAGGCGATCATCGACGACGACGACCCCCTCCTCAGCGCCTCGGACGCCACCCTCGCCGCCCGCGCCGTCGACGGCGATGTGCAGGCCTTCGAGCAGCTCGCGCGCCGCCACGGCGCGCTGATGCGGGTCTACGCGGCCAAGCTCCTGGGCTCCGAGATCGAGTCGGACGACGTGGTCCAGGAGGCGTTCCTCACCGGCTGGCGGCAGCTCTCGGACCTCGACAGCCCGGCCCGCATCCGCCCCTGGCTGATGCGGATCGTGTCGCACAAGGCGATCGACCGGATCCGCGTCCGCCGCCGCCACGACGACATCGACGACTGGGACCCGCCCGCTCCCGCCGAGTACTCGCCGGAGCGGATCGTCGAGGCGCGACTCCAGCTGGACGCCGTCTGGGAGGCGCTGGACCGATTGCCCGCCGATCAGCGACGCTGTTGGCTACTCCGCGAGACCGCCGGCTACAGCTACCAGGAGATCGCCGACGCCCTCGACCTCCCCGTCTCGACCGTCCGCGGGCTCCTCGCCCGGGCACGACGATTCCTGCTCCACGAACTGGAGGCATGGCGATGACACCCGACGACGACGCCCTGCCCGAGGGGCCGGACGTGACTCCGGAGGCGGCGGCACCCGCCGAGCCGGCCGACGACTTCGACGGCCACACGCTCGACGAGCTGAGCGACTACCTCGACCGCGGACGGCAGCCCTACGACCCGTCGATCGAGGGCTCCGCCGCGTGCCGCCTCGCCCTGGCGAACCTCACGCGTCTCAACGAGCTCTCGGCACGGGCCCTGCGGCGCGAGTCCGAGCGGGAGCCCGACCGCGACGAGGTCTGGATCGCGGGCCTGCTCGACGCGATCCGCGCGGAGGTGCGCTCGGGACGCGACGTGCCCGTGCGCCACCCCGACCCGACCCTCCGGCTCGCGCTGACGGAGGCGGCGGTCCGCGGCATGATCCGCCGCGCCGGCGACACGATGGGCGGCGTCATCATGGGCCGCTGCACGCTCGACGGCGACGTCACGACTCCGGGCGCGGTCATCCGCGTGGATGTCACCTTCGCACTCGAGTTCGGGCTCACGGTCGCCGAGGTCGGCGACCGGCTCCGCGAGCGCATCCGCTACGCCCTCGAGCGCCACACCGAACTCGTCGTCGGCGCGATCGACGTCACCGTCGACGACGTCTACCCCCGCCGGGAGGACCGACCGTGACCGACGACACCGCGCTCTCGCAGCGCCTCACCGCCGCGATCCGCGACACGGAGGGGGTCGCCGGGGTCTACCCGGCGCAGCCGATCCTCGAGGCGGCGGCCGACGCGATCGCCGTGAAGCTGGCGCTGCGGCAGCCCGACGTGCTCGTCGACATCGACCGGTCGGAGGGGTTCACGACGGTCAGCGCGCACATCTCGGCGGTCGCGGCGCTGCCCGCCCCCGACACCCTCCGCGCGGTCGGCGAGCGCCTGCGCGGGATGCTCGAGTCGGAGCTCTCGGGCCCGTTCGCCGTCACCGTCAAGGTGCGCCTGATCGAGGACTCGGGGCGCGCCGAGCGCTGACGCCCTCGACTCGCGGGTGGAGAGAGGGACGTCAGGCGTCGTTCGGGCGCGCGTCCTGCGGGCGGGAGTCCGCGGGGGTGGCGTGCGCCTCCTCCTTGTCGATGCGCGTGACGGCGCCGCAGTGCGAGCACTCGAGGAGGTAGCGGGTCGAGACGGTCAGCAGGGGCACGAAGAAGAGCGAGAGCTTCGTGCGGCTGCGCAGCACGTGCTGCTCGGCGCGCACACCGCAGACCCGGCAGACGGACACGAGGACGCGGAGGACGTCCTCGACCGAGCGGGTCCCGAAGATGAGCAGCATGCGGCCGAGCCTACGGAGGCGGCGCCGGTCGGCCGAGGGGGTTGCGGGAGCCGCCGGGCCGCTGGTCGGGTATCCGCTCACGGCGGGCTAGTCGATCAGCCGGCGCGCTCGACGGGCGCGTACGCCCACTCCGGGTCGTGGCCCGGCCAGACCTCGACGCCCGGAGTCGCGGCGAGGTCGGCGAGGCGGTCGATCGAGCGCTGGGCGGCGTCGGCGTCGGCGGGCTTCGCCGTCCAGCCGCAGGGCACCCGCTCGTCGAGGTTCTGGCGCAGGTCGGCCGCATCGCAGGCGAGTACGACGGAGCGGTCGCCGAGGTCCACGCGGAACGACTGGTGCCCCGGGGTGTGCCCCCTCGTATCCAGCGCCGCGACGCCCTCGGCCAGCTCGGTGTCGCCGTCGAGCAGCAGCACCCGCACGTCGGCGTCGAGCAGATCGGAGGCGACCACCGTCTCGCGGCGCCCGATCCCCTCCCCCAGCCACTCCCACTCGCGCCGCTGCAGCGCGACCGGGGTGCCCGACGGCACGAGGCGCAGGCCGCCCGTGTGGTCGAGGTGGAGGTGCGAGAGGGCGACCAGTGCGAGATCGGCCCAGCGCAGACCGGCCGCGGCCACCGCCTCCGCCAGCGCATCGCCGGGAGGCACCACGGCGGTGTAGCTCTCGTAGTCGTAGTGCGTGGCGCGCTGCACCGGGTCGCGCACGAGGTCGAGGTTGAAGCCGCCGTCGATGAGGATCCAGCCGCCCGGATACACGAGGGCGGCGGCGGTGACCGGCTCGAGCAGGAAGCGGGCGGGGTCGCCTCCGAGCACCGAGATCGCCTCGCTGATGGGCTCGTAGCCGACGACGAACGGCACGAGGCGCAGCGCGGGACCGCCGAGGTCGAGCGCGCGGGGCCAGGTTGCGGGCATGGAGCTCCTTGTCACGGGCGACCGATTGGATACAATGTTGACGAAAGCGAATCCATTCTGTCTCACTCCGCGAGGGAAGTCATGACCGGCGCCATCCCCATCAACATCCCGATCACCACCGAGATGCTCCACTGGGGGCGCCGCCCCAGCTACGAGATGGTCGAGCAGATCATCGACGGCTACCCCTCCGATGTCTCGCGCTGGCTGATCGGCGCGCACACCGGCACCCACGTCGACGCTCCGTCGCATTTCGTGCCGGGCGCCGCGACCGTCGACGAGATCGCACTCGAGAGCGTGGTGGGCCCGGTGCGCGTGCTCGATCTGCGCCACGTCGACGAGGAGATCTCGGCCGAGGACCTCGAGGCGGCGGGGGCGGCCGGAGCCGTGCGCGTGCTGTTCCGCACCCGCAACTCCACGGATGCGCTCACCCGCCCCGTGAAGTCCGAGACCTGGGTGGGTCTCGGGCCGAGCGGCGCGCAGTGGCTCGTCGATCACGGCGTGCTCTTCGCGGGTCTCGACTACATGACGATGGAGGCGCCCGCGAACACGGAGGAGTGGCCGACCCACGTCATCCTCTGCAGCGCGGGGGTCGTCATCCTCGAGAACGCGGATCTCTCGAAGGTCGAGCCGGGCGACTACCTGATGGTGTGCCAGCCCGTCGCATTCGAGGGCCGCGAGGCGGCGCCCGCGCCGACGGTGCTGCTGCCCCTGCCGGCGACGTGACGGCGGCCGTCCGGGGCGCCTCCGGCTCGCAGGATCCCCTCCGGCGCTCCTCCGGCTCGCAGAATCACCTTCGGCTCGCAGGAATCGGCGGATTCGACGAGCCGAACGTGATCTCACGAGCCGAAGGTGCCCCGGAGTCGCTCCTCGAGCAGCACCCCGGCGCGTCAGACCCCCGCCGGCTCCAGCACTCCCGCCTGCTCCTCGTCGAGCTCGCGGCGCACCGTCCGCTCGCCGTCGACCTCGCGCGTCGAGCGCGGCACGAGCAGCCCGACGACGACGTACGTGCCGAAGCCGATCGCCGCGGCCACCAGCGTGGCGTAGCCGTCGAACCCGGCTCCGACCAGGTCGTTCGGGATGTAGAAGATGTCGTTCGGCACGCCGTAGAGCGTCGGGGTGAGCGCCAGGAACACCATCCGCACGGCGAATCCGACGGCCGCCGAGACGAGCGCCGCGGCGACTCCCGGGCGCTTCCAGAAGATGCCGAAGAGGAACGGCGCGGCCAGGCACGCGAGCATGAGGTCGAACGCGAGCGTCAGCAGGATGCCGGTCTGGCTCACCCGGATCGCGAGGAACGAGCCGAGCACCACGATCGGGATCATCGCGACGCGGGTCCACTTGAGCAGCGGGTCCGAGCCGGAGCCGGTGTGCCGACGCACCGAGAGCACGTTGCGCACCACGATCGCCGAGGTCGCCAGGATCGCACCGGACGCCGTCGAGAACGACGCGGCGACGACTCCCGAGAGCACGAGGATCGCGATCACCGGAGGCGCGTAGTCGTCGAGCAGGGTGAACAGCACGGGTCCGTCGGCGGTCGTGATGCCCAGCACGGCGGTCGCGGTCAGGGCGACGATCGCGAAGATGGAGCCGATCGCGGCAGTGCCGACGGCGGCCGCGTAGCAGGCGCGACGCGCCACCTCCGGCGACCTGGCGCCGAAGATGCGCTGCATGAAGTCGATCGCGACGAGGTCGCCGATGCCGAGCGCGACGAGGGTCGCCCAGTTGACGGGCGCGCCCATCGCGGGGTCGGTGAGCTGCTCGAAGTCGAACGGGCCCATCCCCTCCGGGATCACGATGCCGTAGGCGAGCGCGACCCAGACGAGCAGCGAGATCGCGGCGACCACGGTGATCACGGTCTGGATGGCCGCCGTGTACGCGTCCGAGAAGAGGCCGCCGGCGATCGTGTAGCTGAGCACGAGGGCGACCGAGAGGATCACGCCCCACACGTACGGGATGCCGGCGAACCGCTCGAGCAGGAATCCGCAGGCGACGAGGTTGCCCGCGAGCAGGATCGTGAACGAGAGCACCATTATCACGGAGGCGACGATCTCGGTGGTGCGGTCGTACCGCATCCGGAAGAAGTCGGCGAGGGTGAAGAGCTTCATCGCGTTCATGGGCTTGGCGAGGAAGAGGCCCGTGATCAGGAGGCAGATCGCCAGGCCGATCGCGAGCGAGGCGCCCGCCCAGAAGCCGAACTGCGAGGTGAGGTCGGTGTTGCCGACGGTCGCGTTCGAGTCGACCGCCGCGGCGGTGAGCGAGACGGCGACGAGGGGGATGCCGAGGCGGCGCCCGGCGACGAGGTAGTTGGCGCTGTCGCCGTCGATCTTGCGGGCGACCGCGATGCCGACGGCGAGGACCACCAGGACGGTGATCCCCACTCCGAGGATGATCATGCGTGCTCCGAGCTGCTGAGTGGTGCGGCGGGGTGTTTCTATCGGTTGATAGACACGGATCCTGCCGCGCGCTCGGGCGTGGAGTTTTTCGGGCGTGCAACGAACGTGTTAACTCCGTCGCGCGCTCGTGCCGCCGGTGCCCGTCTCGAGACGCCAGAAGTTGTCGTACTCGGTGGTCGAGTGCGACAACTCCTGGAGTCTCGCGGGGGCGGAGTGGCGCGCGGCGCGTCAGCGGAGGCGCGGCAGCAGGCCCGGGCCGACGGCGAGCGCCTCGGCGACGTCGGCGCGGTCGAGGTCGAGCACGCGCAGGGCGGCGAGCGCCACCGCCTCCGCGTAGGCGTCCGAGACGTCGGGCTGCCGCCGGCGCTGCAGGATCACGTTCTCGACGAGCGCGAGGACGAGCGATGCGCCGGTGTCCGCGTCCGCGACTCCGCAGGCCGCGACCAGCGTGCAGTAGGCGGTCTCGAGCTCGGAGCGGCGCTCGCGGAACTCGGCGAAGCGCTCGTCGCCGAGCTCGGGCAGCAGGTAGAGCGCGCCGATGTTGTGCTCGCCCGCGGCGAGGAGGCGCACGTCCGAGACGCAGAGGGCCCAGAGCCGCGCGGCCGGAGGCTCCTCCCGCGTCAGGAGGATCGCCGCGGCGTCGAGCGAGGGCTGCACGGTTCCGAGCAGCAGCTCGAGCAGCACCGCGTGCTTGCCGCCGAAGTGGTGGTAGAGCGAGGCCTGGCGGATGCCCGCCGCGGCGGCGATCGCGTGCGTGCTGGTGCTGCCGAACCCCTCCGTGCAGAACAGGGCGGCGCTCGCGGCGAGGATGTCGGCGCGCGTGCCCAGGCCGGTCAGCGACGCTCCGGAGGCGCGCGGCCGTCCGGTGGGTGCGCTCGACATGCGCTCGACCGTAGCAGCGGCGCGCGGCCCGGCCGGCGGTCGAGACTCCAGGAGTTGTCGCACTGGGCGCCGAGTGCGACAACTTTCGCGGAGTCGCACGGGGAGGCCCGCACCGCGACGAAACACGATCGCAACACCGGGGTCACGTCCGCGTCACGGGCGCGCGGTTGACTTCCTGTCGAGTGATAGAAACCCCCCCGCCCGGCACACGAGAAGGCGCAGCGCATGACGGCATCGACCACCTCGACCACGGCGGGCGCGCGCGAGCACGCCCGCGCTCAGGAGGGGACCGCCGCCGAGTCCGGCCCCCTCGTCCCCGCGAGCCTCCACCCCGACCCGCCGGTCGCCGCCGAGCGCCTGCGCTGGTCGGAGCGGATCGCCGGCGGCGGCTACGGCCACCGCGTCCTCGCCCGCGGCACGCACCTCCGGCTGACCGACGTCACCGGCGACGCCTGCGTCTCGCTCCTGCTCTACAACGCCCTCGAGCCGCACGAGCGGCTCAACGTCGCCGACACCGTCAAGGTGCAGTGGCAGGTCTACGCCGGAGCCGGCCAGCTGCTGCTCAGCGATCAGGGCCGCGTCCTCGCGAGCATCGTCGCCGACGACTCCGGGCGGCACGACACGATCTACGGCACCACCGCGCTCGCTCGCAACGTCGAGCGCTACGGCGACGGCTCCGCGCAGGGCCCCTCGCCCGCAGGCCGCGAGCTGCTCCTGCTCGGCGGCGCGAAGCACGGACTCGGCCGGCGCGACCTGCCGCCGAGCGTGTCGTACTTCCAGGGCGTGCGGATCCGCCCGGACGGCAGCCCGGAGTGGCTCGGCAGCGCCGGCCCCGGCCGCTCGGTGACGCTGCGCCTCGAGATGCCCGCGATCGTCCTGCTGGCGAACACCGCGCATCCGCTCGACCCCCGCGACGCCTTCACCACGGGCCCGGTCGACGTGCTCGCCTGGGCGGGAGACCCCGCGCCCGCCGAGGAGCGCACCGCGACCCCCGAGGGCCGCCGCGCGTACCTCAACACCGACGACTACCTGCAGGCGAGAGGCCTCTGATGACCAGCACCGAGATCTTCCGCGAGACCGTCGCCGCCCGCGCCCCCTGGTCGCGGCTCCTCAAGACGGGAGAGACCCTCAGCATCGTCGACGTCGACGGCAACCAGGCCGTCGACTTCCTCGCCTACGACGCGGAGGACCACACCGCCTACTCGGCGGCCGCCACGCTCCAGGGGCAGCCGACCGTGTACCTCGTCACCGGCTCGGTGCTGCGCGACGCCGAGCACCGTCCGCTGCTGACGGTCGTCGCGACCGACGTCGAGCGCCACGACACCCTCGGCGGCGCCTGCTCGAAGGAGAGCAACACCCTCCGCTACGGCTTCCACACCTATGCCCAGCACGCCTGCGCCGAGAACTTCGTCGCCGAGCTCTCGCGGCACGGCATGGGCAAGCGCGACCAGGTCTCGAACGTCAACTGGTTCATGAACGTGCCCGTCGACCCCGACGGCGCGCTCGGCATCGTCGACGGCATCTCCTCCCCCGGGCTCAGCGTCACCCTGCGCGCCGAGCGCGACACCCTCGTCGTCGTCTCGAACTGCCCGCAGATCAACAACCCGTGCAACGGCTTCGACCCGAGCCGCGCCGAGATGATCGTCCGCACCGGCGGCGACGCCGCATGAGCTTCGACACCCTCCTCGTCGCCAACCGCGGCGAGATCGCCGTCCGCATCCTGCGCACCGCGAAGACCATGGGCCTGCGCACCGTCGCGGTCTACTCCGACGCCGACCTCGGCGCCGCCCACGTCGCGCTCGCCGACGAGGCCGTCAGGATCGGCCCCGCGCCCGCCGCCGAGAGCTACCTCCGCATCGACGCGATCCTCGAGGCGGCCCGGGCGACCGGCGCCGGGGCGATCCACCCGGGCTACGGGTTCCTCAGCGAGAACGCCGGGTTCGCGCGCGCCTGCGAGGCGGAGGGCATCGTCTTCGTCGGCCCGACCCCCGAGCAGCTCGAGGTCTTCGGCGCCAAGCACACCGCGCGCGACGCCGCCGAGCGCGCGGGCGTCCCCCTGCTCGCCGGCACCGGCCTGCTCGACGACGCCGACCACGCCGCCCGCGAGGCCGCCCGCATCGGCTACCCCGTGATGCTCAAGGCGACGGCCGGAGGCGGCGGCATCGGCATGCGCGCCTGCCGCGACGAGCCCGAGCTGCGCGCCGCCTGGCGCGAGGTGCGCCGTCTCGCCGAGGCCGGCTTCTCGTCGGCCGGCGTGTTCCTCGAGCGGCTCGTCGAGCGCGCCCGCCACGTCGAGGTGCAGGTCTTCGGCGACGGCGCGGGCCGGGTCGTGTCGCTCGGCGACCGCGACTGCTCGCTGCAGCGCCGCAACCAGAAGGTGATCGAGGAGAGCCCGGCGCCCGATCTGCCGGACGCGGTCAGGGACACGATCGCGGAGGCGTCGCGCCGGCTCTGCGCCGAGGCCGGCTACCGCAGCGCCGGCACGGTCGAGTACATCTACGACCCCGTGCGGCAGGAGGCGGCGTTCCTCGAGGTGAACACGCGCCTGCAGGTCGAGCACCCGGTGACGGAGTCGCGCTACGGCATCGATCTCGTCGAGTGGATGCTGCGCCTGGCCCAGGGCGAGGCGGCGTTCCTCAACGCGGTCCCGGAGCCGCGCGGCGCCGCGGTCGAGGCCCGCGTCTACGCCGAGAACCCGGACCTCGGCAACGCGCCGAGCTCGGGCACGATCACCGCGGTCGAGTTCCCCGAAAGCGCCCGGATCGACGGCTGGATCCGCCCCGGCACCGAGGTGTCGACCGCCTACGACCCGCTGCTCGCGAAGGTGATCGTGACCGGCGAGGACCGCGCGAGCGCCTGGGCCGCCCTCGGCAGTGCGCTCGCCGCCTCCCGTGTCGACGGCATCGCGACCAACGTGGGGCTCCTCCGCGCCATCGCCGCCGAGCCGTCGGTGCTCGCGGCCGAGCACTCGACCGCCACGCTCGAGCACGTCCGCGACGCGACTCCGCGGGTCGAGGTGCTCAAGGGCGGCATGCTCACCACCGTGCAGGACCTCCCCGGCCGCCTCGGCTACTGGCCTGTCGGCATCCCGCCGTCGGGACCGATGGATCCGCTCTCGTTCGGCCTCGGCAACACCGCGCTCGGCAATCCTGCGAACGCGCCCGGACTCGAGATCACGATGAGCGGGCCGACGCTCCGCTTCCACTCCGCCACCCGCGTCGTGCTCACCGGCGCCCCCGCGCCCGCCACCCTCGACGGCGCGCCGATCGCGCAATGGGAGCCGGTGGACGTGCCCGCGGGCGGCGTCCTCGCGATCGGCACGGCCGAGCGCGGCATGCGGATGTACCTCCTGGTCGAGGGCGGGCTCGACCTGCCGCTGATCCTCGGCTCGGCGAGCACCTTCGATCTCGGCGCGATCGGCGGCCACGCGGGTCGCGCGCTCGCACCGGGCGACGTGCTCGGTCTGCGGACTCCCGCCACGCCGCAGGACGCCGGGCCCGTCCCCCTCGATCAGCGCCCCGAGTTCCCGACCGCCTGGACCCTCGGCGCTCTCGAGGGCCCGCACGCCGCTCCGGAGTTCTTCACGCCCGACGACATGGACGTGTTCTACGCCACCTCCTGGGACGTGCACTTCAACTCGGCCCGCACCGGCGTGCGCCTCGTCGGCCCGAAGCCGCGCTGGGCGCGCCCCGACGGCGGCGAGGCGGGGCTGCACCCCTCCAACATCCACGACACCCCCTACGCCGTCGGCGCCGTCGACTACACCGGCGACCTGCCGATCCTGCTGGGCCCCGACGGTCCGAGCCTCGGAGGCTTCACCTGCCCCGCGAGCGTCGCGACCGGCCACCTGTGGCGGCTGGGGCAGCTCCGCCCGGGCGACACCGTGCGCTTCGTGCCGATCACCGCGGCCCAGGCGACGGGGCTGCTCGACGCCCCGCTCGACGTGCCCGCTCCGGGCCGCGCGCCGGTCGACGACGAGGGCGTCCTGCATCGCCACGGTTCCCTGGTGCTGCGGCGCAGCGGAGACGCGAACCTGCTCGTCGAGATCGGCGAGATGAGCCTCGACATCGCGTCGCGGATGCGCGTGCACGCGATCGCCGAGGCGCTCGAGCAGGCGGCGCTGCCCGGCGTGATCGAGCTGACCCCGGGCATCCGCTCGCTGCAGGTGCACTTCGACCCGCGCACCACATCGACCTCCGTGGTCGCTGAGGCCGTCCTCGCGGCGGAGGCGCTGCTCCCCGCGACGGCCGATCTGCGCGTCCCGAGCCGCACCGTCCACCTCCCGCTCGCGTGGGACGACCCCTCGACCCGCGAGGCGATCCGCCGCTACATGGCGGGGGTGCGCGACGACGCGCCCTGGTGCCCGTGGAACATCGAGTTCATCCGCCGCATCAACGGCCTCGACAGCGTGGACGACGTCTACCGCACCGTCTTCGAGGCCGAGTACCTGGTGCTCGGACTGGGCGACGTGTACCTCGGAGCGCCGGTCGCGACTCCGCTCGACCCCCGGCACCGCCTGGTGACCACCAAGTACAACCCGGCCCGCACCTGGACCCCGCAGAACGCCGTCGGCATCGGCGGCGCCTACCTCTGCATCTACGGGATGGAGGGGCCGGGCGGATACCAGTTCGTCGGCCGCACCGTGCCGATCTGGTCGACGCACCACCAGTCGGGAGCGTTCGAGGCGGGCGTGCCGTGGCTGCTGCGGTTCTTCGACCGCATCCGCTGGTACCCGGTGGAGCCCGACGAGCTGCTCTCGCTGCGCGCCGAGATGGCCGCCGGGCGGCTGCCGCTGCGCATCGAGGAGGGCACCTTCGGCCTCGCCGAGTACGAGGAGTTCCTGGCCGAGAACGCGTCGGAGATCGCCGGCTTCCGTGCCGTGCAGGCCGAGGCGTTCGGCGCCGAGCGCGACGCCTGGGTGGCCTCGGGCGAGTTCGACCGCGAGGAGGTGGTGCCGGCGCCGCCCGCGTCGACCGCCGTCGAGATCCCCGCGGGCTGCGAGGGCGTCGAGGCGCCGTTCGTGGCGACGGTGTTCCGGCTCGACGTGTCCCCGGGCGACGTGGTGGTCGCCGGCCAGACCCTGGTCGCCCTCGAGGCGATGAAGATGGAGGCGCCCGTCGCCGCTCCGACAGCCGGCCGCGTGGTCTCGGTGGTCGCGACGGTCGGCGAGCAGGTGGCCGCGGGCACGGTGCTCGTGGTGCTCGAGACACTGACAGCAGAAGAGGAAGCGGCATGATCCAGGACCCCGCGGCGCACGTCGCCGAACGCTACGAGCGGCTCGCGTCGCGCCCGGAGGCGTTCATCGCCCTCCGCCCGCAGGCCGACGTGGTCGCCGAGCTGAGCGGAGTCGATCCCTCGCTCCCCCTCGCCGGCCTGCTCTTCGCCGTGAAGGGCAACATCGACGTCGCCGGGCTCGACACCACCGCGGCGTGCCCGGCCTTCGCGTACTCGCCGGCCCGGGACGCGACCGTCGTCGAGCGCCTCCGCGCGGCCGGCGCCGTCGTCCTCGGCTCGACCAACCTCGACCAGTTCGCGACCGGCCTCGTCGGCACCCGCTCGCCCTACGGCGCGGTGCGGCACGCGGTCGACGAGACCCGCATCTCCGGAGGCTCGTCCTCGGGCTCCGCCGTGGCCGTCGCGCTGGGCGGGGCCGACTTCGCGCTCGGCACCGACACCGCGGGCTCCGGCCGGGTGCCGGCCGCGTTCCACGGACTCGTCGGCCTCAAGCCGACGAAGGGCTGGGTCAGCGCCGCGGGCGTCGTGCCGGCCTGCCGCAGCCTCGACGTCGTGACGGTGATGGCTCGGGAGCCGGACATCGCCCGCCGCGCGCTCGACGTGATGGCCGGGCCCGACGCGCGCGATCCGCTCAGTCGCACGGGGGCCGCCCCCGCGTTCGCCGCCCCCGCCCGCATCGGTGTCCCGAAGCCGGGGCAGCTCGGCGAGCTCGCTCCCGGCTGGCAGGAGGCGTTCGACGCCGAGGTCGCGCGCTGGGGCGCCGCCGTGGTCGAGATCGACATCGAGGTGTTCCTCGAGACCGCGCGGATGCTCTACGACGGCGCGTTCGTGGCCGAGCGCTACGCGGCGGTCGGCGAGTTCGTCGACGCGCACCCCGACGAGGTCGACCCGACCGTCGGCGGGATCATCTCCCGCTCGGGGGCCCTGCCCGCGTGGAAGCTGTTCCAGGACCAGGAGCGGCTCGACCGCGCGCGGGTCGCCTCCGACTCGGTGTTCTCGCGGATCGACGCCCTGCTGCTGCCGACGACGACCCAGCACCCGACCCTCGCGGCCGTCGCCGCGGATCCGGTCGGCGTGAACTCGGCGCTCGGCCGCTTCACCAACTTCGCGAACCTGCTCGACCTGGCCGCGATCGCCTACCCCGCGGGAGTCGTCGAGGGCCTGCCGTTCGGCGTGCAGCTCGTCGGCCCCGCCTTCTCGGACCACCACCTCGCCGATCTGATCTGGAGCACCCCGTGAGCACCGTCCTCCTCGCCGTCGCCGGCGCCCACCTGAGCGGCCAGCCGCTGAACCGACAGCTGACCGACCGCGACGCCGAACTGGTGACCACGACCACGACGAGCGCCGACTACCGGCTCTACGCGCTGCAGACCGTGCCGCCGAAGCCCGGAGTCGTGCGCGTCGCGTCGGGCGGCGCCGCGCTCGAGGTCGAGGTGTGGCGTCTGACCGAGGCCGCGTTCGGCTCGTTCGTCGCCGCGCTGCCGCATCCGATGGCGATCGGCTCGGTGTCGCTGGCCGACGGCTCGCTGGTGAGCGGCTTCCTCGTGGAGCCTCTGGCGCTGGAGACGGCCGACGACATCACCTCGTTCGGCGGCTGGCGCGCGTACCTCGCGTCGCTGCCCTCCTGACCGATCCGTCACAGATGCACCGTGCTGCCGACCTGCACGGTGCATCTGTGACGGATCGATCGGCGCCCGGGGCTGTGGAGAACGGGATCGGGCTGTGGAGAGCGGTTCCGGGCATGCGGATTCCGGCACGGTGTCGGCATGACGCGACGACGACCGCTCCCGGAGGAGCTCCGAGCCCGGGCCTTCACGGTCGCCGATGCGCGGAGCGGGGGTGTGACTCGCAGCCGCCTCGGACGGAGCGACGTGAGTGCGCCCTTCCACGGCGTGCGGGCCGACGGCGTCATCGATCTCCGGCGCCGGGCGGAGGCGCTCCTCGCCGCAGTCGGACCCGGCGCCGTGCTCAGCCATCTCACGGCGGCGAGGCTCTGGCCGCTGGACCTCCCGCGGCCGCTCCCGTCCGAGCAGCTGCACGTCAGCGTGCGCGCGCCCGCCCGCGCTGCTCGGCGCCCCGGAGTCGCGGGGCACGCGGTCTCGGACCCGCGGGTCCGGCGCATCCTGCGGCGCGGTCTGCCGATGACGGACGGCGCGTCGCTGTTCTGCCATCTGGGCACCCAGCTCGACCTCGACGACCTCGTCGCCGTGGGTGATGCGCTCGTGCTCACGCCGAACCGCGGGGATCCGACGGATCCGCGCCCCTGGGTGCGGCTGGCCGATCTGCGCGACCGGGTGGGGTGCTTCCGCGGGCGGGTGCTGCGCGACTCCAGGAGGCGATCGC
Source organism: Rathayibacter sp. VKM Ac-2759 (assembly GCF_009834225.1). Classification (NCBI taxonomy): domain Bacteria; kingdom Bacillati; phylum Actinomycetota; class Actinomycetes; order Micrococcales; family Microbacteriaceae; genus Rathayibacter; species Rathayibacter sp. VKM Ac-2759. The sequence goes on from NZ_CP047176.1 coordinate 3,833,664, forward strand.
GCTGGTCCGCGACGGCGCCGAGTCGCGGCAGGAGACCCGCTTCCGGCTGGCGTCGGTGCGCGCGGGACTGCCGGAGCCGCTGCTCCAGGTGCCGCTGTTCACGCCGGCCGGAGTCTTCGTCGGGCGCCCGGACGGCTGGTACCCGCGTGAGCGGGTCTCGTGGGAGTACGAGGGCGACGGCCACCGGTCGAGCAACCGCCAGTTCGCCCGCGACGTCGGTCGCTACGACGACTTCCTGGCGATCGGCGTGCATCCGGTCCGCATCGTCGCCGCCGAGTTCCTCCCGCACCCCGAGCGCTCCGTCGAGCGCCTCCGCCGCGCCCTCGCCGACCGATCCGTCACGAACGGCCCGTGACCCTCGACCCTGACGAGCCGTCCGCGCAGGATCGACCGCCGGGAGAGGGCAGGACGCCGTTCGAAGGCGGAGCGCACCGTCGAATCGCGTGCCAAGCGATTCGACGGAGCGGACGCAGGACGCTCTACGAGACCCCGCCGTCTCGACGAGCCGACTGCGCGGAGGGGCGGCGGGGACGCCCCTCCGGGTCGGCACCGCGGCGCAGACGGGCCTCGCGGGCGGCGACGTGCACGCCGAGGCCCGTGATCCCGGCGGCGAAGGCGGTGATCAGGCCGAAGAACGCGAGCTCGTAGCCCGCACCGTAGGCGAACGCGGCGACGGGCAGCCCGATCGCGGACAGGACCACGAGGACGGTGCCGGCGATCTCTCCTGGGCTGCGCTGCATGCCCCCAGACTGCGGCGGGCGGCACGGCTCCGCAACACCGCGGAGGTGAACACGGCGGACCATCCGCCTCGTCCGCGAGGGTGAGATTCCGTCACTTCCTGGCGGAACAGCGCGATCCTGGCGGCATGACACGCACACGAACCGCCCTCCTGCTCGCCCTGATCACCCTCGCCCTCACCGGCTGCTCCGCGGTCGACGACTCCGCCTCCGACACCCCGATCGCCCCGCTCGCGGTCGGCGACTGCCTGCAGGACGACGGCGACACCTCCGTCCCCGTCGACTGCGGCGACCCGCACAACCGCATCGTCTTCGCCTCGACCACCTCGCACGCCACCACCGAGGACGAGCTCCTGGCCGACCTCGGCACGCTCTGCGACGCGCTCGCCGACCCCGCTCGCCTCGACTCCGTGAGCGCCACCGGCGAGGCGGGGGTCCCGGACGGCGACTCGACGATCACCTGCCTCTACGCGACCGAGTGACGTCCGGCGGGCGCACCGCCACGAGGCGCGGCGCCCGCCTCAGCCCTCGCCCGCCGCAGCGTACGACGCATCGCGCCGCAGCCTCCGCGAGCGCACGTAGTCGGTCAGCACGTGCTCCGGAGGCGCCTCGCCTCCCGCGAGCAGCGCGCGGGCCGTCGCCAGCCTCGCCCGCCTGATCTCGCCGAACACCGTCGTCCCGTGCCGCGCGAAGACCCTCTGCAGCGTGCGCTTGGGCACCCGCAGCAGCACGCTGAGCGCGTGCACCGACAGCCCGGGATCGGCCGACCTCGCGGCGATGAGCGCGCGGGCGGTGTCGAACACGTCCTCCCCCTCGTCCCGCGGCAACGACGTCAGGACGAGGGCTCCCGCGAGCTGCTCGAGGGTGGCGCAGAACAGCGGGAAGGCCGGTGTCTCGGGGTCGGGACGCGCGCCGAAGACCGCGTTGGTCGTCGAGACCAGGATCCGCCGGGTCGCGGCATCGGCGGTGGCACCGAGCGCACCGTCGCGCTCGGGGGCCGCGATCAGGGGCCGAGCGAGTTCGATCTCGATGCGAGCGGTCCGCGCCTGGGTCACCAGCGTGTACGCGGTCTCGCGGCGGAGGAACGCGACCTCGCCCCTGCCGACCCGCACCTCGGCCGCAGCCGGGTCGTCGGACAGCACCGTCACCGCGCCGTCGAGGGGGATCAGCATGCGGATGCCCGTGCCTGCACACGGACGCCGGGTGAAGCGGCCGGGCGTGTGCCAGATCCGCAGAGCCTCGAGCCCGTCGTGACGCAGCACGTCGGCCACGATCCGCAGCGGAGCGGACGGGCGGCACCGGACGCCGACCTCTCCGAGCCAGGCCGCGGCCGCGAGATCCCTGTGCTCCACCCTGCGAACGAACGACGGCCTCTCGCTGACGACTCCCATGACGACTCCCTGCTGTCCGTGTTGCGTCATTCGGGTGACACAACACGCCCAGGGTGAGGGCGGGTGGGAGGCCCGCTGTCGCGATTCACCCCTCCGTCCGGCGATTTCACCCACCACCGGGACGGAGGTGACCGGCCGGGTCGCGCACGACCGCTCCGCCCCGCCGCCGGGTCCGCAGCCGATCGGCCACCGCCGCCAGCACTTCGTGCCAGCACGGAGACGCGTCGCCAGACGCGTGTTACCTGGCAGGTGCGCACCCGAGCGCTGAACCGGAGGCTCGCCCATGCCCTCTCCGAATCCGCCCGTCTCCTCCGTGCGGGGTCTCTCCCTGCAGGGTCCGCCCGTCGTCGACTGGTTCGCCGGGCGGAGCGCGTCGATCACCTCGCCGTCACGGCTCCAGCTCTTCGCCGACGAGATCGCCGCCGACGGATTCCGCCTCGGCCGCGTCTGGACCTCCGCCGCCCGGATCGACGTCGACGCGCATCCGCTGCTGACCAGACTGCTCTTCCAGGTCGACGGCGACACCGGTCTGCTCCTGGGCGGGCGGCCTGGCACCTTCTCCGCCGGCGATGTCGCGGTGATCCCGCCCGGCACGCCCTTCACCCTGCGCTCGGAGGAGGGGACCGCGCGCTACGAGATCGAGGTCCGGCTCTCGGGGGTCCCCGACCCGGTGCTGGCGGCGATCGGCGAGGGACTCGTCCTGCGGACCCCCGATTCCGTGCTGCGCACCGTGTTCCTGTCGACCGCGACCGAGGCGCTGAACTCCGACGTGCAGGTCACCGACCCCGGCTTCGCCAGCTTCCGCATCGCGATGGCGCACCTGGCGATCGGCTTCCTCATCGGCGAGCTCGACGGCGAGCCCCGCTCGCGCCTGTCCGATCTGCGCCGCCGGGCGGATGAGATCATCGCCGACCGGGCGGCCGACCCCGACTTCGGCGTCGCCGCCCTCGCCCTCGAGCTCGGCGTCTCGAGGGACTACCTCTTCCGGATCTACCGCGCGACGGGCACGACGCCCGGCAACGAGCTGCGCGCCGTCCGCGTGGCTCTGGCCGCCAGCCACCCCGGTGCGCAGGCCGAGGTCGCGCGGCTGGCGGGCTTCCGGAACGTGAAGGCGCTGCGGCGGGCCGCGGAGGCGGTCGCCCTCGCCTCGGCCAGATAGTTGCGGCCGCCGACCCACATGGTCGACAGATCGGCGGCTGCGCTTTGCTCGGATCCGAGCGGACCTCAGCATCGGTTACGGCACACCTGCCCCCGACCGAAAGAGATCACGATGACCGATCGATCACCCGACTCCTCGACCTCGAGCAGCTTCCGCACGACCCCCGGCGAGGTCCAGCGCCGCACCCTGGTGCAGGGCGCCGCCTGGACGATCCCCGTCGTCGCCGTCGCCACCGGCGCCCCGTTCGCGGCGGCCTCGGGGACCCCGACGCTCGCGTTCGTCAACGGACCGTACGCTGCGACCGCCTGCCAGCCGCTGGGGTCCGTCATCCTCGAGGCGACCACCGATGGCACGACACCCGCAGTCAACGAGACAGTGATGGTCACGCCTCCGGCAGGGTTCACGTGGTCGGATGACGGGACGAGCGCTCCTCGCCCGTTCCAGACCGACGCCACTGGGCAGGTCACGGTGACCGGGCTGACGGCAGGTCCGTCGAACGGCTCCTACGCCCTCAGCGCATCGACCTCGTCAGCATCCGACAGCGCCTCCGTCGTCGTCACAGGAGCGACGAGCAAGATCTACCAGGCTGCGCTCGGCGGCGGAACCGCCCTCCCCGCCACCCTCCCCGCCGGAGTCACCGTCAAGGACATCCAGTCCGCTTACGACCCCACCACCGGCTTCGTCTTCGTCGCCGTCCTCGGAAGCGACGGAAAGGTGTACCGCACCAACTCCAGCGTCGGCTACTCCAGCTACAACGTCGTCTCACCCGCCGGCACCACCGCCTTCACCATCAGCTCCGACCAAGGCACGTTCACCACCGACGGCACCACCGTCTACCAGGCTGGACTCGGTGGCGGAACCGCGCTCCCCGCCACGCTCCCCGCCGGAGTCACCGCAACCGACATCCAGTCGGCAGTAGACCCCTCCACCGGCTTCGTCTTCGTCGCCGTCCTCGGAAGCGACGGAAAGGTCTACCGCACCAACTCCAGCGTCGGCTACTCCAGCTACAACGTCGTCTCACCCGCCGGCACCACCGCCTTCACCATCAGCTCCGACCAAGGCACGTTCACCACCGACGGCACCACCGTCTACCAGGCTGGACTCGGTGGCGGAACCGCGCTCCCCGCCACGCTCCCCGCCGGAGTCACCGCAACCGACATCCAGTCGGCAGTAGACCCCTCCACCGGCTTCGTCTTCGTCGCCGTCCTCGGAAGCGACGGAAAGGTCTACCGCACCAACTCCAGCACCGGCTACTCCAGCTACAACGTCGTCTCACCCGCCGGCACCACCGCCTTCACCGTCAGCTCCGACCAAGGCACGTTCACCACCGACGGCACCACCGTCTACCAGGCCGGGCTCGGAGGCGGAACCGCCCTCCCCGCCACCCTCCCCGCCGGAGTCACCGTCAAGGACATCCAGTCCGCGTACGACCCCACCACCGGCTTCGTCTTCGTCGCCGTCCTCGGAAGCGACGGAAAGGTCTACCGCACCAACTCCAGCACCGGATACTCCCAGTTCAACGTCGTCTCACCCGCCGGCACCACCGCCTTCACCATCAGCTCCGACGCCGGTACCTTCGCCGCAGTCGAAGCCTGCTAGACCCCGGCTGGTCCGAGGGCCAGAGGAGAACGCCTGCCCTCGGACCAGCTCATCTCGCCCTACCGCTTCGACCCGATCCCCTTCTCCACCGCGGATCCGGTGATCAGCAAGGCTCACCGCAGAAGTCACTGCAAGACATCACAGACGCTCACGTCTGCGAGGCTTCAGCGATGAGCGCCGATCGCACTCCCGAGCCTCGCGACCCGTCGCCGCCCCAGTTCGCCGATCCGCGGCGGATCGGGGCGGTCGTCGGGCTGGCGGGCGCGGGGGTCTTCGTCTTCTCGTACACGCCCGGGTTCGTCGATCCGCTCTCGATCGGAGTCCGGCTCGTCACGGTCGCGGCGATCGGCACGGCGCTGTGGCTGCTGTTCGCGCGTCCTCGGTTCCTGGGGCGGTTCACGCCTCCGCCGCGGTCGCGGATCGTGGTCTACGTCTGCTGCGTCGTCGCCGAGTTCGCAGTCATCGCGATCGGGAGCAGGCTGCTCGAGTCGGCGGGGCGGATCGAGCTCCGGCCCGCCCTCATCGCGGCGGTCGTCGGGCTGCACTTCCTCCCCTTCGCGTGGGCGTTCGCGGAGCGCATGTTCGTCCTGCTCGGGACGGCCCTCGTCGTCCTCGGCGGCGCGGGCCTGCTGCTCGCGGACGGCAGCGCGGCCCGTGGAGCCGCCGTCGCCTCGGGAGTCGTGATGGCGCTGATCCTGGTCGCCTACGCCGCGGGCGCGTTCGCGCCGAGCGCTCGTCGCCGCGCGAGCCGAGGAATCGATCCGTCACGAGCGGTCGCCGACCGCGGATCGAGGCGACCGTTCGTGACGGATCGGATGTGCGGCGGCCGGGAGTCCGCTATCCGGTGGGACCGTGCCCCGCAAGCCCGAGCGGCGCCGGTGGAGCGTGAACACAATGGAGGGATGAAGCAGCTGACCTACGCCTCCAAGAGCTTCGTCACCACCGACGCCGTGACCGAGGCGCTCCTCGACCTGGTGACGGCGATCGACCGGCAGGAGCACTCGGAGGCGGTGACCGTCCCCGCGTTCACGGAGGACGGGCGGCTGGTCGAGACGATGATGACCCTCGACGCGAGCAGCGAGATCGTCGCGATCCCCGTCGACGTGGACGTCGCGGACGAGGACGCCTCGAAGGCGGCCCTCGACGCGGCGATCGACGACATCCGCTCGCGCATCAAGAGCAACCGGCCGACGATCGCGCGCCCGGTCATCGACGAGGACCCGGAGCCGTACAACTACGAAGAGTTCTGAGCCGCGACGGCCGGTCGCCGGCCGCGCGGCGGCCGTCAGAAGCGCGCGTCGAGGTCCTTGAGCACGCGGCCCGACTGCAGCACCGCGCGCACGGCGGTGGGGTCGGCGAGGGCGCCGAGGTCGGCCAGCGGGTCGACGCTCGTCACGACGAGGTCGGCGAGCTTGCCCGCCTCCACCGAGCCGAGGTGGGAGTCGAGACCGAGCAGGCGGGCGCCTCCGAGCGTTCCCGCGCGCACCGCCTCCAGGGGCGACAGCCCGACGCCGACCAGCTGCTGCAGCTCGGCGAGGTTGTGCCCGTGCGGATGCACGCCCGCGTCGGTCCCCAGCGCCACCGGGACGCCCGCCGCGACGGCGCGGCACACCGAGTCGAGGCCGCGCTCCTTCAGCAGCTCGCGCTGACGCATCCGCTCGGGGGTCGTGGTCGCCGGGTCGAACTCGCGCACCAGGATGCTCAGCGTCGGCACGAGCACCGTGCCGAGCTCGAGCATCAGCGCGATCGTCTCGTCGCTCAGGTCGTAGCCGTGCTCGATGCTCGCGGCGCCTCCGAGCACGGCGGCGCGCGCCGCGGCGTCCGAGAGGGCGTGCGCGGTGATCGGCCGGCCGCCGCGCTCGGCGAGCAGGCGGGCGATGAGGCTCACCTGCTCCTGGGTCACCCCGACGTCGCGCGCGTCATCGGTCGGCGAGCCGAGGCCGCCCGAGGTCGCGACCTTGATGACGTCGGCGCCCGTCCGCACGAGCGTGCGCACCATCCGCACCACGTCCTCGTCGGTGTCCACGACGCCGGCGGGCGGCATGCCCGGGCGCACCGCCCAGGCGGGCAGCGTGCCGTTGCGGTAGTGCGGATCGGCGTGGCCGCCCGTCGGCGAGAGCATCGCGATCGCGACGTGCAGGCGCGGGCCGTCGACGGCGCCGCGGGCGATCGCCTCGCGGTAGCCGGGCGAGAGGCCGTCGAGGTCGCGCGCGGTCGTCACGCCCGCGTCGAGAGTGCGGCGGAGGAGGCCTGCGATCTCGAGGACGTCCTCCTCCGCGAAGCGCTCGCGCGCCGCCTCCGGAGCCACGGGCACCATCGCGAGGTGCACGTGCGCATCGACGAAGCCGGGCAGGAGGAACGCACCGCTCAGGTCGACCGCCTCGGTGTCGAGGGGCCGCCGGGGGCCGGCGTAGGCGATCACTCCGTCGCGGATCTCGACCTCGGCATCGACGAGAGGAGCGGCTCCGGTGCCGTCGACGAGGGTCGCACCGACGAGTCGGAGGGTCCCGTCGGCGCGGGGAGTGAGCGGCAGGCGTGCGGTCATGGTGGAGTCCTCCTGGGGAGCTCAGCTCGCGAGGCTGAACCCGGGCGAGCCGGGGTCGGCGTCGAGGAGCCGCTGGGTGTACCAGTGCTGCGGGTCGGCGTAGATCTGCGAGACCGGGCCGGATTCGACGACCCGCCCCTGGTAGAGCACGACGACCTCGTCGCTCACCCGCTGCACGACGGCGAGGTTGTGCGAGATGAACATCATCGTCAGCCCGAGCGACTCCTTGATCCCGGCGAGCAGGTCGAGGATCTGCCCCTGCACCGACACGTCGAGCGCCGAGGTGATCTCGTCGGCGATCACGAAGGTCGGGTCGATGATGAGCCCGCGGGCGATCGCGACCCTCTGGCGCTGACCGCCCGAGAACTCGTGCGGGAAGCGGTGCCGCATGTCGGCGGTGAGGCCGACGCGCTCGAGCCACTCGACGATCAGCTCCTCGTGGGTGGCGACGCGCGAGCGGACGGGGTCGATCGCCTCCGCGAGGGTCTGGGCGATGGTGCGCCGGGGCGACAGCGACGAGTACGGGTCCTGCGGGATCATCTGCGTGCGGCGCCGGTAGCCGTGCAGGGTCCGGCGGTCGGCGCGGACGACGTCGACGCCGTCGACGCTCGCGCGTCCCGACTCCGCCTTCACCGAGCCGACGAGCACCTTGGCCAGCGTCGACTTGCCCGAGCCCGACTCGCCCACGACGCCGACCGTGCGGCCGCGCTCGACGCTCACGTCGACTCCGTGGAGCACGCGGACGTGCCCGAACGAGACGTCGAGGCCCTGCACGTCGATCATCACGAGGCGGCCCCCGGCACGGTCACGACGGGCGTCGCCGCGAGCAGCTGCTTCGTGTACGGATGCGTCACGGTCTCCTCCGAGAGGTGCTCGATGTCGTCGATGCGCTCGACCACGCGGCCGTCCTTCATCACGAGCACGCGGTCGCAGAGCGCGCGGACGACGCCGAGGTCGTGCGAGATGAAGAGGATCGCGGTGCCCGAGTCGGCGTTCATGCGCTTGAGGACGCCGAGCACCTCGCGCTGCACGGTCACGTCGAGGGCGGTGGTCGGCTCGTCGGCGATCAGCAGGTCGGGCTTGGTGCTCATGGCCGAGGCGATCATCGCGCGCTGCTTCATGCCTCCGGAGAGCTGGTGCGGGTACTGCCGCAGGCGCCCCTCCGGATCGGTGAGCATCACCGAGCGGAACCCGCGCAGCAGCAGGTCGAGCGCGGCGCGGCGCGAGAAGCGGAGGCGGATGCGCAGCACGTCGGAGAGCTGCGTCCCGAGCACCATGGCCGGGTTCAGCGCGGTGCCCGGGTCCTGGTAGACGAGGCCGATCTTCGCCGCGAGGACCCGATCGGGAACCGGGCCGAGCAGGTCGGTGCCGCCGAGCTCGAGGCGGCGGGCCGAGGCCTCGAGCCCCTCGCCGAGGAGCTTCGCGACCACGGAGGCGGTCAGCGACTTGCCCGATCCGGACTCGCCGACGATCCCGAGCACCTCGCCGCGGCGGATGCTGAACGAGAGGTCCGAGACGAGCTCGCGGCCGGTCGCGCCGTGGCGCACGGTGATCCCGTCGGCGACGAGCACGGCGTCGGCGGGGACGGCGAGGGTCGGCTCGCCCGCGGCCCGCAGCATCCGCGCGCGGGTGGTGTTCGAGCGCGGGTTCGCCGCGGCGGCGAGTCCGTCGCCGACGAGCAGCGCCGCGAAGGAGGTGATGGTCAGCGCGAGCGCGGGCCCGAGGATGACGACGGGGTTCACCGAGATCCGGCTGAGCCCGTCGTTGAGCAGCGTTCCCCAGTCGAACGCGGGGGTCTGCGCGCCGAGGCCGATGAACGAGAGGCCCGAGATCTCGACCAGCGCGCCCGAGAAGGCGCCGGCGGTGAGGATGAGGGTCGGCTCCGCCATGTTCGGCAGCACGTGACGCAGGGCGATCCGGTGCGTCGGCACGCCCATCAGGCGGGCGGTGGTGACGTACTCGGAGGAGGCGATCTTGGCGGCGAGGTTGGCCGTGAGCCGTGCGAATCCGGCGATGTTGGCGACCGCGATCGCGACCACCACCTGCACGACGCCCTGGCCGAGGATCGCGGCGACGATGATCGCGACGAGCATGGTCGGGTAGCTCACCGCGAGCTCGATCGCGCGGAGCCCGAGCTCGCGGACGCGGCGCGGTGCGAGCCAGACGCCGATCCCGAGCGCGATGCCGACGACCGCCGACAGCACGGTCGCGGCGAGCGCCATCAGCACGGTCGAGCGGGTGGCCACCAGGGTGCGGGCGAGCATGTCGCGGCCGAGGGTGTCGGTGCCGAGCGGATGCTCCGCCGACGAGCTCTGGCTGGGCGAGCCGCCCAGGCCGGTCGCCTGCCCCTGCAGCACGAACGGGGCGATGATCGCGACGAGCGCGATGATCCCGAGCAGCGCGAGGCCGATGACGAGGCCGGCGTTCCAGTGGAACGAGCGGGGCCGCGCCGGGGCGTCGGCCAGGGCGACGGCGGGGAGGGTCTCAGCCACGCTGCTCTCCGAGGGTGCGCGGGTCGATGAGACCCAGGATGACGTCGATGACGAGGGTGATCACGAGCGAGACGAGTCCGATCACGAAGACGGCGGCGCGGATCACGGGGTAGTCCTTGTCGATGGCGATCGCCTGCACGATCACGCCGCCGAGCCCCGGCCAGGCGAAGACCGCCTCCGTGATGAGGGCCGAGCCGAGCAGCGCGGTGAGGATGATGCCCGAGAGCGTCAGCGCCGTCGTCAGCAGGTTGGGCAGCATGTGCTTGGCGTAGAGGGTGAGCGCGGGGAGGCGCCAGCCGCGGGCCGTGCGCATGTAGTCCTGCTCGAGGATCACGGCCGTCTCGCGGCGGACGATCCTCGCGACCGAGCAGGTGCCTCCGACGGTGAGCGAGGCGATCGGGAGGATCGCCGCCTGGCCGAAGTCGTAGGCCGGCGAGTAGGCGGGCGGCAGCACCTTGAGCAGCACCGCGAAGACGACGACGAAGCCGGTCGCGAGCACGTAGGTGGGCACCGACGAGACGAGGCCGGTGACCGTGTTGAACACCGCGTCGAGCCAGCGCCGCCGATCGCCGCGGGTCGCGACTCCGACCGAGGTGCCCAGCGCGATGCCGAGGACGAGGAGCAGCAGCACCGCGGCGAGGGTGATGGTGAGCGTGTACGGCAGCGCCGTCGTCACCAGGTCCATCGCCGGGATCTTGTAGCGGAACGAGGCGCCGAAGTCGCCCTGGACGACTCCGGTCAGGTAGGTCCAGAGCTGCACGAGCACCGGCTGGTCGAGCCCGAGCTGGCTGCGGACGAGCTCGACCTGCGCCAGGCCCGCCGACTCCCCCGCGATCGCGATCGCCGGGTCGCCCGGGATGAGCTGGACGATCAGGAACGTCACCAGCACGAGCAGTGCGAGGTTGACGAGCAGGCCGAGCGCGCGGCGGAGGAGGAACCTCCGCCACGCGCCGCCCAGGGTCGAGGCGCGAGCGGCGCCCGAGCCGGTCGACGAGGAGGGCTCTGCGGTCGTGGTGCTCATCGCGGTGTCTCCTCGGTTCGTGCGGACGGTGTCGTCCGGCTCGGGCGGATCGTCACGGGGTCAGGTCGTGCGGCCTCAGGAGAGGATCCGCATGGCCGAGATGTCCCAGTAGCCCGAGAACACGTAGGTGGCGAAGCCGGAGCGGGCCACGTAGCGGTGCGTGTCGGTGATCAGCGGCGTCATGTCGACGCGCTCGAGGATCGTCTTCTGGGCGGCGAGCAGGTTCTCGCACTGCGTCTCGGTGTCGGTCGCGGCCATCGCGGCGTCGTAGTACGCGACGCCCTCGGGGTTGTCGCTGGAGGCGACGTTGGTGCCGCCCTCGGCGTAGGTCGGGCCGAGGTAGCGGGCGATGGTCGCGTGGATGAGGCCGGGGCCGGCGTTCTCCGCGGCGACGGCGACGTCCCAGGTGCCGGGCTCGGTGCGCATCTGCTTCGACCAGTCGGCGGGGTCGGGAGCCGAGACCGTGACGGTGGCGCCGGCGGCGCGGAGCGACTCGGCCAGGTAGTCGGCGGCCGGGTCCCAGTTCGACATGATCAGCAGGCGGATCGTCTGCCCGGTGAGCACCTTCGCGGCGGCGGCGGGGTCGTAGGTCTGCACCATCGACGGGTCGTCGAGCGCGCAGCGGTAGCTGGCGGCGTTGACCGTGTACTGCGCGACTCCGAGGCCGTCGAGGCCCGCCTGGTTGAAGCCCTCGGTGTCGATGGCCTGGGCGACGGCGGCGCGGAGCTCCTCGTTGCCGTCGAAGATCGAGCCCGATCCCGGAGCCTCGTTGAAGACCAGGTTGTAGGCCGAGCTCGGGAAGGTGACGGTGGAGTAGGCGTCGTCGTCCGCGAAGCGCAGCGCGTTGGCGTCGTAGAAGCGGGCGAGGTCGACACCGCCCGACTCGAGCAGGTTGGCGCTCGTGTTCGAGTCGGCCTGCACGGTGAGGTTGATGGTCTCGGCGGGCTCGCCCTCGACGTTCTCCCACGCGGGCCACGCGTCGTAGTCGTCGCGCAGCGTGTACGCGGCGCTCACGCCGGCCGAGAGGTCGGAGAGCGTGTAGGGGCCCGACCAGGCGCCGTCGACGGTACCCGCGGCGAGGCCCTCGGGGTCGGCGAGGCCCGCGGGGCAGATGATGCCGGTGCCGGGGCGGGTGACGCCTCCCAGCAGCTGCGAGTAGGGCTGGCTGAGCGAGACGGTCAGGGTGCTCGTCGCGTCGTCGGGCGTGAAGGTCGCGTCGCCGGGGCCGAAGGCCTGGTTCTTCCAGGTCTGGGCACCCGAGTCGTCGAGACCGGTGAGGTAGGAGAAGGAGTCGGCGACGACCGTGGGGGTGATCGCGGTGCCGTCGGCGCAGGTCGCGCCGTCGCGGATCGTGAAGGTGTACTCGGAGGCCGAGACGGCGTTCCAGTCGCTGGCGAGGCCGCCGATGTAGCCCTCGGTCTCGCCCTGGCGCAGCAGGGTGTCGAAGCCGAGGCGGGCGACGGTGACGTCGGCGTCGGCGGAGGCCTTGGCGGGGTCGAAGGTCGACGGCGCGTACCAGAGCTCCGCGTTGATGGTGTCGGTGGTTCCTCCGGCGGCATCGGTGTTCTGCGTGGTGCTCGCGGTCGTGCCGCAGGCGCTGAGCGCGAGCGTCGCGACGGCCGCCAGCGCGACGCCGGCGAGCATGCTCTTCCTGACCATGGTGCTGTCCTCCAAGGGATACGGGTGGTGCGTCGGGGCGGATCGGGGGGCCGCGCGGGTATCGCGGCCTGTCGCCGAGGCACCGCGCAGAGCGCAGGCACTCGTTCAACTTGGATCCAATGTAGAACAATGCGCATCCAATTGTGTTTCGGCTGGATTACATCTCGCGTGCTCCCCGCTCGAAGACGACCGTCCCGCCGACCACGGTCCGCAGCACGCGGGCCCCGGCGAACTCCTCGGCCGAGCACTGCGCCGGATCGACGTCGAGCAGGACGAGATCGGCGAGGAGGCCCTGGCGCAGCATCCCGCGGTCGCCCTCGGCGAAGGAGGCGCGAGCCGCTCCCCGCGTGTACGCCTCGAGCCCCTCGAGCACCGTGAGCGCCTGCGCCGGTCCGGTCGGCGCGCTCGCACCGCGCATCCGCCTGCTCGCGGCCGTCGCGACGACGGCCCGCGGATCGAACGGGAAGTAGGGCGCGTCGGAGCCCATCGCGATCACCGCGCCCGAGTCGAGCCACGCGCGCATCGGATTGACGTCCCCCGCCCGCTCGCCGAGCCGGGCCGACAGACCGGCCGCGTTGCTCCACGCGATCGACGGCTGGAGCGAGGCGATCACGCCGAGGCGCGCCGCGCGCTCGCGGCTCCCGGCGCTCGGCTCGAGGTAGGCGTGGATGAGCTGGCAGCGCAGCGCCTCGAGCGCCTCCGGAGTCCCCGCCGCCTCGAGCGCGTCGAGCACCTCGGCGACGGCGCGGCTGCCGACCGCGTGCACTCCGAGCCCCCAGCCCCGGGCGACGCAGGCCGCGGCGAGCCGCACGAACTCCTCCGTCGCGATCCTCTGCACGCCGTGATCGCCTCCGGGCCACGGCGTCTCGAGCAGCGCCTGCCCCTTCATCCCCTCGCCGTCGTAGTAGACCTTGATCGGGCCGAGACGGAGGCGGTCGTCGCCGTCCCCGGTGACGCCGCCGACCGCGTCGAGCAGCTCCAGCGCCGCGTCGACTCCGGGCACGGCCGGCGTGCCCAGCTCGGGATACGGCATCGCCACCACCCGGAGCGACAGCTCGCCGCGGGCGTGCGCGGCGCGGTAGGCGGCGAGCTCGTCGAGCGTGACAGCCGGGTCGACGACGCCGGTGAAGCCCAGCTCGTGCAGCAGCGGCTGGACGCGGAGGAGCGCCGCCCGGCGGTCGGCGGGGGTCGGCGGCGCGTCGCCGACCCAGTCGGGGGCGTCGGGGTCGGCATCGGCGTCGGCGAGCATCGCGGCCGAGAACGCCTCGGCGCCGGCGGCGGGGTCGAGCAGCTGCAGCGCCTTGAGGCCCGCGCGCTGGGCGTGCGAGTGGGCGTCGATGAGGCCGGGGAGGAGGACTCCGTCGAACCGCTCCTCCACCGTGCCCTCGGGCGCCGCCGCCCGGACCTCGCCGACGCCGCCGACGGCGGCGATCCGCTCGCCGACGACGAGGAGCGCCTCCGCCTCGGGGCGGTCGGGGTCCATCGTGCGGACGCGGCCGATCAGCAGCTCAGGCATCTCGGGCGTCCAGCCAGTCGTGCACGTCGGCCGCGGTGACGAGCGCGTCGCGCTGGAGGTACTCGATCGCCTCGAGCGCCGCCGTGTGCGCGCGCTCGCTCGAGCCGGCGACGCAGTCGGTGAGCACCCGGACGGCGTAGTCGTGCTGGTGCGCATCCACCGCCGTGTAGTGGATGCAGACGTCGGTGAGACCGCCGACGAGCAGGACCGTGCCCGCGCGGTACGACTTCAGCACGATCTCGAGCTCGGTGCCGAAGAAGGCGGAGTAGCGGCGCTTGCGGATCACGAACTCCTCGGGCCGCGGCTCGATCCACGACGCGAGCTCGGTGCTCGGGTCGCCCTCGAGGCAGTGCACGCCCTCCGCACCGTCGAGCTCGCGACCGATGTCGACGAGGGAGGGCTTGTGCACCTCCTGCAGGAACACGACGGGCACCCCGGCCGAGCGGCAGTGCGCGATCAGGTCGCGTACGCGCGGCGCGCGCTCCTCGCGACCGCTCATCACGGGGATGCCGGGAGTCGGGAGGCCCGATCCCGCGCCGCCCTGGATGTCGACGACGATCAGGACGGGAGTGCCGGAGACGGCGAGCATGCGGGTGGATCCTTCCGGTGGTGCGCGGGAGCGACTCCGCCCGCACAGTCTGCGAGTCTCGGAGTCCTCTCGGAGGTCGGGACTGTTTCACCGAGGTAAAACCTCGGGATACTCGGCTTGTGGAGGAGCCTCGCGCGCTCGAGCCTCCAGAAGTTGTCGTACTCGAGCACCGAGTGCGACAACTCCTGAACACTCGACCGCGTCAGACCGGCCGGGCGGCGCGGCGGCGGCGGTACGGGAGCAGGGCGGCGACCCGCACCGGGGCGAACGCGTCGTCGACGGCGACCCAGACGGACGCCTCCGGAGCGTGATCGCCCAGCAGCTCGGCGCAGACGCCGCACGGCTCGATGAGGTGCCGCGAGCCTCCGGGGCGCTGCAGCACTCCGACGATCGCGACCACCGGCGAGCCCGCGACGATCGCGGCGCTCAGCGCGGCCGCCTCGGCGCAGACGGAGGCGCGCCCCGCGCTCGCCTCGACGTGCAGGCCGGTCACGACCCGCCCGTCGGCCAGCCGCAGCGCCGCCGCCACCTCATGCACCCCCTCGCGGTAGCGCGCGTCGAGGATCGCGGAGGCGACCTCGAGCAGCTCGCGGTCCCCCTCCGGCATGCCCGCGGGCGGACCGCTCAGCGTCGGCCGATCGCTCACGACCAGCCCAGGATCCGCGCCATGTTGCCGCCCTCGACCAGCGCGCGGTCGGCCTCGTCGGGGATCGCCTTCGCGATCTTCATCCGCTCGAGGTCGAAGTCGCTGCCCGGCCACTCCGAGCCCAGCAGGATCTTCTCGGCGCCGAGCCGCGCGTAGGCGCGCTTGACGTCGCTCATCAGCGTCGCCGAGGTCTCGAGGTAGATGTGCGGGTTCCGCTCGGCGACGATGATCGCCTCCGGCACGTTCCAGACCGCGCCCATGTGGGCGATGATCGTCGGCACTCCCGGGAAGCCCTTCGCGATCTCCTCGATCGCGAACGGCGCGCAGAACGCGTCGTCGAGCGCGTTGATCAGCACCGGCAGCCCGAGCTCCTCGCAGACCGCGAACAGCGGATCGAGCAGCCCGTGATCGGCCACGTGGTAGCCGTGCAGGCTCGGGTGCAGCTTGAGCCCCACCAGCCCGCCGTCGGCGAAGCGGCGGATCTCGTCGGTCGCGTTCTCCCACTGCGGCATGACCTGGCCGAAGCCGAAGAGCCGGTCGGGGTGCTTCGCGACGAGCTCCATCAGGAAGTCGTTCTCGATGCCCTGCGCGAGCGAGCAGACCATCGCGCGGTCGACTCCCGCGGCGTCCATCCGGTCGAGGATGCGGCGCGGGTCGAACGGCGTGTAGGCGGGAGGCTGCTCGCCGGGGCGCACTCCGCTGAGGTAGTCGCTGCGGCCGCGACGGTCCTGGGTGGTGTTGTAGGCGTCGATGATCATGCGGCGTCTCCTTCTCTCTGGTTCGGGGGGATGTCTGGGGGTCAGCCGACCGCGGCCATCGCGCCCATGGCGACGAGTCCGGCCAGCGAGGCGAGCCTGCGCGCGGTGTCGACTCCGTCGGGTCGGCCGCGCAGGGCGGCTCCGACCGCGCAGACCGCGTACGCGCCGACGGCGAGGGTGAGCGGCAGCGCGAGCCCGGCGCCGTGGGCGTGCGGAGTGGAGACGGCCGCCGGGGCGGCATCGGCGACGAGCACCAGCACCGAGGCGAGCAGCATCCCGACGCCGTGCAGGGCGTCGGCTCCGTGGCGGCGCCTACCGGGGCGCACCCGGTCGAGCAGCGCCGCCGTGAGCGCGCAGCCCGCGAGCAGCAGTGACCAGATCGGCGCCGGTACCAGCCCGGCGAGGTGCACGTCGAGCATGGCCGCGAGCATCGCCGCCTCGGCGACCAGCCAGCCGCGACCGACCCGGCGCCGGCCCGCGAGGCCGAGCGCGAGGGAGGTGGACGCCCCCGCCACCATCACGACCAGCAGGGCAGTCACGCGGCCTCCCGGGCGGTGGTGGACCGACCGGCCCCATCAGCTATTGGATCCAATCGTAGCCGGAGCGGATCCATTCTGTCGAGCGGGCGTCGCCGGGCAGGAGCGACCCGGCACGTGCGACCGAGGTCGGGAGGCGGCGGCGCGCGCAGTGCTGCGCGACCCGCGCCGACTTCCGCGACAAAATAGCAGAATCCGATCGGCGGGCCTCCCCGCAAGCCCCTCTACTGGGCGCGAGACGGGATGAGCAGACCGCCCCTCGAGTCACCGTTCAGGACGACACTGGGCGGAATGCATCCGACCGACCGATCTCCCACGATGGCGCAGCTCGACCGCGCCCTCTCGAGCGCGGACTGGGACGGCGTCCTCTCGATCATCGATCGGGGCTGGGCCGAGCTGATGCAGGGCTCGCCCCGAGAGCTGCTGGCGGTCATCGACCGGCTGCCGGGTCCGGTGCTGACGAGCCGGCCCCGTCTGCGGTTCGTGCGCGACTACCTCTCCCGACTGCTCGAGGGCGAGGACCACCCGTCCACGTACCGCCTCATCACCGCGACCACTGAACCCGGTGACGACCTCGACCGGCTCGCCCTGCTGACCGCCCGGATCGTCGCCGCGCGGGCGGCCGGAGCAGGAGCGGAGGTCGAGCGCCTCATCGCCGCCGCGCACGAGCTGCGCCGGCGGCAGTCGATCGAGGCCACTCCCGAGCTGGCGGGCGCCCTGCCCGAGATGCACTACCAGTGGGGCCTCGCTCTCGAGCGCTCCGGCGATCTCGACGGGGCGGTGCTCGACTACGTCGAGAGCGACGACTGGGCGGTGACCGTCGGGCACCGGATGATGCAGCGCGCATCCTCCGGGGCCATCGCGTACCTCCACGCCCTCCACGGGCGCATCGCGACCGCGCAGACCTGGCTCGACAAGCGCCCGCCGCCGAGTCCGGAGGACTGGTGGGAGCCGGCCTCCTCGACCCAGGCGCGCCTCGCGGAGTCGCTCATCCAGTCCGCGCACCTCGTGTTCTCCTCCGGCCACGATCTGCTCGCGGGGATCGGGACGAACGAGGTCTTCAAGCACTGGGCCTCCTACTTCCTCACCCGCGCGATCGCGACCCGGGAGCCCCATGCCGCCCGCCGGCTGCGCAACGAGCTCGACGCGTTCCTCGCGACCCTGCCGACCGGGCAGAGACACGATCCGGTCAACGCCGCGCAGATCGCGATCGT
Source organism: Rathayibacter sp. VKM Ac-2759 (assembly GCF_009834225.1). Taxonomy (NCBI): domain Bacteria; kingdom Bacillati; phylum Actinomycetota; class Actinomycetes; order Micrococcales; family Microbacteriaceae; genus Rathayibacter; species Rathayibacter sp. VKM Ac-2759. The sequence goes on from NZ_CP047176.1 coordinate 3,851,526, forward strand.
GCGGATGCTGCTCTCGACCCGCGCGCGCGAGCTCGGACGCCACGAGTCCCTCGATCGACCCACCGCGACCGCTCCCCTCTTCCGCCAGTTCCCCGCCGCGGTGCGCGCGATGCGGCTCGCCCGCGAGAGCAAGAACCGTGCCGCGCTCCAGATCGCCGCGCCCCTGCTGGACGTCGACGGCTCCCGCCCGCGCGTGCTCGTGCCCGCTCTGCTCGCGACCGCCGTCGCGACCCCCCGCACCTCCCGCCGCGGCGACCTGCTGACCGAGGCCGTCCTCATCGCGCACGCGCACCAGCTCTTCAACCCCTTCGCCTTCCTCCCCCCGGATCTCCGCGCCGAGGCGGCGCGCCTGCTCACCGCCCTGGGCGACGTCGATGTCGCAGAACGGCTGCGCGCTCCGGACGGCGAGGGGCCCTTCCTCCCCGCGATGCTGACCGCCCGCGAGCGCCTGGTCGCGGAGCACGCCGCCGACGGACTGAGCAGCGCCGAGATCGCCGCCGCCCTCTCCGTCAGCGTCAACACCGTCAAGACCCAGCTCCGCACCGTCTACCGCAAGCTCGGCGTCACCTCCCGCGCCGAGCTTCGCCACCTCCAGCACTCTCCGGACCTCGACTGAGCGGAGCCCCCGCCCCGGCACCCGTCGCCGGCCGCTCTCCCCAGAGCCTGCCCGCGACGGGTGCCGTCCTCCCCCTTCTTCCCCCTGTGTGTTCCCCTTCACTTCCGCCGGATGAGTCGATGGGTCCTACAGGCGCGGCGCTGTCGCGCCGAGGGCCTCGCAGAACGAGTCGGTGGGGTCGTCGTCGCGGTTCGGGAACACGCCGATGCGGTCGTCGGACAGGACGCAGGCGGTCGGGTACGGGACGTCGACCGGGCCGGTGCCGGCGCCCGGCTCGTCGGGCACCGCGCTCCAGCTCGCCCCGCACCACTCCAGCGCCGTCGCGACGCGATCCTCGAGCGCCCGCAGCGCCGTCGTGTCGCGGTCGCTGTCGACGGGTTGGGTCGTGGTGTGCTCGGCGGCGATGTCGGCGACGGTGTAGCAGTCGAATCCGGTGTTCGCGCGGTCGGCGCTCGCGTGCACGACCGCGATCGCGGCGGCGCTGGTCCCGATCGCGACGACCACGACCAGGCTGAAGCCGATGATGCGGCGCCGCGACCGGTGCCTCCTCGGGGTGAGCCCGGACAGGATCTTCGAGCGCATCCGGGCGAGCTGCTCCGGGGTGGGGCCTGGATCGGTGGTCATCAGAATTCCCTCTCGAAAGGGCGCAGCGCGGTGCGGAGGGTGCCACGGAGCCGGCTGAGCCGGTTCCGGACCGCCCCGTGACTGGCGCCGAGGGCCTCCGCGGCGTCGGCGTAGCTGCTGCCCTGCTCGATGCACAGGTAGTACAGCGCCTGATCGGTGTCGGAGAGGCCCGCGACGGCCTCCTCGATCGCCGCGAACAGCAGCCGCCGGGTGACCTCCTCCTCGGTGGGATCGCGGCGCACGGCGTGACCGGAGAGATCGCCCTCCTCGGTGCGCCGGCGGGCGCGGGTCGTGGCGCGCAGATGGTTCAGCGCGGTGAACCTGGCGGTCGTCAGCAGCCACGGCAGCGCCGACGTGTCGACGATCCTGATGTCGCCGATCCGCGCCCAGGTGGTGATGAACACGTCCTGGACGACGTCCTCGGCGTCGCTCGTCTCGCGGACGATGCTGAGCACGTACCGGTACGTCGTCGCCGCATGCCGGTCGTAGAGCCGGCCGAACGCCGCCCGATCCCCGCGCCGAGCCGCGTCGATCAGCGCAGCGTCACCCTCGACGGGCCGGGTGGCGCCGTTGGACGCATCGGTCGCTTCCGAGGGTGTGCTCACACTGTGTGCTGTCCGATCCCCGGCGGATCGTCTCAGAATCCGTTTCGAGCGGCGCTCGGGGTGTCGTTGACAGCAGTGAGCGGTCCTCGACATGCTGACCCTGCACACGCTACCAGGCGGGTGCTGACCTCTCCGGGAGACGACATGTCCACGACCACGGGCACTCCGGTGCGCCGATCCGCAGCCGCCCTCGGCCTCAGCGCCGCCCTCGCCGCGGGAGCCCTCGCGCCGACGGCGGGCGCCGATCCGCTCGATGCGACGGGTGCGCAGAACTGCATCGTCATCACCGAGCTCGCCCGCGAGCTCTGCGCGCCGCTCGGCGAGGACCTGGACCGGAAGGTCCTCGAGGAGACGGGACTGACGGTCGTCGACTCGACGACGGCACCCGCGGCGAGCCGCGCCGCGTCGCCCGCGAGCGCCGCCGCGACGTACGTCCTCGCCCGGCTCTACGACGACGCCGACTACGGAGGGAGCTCGCTCTCGATCACCGACTCCTCCGCCTGCAACGGCACCACCGTGAAGCCCACCACCGACATCGGCTCCGGCTGGTACGGACGCGTCAGCTCCTTCGCGGTCTACAACGGCTGCACCGTGAAGATCTACGAGACCACCGGCTTCGGCGGGAGCAGCTACGGCTACGCGGGCAGCACGAGCTACGTCGGCTCCGCCATGAACGACAGGACCCGGTCCCTCCGCGCGAAGTGAGGCGTCGCCGCTCCCGCGCCACGGTGAGCGGAGCTGAGGACGAGGACGGCTTCGAAGCAGGGAAACGGCGAACTCGGACCGAGCCCGGCGTTCCTCGTCGATCTGCTCCCGAGCGGGTCCCGACGACGTCGCGACACTCGAGCAGGACTCTTCTGCCTGCGACCCTCTCCCCGCGTCGCGAGCGCGCACCGACGGCCGCGTCACCAGTCGGAGGCGCCGCCTCCGCTACCCCTGCCCCTCTCGCCGGCAGACAGGTCGAGTGCCCGACGCAGAGTTCGCGCGTCACGGAATCCGGAGAGATGGGCGATCGCCTCCCGGGAGACCCGGGCCCCTCCAGCGGGAGCGGAGAGCAATCCGTACGCCGTTCTCAGCCGCTCGTCCCGGAGGGCCGACGTCGGAGTGGTTCCGTGCTCAGCGAATACCCGGCGGAGGTGCCGCAGTGATACCCCTACCGCATCCGCGAGTTCGGTGACCGCGAAGTCCGGATCCTTCGATTCGCGTTCGATCACTCGGAGCGCCAGGTCGTACAGGGAGGCGCCTCTGCCCGACTTCACTGCCCGGTCCTCGAGTGTCTGCACGATGAGGGCAGTGACGAACGAGGTGAACCCGTGGAGGAAGAAGGCGAAACCCGGCTGGGCCGACGCCAGCTCGAACGTCAGCGCACTGCTCGCGGCGCCCACGACCAGTTGGCGATAGCCGGGGAGCGGTTCGTTCTCGACGAGTCCGGAGGCGACCCTCTCTCGGAATGCCGGAGGGAGGTTCCCGAGATCGAAGCTCGCCTCGTACCGGGCGACTTCTCCGGTCGATCGCATCGAGAATGTCGTCCCCGCGGGAAAGAGGGCGAATCCGCCGGGATGGAGCTCTCTCACGCTCCCCTCCCCCTCCATCTCGAGGAGAGCCACCCCCTCGATCTGAATCAGGACGATCGACGAGTCTCTGCTCCCGATATGGACATCGATATCGATCCGGCTGTGCCAGACCCGCGTGAGGCGGGTATTCGCATCATGGATCTCATTGGCATAGAGCTGGAGTCCCTCGGCGTCGACGACCTCCACTCCGCGGTGCCGGAACCACGACGCGCCCTCGGCGCCGCGCAGCGACGTGGAGACCACCGACGCAGAGGGCATAGCGGCACTCCTCCGTGGGCGAGGTGTCGGGTCCTTTCTCGACCGCCGCGCGGCCGGAGGCGCTTCGCCTGGTTCTGGAGTCAATCAGCACGAGCTCGCCGCGTCGACAAGGGACAGAAAACGGCCATTTCTTTCCACCAGTACCGGACATAAACACGAAGAACCGTCATGAAATAGCCGAGATTCCGTCACGATCTATTCGATCCCCACCCGAATAGATCAGACGGAGAACACTGTGACCAGAGACGACCTGCCCATGCGAGACATCAAGATCGGCGAGGACTGGACGGTCCCCAACCCCGATGGCGTAGGCCGTCGCACCCTGGTGAAGGGAACGGCCTGGTCGGTGCCAGTCGTGGCGATGGCGGTCGGAGCGCCCTTCGCCGCCGCTTCCGGCAACCCGACCCTCGCCTTCACCCTGCCCAGCTATTCGGGCACCCCGTGCAGCGACATCGTCGGCGTCAAGGTCCAGCTGACGACAGATGGGACGACCCCGGCCGGTGCCGGCGAACCCGTCTCCGTGACCCTGGCGAACGGCTACACCTTCGCGAGCGGCGGGAGCACCTGGAACGGCTTCACCCAGGCGGACGGCTCGGTCACCCTTCCCGACATCGTCGTTCCGGCGAGGGGCGGAAACAGCATCTTCAACGCCGCATCGGGCACTCTCACTGCATCGGCCCAGGTAACCGCACCCGCAGTCATCGGCGGCCAGGTGTACGACGGTAGCGGAGCGCTCTACGGCGGAAGCCCCCAGCCCACGGGCATCGTCTCGGTCTACTCGACCCGCGACACCAACGGCGTCACCCAGGTCCAGGCCCTCGACTCCAACGGCGTCCTCTGGGGAGGCGGCCCGAGCGGCTGGAGCCAGGCCAACACCGGCGTCACCGACGTCGTCTCCAACGACGGCGCCGTGTTCTACGTCAAGGACGGCCAGGTGTACGACGGTACCGGAGCGCTCTACGGCGGAAGCCCCCAGCCCACGGGCATCGTCTCGGTCTACTCGACCCGCGACACCAACGGCGTCACCCAGGTCCAGGCCCTCGACTCCAACGGCGTCCTCTGGGGAGGCGGCCCGAGCGGCTGGAGCCAGGCCAACACCGGCGTCACCGACGTCGTCTCCAACGACGGCGCCGTGTTCTACGTCAAGGACGGCCAGGTGTACGACGGTACCGGAGCGCTCTACGGCGGAAGCCCCCAGCCCACGGGCATCGTCTCGGTCTACTCGACCCGCGACACCAACGGCGTCACCCAGGTCCAGGCCCTCGACTCCAACGGCGTCCTCTGGGGAGGCGGCCCGAGCGGCTGGAGCCAGGCCAACACCGGCGTCACCGACGTCGTCTCCAACGACGGCGCCGTGTTCTACGTCAAAGGCCCCGACTGCGCCTAGGAGCGGCTGACTCCGCCCCCGTATCGAACAGAGAAGAGTGAGTGAGGGCCTTGCCACATCTGGTGAGGCCCTCACTCACGCTGAGCCATGGAAAGCATCCGCGCGTCCCAGCAGTCCGTCAGAGGGATCAGGTCTTCCTCGCCAATGGCGAGCCTCGATCGTGGAAAAATTCTCGTCGGATCGAACGTCGGACGTGCGTGCGCGCCGAGCCCGAGCGGATACGGTCCGCAGAAGGCTTCGCGGAGGAGGAAGAGTTCAGTGTCCGTTGAACTTGCACGCGATGCCGCATCCCTCCACTTCGACCGCCCCTGCACCGTTCGGGGGCGGAAGAACTCCCGCTCTCCCGCCCTCCTAGCCTCCGCTCGGCAAGAGCCTCGAGACCTCTTCAGATACCCCCGGTAAGGGCGCGTGCTGTGCAGAGAGGATGGCAGCGGCTATGACGCCTCGCCGCTTACGGCCTCCGCGAGGCGTAGCAACAAGTGGATCTACCGAATTCCGTTTCGGCGCACGAATCTTCGAGACAGCCTTCTCCGGCCTCTATCGCCCGGCAGAACACTGCAGGTGAGAATGCCGTTGCGAAGGCGCGCGCATCCTCACCGCCGCTTCGAGATCCCCCGCAGCAGGCGCGCGACGGCTCGGCGGCCCTGGTCGGCCGAGTCGAAGCCCGACGCGGCCGCGAGACGCGCGTACTCCCCCTCCGCCCGGTCCACCCCGCCCAGCCGGGCGCGCAGGGTCTCGGCTCGCGCCCGGTCGAGCACCTCGCACGCCGTGCGCTCGCCCGTCTCGAAGGCGCGCTGCAGAGTCCGCGCCGTCACGCGCAACTCGCTGGCGAGCCGCGTGACGGTGAACGCCGGATCGCACCGGCGTGCGGCGAGTACCGCGAGCGCCTCCGGGTAGACCTCTTCAGGGCTACGCCGATCGAGGTCGGAGGCGGCGGAGTCGAGGACCGCGGCGAGCAGGTTCTCGCTCGCGCGGACCGTGAGGGGCGAGAGCATCGCTTCCGGCTCGCCCTGGATCAGGCTGTTCGTGAACCCTCGCGCCGACCCCCAGACACCCTGCCGCACCGGGAGCGCCACGCCGAACAGCGCCAGGGAGGAGAGCCGGTCGAACCGCGACGCGTCGAAGCGCCACAGGTAGCGGGCGGTCGGCTCGTGCAGCTCCGTCGTCGAGCCGAGCGCTCCGTCGAGGACGATCAGGTCGTGCGGCGAGTAGGGGGTCTCGACCCCGTCGTGCACGATCACGCCCGTCCCCTCTTCCGGTAGGACCATCGACACGGCGCCGGGCTCCATCACCGACTGGTAGGTGCCCGTACGCGACCACGCCCGGCCGAAGTGGTAGCCGCGCAGTCCGGCCGACTCGAGGCGGAGGCCCGGGGCGTGTGTTGCCGACCACCCCAGGGCGCGGAGCGGCTCGGCGGGCGGTCGATCGATCACACGACGGAAGGTAGCCGCTCAGACGCCGGGGCGGAGAACCTCCGGCAGGATCGGACGCCGTCGGTGTCGGCTGCCGCAGGCGTGCATGCCTCGACAGCAGAACCCGCACCCGCGGTGTCGGAGGCTCCCCCTAGGCTCGGAGGCATGACTGTCGACGCCGCCCGGACCTCCACGCGCGCGCCGCTGTCGCCGCCGCTGCGCCGCCGCCGGGCCGCGATCTTCGCCTTCATGCTCACGATCGGCATCGGCCTCGCCTCGTTCATCGTGCGCACCCCCGCCGTGCGCGATCTGGTGCAGGCGAGCACCGCCGAGATGGGGCTCATCCTCTTCGGCATCTCGGTCGGCTCGATGACGGGCATCCTCTGCTCCGCGGCCCTGGTGCGCCGCTTCGGCGCGCGCCGGCCGATCATCATCGGAGGCGCCTCCTTCGTCACCGGCCTCGCCCTCCTCGCCGGCTCGGCCGGTCTGGGCCAGGGCATCGGAGTGTTCATCGGGCTCGTCGGCGTCGGCGCCGGCTTCGGCCTGGCCGAGATCGCGATCAACATCGAGGGCGCCGCGATCGAGCAGGCCTCCGGCCGGTCGATCCTGCCCGTCCTGCACGGCTGCTACAGCCTCGGCTCGGTGATCGGCGCGCTCGCCGGCATCGCGATGACGGCGATCGCGTTCCCGGTCTGGATCCACCTCCTCGTCGTCTCCGCCCTCGCGCTGGCGGCGATGCTCTGGGCGGTGCCGAAGATCCCGGCGACCACGGGCCGGCAGGAGGCGGGCGGCGCGGGCTCCCCCGGACTCGGCGCCCAGCTCGCCGTCTGGAAGCAGCGGCGCATCGTGTTCCTCGGCCTCATCGTCCTCGCGCTCGCCCTCGCCGAGGGCTCGGCCGGCGACTGGCTGCCGCTGATCATGGTCGACGGCCACGGGGCCAGCGCGACGGTGGGCTCGCTCGTCTTCGCCGGGTTCGCGCTCGCCATGACGATCGGCCGCTTCTCGGGCGAGCCCCTCCTCGCCCGCTTCGGCAAGCCCGCCGTGCTGTGCGTCAGCGCCCTCGTGTCGGCGGCCGGGATCGCGCTCGTCGTCTTCTCCGACAGCGTCGTCGTCGCCGGCCTCGCCGTGCTGCTCTGGGGGCTCGGCGCGGCGCTCGGCTTCCCGGTCACGCTGTCGGCCGCGGGCGAGAGCGACGACCCCACCACGACGGTCGGCGCGGTCGCCGCCGCGGGCTACGTCGCGTTCCTCGTCGGGCCGCCGCTGCTCGGCTTCCTCGGCGAGCACTACGGCCTCCGCGGCGCGATGATCGTCGTGCTCGTCGTGGTCGCGGGCGCGTCCCTCCTCACCTCCGCGGCGCGGACGCCGAAGCCCGCCGCGCCCTAGACCCCACCCGGCCGAGGCCCGCCCCGCTCGCCGAGAGAACAGGCGGGCGCCGCTCCGGAAAGGGATCCAACTCCTGCCATGATTGGATCCCGGCCGGCAGTTCGGCCGCTCGATCAGGGGGGATCACGCCGTGACCATCCAGGGCGACAACGCACTCGTCGACGATCTGGCCGCGCGCATCCGCGCGAAGATCATGTCGGGAGAGATCCCGATCGGCGCCCCGCTGCGCCAGGCCGATCTCGCCTCGCAGTTCGGCATCAGCCGCACGCCGGTGCGCGAGGCCCTTCGCCAGCTGCAGACCGGCGGGCTCATCGAGGTCGTCCCGAACCGCGGAGCCGTCGTGCGCGTGCCGGTGCCGTGGGAGGTGCGCGAGGCCTACGAGGTGCGCGCCGAGCTCGAGTCGCTCGCCGCCCGCCGCGCCGTCGACCGCCTCGACGACGCGACCATCGCCGAGCTGCGCGCCGTCAACACCGCCATGTACGAGCGTTCGCTGGCCGTCGCGGCCGGCACCGCCGACGACCGCGACGGCACCGCGAACGACCAGTTCCACGGCCTGATCTACCGGGCGTCCGGCAACACGCGCCTCGGCCGCATGCTCAACGAGATCAACGACGCCTTCCCGCGCAACGTCTCGGGCCTGGTGCTTCGCGAGAACTCCCGCCACCGCGAGGAGAACTTCCGAGAGCACGAGCAGATCGTCGAGGCCTTCGTGGCCGGCGATCGAGACCGCGCCGCCGACATCATGCGCGAGCACGTCCTCCGCGCCGGCGAGCACCTCGCCCACTGGTACGAGCGCCGCTCCTCCACGGTCTTCACGGGCTGACGCCGCCTCCGTAGCCGCGACGCGGCGCGAGCGTAACCCCCTCCCCCGACCGATGAGCGCGGCGGAGGGTTGAGCCATGAAACGACTCCGATACGCCGGCGGCAGCCTCCTGGTCGGGGACACCGTGGCCCACGCTCTGCTCGCCTACGCCCGCGATCTCGCGCTCGAGCGCACCTCCGACACCGTGATGCTCGTGGGCCTCACCGAGGACGGCGACCGGGACGAGGCCGAGATGCTGATCGGCCCGTCCAGCCAGCTCTTCGCCGACAGCGCCGGGGGCCCGGAGGGGCTCCCCGGGGACGAGGCGATCGTCACCGAGATGGAGGCGCGCCGGAGCGGTCTCCGGCCGCACCCCGTCCGCCTCGAGGACCAGCAGGCGGCCGAGGAGCCCGAGTGGTACTCGGAGTGGCCGACCGACACCTCGTCGCGCCCCGACTGACCCCTAGGCCGGTCGGCCGCTGGTCGCCCGGGGGATCATCGTCGGCGGCAGCACGATGTGGTCGTCGCGACCGCCGTCGACCAGCATCCTCACCGCGCTCTGCGCGATCAGGTCGAGCGAGGCCCGGACGCTGCTGAGCGGCGTGGGCAGGTGGCGCGCGAGAGGGATGTCGTTGTACCCGACGACCGAGACGTCGCCCGGAGTCGTGAGGCCGTGGCGGGCGATCGCCGCCATCGCGCCGATGGCCGCGTGATCCGTGACTCCGAAGACCGCGGTCGGCGGGTGCGGCAGGGCGAGGAGGCGCTCCATCGAGTCGTCGCCCTCCTCGACCGAGAACCCCGCGCCGACCACGAGGGCGGGGTCGGCGTCGAGCCCGAGCTCGGCGACCGCCCGACGCGCCCCGGCGAGGCGGCCGACGGCGCTGGAGGCGTAGCGGGGTCCGCAGATCAGACCGATGCGCCGGTGACCCAGGTCGCCGAGGTGGCGGACGGCGAGGTAGCCGCCGAGCTCGTCGTCGGTCACCACGCTCGGGCTGACCCCGTCGGCCCGCAGCGCGAGGACGTGCGGGATGCTCTCGGCGCGCAGCTCGCCGGGCAGGCCGTCGTCGAGGCGTGCCGTCGTCAGGATCAGCGCGTCGACCTTGCGGGACAGGAGGGAGCGGGTGGCCTGTCGCGCACGCTCCGGGTCGTCCTGGGTCGTCGCGACGAGGGCCGAGAGGTCGTGGTGCTCGCACTCGCGCGCGATCTCCTCGTAGAGGATCCCCATGACGGCGTCCGACAGCCGCGGCACGAGCACGCCGATGGTGCTGGTCCCCCGGCGGCGGAGGCTGGACGCCGCGTGATCGCGACGGTAGCCGAGCTTCTCGGAGGCCTCGCGCACCCGCTGCGTCGTCGCCGACTCCCGGGCCGTGCTGCGCGGATCGAGGATCCGCGACGCGGTGGAGATGCTCACCCCCGCGAGCTCTGCGACGTCCTTGAGAGTCGCGCCGTGCAGGAAGTTCTGGCTCATCCTCGGCCCCGTTCGCGCCGCCGACGGCCGCCGTCGACGGAGCCGATGCTACCCGGCGCCACGCGGTGCCCGTCGCCGTGCGGGGGGCGGCGGACCCGGGGAAGGCCGGGCGCCGACCGATTCCCGGACCGGCGGGGTCTTGACAGGATCGCGCCCGCCCCGCATGCTTGCAAACGTTCCCAATAACGTTCGCATCATCGGGATGCGGCACTCGACGAAGAGTTTGGAGAGACCGATGAGCCTCGACCTCCGCGGACTGAACCCCGCCCCCGTGACCCCGTTCACCCCCGAGGGTGACATCGACTTCGACGCGATCCAGCGCCTCGGCTCCTGGCTGGGATCGATCGACGGCGTCAAGAGCCTCGTGGTCCTCGGCCACGCCGGAGAGGGCACCTTCCTCACCGTCGACGAGCAGCTCAGCGTCATCCGCGCGTTCGTCGACTCGACCGAGGGCCGCGTGCCCGTCATCGCCGGCATCACCGGCGAGGGCAACAAGGTCGCCGCGCTCGAGGCCGAGCGCGCGGTCTCGGCGGGCGCCGCCGCGGGACTCGTCTACCCGTCGCACGGCTGGCTGCGCTTCGGCTACCAGACCGGCGCCCCGCAGACCCGCTACCAGGAGATCTACGAGACGAGCGGCCTGCCGCTCATCCTGTTCCAGTACCCCGACAACACCAAGGCCACCTACGACCTCGACACCCAGCTCGAGATCGCCGGGCAGGAGGGCGTCTTCGCCACCAAGAACGGCGTGCGCAACATGCGCCGCTGGTACACCGAGATCCCCGCCCTGCGCGCCGCGTACCCCGAGCTGCAGGTGCTGTCCTGCCACGACGAGTACCTCCTGCCCACCATGTTCGACGTCGACGGCCTGCTCGTCGGCTACGGCAACATCGCCCCGGAGGCGCTCATCGAGCTCATCGAGGCCGGCAAGGCGCAGGACTACCCCCGCGCCCACGAGATCCACGAGCGCCTCCTCCCCGTCACGAAGGCCGTCTACCACCGCGGCTCGCACATGGAGGGCACGGTCGCGCTCAAGTGGGGCCTCGTGAACCGCGGCATCCTCGACCACGCCACGGTGCGCACCCCGCTGCTCCCGCTGCCCGCGGGTGCCGACGCCGAGATCGCGGCGGCCTTCGCCTCCGCCGGACTCGACCGGGTCGGCGTCCCGGCCTGATCCCCCCGGGGGGCGGGGCGCCGATCGATGCCGCCCCGCCCCTCCGCACCACTCGTAGACTCACCGGTCGTATGCACCGGCGCCGCTCGCGGCACCCCTGGTCAATGAAGACTGCGCGGCCGCGGCCGCACCTGGCGCAGAAGGAGGCTCCCCTCATGGGCGAGCGCACCAAGACTCGGGCCTCGGCCCGCACCCCCGGCACCGGCTACGGCCGGATCTCGACCGAGACCATCCGCACGATGGTCGATGCGCGCAAGAAGCGGCGCTCCCTCTGGCAGCAGCTCGCACTGATCGGCCCCGCGTTCGTCGCCGGCGCCTGGCAGTTCGGGCCCGGCAACCTCACCACTGCCGTGCAGGCCGGCGGCGCGTTCCAGTACGCGCTCATCTGGGTCATCGTCGTCTCGACGATCCTGATGATCGTCCTGACCGACATGAGCGTGAGACTCGGCATCACCTCGCCGGTCTCGCTGATCTCCTCGATCAAGGACCACCTGGGCAAGGGTGTCGGCGTCGTCGCCGGCGCGGGCGTGTTCCTCATCACCCTCTGCTTCTCGGTCGGGAACGCGGTCGGATCAGGACTCGGGCTGTCGATGCTCTTCGGCGGCTCCCCCGTGATGTGGACCGTCATCTGCACGGTCGCCGTGGCGAGCCTCCTGCTGCTGCGCAACGTCTACCGAGTGATCGAGAAGGTCCTCGTCGTGATCGTCGCGCTGATGGCGATCGCGTTCATCGGCAGTGCGTTCATCGCGAACCCCGACTGGGTGCAGGCCGCATCGGGTTTGATCCCCACCGCGCCGGACGGCTCCTGGCTGCTCATCATCGCCCTCGTCGGCACCAACTTCAGCATCAACGCCGCCTTCTACACCGCCTACGGGACGAAGGAGCGCGGACGCACGGCCGAGGACTACCGCGACGTGACCGTGGTCGACACGGTCCCGGGCATCATCGCTCCCGGAGTCATGACCGCCCTGGTGATCGTCGTCGCCTCGGCAGTGCTCGGGCGGACCGGCGAGGCCGCACCCACGATCGTGGCGCTGGCCGGGGTCTTCGAGCCCCTGGCCGGACCGGTCGGCTCGACCGTCTTCGCCCTCGGGTTCTTCGGAGCGGCCTTCTCGTCGATGATCGCCAACGCGACCGCCGGCGGCACGATGCTCTCGGACGCCGTGGGGCGGGGGCCGTCGTCGAACTCGCTCACCGCGAAGATCGTCAGCGCCAGCATCCTGGCCTTCGGAGTCGTCGTCACGCTGGTCTTCCAGTCGTCCCCGGTGCAGCTCATCGTGATCGCCCAGGCGCTGACCGTCTTCGTCGCACCGGTGCTCGCCGCACTGATCATCATCATGGCCAACCGCCGCGATCTGATGGGCGCCCTGCGCAACCGCTGGTGGCAGAACGTGCTCGGGATCCTCGGGCTCGCCGCGGTGCTGGCGCTCTCGGGACGACTCCTGATGACCTTCGTCTCGGGCAGCTGACCCCGCGCGAGGAGCCCCGGAGACCGCGACGCGGCTCCGGGGCTCCTCGCGTCCCCCGGAGCGGTGGGCGCGCTGCGGGGACGACTCGGGAGCCGCCGGGTCAGGCCCCCGCGACGGTCGAGCCGCGCACCAGCAGCTCGGTCGGCAGGATCGTGGTGCGCGGGACGTCCTCGCCCGCGAGCACCCGCACGAGCACGGAGGCCATCGTCTCGCCGAAGCCGGTGGTCGGCTGGCGCATGGTGGTGATCGGGGGGTCTCCCGCCTGCGCGAAGGTGTCGCCGTCGAATCCGGCCAGCGCCACCTCCGCCGGCACGCGGAGACCGCGGGCGCGCAGCACCGTCAGGGCGCCCGCCGCCATCTGGTCGTTCGAGGCGAAGACCGCGTCGATCGGGCGACCGGAGTCGAGCAGTCGCCTCATCGCGGCGGCTCCGTCGTCGAGGGTGTAGTCGCCGTACTCCACCAGGGAGTCGTCGAGACCGGCCGCGACCACGGCCGAGCGCCAGCCGGCGAGGCGGTCGATCGCCGCGGGCATGTCCTGGCGGCTCGCGATCATCGCCGGGTGGCGCCTGGCGAGACCGAGCAGGTGCTCGGCCATCGACCGGGCCGAGGCGACGTTGTCGACGTCGACCACGTACCCGTCGCTCTCGTCGGTGAGCGGCCGGCCGCCGAAGACCATCGGGAGGGAGGAGGCGGTGCGCGCGTAGGAGTGGTCGCCGCTGTGGTGCGACACCACGAGGGCGCCGTCGACATTGCCGCCGAGGAGGTAGCGGCGGGTCTTCTCGGGCGTCGCCTCCGACGCGATGACGATGTTGAGGGTGTACTCGGTCTCGGCCAGGCGCAGCGCCGCCCCCTGGACCACGGAGGCGAAGAACGGATCCGCGAACACCTTCGCCGTCGACTCCGGGACCACGAGCGCGATCGCGCGGGTGCGCCGGCTGGCGAGCGAGCGGGCCGCCAGGTTCGGCACGTAGCCGAGCTCGTCGATGGCGCTGCGGACGGCGCGGACCGCGTCCTCCTTGACCCGCGGGGAGTTGTTGACGACGCGGCTGACCGTGGCGCGCGAGACTCCGGCGAGAGCGGCGACGGCCTCGAGGGTGGGCGCGGCGGATGCGGTGTCGTTGCTCATGCGTGCCTCTCGATCGGGTGGATCCGAGGCTGAGAGTAGTCGAGCGGAGTCGGCGGACCGCCGCGCCCCCGGAGGCCACTCCGCTCTTCACGGCCCCGCGCGGGTCGCCTCCGGCACCGGGATCAGCCCTTCACGGCTCCGCCCATGATCCCCGCGATGAGCTGCTTGCCGGCGAGGACGAACAGCACGAGCAGCGGCACGATCGACAGCACCGCACCCGCGAGCACCACGGAGTAGTCGACGTAGTAGCCCGACTGCAGCTGCGCGAGCGCGGTCTGCAGGGTCGGGTTCGTCGGGCTCAGCACGATCAGCGGCCAGAGGAAGTCGGTCCAGGCCATCATGAACGTGAACAGCGCCAGGATCGCCATCGCCGGTCGCGCGGCCGGCACCGCCACGGTGAGGAAGGTGCGGAACTGGTTCGCCCCGTCGACCCGCGCCGCCTCGATCAGCTCGTCCGGGATGACGTCGACCAGGTACTGGCGCATGAAGAACACGCCGAACGCCGTCACGAGGGTCGGCACGATCACGGCGCCGAGCGAGCCCGTCCAGCCGAGCTGCCGCATCAGGATGAACAGCGGGATGATGCCCAGCTGCGTCGGGATCGCCATGGTGGCGACGACCGCGATCATCAGCCCGTCGCGGCCGCGGAACCGCAGCTTCGCGAAGGCGTAGCCCGCCAGGGTCGAGAACGACACGACCGAGAGGGTGATGATGCCCGAGACGATCACGCTGTTCAGCAGCGCCGTCCAGAACGGGATCGCCGTGAAGACCGTGGCGGCGTTGGCGAGGAAGTTGCCGCCCGGGATCAGCGGCAGGGTCTCTCCGCGGGTCGAGTTCGAGCCGCTGGCGACCACGAACGACCACCACAGCGGATAGGTCGAGCCGAGGATGAAGGCGCTCAGCAGCCCGTAGGTGAGGAAACCGGGGCGGTCGACGCGGCCCGCACCGCGCCGGCGCAGGCCACGACGGACGGGGAAGGGCGCGGTGGTGGCAGGGGCGGTCATCGTCCGCTCGCCTTCTGGCCGAGGCCGGTCGAGGTCAGCAGGGGGTCGGTGGCGGCGATCTCGTCAGCCGTGGCCTTGCGCCGCCTCCGCTTCGAGACGACGCGGTTCTCGACGGAGGCGATGCGCCGCGAGATCGCGAAGTTGACGAGTCCGATCAGGACGATCAGGAGGAAGAGGAGCCAGGCGACGGCCGCGGCCTCGCCGAAGTTCTGGCGGAAGAACGCCATCTCCCACAGGTAGAGGACGGTCGTCTGGAACTGGCGGTCCGAGCCTCCGATGCCGCCGGCGTTCGACACGTCGAAGAGGCGCGGCTCGGCGAAGATCTGGAGGCCGCCGATGGTGGCGGTGATGATCACGAAGATCAGGGTCGGGCGGATGTTCGGGATCGTGATCGAGACGAAGCGGCGGAACGAGCCCGCGCCGTCCAGCGCCGCGGACTCGTGCAGATCGCGCGGCACGGCCTGCATCGCGGCGAGGAGGATCAGCGCGTTGTAGCCGGTCCAGCGCCAGTTGACCATCGACGCGATCGCGACGTGGCTGGCGAGGCGGTCGTTCGTCCACTCGATCGGAGCGATGCCGACGAGGCCGAGGAGGTTGTTCACGAGCCCGTCCTGATCGCCGAAGATGCTCGAGAAGATCAGCGCCACGGCCACGGGCGAGACCACGTAGGGCAGCAGCACGCTCATGCGCCAGAAGGTGCGGGCGCGCAGCGACTGGTCGAGGGCGGCCGCGAGCAGCAGCGCGACGGCGAGCTGCGGGATCGTCGAGATCAGGAAGATGCTGAGGGTGTTGCCGATCGAGTTCCAGAAGAAGCGGTCGCCGAGCACGGCGGCGAAGTTGCCGAGGCCGACGAAGTCGCCCTGGCCCTGCAGCAGCTGCCAGTCGTAGAGCGACACGACCAGCGTGTAGACGAGCGGGAACGCTCCCGTGATCGCGAAGAGCACGAAGAACGGCGAGATGTAGAGGTAGGGCGACGCCTTGACGTCGAAGCGGCTCGCGCGCTGACGGAAGGTCAGCGGGAGTCGCGGGGCGGGGCGCCGACCGGCCGGCGGCGCGGCCGCGGTGGGCGGAGTGAGGGTGCTCGTCATGACGCTCTCTTCGAGTCGGAGGGCCCGAGGGCCCCCGGTCCGGCGGCGGCCGGACCGGGGGCCCTCGGGGCGGAGGGAGTGGGTCAGTCGACGAGCTCGTCGAGGAGCGAGAGCGCCTCGGACCAGCCCTTGTCGCCGTCGAGCTCGCCGCGGTCGACCTTCTGCAGGACGGGGCCGAAGACGTTCTCCTGGATCAGCGAGTCGTCGGGGCCCTTGTACTGGGCGACGACTCCGTCAGCGCGCTCGGCGAGGATCGCGCCGGTCGGTGCTCCGCTGAAAGCGGGGTCCGCCTCGGCCGCGGAGGCCAGGTCGCCCTGCGCCTCGGTGGTGCTCGGGAACGGGCCGGCGACGTCGAACGCCTTCAGCTGCTGCTCCGGCTCGCTGAGCCACGAGGCGAGCGCCGCCGCCTCAGCGGGGTGCTTCGACTGCGTGGGCACCGAGAGGAACGACCCACCCCAGTTGGCGGGGCCGCCGGGGAACACGTCGGCGAAGTCCCAGCCGGTCGCCTCCGGGTCGCCGCCGCCGGCCTCGACGTTGCTCTTCACCACGCCGAGCATCCAGCCCGGGCAGACGAAGGTCGCGAAGGTGCCGTCGGTGAACGACTTGCCCTTGTTCCAGTCCCACGCCTTCTGACCGGCCGAGAGACCGGAGGCGGCGCCGTCGGCGAGCCAGCCCCAGCGCTCCTCGAGCTCGGCGTTGCCCTCGACGTTCAGCTCGCCGTCGGAGGTGTAGTAGCCCTCGGGGAGCTGGTTGACCATGGCGTTCCAGACGAATCCGGAGTGGTCGTACCAGGCCTTGCCCGTGGCGTCGTGGTACGTCTGACCGGCTGCGAAGTAGTCGGCCCAGGTCGCGTCGTCGCCGCCGAGCAGCTCGGCGACCGCCGCGCGATCGGTCGGAAGGCCCGCGGCCTCGAACGCGGCCGTGCTGTAGCACAGGCCCTCCGGTCCGATGTCGGTGCCGTAGCCGATGACCCGCCCGTCGGGGTCGGTCGCCTGCTGGTACTTCCAGTCGACCCAGTCGCTCTTGCGGTCCTCGATGCCGTAGTCGCGGAGGTCGACGAACTGGTCGGACACCTCCATGACCGAGCCGAGCCAGCCCTCCTCGATCGCGACGACGTCCGAGAGACCGGAGCCGGCGGCGAGCTTCGTGAAGGCGTCGGTGCGGGCGTTGCCGCCGGTGTCGATGTTGTTGGGGACGATGGTGACCCCGGGGTTGGCCGCCTCGTACTCGGCGTAGAGGTCGTCGAACCCCATGGTGCCGAAGGTCGTGACGGTCAGTTCGATGTCGCCTCCGTCGGCCGCGTCGGAGCCCGACGAGCATCCGGTGACGATCAGGGCGAGGGCGGAGGCGCCGGCGATCGCCGCGGCGATCCTGGTGCGTCGTGAAAAGGGCACGGTCACTCCTTCGTGAAATGGTGAGGGCACGTCGTAGAGCGCTCTCACACGGCTGTGTCGTATCCGTGAGAGCGCTCTCACGAGGTGTGCTGTGAGCATACGGAGAGGTTCCGGACGAGGTCAAGAGTTTTGTGAGAGCGCTCTCTTTGCCGAAGTGCGGTGGGTTTTTGAAGTCGTTGAAGGACGGAACAGGTGGACACCGCGCGGCCAACGATCGTCAACTCAGTCGGCGCCACTAGCAAATCGGCCACCCCTGACCCACGCAGCCGATCCAACAGGCGATCGGGGTGCGCCGTTACAACTCGACGAACAGCGCACTCGAGTCGTCTCTCAGCGCCGCTCTCGCGGGCATCAGCTCGAAGCTGCTGCACCGCCGCTGAGCGCGCTCGACTCCTCGAGAGTTGTCGTAGTCGACCCGCGAGTACGACAACTCCTGCGTTTTCAGCCCGCAGCGAGACCGAACGCGCCTGAGAGACGGCAGTCGCACAGCTCCGGCGGGCGGGAGCACGGTCGGCGCGGCACACAACATCAGCCACGAGAAGGGGGCGTCCCCCGACAGCCGAGGCCGCCCCCTCTCAGCTGATGCTGTGCAGGGACGCGAACGACGGAGCCCGCGAGATCCAGCCCGTCGCCTCCTCGATCGCGCGGGTGACGGCCAGCAGCTGCGCCTCGCGGCCGTGGCGGCCGACGACCTGCACGCCCACGGGCAGGCCCGCGGCGGTGAAGCCGGCGGAGGTGACGACCACCGGGTGCGCGGTCAGCGTGAGGCGGTTCGCGAGCATCTGCCAGGTGAAGTAGCGGTCGAAGGCGCGGCCGTCCACCTCCGCCACCCACTCGAGGTCGGCGGGCGGCGCGACGACCGGGGTCGCGGGCAGGATCAGGACGTCGTGGCGCTCGAGCAGCGCGGCGGTGTCGCGGAAGAGGCGGGTGCGGCGCTCGTAGGCGTCGGCCAGCTGCGTGGCGGTCGTCGCGCGGCCCTGCTCGACGTTGCGGAGGTAGTCGGGCCGGAAGCCTGTCGCGCCGGCGTCCACCGCGTGGCGGCCGCCGAGGAAGAACTCGAAGGTCTCGATGGTCTCCCACGCCTCGTCGGCGCCGGTGAAGTCGGGCTCGTCGAGCTCGATGACCGCACCCAGTCCCTCGAGCTGCGAGGCGAAGGCCGCGTGCACGAAGCGCACCTCGGGGTCGATCGGCAACCCGCCCGCGTCCGCGCTCCACGCGACGCGCAGCCCCGCCACCGAGACCGGCGAGGCCGCGTGCACCGGCAGCGACGACAGCGGCCAGACGCCCTTCTCGACCGACAGCGCGTCGAGGAACAGCGCGGCGTCGGCGGAGTCGCGCGCCATCGGGCCGGTCACGCCGTGCGGGGTCCAGGCGTTGCCGGTCCGCCCGCTGGCCACCCGGCCGGGGCTCGGCCGCACGCCGACGACGTTGCAGAACGCGGCGGGGTAGCGGAGGCTGCCGCCGCTGTCGGAGCCGTCCGCGATCGGGAGCATCCGCGCGGCGAGGGCGGCGGCCGCGCCTCCGCTCGACCCTCCCGCGTGGCGGGAGGTGTCCCACGGGTTGACGGTCGTGCCGAAGACGGGGTTGAACGTCAGCACGCCCTGGCCCATCTCGGGAGTGTTCGTCTTGCCGATGATCAGCGCGCCCGACTCGCGGAGAAGCGTCGCGAGCACGCTGTCGTGCGCGGCGGGAGCGACATCGGCGAAGGCCGCCGAGCCGTTCGTCGTCGGGAAGCCCGCGACGTCCATCAGGTCCTTCACCGCGGTGGGCAGGCCGTGCAGCGGAGGCAGCGGCTCGCCCGCCGCGCGCGCCTCGGCGGTCCGCCGGTCGGCCGCCTCGGCCGCGGCGAGCGAGACCGAGTCGGGCTGCTGCGAGACGACGGCGCGGAGGGAGGGGTTGCGCTCCTCGATCCGCTCGAGGTGCGCGCGCATCACCTCGACGGCCGAGATCTCGCGGGAGGCGATGCCCGCGGCGAGCGCCACGGCGCTGCGGTCGGCGAGGTGCTCGGCCATCAGCGTCCGCCCTCGTGCCCGTGCTGCTGCTCGGCGTGCTCGTGGCCGGCGTGCGCGTCGTGCTGCGCGTGGTCGTGAGCCGCGTGGTCGTGAGCCGCGTGATCGTGGTCCCCGCTCGGCATCGCGCAGTGGTCCGACTCCGACGCCGGCACGTCGAGCGACGGATTCCGGTCGAAGAAGCCGTCGGGCTCGAGGCGCAGGCTGATGCGGTCCACCGGCATGATCGGCCACTGCTCCGGCCGCGGGAAGTGGTGCACGCCGAGCACCGGCCAGAGCACGAGCCGCTCGTTCTCGAGCGAGCGGTCGGCCTGCTGCCAGACGTGCACGCCGTCGTCGCCGAGCTCGCCCTGGTTGGGGTACTCGCCCGCGATGAAGCGCTGCTCGGGATCGAACGCGCTCGCCCAGAGGTGCTGCGCGACGAAGGGCGCCTTGCGCTCGACGACGCTGCCCGGGCGGGCGTAGAGCTGCGCGGTGTTCTGGATCGCGAGACGGTAGGCGGTGCTCTCGCCGTAGCGGTTCTGCGCCGACTCGCTCTCGACACGCCAGTGCAGCGCACGCGCGGGGTCCGCCCGTCGCGCGCCAAGCGCCTCCGTCGACAGCGGCGTCTCGACGGCGATGCACGCGTTGCCCCACGGGTTCGTCGCCTCGTCGGGGTCGACCTCGGCGTGCACCTCGACGAGGCGGTTGAGCGGGCCGTCGATCGCCGTGTCGAGGCGCACCGCGAAGTAGTGCTGGTGCGTCGGCGCCTGCACGTTCGGCGCGACGAGCCGGCCCGAGCGCGGCGTCTCGCCGTCGGCGATGCCGCTCACCGACATCAAGCCCGTGAGCTTGACCTCGAGCTCGACCGAGCCGTCCTGGTACAGCGACCAGTAGAAGCCGTAGTCGTAGTTCGCGACGGTGGCGAAGCTCGAGATCACCAGGCGGCGGCTCCGGCGCACCTCGGCGCTGCCGGTGCGGGTGTTGACGTGCTTCCAGAGGATGGAGTCGTCCTCCTCGTGCAGGCAGATGCCGTTCGCGATGGTCTGCGGCTCGCCGTGGCCGTCGAGGTACTCGACGTCGAAGTAGCGGATCTCGCCGAGGCAGTCGCAGCCCAGCTCGAGGCTCGCGGTCAGCGGGCCCGCGCCGTACTCGCCCCAGTCGAAAAAGTTCTTGCGGTAGGCGGTGGGGTCGCTGTCGAGGTACGGCACGTACATCTCGTTGACGGCCGCGCGGGCGAGGACGGGGCGCTCGACGCCTCCGTCGAGGTAGGTGAGCTCGTGCAGGACGAGCCCCTCGCGGTGGCTGAAGCCGACGCGGAACGACCAGTTCTGCCAGGTGACGCGGTGGCCCTCGATCGCGAAGCCGGGGCCGTCGGCCTGCACGATGTCCAGCTTCGACACCTCGCGGTCCGGCCCCCAGGTGCCGGCGGTGTAGACACCGGTCTCGCTGGCCATCGGGATCACGCCGTGGTCCTCGATGCGGATCACCTCGAGCGTGTCGAGGTCGAGGATCGGCACGAGGCCCGCGACGGGGCGCGCGTAGCCGTTGTCCTCGGGGAACTCGCGGTACCAGACGGTGCCCCAGCTGAGGCGGCGGTCGGCGAGGTCCTCCGGGACGAAGCCGGTGATCGACTCCGGGTCGACCCAGACCAGCGAGGTGTCGGTGATGCCGCGGAGCGCGAGCGCCTCCTTGAGCAGCGGCGACTCGCGGGCCGCCCGCGCGATCATCCGCGCCTCGTCGCTCGAGACCCCGGGGCGGCGGTGGTCGACGTCGGTCCACAGCTCCACGATCGCGGCGCTGTCGGGTCCTGCCGTCCAGCCGCGCACCTCCCACGCCGCGCGGGCGTCGGGGTCCATCACCACGAGGCGCACCGGGCGGGGGCCGCCGGGCTGCGAGCCGCGCGCCTTCTCCTCGTCGAGCGAGATGCCCCAGAAGCGCGGGCGGGCGCCGATGCGGTCGCTCGCGCGCACGGCGGCGACGAAGGAGGCGATCTCGGCCGAGCCGAGCGGGTCGAGGACGTGGGCGGTGGAGCTCATGGCGTTCCTTCGGGGGTCGGAGCGGGGGTCGGACGGAGTCAGGCGGAGAGGACGACGGCGCGCCCGTCGGCGCGCGGGTCGCTGGCCGCGTCGAGGCGGCCGTCGCGGTGGAGGCGGACGAGCTGCACGTGGCCGGCCTCATCGATCGGCCCTGCGGCCTCGGCCACCGGCAGACCGAGTGCGGTGGCGGCGGCGATCGCGTCGTCCACTCCGGGTTCGGCGACGAGCGTCATCCGCTCGTGTCCGAGGTCGCGGGCGCCGATCACGAAGCGCGGCCGGGCGAGCACGGCGGCGGGGTCGGCGGAGGCGTCCAGGAGATCGCGGACGAGCTGCGCGAGGATCCACGGCTGGGCGCTGCCGCCCTGGCAGCCGAGGCCGAGGGTGAGATTCCCCGCCTCCGCGATCACGGGCAGGAGGGTGTGCGGCGGCCGGAGCCCGGGACCCACGTGCGCGGGGTGCGCGGGGTCGGTGCTGAACGCGGAACCGCGGTTGTGCAGCACGATGCCGGTGCCGGGGTCGAGGATCCCCGAGCCGAAGAGCTGGTAGACGCTCTGGATCAGCGTGACGACGGTGCCGTCGGAGTCGGCGGCCGTCACGGCGACGGTGTCCCCGAGGGCGCGACCGGCCCGCGGCAGCGCGCCCTCGCGCGACGGACCGCGCGGGTCGAGCATGGCCGCGACGTCGACGACTCCGCCGCGGGGATCTCCGAGCGCCTCCTGGCGCACGAGCGCCGCCGCGTGCACGGCCGCGACGAGCTCGGCGGTGTCGCCCGCGAGCGCCTCGGGCAGGACGCCCAGCAGCACCACGCCCTGGCTCGGGGGCGGCGCGACCCACCAGCGGACGCCTCCGGTCTCAGCGGTGGCCGGCTCGACGAGCTCGGCCTCGTGGGCGGCGAAGTCGGCCGCGGTGTGCGCTCCGCCGAGCTCGCGCAGTCGCGCGGCGAGGGAGGAGGCGATGCGGCCGCGGTAGAAGACGTCGGGGTCCTCGGCCAGCTCGTCGAGCGAGGCGGCGAGCGCCGGCTGGACGAGCGGATCGCCCTCGCCGAGGAGCCCGCCCGCGCCGTCGCCGAAGACGCCGCGCATGCCGGGATCGGCCTGCAGCTCGGCGGCACGGGCGTCGATCGCGCGGGCGAGTCCGGCCGAGACGGCGAACCCGTCTCGGGCGAGGCGCGCGGCGCGGCGCAGCGGCGCCTCGAGACCGAGTGATCCGCCGAGTCCGGCCAGGGCGCTCCAGCCCGCGACCACTCCGGGGATCGTCACGGTCTGCGCACCCTGGCGGGGCATCCGCTCCTCGCGCGCGAGGCTCTCGACGTCGATGCCGGCCGGAGCGGCTCCGGCCGAGATCACCGCGACCACGGGCTCGCCGGGGCGGCGGACCACGGCGATCAGATCGCCTCCGAGACCGCACTGGTGCGGGTAGACGACGGTGAGCGCGGTGGCCGCGGCGAGGGCGGCGTCGATCGCGTCGCCTCCGTCGGCGATCGCGGCGGCGGCCGCCTCGAGGGCGGCGGGGTGCGGAGCGGCGACCGCGATGCGGGCGGGCGGGAGCGGGGTCATGCGGGGGTCACCCTCCGGGCGGGGCTGAGACGGGCGGGGCTGAGGAAGGCGAGGTCGGGGCGCGCGACCCCCTCGACGAGATCGGCGAGCGCCTCGCCGATCGCGGGGCCGAACTTGAAGCCGTGGCCCGAGCAGGCCGCGGCGAGCAGCACCTCGGGGTGCTCGGGGTGCTCGCCGACGACGAAGCGCTTGTCGGGGGTCATCGTGTAGAGGCAGGCGACGGCCTCGCCGCCCGCGGTCTCGATGCCGGGCACGAAGGCCTCCAGCAGCTCGGCGAGGTGCGCGACCTCGGCCTCGGTCGGCGGAGCGACGGGCACCGAGGGATCCCAGACGGGGCCGGCGTCGATGCCGATCTTGGCACCGGACCCGGCTGCCTCGGGCAGCCCGAAGACGAGCCCCTCCGGCAGGTCGACCGAGAAGCAGCCGAGCGCGGGGGGCTGCGCGAGGCGCTGACCGGCGGGCACGGTGAGCGTGAGGATCCGCTGCACCTCGAAGAACCCGGCGGTCTCGGGCAGCAGCGTGCCGACCCACGCGCCTCCGGAGACGACGAGCCGGCGGCCGCGCAGCTCGCCCGCGGAGGTGCGCACCGTGACGATCCCGTCGGCGACGCTCCAGTCGAGCACCGCCTCGCCGAAGCGGAGGTCGGCGCCGGCCCGGGCGGCCGCCTGCTGCGCGAAGGCGAGCGCGCGGGCCGCCTCGACGACCCCCGCGTCGGGATCGTGCACGACCCCGTAGCCGGCGGGGGTGCGGAGGGAGGGGGCCGTGTCGGCGACCGGCCGGCTGCGGCCGCCCTGCAGCGAGGCCTCGCCGCGGTGCGCGTAGTGGCCGCCGGTGGGGTGCACGAACGGGGCGCCGTCGGCCAGAGCCCACCGCTCCCAGCCGCGGAAGGCGCGGTCGACGAGGTCGTTCCAGACGGGGCTCGGGTAGGCGCGGCGGATCATCCGCGTGGCGCCGTGCGATGAGCCGCGCACGTGGCCCGGGTCGAACTGCTCGAGGCCGACGACGTCGCGCCCGCGCAGGGCGAGCTCGTAGGCGGTCGCCGAGCCGTGGATCCCGAGCCCGACGACGATCGCGTCGTGCACCGTCATCGCGCGAGCCCGCTCACCGCGCCGAGCAGCGCGTCGACGTCGGAGTCGTCGGTGTACACGTGCGGCGAGACGCGGACGACGCTCTCGAGGCCGCGGGCGCCGAGGTCCCACTGCGCGTGCGTGGCGGGCACGGCGAGCGAGTCGACCGCCGCCTCCCGCAGCGCGGCCGAGGCCTGCCTGCCCGGCACTCCCGCGACGGTGAAGGTGACGATGGCGGAGGCGGACGACGGCGGGTCCGCGACCGCGACTCCGTCGATCATCGCGAGCCCCTCGCGCAGCCGGGCGCCGAGGGCCACCAGGTGCGCCTCGGTCGCGGGCATGCCGCGCTCGAGCGCCTCGCGCAGCGCGACACCGAGGCCGAGACGGGTGGCGACCGACGACTCCCAGGTCTCGAGGGCCCTCGCGGTGCCGTCCATCGTCCACTCCTCCGCGCTCGTCCACAGCGAGCCTCGCACGTCGGGCGCCCAGGCGCCGAGGCCGTCGAGCAGCCCTCGGCGGAGGTAGACCAGGCCGGTCCCGCGCGGTCCGCGGAGGAACTTGCGTCCCGTGGTCACGAGCGCGTCGCAGCCGATCGCGCGCACGTCGATGTCGAGCTGGCCGACCGACTGGGTGGCGTCGAGCACCGTGATCGCGCCGTAGCGACGGGCGAGCGCGCCGATGGCCGCGACCGGCTCCACCAGCCCGGAGGAGGTCGGCACGTGCACGGCGCTCACCACGGTGCGGCCGGAGGCGGTGGCGAGGGCGCCCTCGAGCGCCTCCAGATCGATGCCGCCGCTCTCGTCGTTGGGGAGGACGACCAGTCGCACCCCGTCGTGGCGCTCGAGCGCGAGCATCCGGAGCGCCTGGCTCACGTAGCTGGAGCGCGGGGCGAGCACGGTGTCGCCCGGGCCGAGGCGGAGCGCGTCGAAGACGCCGCGGAGCCCGGTGGTGGCGCTGTCGAACAGGGCGATCTCGTCGGAGTCGGCGCCGAGCAGCGCGGCCGCCGAGGAGTAGGCCGAGTCGAGGTCGACGAGGTTCGCCGCTTCGTAGCCGCCCACCCGCTGCTCGAGGCGGAGGTGCGCGATCACCGTCTCGAGGACCGCGTCGCTCATCAGACCGGCGCCGGCCGCGTTGAAGTAGTGCCGCCCCGCGGTGCCGGCCGTGCGGGCGCGCTCGGCGGCGACGTCGATCGACGTCATCGCGGGGGCGGCGGGGGCACCGCCGTCGAGGCCGAGGGTCATCTGGCAGGTCCTTCCGGGCGGGAACCGTCCCGCGTAATGGATCCCATCTTATGTGGGTTGTATCCATTATCGCCACTGCCGGATACGCTGGGCGCGTTCCCGTCGAAAGGCCCCGCATGCACTCCGCCGAACTCCGCGCCCGCGAGCTGGGTCTCGTGATCCCCGACTACGCGAACCCGCCCTATGGAGGCCGGTACGGCTCCTCCCTCCGCGCGTTCCACCGCACGGGCGATCTGCTCGAGCTCAGCGGCATCACTCCGGAGTCGCGGGACGGCGCCCTGCTGCACCCCGGCTCGGTCGGCGTGGACATCACCCTGGAGCAGGCCCAGGAGGCGGCCCGCTACGCCGCCGTGAACGCGCTCGGCATGATCCGCCTCGCGCTCGGCTCGCTCGACGAGGTCGTCGCCCTCTCGCGCGGGCTCTGCTTCGTGCTCTGCCCGCCCGGCTTCGAGCGCCTCAACGAGGTCTCGAACGCCGCGAGCGACCTGCTCCTGGACGTCTTCGGCCCCGATGCCGGCCGGATGGGACGCGCCTCGATCGGCGCCACCGCCCTGTCGCGCAGCGCCTGCTTCGAGCTCTGGCTCAGCCTGGAGTGCCGCTCGCGCTGAGCGCGGAGGTCGACGACGCGCCGGGGAACACGGAGCGCCTCGCGCGCGTTGCCTCTGACATGACGGTTCCCCTCTCGATCCTCGACCTCGCCCCCATCGCTCCCGGAGAGACCGCGCGCGACAGCTTCGCCGCGTCCGTGGCCCTGGCGCAGCAGGCCGAGCGGAGCGGCTACCGCCGGGTCTGGTACGCCGAGCACCACAACATGGCGTCGATCGCGTCGAGCGCCACCTCGGTGCTCATCGCCCACGTCGCCTCGCAGACCTCGACGATCCGTCTCGGCTCCGGCGGCGTCATGCTGCCGAACCACTCGCCGCTGCAGATCGCCGAGCAGTTCGGCACCCTCGAGACCCTGCACCCGGGGCGCATCGACCTGGGGCTCGGCCGCGCGCCCGGCAGCGACCAGGCCACCTTCCGCGCCCTGCGCCGCGATCCGGCGTCGTCCGACCGGTTCCCGGAGGACGTCCTCGAGCTCCAGGCCTTCCTCGCCGGCGAGTCGCGCGTGGCCGGCGTGAGCGCCACCCCCGGCGCCGGCACCCGCGTGCCCCTCTACATCCTCGGCTCCTCGCTGTTCGGCGCCCAGCTGGCCGCCGCCCTCGGGCTGCCCTACGCCTTCGCCTCGCACTTCGCGCCCGACGCGCTGCACCAGGCCGTCGCCGAGTACCGCCGCGGCTTCCGCCCCTCCGAGCAGCTCGACGCGCCCTACGCGATCGCCGGAGTGAACGCGATCGCCTCCGACAGCGTCGACGACGCGCACGAGCAGTTCGCGCAGATGAAGCGCGCCCGGCTGATGATGCTGCTGCGCCAGAGCGGCCAGATCCCGCTCGACCGCACCTTCGACGACGAGGAGCTCGACGCCCTGCTCAGCGCCCCGATCGGTGCGCACGTGGCGAGCATGACGACCTACACCGGCGTCGGCACGGGCGAGCAGGTGGCGGACTACGTCGCCGACTTCGCACGCACCGCCGACGTCGACGAGGTCATCGTCGCCCACGCGTCCCTCGTGACGGAGGCGCGGCTGCGCTCGGTCGCGCTGCTCGCCGACGCGAACGAGCGCGTCGCCGCGTAGGACTCCCCTAGGCGGATCCGCTGCCGCCGAGCGGGTGCACCGCGACGACCGCCGCGACCAGCACCAGTGCGGCCGCGGTGACCACGACCTCGAGGTGCGGCACCGGCTCGCGCGTCCACGCGCACACGAGGAGGCGCACCGCGCAGCCCCCGCCGAGGACGGCCGACCAGACGACGAGCAGCCAGCCGATCAGCCGGGCGAGCGAGAAGAGCAGCTCGACGTCCGCGATCCGCGGCGCGACTCCGAGCGCCACCGCGGCGCCGCAGGCCAGGACGAGGGACGCGACCGGGATCACGACGCTCTCGTGCTCCACGACCCGCTCCACGTCGCCGACCCTAGGCGCGCCCGGCGAACGCGACGCGTCCGGCCCGGGAACGAGCGGTGCGCCGATCCGTCGCGAACGGCTCCCTCGATCGCGTCGGGGCGACCGTCCGTGACGGATCGATCGCGCGCCGCACCCGATCGGGGATCTCGACGCCCGAGCGCGCCCGCGGGACGATGAGCGCTCGCGACGAAGGAGTGCAGCGTGTTCGGGAGACGAGCCTGGGAGCCGGCGATCGCGACGATCCTGCTGGTGCACATCAAGCGGGTCTCGAGCGACGGGCTGACCCCGACGCGCGAGTGGTCGGCCGACGTGACGCGGGCCGACGGATCGGTGCGGCGCGCGAAGATCGACGAGCCGCGCTGGGTCACCGACTTCTGGCCGCCCGACGCGGGCGCCGTCGTGAAGGTCGAGGTCGACCCGAGGACCGGAGCGGTCCGCTTCGACGTGAAGAACGATCCGCAGCTGAGCCTCCGCGGCCAGGAGAAGCTGAGGGCGGAGCAGTTCAAGCGCTCGCTCGACGACTGACACCTCCGCGGATGCGGCAGTAGACTAGTCCTCATGCCGCAGTTGAGGATCCGGGACGCCGCGCACTTCCTCGGGGTCAGCGACGACACCGTCCGCCGGTGGATCGACCTCGGAGTGGTCGAGAGCGAGAAGGACGGAGCCGGCCGCGGCGTCGTCGACGCTCTGGCCGTCGCCGAGCTGGCGCGGAGGAACGCGGTCCTCCCCGCCGACCCGTCCGAGATCGGCCGCTCGGCGCGCAACCGGCTCGTCGGAGTCGTGACCGAGGTCGTCGCCGACACCGTCATGGCGCAGGTCGAGCTGCAGTGCGGCCCGCACCGCATCGTCTCGCTGATGAGCAGCGAGGCCGTGCGCGAGCTCGGCCTCGAGCCCGGCTCGATCGCGATCGCCGTCGTGAAGGCGACGACCGTCATGATCGAGACCCCCGCCGGGAAGGCGTAGCCGCGTGACCGCCTCCCGGGCCCTCGCCACCGCCCTGCTCGCGGGAGCCGCCGCGCTCGGCCTCACCGCGTGCGCGAGCAGCCCGGCGTCACCGGCCACGGCGACCGACGGCGCGATCACCGTCTTCGCCGCCGCCTCGCTCAAGGGCGCCTTCACCGAGCTCGCCGACGAGTTCGAGGCCGCGAACCCCGGGGTCACCGTCGAGCTCGCCTTCGCCGGCTCCTCCGACCTCGTGACCCAGATCACCGAGGGGGCGCCCGCCGACGTCTTCGCGTCGGCGGACGAGAAGACCATGGCGGAGCTGACCGACAGCGGCCTCGTCGACGCCTCCGCGCCCGTCGACTTCGCGACCAACGTGCTCGAGATCGCGGTGCCCCCGGGCAACCCGGCGGGCATCGCCTCCTTCGCCGACCTCGCCGGAGCGGGTGTGAAGACCGTGGTCTGCGCCCCCCGGGTGCCGTGCGGTGCCGCGACCGTCACGGTCGAGACGGCGGCGGGAGTCGATCTCGCGCCGGTGAGCGAGGAGTCGTCGGTCACCGACGTGCTCGGCAAGGTGACCAGTGGTGAGGCCGACGCCGGTCTCGTCTACGTCACCGACGTGCTCGCCGCGGGCGACGCCGTCGAGGGCATCGGCTTCGCCGAGTCGTCCGAGGCGGTCAACACCTACCCGATCGCGCCCCTGGCCGGGTCGAGCGCCACCGCGCAGGCGTTCGTCGACTTCGTCAGCGGAGACGCCGGGCGGCGAGTGCTCGCGTCCGCGGGCTTCGGCGCGCCGTGACACCGGGCGTCCCGCGCTGGGTGATCGCCGTCGCGGTCGTCGGCGGCGCCTTCGTGGTGCTGCCGCTGGTCGCGATGATCACCCGGGTGGACTGGGCCGAGTTCCTCCCCCTGATCACCTCCGAGGCGTCGCTCGACGCTCTCGCGCTGAGCCTGCGCACCTCCCTCACCGCCACCCTGCTCTGCCTGCTGCTCGGCGTGCCGATGGCGGTCGTGCTGGCCCGCACGCGCTTCCGCGGGCAGCGGATCCTGCGCGCCCTGGTGCTGCTGCCCCTGGTGCTGCCGCCCGTCGTCGGAGGCATCGCGCTGCTCTACACGTTCGGCCGCCGCGGCCTGCTCGGGCAGTCGCTGGAGGTGCTCGGCGTCAGCATCGCGTTCTCGACCACCGCGGTGGTGCTCGCGCAGACCTTCGTCGCCCTCCCGTTCCTGGTGCTCAGCCTCGAGGGGGCGCTGCGCACGGTCGGCACCCGGTACGAGGCCGTCGGGGCGACCCTCGGCGCACGGCCGACCACGGTGCTCCGGCGCGTCACGCTGCCGCTGGTGCTGCCGGCGCTCGTCTCGGGAGCCGTGCTGTCGTTCGCGCGCGCGCTCGGCGAGTTCGGCGCGACCCTCACCTTCGCCGGATCGCTGCAGGGCGTGACGCGCACGCTCCCGCTCGAGATCTACCTGCAGCGCGAGACGAGCCCCGATACCGCCGTCGCGCTGTCGCTGGTGCTCGTCGTGTTCGCCGTCGCGGTCGTCGCGCTCGCCCACCGCGTCGGCGAGACCCGGGTCCGCTCGTGATGCTCGAGTTCGGCGCCGCGCTCGCCGCCCGCGGAGTCGACGTGGAGCTCTCGATCGACGAGGGCGAGACCGTCGCGATCCTCGGACCCAACGGCGCGGGCAAGTCGACCCTGCTGTCGGTGCTCGCCGGCCTGCTGGTGCCCGACGCCGGGCGCGCGACGCTGAACGGCCGGGTGCTCTTCGACCTCGCCGCCCGCGGGCCGAGCCGGTGGCGACCGCCGCACGACCGCGGAGTGGCGCTGCTCGCCCAGGACGCCCTGCTCTTCCCGCACCTCAGCGCACGCGACAACGTCGCGTTCGGCCCGCGGAGCAGCGGAGCGTCGCGGGCGACCGCCGGCGCCCGCGCGGACGAGTGGCTCGCGCGCGTCGGCGCCTCCGACCTCGCGGCCCGCCGGCCGGCCCAGCTCTCGGGCGGCCAGGCGCAGCGGATCGCGGTCGCGCGCGCCCTCGCCGCCGAGCCCGCGCTCCTCCTGCTCGACGAGCCGATGGCCGCTCTCGACGTCTCGGTCGCCCCCGCCCTCCGGCGACTGCTGCGCGAGGTGCTCGCCGACCGGACCGCGGTGATCGTCACCCACGACGTGCTCGACGCCTACACCCTCGCCGGGCGGGTGATCGTGCTCGAGCGCGGCCGCATCGTCGACGCGGGCCCGACCCGTGCCGTCCTCGACCGGCCGACCACGCCGTTCACCGCGAACCTCGTCGCCCTCGACCTGCTCACCGGAGCCGCGCACGGCGGGACCGGCCTGCTGACGGACTCCGGGGTGGTCGTCGCCTCCCCCGGCGAGGACATCGCAGAGGGGCGCCCGGCCGCCGTCGCCGTGAGCCCCGGCCGCGTGACGGTCTCGACGGGCGCCGCTCCCACCGCCGAGAACGTGCTGCCCGGTGTCGTCACCGACATCGAGCCCCGCGGCGACGTCGTCCGCGTGCGCTCGGCCGGGCTCGCCGCCGACCTCGCCCCCGGCACGGCCGCCGCCCTCGACCTGGCCGTCGGCGACCCGGTCTGGTTCGCCTTCGCGGCGGCCGACGCGATCCGCTACCCGCTCGGCGCCTAGCCCGCGAGGGCTCAGCGCCAGAGTCGCGCCGAGGCGAGCTCCGCGCCGCGGGCCAGCGACTCGAGCTTCGCCCAGGCGATCTGCGGATGGATGCGCCCGCCGAGTCCGCAGTCGGTCGCGGCGACGACGTTCTCGCGTCCGACCACCGAGGCGAAGCGCTCGAGGCGCTGCGCGACCAGCTCGGGGTGCTCGACCACGTTCGTGGCGTGCCCCACGACTCCGGGCACGATCACCTTGCCGTCGGGCAGCGCCACGTCCTCCCAGACCGTCCACTCGTGCTCGTGGCGCGCGTTCGCGGCCTCGAAGGAGTAGGAGCCGGCGTCGATCCCGAGCATCAGGTCGACGATGTGCCGGAACTCGATGTCGGTGGTGTGCGGTCCGTGCCAGCTGCCCCAGCAGAGGTGGAAGCGGATGCGGTCCTGCGGGAGGCCGCGCAGCGCGTGGTTGAGCGCCTCGACGCGGATGCGGGTGAAGGCGCGGTAGTCCTCGATCGAGGGCTCGGGGTTGATCTGGTCCCAGTTCTCGGCGATCGAGGGGTCGTCGATCTGCAGGATCAGGCCCGCGTCGATCACCGCCCGGTACTCCTCGCGGAGCACGTCGGCCCACGCCCAGATGTGCTCCTCCTCGGTGGCGTAGTGCGCGTTGTGGATGCGCGCCCCGCTGCCCGGCGAGAGCGAGGTGATGAAGCCGTCGGCGATGCCGGCGTCGTCGAGCGCCCTGCGCAGGTTGCGGGCGTCGGTCGCCACCGCCTCCTGGCCGATGTAGCGCAGCGGCCCGGTGGTCGAGGGGAACGCGGTCGCGTTCTTCCCGGTCGAGATGCCGCTGTCGGGGTCGGAGTAGGCGTCTCGGAAGAGCGTCCAGTCGCGACGGTCCGGGAACGAGGTGAGGCGCACGTGCCCCGGCTCGGAGCGGACGGGCTGCGAGCTGAAGATCGACTCCTCCGTCACCGAGAGGCCCGCGACGCGCTGGAACGAGTACGACCACCACGCGCCGTAGTCGACCGCGCTCGACATCGCCTTGCCGAACTCGCCGTCGCCCGGGATCGTGATGCCGACCGCGTCCTGCCGGCGGACGAGCTCGTCGACGGCGCTCGCGAGCAGCTCGTCGAACTCCGGGGTGCGCTCGAGCGTGAAGCCGTCCTCGGCGATCCGGCGCGCCTCGTTGGCGGCGATCAGCGCGGGAGTGCGCGGCAGGCTGCCGGCGTGGGAGGTGGGGATGCGGTCGACTGACATGGCCTCACGCTACCCACGCCCGCCGCGCGCCCGCCGCCGTGCGTAGCCGTGTGACGCCCGCCCGTCGGCCCGCTGGTCGAGTAGCCGTTCTCGACGGCGAGGAAGAAGGTGCGCCCGCCAGCCTGCCCGCCAGCCCTGCCTGCCAGCCTGCCCGCCTGCCCGCCAGCCCTGCCTGCCCGCCCGCCCGCCAGCCCTGCCTGCCAGCCCTGCCGCCTGCCCGCCCGCCCGCCAGCCCTGCCCGCCAGCCCTGCCTGCCAGCCCTGCCGCCTGCCCGCCCGCCCGCCAGCCCTGCCTGCCTGCCTGCCTGCTGGTCGAGTAGCCGCCGCAGGCGGCGTATCGAGACCCCCGTCCGTCAGCAGGGGGTTCTGCAGACCCGGCTTCCGACGCTGGTGGATCTCGATACGCCCGCTGCGCGGGCTACTCGATCAGCGGTAGCGGTGTCCGGACGGAGAACCGATTCCCTCCGCGAGGGGGCGGCCCTCAGAGCGCGATGACGACGCTCTTCGACTCGCAGAACGAGCGCAGCGCCTCCTCGCCGAGGTCCCGGCCGAGGCCCGACTCGCCCACGCCGCCGAACGACAGCGCGGGATCGAACAGGTTGTACGTGTTGACCCAGACGGTGCCCGCGCGCAGGCGCCGTCCGAGCCGGTGCGCGCGCGACAGATCGCGGGTCCACACTCCCGCGGCGAGGCCGTAGCTCTGGTCGTTGGCGATCCGCACCGCGTCGTCCTCGTCGTCGAACGGGATGATGCCGACGACCGGGCCGAAGATCTCCTCGCGCGCGATGGTCATCGAGTTCGTGACTCCGGTGAACAGGGTCGGCTCGACGTAGTAGCCGGGGCGATCGGGAACGCCGCCGCCGACCGCGACGACCGCGCCCTCCTCCTGGCCCTTCGCGATGTAGCCGAGCACCTGCTGCCGCTGCTCCTCCGACACGAGCGGGCCGACGGTCACTCCCCCGGCGAGTCCGTCGCCGAGCGCGACGCGGCGCACGGCCGCGGCGAGCCGCTCCGTCGTCTCCTCGAGGATCGAGCGCTGCACCAGCAGCCGGCTGCCCGCCGTGCACATCTGGCCCGAGTGGCCGAAGGAGGCGCGCATCGCGG
Organism: Rathayibacter sp. VKM Ac-2759; assembly: GCF_009834225.1. Classification (NCBI taxonomy): domain Bacteria; kingdom Bacillati; phylum Actinomycetota; class Actinomycetes; order Micrococcales; family Microbacteriaceae; genus Rathayibacter; species Rathayibacter sp. VKM Ac-2759. Next base: position 3,884,708 of record NZ_CP047176.1, read on the forward strand.
TGAGCACGGCGGCGTCGAGATCCGCGTCCTCGAACACGATGTTCGGGCTCTTGCCGCCGAGCTCGAGGGTCAGGCGCTTGAAGTCGGCCGAAGCGGCGGTCATCACCTTCCGGCCGACCTCGGTGCTGCCGGTGAACGAGACCTTGTCGACGTCGGGGTGCACGGTCAGCGCCGCGCCGACGCGGCCGTCCCCGGTGAGCACGTTGACGACTCCGGAGGGGACCCCCGCCTCCTCGCACAGCGCCGCGAGCCGGAGCATCGTCAGCGGAGTCTGCTCGGCCGGCTTCACCACGACGGTGCAGCCCGCGGCGAGCGCCGGCGCGAGCTTGAACGCGGCCGTCATGATCGGGAAGTTCCACGGGAGGATGAGCGCCGCGACTCCGACCGGCTCGAGCGTCGTGTAGACGTGGTGCTGCCCGCCGTCGACCGGGACCACCGTTCCGGTGAGGCGCGAGGGCGCGCCGGCGTAGTAGCGGAACACGCGCGCCGAGGTCGCGGTGTCGGCGCGGGAGCGCTCGATCGGCTTGCCGTTGTCGCGGGTCTCGAGCACCGCCAGCTCCTCGAGGCGCTCCTCGATCAGGTCGGCGACGCGGTTCAGGATGCGGCTGCGGTCGTGCGGGTTCATCCCGCTCCAGCGTGCGTCCTCGTGCGCGCGGCGGGCGGAGGCGACGGCCGCGTCGATCTCGGCGGGTCCGGCCTGCGGGACCCGCGTGAGCAGCTCCTCCGTCGCGGGGTCGAGGATGTCGAGCAGCTCGGCGCCCTCGGGCGCGAGCCAGGCGCCGTCCACGAGGAACGGCTCGATCGGCTCGAGGGGGGCGAGCGTGTCTCTCATGCGGTCTGCGTCTCTCTCATCGGGGCGTGTCGCTGGCGTGTCAGGGGCGGTCGAGCAGGCGGGCCGGCTCGGCGACGCTGATGCGGTGCAGCACGTCGTCGGCGACTCCGAAGTGGCCGAGCGCCGGCAGCACGCGGGCGGTCAGGTGATCGAGGCCGTGGCCGCCGAAACGGCGCAGCTGGCCCTTGGTCCAGGTGCTGTGGCCGAGCACCCAGCGCAGGTCCGGGTCGGTGCCGAGCAGCTCGAGCAGCGCGTCGAGGCGCTGGGGGTCGCTCGCGTTCCGGATGCGGCCGACGTGCGCGCCCTCGTTGCCGAAGCACATCTCGAGCACCGCGCCGGCCTGGCCGAGATCGCGGAGGTAGGGGAGGTCGAGGAACTCGTCCACGGTGCTGAACACGACGCGGGAAGCGTCGACTCCCTCGGCGAGCACGTGCTCGAGCACCTCGAGCCCGTTGCGGGCGTCGGCGGCGAGGCGCACGGTGATCGCGGAGCCGGTCGCCGCGGCGGCGCGGGCGGCGGCGGTGAGGCTGAGGCGCTCCTCCTCGCCGTCCGGAGTCGCGAAGGCGCCGGTCGTGCCCATCAGGCCGAGGAGCCCGGCGCGGTAGCCGGCGCCGGGGATCGCGTCGGTGAGGGCGTTCTCGAAGAGGGTCGTGCGGCCGTCGAGGTCGAGGGCGAGGTACCACTCGGGCAGGAGGCGCGGGAGGTAGGCGCCGTAACCGGCGATGACGGTTACTCCGCTCGCGCGCGACAGCGCCGGGAGGCGCTCGTGGTCGGGGCCGAAGCCGAGCGAGCTGAGGTCGACGGCGGCACCCAGGCCCGAGGCGGCGCCGATCCGCAGCTCCTCGGCGAGCAGCTCGGGGTCGTCGAGGCGGAGGTTGTCGGCGAGGGCGAGCTGGCTCCAGCGCAGGGCCGCGGCGAGCTCGGCGGTCACGGGCGCGTCGGGGTCGAGTCGCCGCTCGACTCCGGGGCGCTGGAGCGCGCTCGCGTCGGTGAGCAGGTGCTCGTGCATCGACACGGCGCCGAGGCCCGCGGGCTCGACCGGGCCGAGGACCGTCTGGATCGCCATCCGTCACCTCTCGCGCGACGCGGTGCCGCTGGATCCAATATACAGCGGTCTGGATCCAGCACGCCTTGATCGCGGCTCTCGGCGCCCTCCCAGTCCGGGCATCGGCCCTCCTGAGTAAACTCGACGGCAGCAAGGGGAGTACTCCCGACTGCGGTGAGCCCGTCATTACGGACGCGACAGAGCGTCCCGGGCCATCGGCTCCGCCACCACCTCCACGAGGTCGTCGGCCGGAGTGGAGGAGACCTTGGTCCCGTGTCGACCACCCCTTGGAGTACCCCGTGCAGGTCACCCCCGCCGTCTGGCTCATCACGATCGCCGTGACGATCGCCTTCTTCGTCTACGAGTTCTTCGCCCACGTGCGGAAGCCGCACGAGCCGACCATCGGCGAGTCCGCCCGCTGGTCGGCCTTCTACATCGGCCTCGCGCTGCTCTTCGGCGTCGGGATCGGCTTCGTCTCCGACTGGCGCTACGGCGGCGAGTACTTCGCCGGCTACCTCACCGAGAAGGCGCTGTCGCTCGACAACCTCTTCCTCTTCCTCATCATCATGACCGGCTTCGCGGTGCCGAAGATCTACCAGCAGAAGGTGCTGATGATCGGCATCGTCATCGCACTGATCATGCGCGGAGGCTTCATCGCCGTGGGCGCCGCGCTGATCGAGAACTTCTCGTGGGTCTTCTACCTCTTCGGCGCCCTGCTCTTCGTCCTCGCCTACCAGCAGATCAAGGGCGACCACGGCGACCCCTCGAACAACGCGTTCATGCGCTTCGTGCGCCGCATCCTCCCCGTCACCGACGAGTACCACGGCGACCGGCTCACCGTGAAGAAGGACGGCCGCCGCTTCGTCACCCCGATGCTGCTGACGATCGTCGCGATCGGCTTCATCGACCTCGTCTTCGCCCTCGACTCGATCCCCGCGATCTACGGTCTGACCAACGAGGCCTACATCGTCTTCACCGCCAACGCGTTCGCCCTGATGGGCCTGCGTCAGCTGTTCTTCCTCATCGGCGGTCTCCTCGAGCGCCTCGTCTACCTCAGCCAGGGCCTGGCCGTGATCCTCGGCTTCATCGCCGTCAAGCTCGTGTTCCACGCCCTGCACGTCAACGAGGTGCCCTTCATCAACGGCGGCCGGCCGCTCCTGTGGGTGCCCGAGATCCCGATCTGGTTCTCGCTGACCTTCATCGGCACGACCATCGCGGTCGCGACCATCGCGAGCCTGGTGAAGACCCGCGGCGACCGCTCGAAGTCCGACCGCGCGACGGTCGAGGGCGCGCCGATCGAGACGGCGGCCGACGCCGACTCGCGCGTCGAGCGCACGACCGACGCCTAGCCCCGTCACTCGGCGAGGAGCAGGGTGTAGACCTTCGCGATCCGTCCGTCGCGGATGAAGCACGCGTCGAGTCCGCGCACGACGGGCGGCTGCCCCTCCGGCCCGAAGCTCCAGGCGAGGTATCCCATGTCGTGATTGACGTAGACCCGGCCGGCCGGCGAGAAGACGAAGCCGGGAGCGTCCTCGAGGAGCTTCCCCGCCTTCGCATCGAGGGCGTCGTAGCCGTCGACGATCTCGTCGGGATCGAGGAACGAGACGTCCTCGGTGTAGGTGCGCTCGATGGCCTCCCGGCGCCGCACGGGATCGCGTTCGCCGAACACCTCGAGGAGGTTCGCGGTCATCAGGGTCTCGATCTGATCGGTCATCGTCGTCGTCCGTTCGGTGTCGTCGGTGGTGGGGTCAGGGCCGCGAGGCGCGTCGGTCGACCCAGTCGAAGACGAGCCTGCGCTCCTCGATGAACCAGGCGCCGTCGATCGCGATGAAGCGGTCGAGGTAGCGGAGGGACATGGTCAGGAGGATGCGCTCGCCGTCGTCGTGGAGGAGGTGCGAAGCCAGGCAGTAGGTCTCGCCGACCGCGCTGCGCCGGCCGGTCGCGACGACCGTCGACTGCCCGTTCAGATAGGTCGTCACGTCGTACTGGGCGATCAGCTGCGCGAAGGTCGCCGTCAGCTCCTCGCGCCCCGTGATGGTCCGAAGGGGCTCGTTCGCACTCGGGTCGCCCTCGTACAGGACGACCCGGCCGTCGGGCGCGAAGACCGCCGCCTGCCCCTCGGGCTCCCGGCGGTCGGCGCAGTGCGCGTACCGGTCGACCACGTCGCGGATCGCCTGCCGCTCGAGGGCCCACTCCTCCCGGCTGAAGAAGCTCTCCTGGCTCGCCTGCGTCTCGGTCACCCGAGAAATCTCCCGCGTGCACCCGATGTCGACAACCGTCATGTGACGTACCGCGTGCGGTTCTGCGTGTCGAGGACGGAGTGACGGTACTCGCGGACGAGCTCAGTCGGCAGACGTCCGGCGACGCTCGTGCCCGGTGGCGGCGCGGAGGACGGAGGCGAGGAGGCCGGGGAAGCGCTGATCCAGGTCGTCGATGCGCAGCCGGACCGCATGGTCGCGTCCCCGCACCCGCGTGGCGGTCAGACCCGCCTCCCGCAGCGTCTTGAAGTGGAACGACAGAGTCGACTTGTGGAGGGACAGCCCGTACTCCTCCGTCGTGCACGGGTGGTACTCGCCGTCGGCGAGACGCGTGACGACCGTCAGCCTCACGGGATCCGCGAGGGCCTTCAGCAGGGCGACGACGTCGATGGACTCGACCGGAGGCACGGGGAACGGATCGGCTCGCACATCGTTTGACACATCTCAAACAATAGTCCATGATCGAAACAGTTTGATCATCATCAAACATACTCCGCGAGAGGGAACCCCTCAGGAAGCTGACGACCATGCCCACCAGCACAGACCCCCGCGTCCCCGACGACCGCGCCGCCCTCCGGAGCTCGGCGAATCCGACAGGACGGATCGCGACGAGCGCCCCGATCCGGACCGAGTTCGACGCGAAGGCGACGGCCGACGAGGTGCTCGCCGGCGTCGACCTCTCCGGCCGGGCCTACGTCGTCACAGGAGGAGCATCGGGCATCGGCCTCGAGACCTCCCTCGCGCTGGCCCGACGGGGCGCTCGAGTCGTCGCCGGAGTGCGCGACCCCGGAGCGGCCTCCGCGTCGCTGCCGGACACGGCCAGCGGCACCGGCCTCGAGTTGCGGCAGCTCGACCTCACCGATGCCGCCAGCATCACCCGCTTCACCGCGGGATGGGAAGGACGACTCGACGGCCTGGTCGCGAACGCCGGGGTGATGGCGATCCCGGACAGGCGCCTCGACGGTCACGGCTGGGAGCTCCAGCTGGCGACGAACTACCTCGGCCACTTCGCACTCGCGCGCGGCCTGCACCGCGCACTCGCCGACACCGGTGAGAGCCGGGTCGTCGTTCTGAGCTCGACCGCTCACCTGCGCGCAGAGGTCGATCTCGACGACCTGCACTACGACCGCCGACCGTACGACAGATGGAACGCCTACTCCCAGTCCAAGACCGCGGACGTGCTCCTCGCGACAGGCATCGCTCAGCGCTGGAACGCCGAGGGCATCACCGCCAACGCTCTGATGCCCGGCTGGATCACCACGAACCTGCAGCGGCACCTCGACGACGCCACCCTGCGGGCGATGGGAGCGATGGACGAGCAGGGCCGCCGCATCGAGCAGGACTTCTTCAAGACGCCGGCCCAGGGGGCGGCCACCTCCGTCCTGCTCGCGGCGTCGCCCGTTCTCGCGGGCGTCACCGGCCGGTACTTCGAGGACAACCAGGAGGCGGAGGTCGTGGACAGCGGCGAGGGCCGCAGCACCGGAGTCGCCCGCTACGCGATCGACCCCGGCACTGCCGAACGCCTCTGGGAGACGGCGGTCCGGGCCCTGGGCTAGCGCGGCGGAGTCGTCACCGCGACTCCGCCGCACGGCGCGCTCCCTGTCCTTCAGCGGAAGGCGTCGCTCAGCGACGCCGTCGCCAGCCAGATCGCGTGCTTCGCGGCCTCGGTGCCGTGCAGCGAGTTGACCATGACGAAGTCGTGGGTGATCCCGCCGAATCGCGCATTGGTCGCTCTGACCCCGGCCTCGCGCAGACGGGCGGCGAACTACTGCTCCCCCTCGTCGCGGAGGACGTCCGCCTCGGCCGTGATGATCAGGGTGTCGGGCAGCCCCGAGAGCTCCTCCAGACCCGCCCGCAGCGGGGAGGCCGTGATCTCGGCGCGCTGCGCCTCGTCGGTGGTGTACTGATCCCAGAACCACTTCATCCCCTCGCGGGAGAGGAAGTAGCCGACCTCGAACTCGTCGTACGACCCGGTGTCGAACGCGGCGTTCGTCACCGGGTAGAACAGCACCAGCTTGGCGAACGCCACGTCTCCACGGGACTTCGCGAGCAGTGCCAGCGCGATCGCCATGTTGCCACCGACGGAGTCGCCCGAGACGGCCAGGCGGCCGCCGTCGAGGCCCCTGCTCGCACCCTCGGCGACGATCCACTGCGCGGCCGCGTACGACTGCTCGATCGCGACCGGGTATCCCGCCTCGGGCGCCCGGTCGTACTCGGGGAAGACGACCGCCGCGCGCGACCCGATCGCGAGGTCCCGCACGAGGCGGTCGTGCGTGTGGGCGTCGCCGAACACCCAGCCCGCGCCGTGGAGGTAGAGGACGACGGGCAGATCGCCCGTCGCGTCGATCGGCTTCACGATGCGCAGCTTCACCGAGCCGGTGGGCCCGCCGGCGATCTCGAGCCACTCGTCCTGCACCTCGGGCTTGTCGATCGGCGAGTCCTGCACGGAGTCGACGGCCTTGCGCCCCTCCTCCGGAGGCAGTTCGTACAGGAAGGGCGGCGCCGATGTCGCCTCGGCGAACTCCTGCGCCGCGGGCTCGAGAGCGATGTTCTTCGGATTTCCGGCCATGACTGCCTCCTGGAAGATGTGGTGCGGCGACTCCGCGGACCCCACGGTGCTCGGCCGCGTCGCTCGGGTCATCCGTGCTCTGACGTATCCCGCGACCAGCACCTCTGCGGTTGAGTGCCGGCACGTCGCCGCCTACTCTGGTGACATGTCACTCAACTCCGCGTTCGGCGGCGAGGAGCCCGTGCTCGTCGGACGGGACCGCGAGGTGGCTCTGCTGACCTCCGCGCTCGAGTCGGCCAGGAGCGCGGGGATGGCGGTGCTGATCGAAGGAGAGCCGGGGATCGGCAAGTCCGCACTGCTGACGGCGATGACCCGCCACGCGGAGGACACCGGGTACCGGGTGCTCCGCTGCACGGGCGTCGAGCAGGCGTCCCCGACCGGGTACGCGTCTCTGCACGAGCTCCTGCGTCCCCTCCTGCGCCGGCTGGATGCTCTGCCGGTGCGGCAGCGCGAGGCGCTGGCCACCGCCTTCGGGCTGGCGGAGGGGCCCGCACCCGATCGGCTGCTGGTCAGCATCGCCGCCCTGGGGCTGCTCGAGGAGGCGGCAAGGGCGAGCCCTCTGCTGATCGCGGTGGAGGACCTGCACTGGATCGACACGTCGACGCGGCACGTCGTCGAGTTCATCGGCCTGCGGCTGGAGGAGTCGCCCGTCGCGCTGCTCGCGACGTCGCGCACCTCGTGGGGCAGCGGCGCGCGGTCGACCTCCCCTCTGGATCGGCTCGTCCTCGAGCCGCTGGACGACGGTGCGTCGCGCGCGATCCTCGCCGGGGTGTCGGCGGGCTTGAACGAGGCGCAGAGGCTCCGGGTGCTCCGCGAGGCCGACGGCAATCCGCTGGCCCTGCGCGAGCTCCCGCTCGCGATGACGGGACCGGTCAGGAGGAACGGGCTGCGCAGTGTCGTGCCCACCACGCAGCGGCTCGAGCAGGCGTTCCTCGGGCAGTTCGGCGAGCTCCCGGAGCGGAGCCGCTCCCTGCTCCGGCTCGCCGCCGTGGCGGAGGACGCCACCGTGCTCGACGTGCTGGAAGCCGCGCGGCTCCTCGGCCTCGACATCGGCGACCTCGGCCCCCTCGAGGCCGCCGGCCTGCTGCGGATCGTCGACGAGCGGCCGCGCTTCCGTCATCCGCTCCTGCGCGCCGCCGTCCTGGGGGCCTCGCAGACGGCGGAGCTGCAGGACGCCCACGCCGCCCTCGCGCAGACCCTGCGCGACCCGGCTCGCGCCGCGTGGCACAGAGCGTCGTCGACCTTCGAGCGCGACGAGAGCGTCGCCGAGGACCTCGAGGCGGCCGGACGGCGCGCCCGCCTCCGAGGGGCGCTCGTCGAGTCCTCCGCCGCCTACCGCCGGGCCGCCGAGCTCTCCGTCTCGCAGGAGAACCGCGCGGACCGCCTGGCTCAGGCCGCCGACGTCGCGCGGTCGGCGGGACTGAGCGCCGAGGCGCTCGAGGCGGTGGAGGAGGCGGAGCTGATCGCCACTCGCCCCGCGACGATCACGCTCCTGGCCCTCACCCGCAACGGTCTCAGCCTGACGACGGGCCTCACCGGGCATTCGCCGGCGGAGATCGATCGCACGCTCGCCCGGCTCGGGGGCCCCGAGAACGCCGATAAGCGGATCGAGGTGCTGTGGGCGGCGGCGATGACCGCGCGAGGGCGCGGTCTCCCGTCGGAGGAGTGGCGGAGGATCGATCGTCGGACGCGCGCGATCCGCACCCGGAATCCTCTGAAGCCGATCATCCTGGCGCTGATGGCTCCGATGGGGCAGATCGAGGACGATGTGCGGGCGGCGCTCCCGCAGCTGGTGGCCGAGCTGGACCAGACGCCGATCGGCATGCTCAGCCTCGCGATCGCAGCGGAGTCCCTCCAGGACCTCGAGACGGCGCTGACGTGCTGGAGTCTGGCGCGCGAGCGCTTCCACGAGCGCAGGGCGCCCGCCGACGAGGCGCAGGCGCTTCGCGGACGCGCCTCGATCCTGCTGCTGCGCGGACGCGTCGTGGAGGGGCTGGCCGATGCCGAGTTCGCCGCGCGGATGGCCGGCGACACGGCCCAGCCGCTCGTGCAGGGCATGTGCATCGCCACCGCGGCCCGCGCCCACGCGATGCTCGGCGACGCCGGGGCCGCGCTGGACGCCGTCCGACGGCAGCGGGAGCTGTCCGAGATCCATCCGCTGGCGATGGCGAGCGCGGACGCGCGGTGGGCCGCCGGGATCCTCGCCATGGCCGACAACCGGTACCGCGACGCGCTCATCGAGTTCACCCACATGACGGTGCATCCCACGCGTGCCCTCTGGGCGGTGGCCGACCGCACGGAGGCGGCAGTGCGGGCGGGACGAGCCGACACCGTGCGCGACAACGTCGATCGGGCGGAGCGTGCCGCGCACGTGCACCGCTCCGCGTTCCTCGCCTCACTGGTGCATCGCTGCCGCGCACTCCTCGCCGACTCCGAGGGGCGGAGCGACACGACCGCCGAGCACTTCGACCGGGCGATCAAGACGGGCGAGTTCAGCGAGTCGCCCTTCGAGTCGGCGCGGACGCACCTGCTGTACGGCGAGTGGCTCCGCCGGGAGCGCCGACCGGCGGAAGCGCGCCCGCACCTCGCTCGGGCGTTCCACGTCTTCGACGCGAGCTCCGCACGCCCTCTCGCGGACAGGGCCGCGGCAGAGCTCCGGGCAGCGGGGGAGACGCCGCGACCGGGAGCGGCGGCGAGCGGAGCCGTCTCGCTGCTCACTCCGCAGGAGCGCCAGATCGCTCTTCTCGCCGCGCGCGGGATGAGCAACAAGGAGATCGCCGACAGGGTCTACCTGTCGCACAGGACGGTGAGCACGCATCTCTACAAGACCTTCCCGAAGCTGGGGATCACCAGCCGGTCGCAGCTCCGGGATGCGCTCGAGCAGGCGGACCGGCCCCTGTGAGGCCGGATCCGCGCGCTCGTCCCGCACGTCAGCGGGTCACGACTCCCCCAGCACCTCCACGATCGCGCGGGTCCGTCCGAGTCGTGGGGCGAAAGTCGCGATCCACCCGAGAGCGAGGCAGAGGAGCGTCACCCCGAGGGCGACTCCGGGAACCAGCTCGGGGCGGACCTCCGGCGCGACGGACGTCAGGAGGAGCGTCGTGCCCGCGCCCACGGCCACGGCGATGACCGCTGCGACGATGCCGGCGGTGACGACGTAGATCAGCGCCTCCCAGGCGGAGGTGAGCGTGCGTGCCGAGTCGTCGGCCCCCGCGACCTCCAGGAGCGCGTCCTCGCGTTCCCGGTTCGAGCTCGCCATGAGGAGTCCCGCGGCGGCGCCGACCGCCGCGAGCAGCGCCGGCCCGCCGATGAGCAGCGCGAGCGGTCGCGGATCGACCGCGGATCCCGCGCCGGAGACCGCTGACGCGACGGTCTGCTGACCGACGAGGAAGGTCCACGGGAGGCCGATCGCCACGAGGAACGCGACGACGGCGGCGCTGCTGCGCTGAGCCGAGGTGATCACCGTCGCCCGGGCCAGGAACCAGGCGACGGACGCCCGCGCGGGGATCACCGCCGTCCACACCCGGATCAGGGCCGGCATGAAGAGCGGGGCCGACGTCGCCGCGGCGGCGATCAGGACAGGTCCGAGGAGGACCGACTGCGACGCCCCTGTCGGCAGCGCGGCGGGGAGCCCGGCGTACATCGAGCCGGCGACCAGCAGGAGGAGCACGGTGACGACCACTCGGCGGACCGGCCCGACACGGCGAGGCTGCTCTCCGCGCAGGAGGGAGAGGACCGGCGTCGACCCGGCCTCCCTGGCGAGGGGAAGAGCGGCGAGCACGGCGACGACGACGACGATCAGCCCGCCGGCCAGAGCGGACCCGGGAGACAGGACCGGCCGCACCTCCTCGAGCCCGCTGGACCCCTCCAGCAGGGTTCCGACGAGAGCGGGGCAGACCCCGTACGCCACGGCCGCACCGACGACCGCCCCCGCCGCCGCGACGAGGGCCACCTCGCAGACGACGATCACGGCCACCTGCGCCGGCTGCATCCCCACGACGAGCCAGAGCGCGAAGGTCCGGCGGCGCACCTCGACGAGCGTGCGCACCGTCGAGGACAGCACGAGCACCAGACTCACCGTCGAGAGCGCGAGAGCGGTGCTCGCGACCGCCAGGATCCCCAGACGGACGAATCCCTCCTCGGTCAGCGCCGTCTCGACCAGGGTCGCCGGGACTCCCGCGACCGCACCGGCGGCCACCAGCACGAAGAACGTCCCCCACCACAGGCGCAGGTCGCCCAGCAGATCGGATCGGAGCAGAGTCAGCATCAGTCGGCGCTGACCACCGCGTCGAAGAGCTGCTCGGCCGTGGGGCCGATGAGCTCGCGGTGGACCCTGCCGTCGCGGATCACGACGGATCGATCGGCACGCGCGGCCGACTCGAGATCGTGGGTCACCATCAGCACCGCGCTGCCCCTGTCCCTCACCCCTCTGAGCAGGTCGAGGACCACCCGGCCCGACGCCGCGTCGAGCGCCCCCGTCGGCTCGTCGGCGAAGAGGATGGCGGGCTCGGCCAACAGCGCCCGCGCGATCGCCACCCGCTGCTGCTGCCCACCCGACAGGAAGGGCGGCCGCTCCCCCGCCACCGCCAGGACGCCCACCGCGTCCAGAGCGGCGGCCACCTGGTCCGTGCTCACCGCCCGACGGGCCAGCCGCGCGGGCAGCGCGACGTTCTCGGCCGCGGTCAGGGAGGGGACCAGGTTGTAGGACTGGAAGACGAACGACAGGCTGCTGCGCCGGAGCGCGGCGAGGCGGCGGCCGGAGAGCTCGCGCGTGTCGGTCCCGGCGATCGTCACGGAGCCCGCCGTCGGGCGCTCGAGTCCGGCGAGGCAGTAGAGCAGCGTCGACTTCCCCGATCCGCTCGGTCCGACCACGCTCACCATCTCGCCGGCGGCCACGGCGAGCGAGACACCGTGCAGCACGTCGACGACCGGTCCGCGGCGCGCGGCCGTGAAGCTCTTGCGGATGTCGACGGCGTCGAGAGCGGGGGTCACGTCGGTCCTCACCGGGTGGTCGCGTCGACCCCCCGGTGGAGCATGGCATCCGCGGCGGTCCCCCGCATCAGCGCGATGACGTAGTCGCCGTCGGCCGGCGGACCTCCCGGAGTCGCGCAGAGGACACGGGTGCCGCGGAGATCCGCCGCCCGGCGAGGAGAGGGATACTGGGGCCTCGAACTTCCAGGAGGCGCGTGACCAGCGAGCAGCAGGGAGGACCGCCCGCGGGATCCCCCTACACGATGATGACCGACGACCAGGTGCGCGCCTGGTACGCCTACATGAAGGTGCAGCTGCGGCTGCGCTACGAGATGAACCGGCAGCTCCAGGCCGACAGCGATCTCTCCCTCGCGGACTACGACGTGCTCGTCGCGCTCACGAGCGAGCCCTCCGGAGGCATGCGCATGGCCGCGCTCGCCACACGTCTCGGCTGGGAGCGCAGCCGGACGTCGCACCAGGTCCGCCGCATGCAGCGCCGCTCGCTGGTCGCCACCACGGCGGCGGCCGACGACCGGCGCGCGACCGAGGTCCGCCTGACTCCCGAGGGGTGGGAGGCGCTCCGCGAGGCCACGCCGTCCCACGTCGGTCTCGTCAGGACGCTCTTCCTCGATGCTCTCGACACCGACGACCTCGCTCAGCTCGCCGACATCATGGAGCGCGTCTTCGAGCGGCTCATCGTGCACGGCACGCTCCCCAGGCCGGTCGACCACCCCTGAGTGCGCCTGCGCGGTCGGGCGCGAGGGCCTCGCGAGGCGCGCTCTCAGCTCGTCGGCGTCCAGATCCGCATCGTGGACGGGCCGCGGTTCGCCCACCGGTAGTACGGACGGTACTCGGCCTCGAACGTCCCGCCGACCCGCGCGGAGACGTCGTAGGGCCAGCCGTCGCCGGTCGCCTCGCGGCGCTCCAACGCGACGCGCGCGCCGTCGGGCGTCGCCACCGGCGCGACGGACGCGTCGACCACGACGTGCTCGGTGTCGAGCCCGTCCGGCAGATCGACCGACTCCAGAGCGAGCACGAACGGCCCGCGCTCCACCGCGACCTGCCCGCGCGCCGCGTCGATGCGCGGATGCGGGGTCACGAAGCGCGCCGTCATCGGCAGCGAGAGCCGCACGACGTCGCCGGCCGAGAGCCGGACGGTCACGACCGACAGCGCCGGGTCGACGGACGCCCCGTCGAGCAGCGCCGAACCGCGCGCGAACGGCGGGATCCGCAGTGACAGCGCGAACTCGCCGCCCTCGAGCACCCGCACCACGATCTCGCCGTCCGAGGGGTACTCCGTCTCGACCTCGAGCACGACGTCGCCCGTGCTCACCCGGTACGAGCCGTACTGGTGCAGCTGCACACCGTCGTCGGTCGCCGTCGCGAAGCCGAGCTCGACGCTCGCCAGCGTGCGCGCCATGTTCGTCGGGCAGCACGACACCCAGAACCACGGCGCGCGGAGGCTCGACTGGGCGCGGTCGGTCTCGACCGACTCGTCGGGCGCGACTCCGTCGACCCGCTGCTGCAGCGTGTTCGTGTAGAAGAACGCGCGGCCGTCCTCCCGCGTCGAGGGCAGCACCGCGTTCAGCAGGGTCCGCTCGATGAGGTCGGCGTACTTCGCGTCGTCCGAGCCGAGCAGAAGGCGCCAGCTGAGCATGTTCGAGGCGATCGCCGCGCAGGTCTCGGCGTAGGCGCGGTCGGGCGGCAGCTCGTAGTCGGCGCCGAACGCCTCGTCCTGGTGGTGCGAGCCCATGCCGCCGGTGACGTAGGTGCGGCGGGCCACGGTCGCCGCCCACTGCCGCTCGACGGCGGAGGCCAGCTCGGCGTCGCCCGTCTCGACCGCCACGTCGAGTGCTCCGGAGGCGAGGTAGAGCGCCCGCACCGCGTGCCCGCGCAGCACCTCGGCGTCGCGCACCGGCACGTCGTCCTGGAAGTACTCGGGCCCGTACTGCACCGGGCCGAGCGTGCCCGTTCCGCGCCTCTCGACGAAGAGGCGGGCGAGCTCGAGGTACCGCCCCTCCCCCGTCGCCCGCGAGAGCTCGGCGAGCGCCGGCTCGATCTCGGGGTGCCCGCAGACCGCGACGCGCCCCTCCGGACCGAACTCCCGGTACACGTGGTCGGCGAGGCGCCGCGCGACCGCCGGCAGCAGGTCGTCGTGCCCGGTGCGCAGTCGCGCCACCGCCGCCTGGATCAGGTGGCCGAAGCAGTACAGCTCGTGCCCCCACTCCAGGTTCGAGTAGCGGGCCGGCTGCCCCGGCCGGCCGAAGCTCGTGTGCAGGTAGCCGTCGGCCTCCTGCGCCGACGCGACGCGCAGCACCAGGTCGTCGAACCGCGCCTCGAGCTCCGGATCGTCGGAGCGGCCGAGCTCCCACGCCATCGCCTCGAGCAGCTTGTAGACCTCGGAGTCGACGAACTCGATGCCCGCGTGCTGGTCGCCTCCCGCCTCGGTCGAGAGAGTGCCCGCCGAGGCGCGGTCGAAGTTGCCGGCCCAGCCGACGCGCTCGATCCACGAGAGGCAGTGGCCGATCACCGCCTGCGCGTTCAGGTCCTGGTAGTGCTTCCAGAAGCCGCCGGTCAGGCGGATCTCGTCCTGCCGCAGCGGCCGGAGCACTCCGGTCGTCGGGGCGACGGGTCCGCCCGAGGCGGTGGTGGTGGCAGTGGTGGTCACGGGAGGTCTCCTTAGAGAGGGGTCAGTCCTTGACGGCGCCGGCGGTGACACCCGCCGAGACGTACCGCTGAGCGACGACGAGGAGGACGGCGGCCGGGATGGAGGCGACCACGGCGGTCGCCATGATCGAGTTCCACTCCTGGTTGTTGTTGCCGATGTACTTGTAGATGCCGAGCGTGATCGGCTGGAGCTTCCCGCCGCTGTCGAGGGTCGACGCGAAGATGAAGTCCGACCAGGCCCAGAGGAACGCGAACAGCGAGACCGTGACGACCGAGTTGCGGCTGATCGGCATGATCACCGAGGTGAACGTGCGCCAGGCGCTCGCGCCGTCCATCCGGGCGGCCTGGGTCAGCTCGTCGGGGATCCCGGACATGAACGCCGTGAAGATCAGCACGCCGAAGGGCACCGCGATGGTCGAGTCGGCGACGATCAGGCCCGGGATCGAGTTGAGCATCCCGAGGTTGAGGTAGATGGCGTAGAAGCCCATCGCCATGATGATCGCCGGGATCATCTGCGCGATCAGCAGCACGAACGAGAGGCCCTGCCCGCCGCGCGGCCGCAGCTTCGCGAGCGAGTAGGCGGCCGGCGCGGCGATCGCGACGGTCAGCAGCACGGTGCCCAGGCCCACGATCAGGCTCGTGCCGAGGTAGGGCAGCTGCTCGCTCACGACGGCCTGGTAGCCGGCGAACGTCGGCGAGAAGGGGAACCAGTCGGGCGGATCCTTGCGCATCGACCCGGTCGGCGTGAGCGAGACGTTGATCATCCAGTAGACGGGGAACAGCATGATCGCCGTCAGCACGATCCCCACGAGAGTCAGCCACCACGGGCGCCGCGCGGTCACGAGTCGGCCTGCTTGCGCTGGACGCGGATGTACACGAGGCCGAAGACGAGCGCGAGGAGGATCAGCAGGTTGCCGACCGCCGCCGCCGGTCCGAAGTCGGGCAGCATCGAGCCGAAGCCCAGCTGGTACGTCCAGGTGGCGAGCGTGGTCGACGAGTCGGCGGGGCCGCCCTTGGTCATGATCCAGATGATGTCGAACACCTTCAGCGTGTAGACGAGGCCGAGCAGGATCGTGATCGCCGAGACCGGGCGCAGCAGCGGCAGCGTGATGCGCCAGAACTGCTGGGCGCCGGTCGCGCCGTCGAGCGAGGCGGCCTCGTAGAGGTCCTGCGAGATGTTCTGCAGACCGGAGTAGAGGATCACGAGGTTGAACGGGATCCCGATCCAGATGTTCGCGATGAGCACCGCGATCAGCGACGTCGAGGGGGAGGTGAGCCAGTTAATCTGCCCGATCCCGAACGACTCGAGGAACGCGTTGACGATCCCGGAGTCGCTGTTCAGCATCCACGACCAGGTCGACGCCGACACGATCAGCGGCAGCAGCCACGGCACGAGGAACAGTGCGCGGAGGGTCGTCGCGAGCGGGAACCGGCGGTAGAAGAAGACCGCGAGCGCGAGCCCGAGCGTGAACTGGAACGCGATCGACACCCCGGTGAAGACTGCCGTGTGCAGCAGCGCCGGGCCGAACGTCGGATCCTGGAACACCTGGAGGTAGTTGTCGAACCAGATGAACGCGGCGTCGCCCTGCACGAACGAGCGGACCGTGTAGTCCTTCAGGCTCAGCTCGAGGTTGCGGTAGAGCGGGAACGCGTAGAAGACGAGCAGGTAGACGACGAGCGGGGCGAGGAACGCCCAGGCGATGAGCTGTCCTGCCTCGGGTCGCCTCCGTCTCCTGCGGGGCGTCTCGACCGCCGACGCCGCGGCGGAGGACGAGGGGCGGCCGAGGAGCCGCGTCGTCTCGAGGGATGTGGTCATGGTCTCTCCTGACCGCGCGAGCGATCGTGTCGCGGATCGCCGTCCGGCCGGCGCACGGGCGCCGGCCGGACGGGCGGGTCTACTTCGTGGCGGATGCGGCGGCCGACTGCGCGGCCTTCAGGGCGTCCTCGGGGGACTGCGAGCCGCTCAGCGCGTTCTGCACCGCGCCCCAGAGCTGCTCCGAGATCTTCGGGTACTTCGTGCCGAGGTTGTCCGAGGTGCGGCCCTTCGCGGCCTGCACGGCGGTGACCCACGGCTCGAGGTCGGCGTTCTCGGCGACCTGCGCCTCTTGGGCGTCGGCGGTCGGGGCGATGTAGGAGAGCGTGTTGTCGGTGGTCACGAGGTTGTCGGTCGAGGTGAGGCACTCGGCGATCGCCTTCGAGGTCTCGTAGCGCGCGGAGTCCTTCTGCACCGGGAGCGTGAGGAACTCGCCTCCGGTCGGCGCGGGAGCCGAGCCGCCGTCCTTCGCCGGAATGGTGAGGATGCCGTAGTCGATGCCGGACGCCTTCGCGTTGGCGAGCTGCCAGGTGCCGTTCTCGCCGAACGCGTACTCGCCGGTCTCGAACTCCTGCCAGCTCGTGGTCTGGGTGTTGCCGATGACGGAGTTGGGCGCGTAGCCCTGCTTCACCCAGTCGGTCCAGAGCGAGACGGCGTCGACCGCGTCGGCCGAGTCGAGCTCGGTGAGATCGGCGCCGGAGCCCCAGAACCACGGGAGGAACTGGAAGCTGCCCTCCTCCGTCCCGATGCCGGAGAAGGTGATGCCCTTGCCCCCGGAGGCAGTGACCTTCGCGAGCGCGTCGGTGAGGCTCGCCCAGTCGGTGATCGAGGAGACGTCGACACCGGCCGTCGCGAGGACGGTCTTGTTGTAGTAGAGCGCGAGGGTGTTCGCGCCGATCGGGACTCCGTAGGTGTCGCCGTCGATCTCGCCCGCCGCGAGGATGTTCGCGTCGATGTCGCCGGTGTCGAGCCCGTTGTCGGCCGTGGTGGTCAGGATGCCCGACTCGGCGAGCGTGGAGACCACGGGGTTGTCGACGAGCAGGAGGTCGGGCGAGTTGCCCTGCTGACCGGCGAGCAGCGCCTTGTTGGTGAGGTCGGTGGTGTCGTAGCCGGTCCGCTCGATGGTGACGCCGGCCTCGGTGCCGCACGAGTCGATCAGCGTCGACCAGTCGGAGGTCTCGTCGAACTGGGGGTACGGGTCCCAGAACGTGTAGGTGCCGCCGGCGGCGTCGGTGGAGTCGCCTCCCGAGCCCCCCGCGCAGCCGGTCAGCGCGGCGGCGGCCGTTCCCAGCAGGACGGCGGCGGCGAGGCCTCGTGCGTGCTTCCTCTTCATCGCGGATGTTCCCTTCGTCGTTGACGGGTGTCGGTGCAGGTCGGGACTGCGTCTCTGACCGAAACTACTTTCTGCGGGTTCACGGTAGACAGGGGGCCGATCACTCGTCAAGAAGATGCAGATTTTCGGTCGACTTTCGGTTCTCCGCACTCCTGTGCCAGGATCGGCACTGACGCGCGAGGAGCGCCGTCGGACCGGAGGCCGTCATCGCCGCACGCAAGCCCAAGGGCACGATCACGCTGACCGACGTCGCCCGCGAGGCGGGTGTCTCGATCGCGACCGCCTCCAAGGCGCTCAACGGCCGCGACCAGGTCCGCGCCGAGACGCGCCAGCGGGTGCTCGACGCCGCCGCGGCGCTGTCGTTCACACCGAACCCGTTCGCCCAGGCCCTCAACTCGCGCCGCACCGGCACGATCGGGATGCTCACCAACGACCTCGACAACCGCTTCGTGCTGCCGGTGCTGCTCGGCGCCGAGGACGCGTTCGGCGCCGGATCCACCTCGGTGTTCCTCTGCGACGCCCGCGGCGACTCCATCCGCGAGCAGCACCACATCAAGAACCTGCTGGCCAAGCGCGTCGACGGGATCGTCGTGCTGGGCCGCACCACGAATCCGCGGCCCTCGATCACCGCGACGATCCCCGTGCCGGTCGTCTACGCCTACGCGCCGTCCGAGGACGAGCGCGACTCGTCGTTCACTCCCGACAACACGCTGGCCGGGGTGCTCGCCGCGCGCCACCTCATCGAGCGGGGGCGCAGGCGCATCGCGCTCGTCAACGGCGAGCCCAGCTACTCGGCGGCCCACGATCGCGCCCGCGGGGTCGAGCAGGCGCTGACCGAGGCGGGCCTCCCGCTCGTCGGCGGCGACGTGCTCTACGGGCAGTGGTCGGAGAGCTGGGGGCGCCAGTGCGCCGAGACGCTGCTCGACGCGCATCCGGATCTCGACGCCCTGATCTGCGCGAGCGACCAGATCGCGCGCGGCGCACTCGACCACCTCCGCGAGAGCGGCCGATCAGTGCCGCGCGACGTCGCCGTCGTCGGCTTCGACAACTGGGACCTGCTCGTCGAGGCCGCCCGCCCGCCGCTGACCAGCATCGACATGCAGCTCGAGACCCTGGGCCGCGCCGCCGCCGAGGAGCTCTCGCACGCCATCCACGGCCGCGCGACCGCGGGCGTCCGCTCGATGCCCGTGCGCCTGGTCCCCCGCGAGTCCTCGGCCTGAGCGGCCCGCCGGCGACCCGACGGTTCCCCCGATCGGGCTCAGTTCTGAGCGGCGAGCTTGTCGGCCTCCGCCTCGGAGAGGATCATGAGGCCGCGGTCGCTGTGAGAGCCCTCGAGCATCGCCACGACCCAGTTCCGGTTGATCGTGGGGGGCCGGCTGCCGGAGAACTGGAACTGCAGCGGCAGCGTCGGCGCCATCCACAGCGACGTCCGTCCCGAGCCCTGATCCGCGGCGATCGGCCACGACAGCAGGAAGCTCTCCTGTCGGCGGAGCTTCGCGGTCAGTGCGAGCTTGACGTGAGCGAGAGTGCGGTCGTCCATCTCGTAGACGGTTCCCGGTCCATAGATCAGCTGTCCCACCCGCGCAGTGTGCCACATCCGTTGCACATCGGGTGGCACGAGGTCAACGCCGTCGATGCCGGACGCGCTGGTCCGTAGGGTCGGAGGAGTCGAGCGATGCTGGACGTGGAGGGAGCGGTCATGGTGCAGATCACGGTGCAGGACAAGACCTACCTGCTCGACGCCGGCACGAGCATGGACGAGGCGAAGCAGGCGGTCCTCGACGCGATGAGAGCGGCGCCCGCGTTCCTCTCGCTCCGGACCGTGCTCGGCGGTCATGTCGAGATACTGCTCACGCCGACGAGCTCGGTGGTGCTCGAGGAGCACGACGAGGCGCCGCTGCCGCTCCCCGCGCACGTCGCCGCGGAGCTCGACTACGACGACCTCTACGGCCTGGACTACGCCTGATCGGACGATCCCTCCGGGGAGCCGTCCGCCCGACGGTCACCGGTGCTGGTCGAGCGGGCTCTCCGCCTCCGTCGACTCGAGGGGATCGTCGACGTCCGCCCCGGAGTTACCGGATTCCGCGGCCTCCACCGAGGCCGACGCGCCCCGCAGGTACTGCGCCGAGATCACGCGGTACGACCGCGTGAGCATCGCAGCCCCCGCCGCGAGCACCATGATGATCCCGCCGACGAGGAACACGAGCGCGATCCCCCGCCCGATGCCGTCGCCGAGGAGCCAGCCGAAGGCCGACCGCCCGGCCGACGACTCCATGTAGGGGATGAGGGCGAACTCGGCGATCGGCGCGATGAGGAACGCGGTGACCGGCGCCGCCGCCGACTCGAACGCCGCGGCGAAGCCGAAGACCCTCCCCTGGGTCTCGAAGGGGACGACCTTCTGGATGACGGTCTGCTCGGCGGCCTCGACCGCGGGGATCAGCGTCATGTAGATCCAGATGCCGCCCGCGTAGAGCCACCACCAGTCGCGGAGGGTGAACAGCGCGCCGATCAGGCCCATCGCCATCACGAGCAGCAGCATCGTGCGGATCGGGTTCCTCCCGAGGCCGAACTTCGCGACCAGCAGGCCGCCGATGATGAAGCCGGTGGCGGTCACGCCGAGCACGACCCCCCACAGCTCCACCGGGAACAGCTCGAGCCCGTACGGGTCCATCAGCGCCATGTAGACGCCGCCGATCAGGTTGTTGAACGTCGAGAAGACGATCAGCGCGAACAGACCGGTCGCCGCCCGCACCGCCGTGATGCTGCCGCGCAGATCGATGAGCGGGGCCCGGTCGCCGACGATCGCGGGCGCATCCTCGGGGATGCGCAGGAAGAGCAGGTGCACGAGGGCCGCGGCGGAGGCGCCGATCGCGATCAGCATCGTCCAGCCCATGCCGAGCAGGCCGATCGAGAGTCCGCTGAACACGCTCGTGACCACGAACGCGAGCCCCTGCACGGTGCCGACCAGGCCGTTCGCGTTGGCGTGGCGCTCCGTCGGGACCAGCAGTGTCACCGTCGTCGACAGGGCGATGTTGCGCATGTTCTCGATGACGGCGCCGAACAGGATCACGCCGGAGAACAGCCAGAACCACGGGCCGCCGAGATCCAGGAGTGCCGACTCGGGGAGCGCGAGGTAGAGGCCGCCCGCGACGCCGAAGGACACCAGCGTGACCGCGCCCGCGAACACCATCACCCGGTACTTGCGGTGCCGGTCGACGATGGTCCCGAAGGCCATCGCGAAGATCGCGACGAGCAGCATGTACGCGCCGCCGATGATGCCGGTCGCGAGCACCGACCGCGTCTCGAGGTACACCCAGAACGTGAGCGCGAACCAGAGGAAGCTCGTCGTGACGTTCGCGACCGCGGTGTTCACGAGGATCTGGTGGAAGGTGCGGATGCTCGTGGTGTCGGGAACGGCGGGAGCGGCCTGGGACATGACTTCCTTCCACACGAGGACGCCGTCCGACACCGGGCACTCCTCGCGCCGTGCACGGCCGTCGCAGCCACTGTAAGCCCGCGTCAGCGGCCCGTCGAGGACACGGACGCTGCGGGAGGCACCGCGCCGAACGCGGCACCTCGGCGGGAACCGGTTCCCTCGGGCAGCGGCGGCCGCTACTCCGGCATCGAGAAGTCGGCGAAGTCGAACCCCGGCGACACCATGCAGCTCACCACCGCGTCGACCTCCGACGGCAGCGTCCGCTGCCACACGTCCGCCGGCACGAGCGCCTGCACCGGCAGCCCCTCGTGGGCCGGCCCCAGCACCACAGTCTCGCCGTCCACCGGCTCCGCGCCGAGCCCGCCGTACTGCAGCGCCACCCGTCCGGGTCCGTTCCAGATCCACGTCTCGGCCGACGACACCCGGTGCCAGGCCGAGCACTCGCCCGCCGGGAGCAGGAAGACGATCAGCGTCGCCGCCGGACGCTCCCGGGAGGACCCGTCCGCCGAGACCAGCGTCACCCGCTCGGGCGACGTCCAGGTGCGCCGGTACCAGCCGCCCTCGGGATGCGGCTCCAGCCCCATCGACGCCGCCAGCTCGGGCCGGCGCACGCGCTCGAGCACCCGCCCGTCGACGCTCAGCCGGTCGACCAGCTCGTTCGTCAGCTCTGCCATCGGATCTCCCCCGAGATGATCGTGGCGAGGGCGGATCCCTCGCCGGATTCGACGATCGCGGCGACCACGTCGTCGGAAGAACCGGCGGAGATGTCCAGCACGGCGAAGTCGGCCAGCGATCCGGCGACGAGCGTGCCGAACGACTCCGCCTCGCCCATCGCCACGGCCCCGCCGACCGTCGCCGCCGCGAGCAGCCGCTCGTGCAGATCACGGTCGGCGTAGCCCTGCGAGCGCGCGATCCGGTACAGCTCCGCGACGTCGCCGAGCAGGTCGAGCGACGGAGTCGAGGACAGCGAGTCGGTGCCCACCGCGATCGCGTTGCCCTCGCGCAGGTAGTCCGCGACAGGAGCCTCGTCGAGCCCGATCACCGCGTTCGAGCGCGGACAGAGCGCGACCGAGGTGCCGCTGCGGCGCAGGGTCGCCCGGTCGTCCGCGTCCACGTAGATCCCGTGCGCGATGTGCACGTCGTCGCCGAGCGCGCCGATCGTCTCGGCGTACGCGACGGGCCGCAGGGCGCTGCCGCCGTTGCGCAGCAGATGGAAGCCGTCGTAGCCCCAGCGCCGCCACTGCTCGGCGAGGTCGCCGCGGCCGTGCATCGTGTACTCCGCCTCCCACGCCGACTCGGCCAGGTGCAGGTGCCGGCGGACGCCGAGCTCCTGCGAGAGCGGGGTCAGGTCGCTCAGCACGGGCGTGTCGAGCGAGTAGGGCGCGTGCGGCGAGAGCCCGATGCGGGTGACTCCGGAGGTGCGCACCAGCTCCGCGGTGATCGCGCGGCCGCTCCCCCGCCAGTCGTCCTCGAGGAGGCTCATCAGCTCCCAGTAGGCGATCCCGTGCACGCCGCCCGCCTCGAGCACGCCCAGCGCGCCGAGGTCGGTGACGATGTCGGCGATGGCCGTGGTACCGGTCGAGACCGCGATCTCGAGGCCGTCGGCCGCGGAGGCGCCCCAGTCGTGCGGCTGCTCGTAGACCACCTGGAACGCGCGCGACCAGTCCTCGAAGCCGTCGTAGCGGCCGGCTCCCACGGACGCCATGCAGGTGTACTGGAGGTGCGAGTGCGCGTTGACGAGGCCCGGCACGATCGCGCCGTCCCACTCCGTCACCGCCGCGGCGGGGTCGAGCGCGCGCAGCTCGTCGCCCGTGCCGACGGCGACGATCCGCTCGCCGCGGACGAGCACGCCTCCGCTGCGGATCGGCTCGCCGGCCACGGGCAGCACCCACGGGGCGAGGTGCAGCACCGCGCTCACGGCAGCCACGCCGAGGGCATCAGGCCGGCGAGGCTCGCGACGGTCGCGGCCGCAGCGAGCAGCACCGCGACCCCCGTCACGGCCCAGTCCGCCGGGGTGTAGCGGATCTCGCGCAGCCAGGTGCGCTTGGCCGTGCCGAAGCCGCGCAGATCGAGCGCATCGACGGTGTCCTCGGCGTCGACGAACGAGGTGATCGTCACCGGGACCATCAGCGGCGCGATCTCGCGGAGGCGTCGCACCGGATTCCGCGTCGCCGAGCGCTCGTAGCCGCGCAGGCGCTGCGCCGCCGCCGTCTCCTGCAGGTTCGCCGCGGCGCTCGGCAGGAACTTGAACGTGAGGTCGATGCCGTAGGCGAAGCGCGCCGGCAGCCCGAGCCGGGCGAACGCGACCGCCAGGTCTCCCGGGCGGATCGCGAACGCCAGCGGGAAGCCGACCGCGACCAGAGCGATGAAGCGCAGCAGCATGTTCACCGCGTACGACACCGCTCCCTCCGTGATCGGCAGCCCGATCAGCGGCACCGTGAAGAGCGTGGCGCCGGAGTCGGGCTCGCCCGAGCTCGTGGCCCCCACGATCAGCCCGTTGACGCCGGCGAAGACCACGACGAACACGGCGACGACCGCCCAGTTCGAGCGGACCTCGCGGAACGGGATCCGCGCGCTCGCGTAGTAGGCGAGTGCCGCGACGAGCAGCACCGCCATCCAGCGCAGATCGCGGACCTGGGTCGCGGCGACGACGAACATCACCGGGACCAGGATCAGTATGCGCGGATCCCGTCGGCCGAGGAAGGAGTCACCGCCGAGGTATCGAGGCGAAACCTCCATCTCGCGCGCCCGTCAGCGTCCGGCGAGGTTCTGGAGCGGCTTCCAGACCCGGTCGAGCACGGGGACGAGGATCACCGCGGTGATGCCCGTCGCGAGGATCGCGAGCAGGTAGGAGCCGAAGAACCAGTACTCGAAGGTCGCGCCGAGCAGCAGGTCGGTGACCGTGAAGAGCAGGCCCACGACGACCGCGGCGACCGCGATCGCGGCGGCCCAGACGACCTGGCGGCCGGTCGAGCGCGGCTCCTTCGCGTAGTAGCCGATCAGTCCGGCGAGCAGGCCGACGAGGCCGTTCGCGATGCTCCAGTTCCAGTAGGTGAGGAAGCCGTAGCCGAGGATCTGGTCGACGATCGCGTTGCCGACCGCGCCGGTGAAGAACCCGGCGACCGGTCCGAAGCGCAGGCCCACGAAGGGGATGATCGCGATCGCGGGGCGGATCGAGATCATCGTGCCGGGGATGACGAAGCTCAGGGCGCCGAGCGCGCCGTAGAGCGCGGCGCCGACGGCGCCGAAGACGATGGTGCGCGACGAGACGGCCCAGGGGCCCGTCTTCGCGGCGGTGGAGGAGGCGGTCACGGGTGCGTCCTTTCGAGGGGGGTCTGCTCGGCACGGCGGAGGCGCCGGGCGAGGTCGAGCGGTCGGGGGAGGCGTCCGCTCGGGGGTCCGTGGCGCCGGGCGGCGCGCACGAAGTCGGTCTCGCGGAGCACCGCGCGAGGGTGGTCGACCTCGGCACCCGGCACGTGCCAGAGCGCCGCGTCGTTCACGATCTCGGCCGGAGTCGCGTCCGCGACGATCCCGCCGCCGTCGACGACCACGATGCGGTCGGCCCGCGCGAGGGCCATGTCGATGTCGTGGGTGATGAAGTACACGCTGTCGATCCCGTCGATCGCCCAGACCGCGTCGAGGAAGTGGCGCGACGACCGCTCGTCCTGCCCGGCGGTCGGCTCGTCGAGGATGAGCGTCCGCGGTCGCAGCGTCAGGGCCAGCGCGACGGCGAGCCGCCGCTGCTGCCCGAACGAGAGCGTGCGCGGGGGCCGCTTCAGGATGTCCGGGACGTCGTCGAGCGAGACGGCGCGGAGCGCGGCGTCCGCGATCGCCGGGATCTCCTCCTCCGGGACCCCCAGATTGCGCGGACCGAAGGCGAGCTCGGCCTCGACCGACTCGCTGAACAGCGCCTGCCCCGGGTTCTGGAACAGGTACCCGCAGGTCGAGACGAGCTCGGCCGCGCTGAGCTCGTGCACCGGTCGCGCGTCGATCAGCACCCGGCCGCGGCGCGGGGCGACCAGGCCGACGGCGGCGCGCATCAGCGTCGACTTGCCCGCGCCGTTGCGTCCGAGGATCGCGACGCGCTCCCCCGCCTCGAAGCGGCGGTCGACGGCGGCGACGATGGTCCGCGCGCCGTAGCCGAGCTCAGCGCCCTCGAAGTGCAGGCGCGCGACGTCCCCCGCCACGACCGGCGCGGTGTCGCCGACGGCCTCCTCCGCACCGTGATCGCGAGCGAGGAGGGCCGAGAACGGCAGCTTGACCGACTCCGGCGACGCCACCTCGAGGAACCCGGCGACGTCGCCCGAGAAGGCGACCCGCCCCTCCTCGAGGTACACCACGCGGTCGGGATCGAGCGCGAGCACCTCGTCGACCCGGTGCTCCACGATCACGGCGGCGCCGCCTCCGTCGACGTAGTCGCGCACGGCCCGCAGCAGCACATCGGCCGCGTCGGGGTCGAGGTTCGCCAGCGGCTCGTCGATCACGATCACGCGCGGCTCGAGCACCAGGATCCCCGCGAAGGCGACGAGCTGCAGCTGCCCGCCCGAGAGCTCGTGCGGCGGAGTCTGGAGGAGAGAGGTCAGCCCGAGCCGCTCGGCGACCCGGTGCGCGCGCTCGCGGATCTCGGCCGGCGCGGTCCCGCGGTTCTCGAGCCCGAAGGCGATCTCGGCGAGCACGCTGTGGCCCACCACCTGCTTCGAGGGGTCCTGGAGGAGGGTGCCCACCACCTCCGAGATGTCGCGCAGAGCGAGCGGAGTCGCCTCGCGCCCCTCGATCTCGATGCGGCCGGTCACCTCCGCCCGGTACGAGCGCGGGACGAGACCGTTGAGCACGCGCAGGAGCGTGCTCTTGCCGCAGCCGGAGGGGCCCGCGACGAGCACGATCTCGCCGCTCGACACCGAGAACGTCGCGTCGACGAGCGAGGGCTGCTGGGCGTTGCGGTAGGTGACGCCGACGCCCTCGAGGCGGAGCAGCTCGGTCACGAGCGCGCTCCGTCGCGCTGGGGAGCGGCACGGCGGCCCGTCGACGTCCAGCTGCCGAGGAACTCCTGCTGCGCGCGGCTCGGCCGGTCGATGCCGATCCCGAGCGCGGCGAGCTTGGCGCGGGCGACCCGGTCGTCGACCTCGGGCGGCAGCAGGTGCACCGCGGGCACGAGGGTCTCGCGAGCCAGCACGTCGATCGCGGCCGCCTGCACGCCGAACGACAGGTCCATGATCTCGATCGGGTTGCCCTCGCCGGCTGTGCAGTTGATGCAGCCGCCGTCGTCCAGCACCACGATCGAGCGGCCGTTCGGGAGGCGGAAGCTCTCGAGCGCGTGACCGATGCTCTCGCGGACGGCGCCCGCGGCGAGCGCCGCGTCGATCGCGATCTCCTGCGCGACTCCTCCCGAGACCGCCACGGCGGCGCCCTCCGGCAGAGCCAGGAGGTGCTCCAGGTCGATCGTGTGCGCGATCCCCGTCGCCGAGATCAGCAGGTCGGCGGTCGCTGCGGCCTCGGCGAGCGCCGCGACGTCGTAGCCGGCGAACACCGCCTCGAGCGCGCGCACCGGGTCGACCTCGGACACGGTCACCCGGGCGCCGAGCGCGCGCGCGTGCTGCGCGACTCCGCGGCCGACCGGCCCGAAGCCCGCGACCACGACGTGCGCACGGTCGAGCGGAGTCGCGAGCAGGTCGAGCATGGTCAGGAGAGTCGACTGCCCGGTGCCGTGCCGGTTGTCGAAGAGCGTCTTGCAGCGCGCGTCGTTGACGGCGAGCACGGGGATGCGCAGCGCACCCTCGCGCTCCATCACCCGCAGCGGACGGAGCCCGCTGGTGGTCTCCTCCGTCGCGCCGCGCAGCGTCTCGAGGACCGCCGGCCGGTCGGTGTGCGCGAGCCGGGTCACGGAAGAGCCGTCGTCGACCAGGATGTCGGGCCGCCGGTCGAGCAGCGCGAGCGCGAAGCCGCGGTCGTCGGCCGCCGACGCGTCGGACCGCGCGAACACGGCGATCCCCGCGTGCTGCAGTGCCGCGGCCGTGTCGTCGTGGGTGTTGGAGGCGCCGCACATCACGCTGACGTCGGCTCCCGCCGCCGCGAGCTCGAGCGCCAGCGTCGCGGTCTTGGGCTCGAGCACCAGCACGAGACCGATGCGCAGCCCCTGCACGCTGCCGCTCTCGCGGAGCTGCCCGGCGACTCCGCGGGTCACCGGCATGAAGCGGGCGGCCCAGTCGATCTTGTCCTGCCCCTGCTGCCAGAGCGACGCGTCGCGGATGCTCATCGCAGGAGCTCCTCGGCCAGGGCGCGGTCGGCGCGGCGATGCAGCTCGTCGAGGGACGCCGTCGGATCCTCGGCGGTCGCGGACTGCAGGGCTCCGGCGAATCGTGCGGCGAGCGCGTCGCGGGTGCGGCGGGCCGACTCGTCGGCGATCTCGCGGGCGACGAGGAGGAACGCCTCGCGGCCGGCGTCGAGCAGTCGTGCGATCCCGGGGCGGCCCGAAGCGGGGTCGGTGAGCGCGACGACGGCGGGCTCGCTCTGGGCCGCGTCGACGAGGAGGAGGGGACCGCCGGCGCCGAGCGCCGCCGGGACGACGGGCGCGGCGAGCTCCCCCGTCGCGAACGCGAGGACCGCGTCATCGAGCGGAGGCGCCTCCGTGCTCGCGACGGCGAGGCCGCGCTGGGCGAACTCGACCAGGGCCACCGGGTCGTCGCCGACGACCACGACCCGGGCGCCCATCGCCGCGAGGCGGGTGGCGAGCTCGGAGGCGAGCGGCCCGGTGCCGAGGATCGCCGCGCGGGTCTGCGCGAACGAGAGGTTGCTCGCGCTCGCTGTCGCCCGCACGACGGCCTGCGCCCAGGCGGTGCGCGCGACGGCCGCGACCACGCGCGACGCGGAGGCGTCCGCGAGCGGCACCGCCTCGAGGAGCGCGCGCTCGCGCTCGCGACGCGGCGGGGTGAGGGTGGCGGACATCGGCGCTCCAGGAGTCGGGGGACCGCGCTGTCGAGGAGCGCGGTGGTCTAAGCGGTTAGCGTGTGACCATAGTCGCGCCGTATTTCGGCCGCCCGCCCGTTTATTACGGCGACGTGAAACATTCGGCCGCGCCGCGTCTCCTCGAGCAGCGGGCGACCCGACGGCTCGGTCCGCAGGCCTGGTGCCGGCCTCTGCGCCGGCCTGCTGCCGGCTCTGCGCCAGGGTGCCCGCCGGCCGGCTCATCTGCCCGCCAGCCCGCCGACCTTCCCGCCGCCTGCTGCCTACTGCCTGCCGCCTGCCGCCTACTGCCTGCCGCCCGCCACCTGCCGCGCGCCGCCTATCGCCCGCCACCTACTGCCTGCCGCCTGCCGCCCGCCACCTACTGCCCGCTGCCCGCCGCCTGCCGCCTGCTGCCCGCTGCCTGCCGCCCGCCACCTGCCGCGCGCCGCCTATCGCCCGCCGCCTGCCGCCCGCCGCCTACTGCCCGCTGCCTGCTGCCTGCTGCCTGCTGCCCGCTGCCTGCCGCCTGCCGCCTGCTGCCCGCTGCCCGCTGCCCGCTGCCCGCCGCCTGCCGCCTGCCGCCTGCCGCCTGCCGCCTGCTGGTCGAGTAGCCCCGCAGGGGCGTATCGAGACCCACCGACTCCCGACGAGCGGAACTGCAGTACTCACCCGCGGACGACAGCGAGCTCGATACGCCTTCTTCGCGGGCCGTTCGATCAGCGCGCTTCACGCAGCGATGCGCCGGACCCCCTCTCGGGACCCGGCGCATCGCCTCCGTCAGATCGGTGATCAGCCCTTCAGGTGCTTCTCACGTCCTCGGCGCTGGGCGAGGAGCAGCATCCCCGCACCACCGAGCAGGACCAGGATCGCGGCCGAGCCCGTCATCGCCATGCTCGCACCGTCGGTGCCGGTCGAGGCGAGGACCGCCTGCGGCCCCTGGGGTCCGTGTCCACCGCGAACGGGGACCGTCGGCGAGTCGGACGGACGGGTCGTCGGCACCGGAGCCACGGCCGTGGGGGTGCTGGTCGGCGTCGGCGTCACGGTCGGCGTGACCGTCGGAGTCGGCGTAGCGGTCGGCGTCACGGTCGGCGTCGGCGTGGCGGTCGGCGTCACGGTCGGCGTCGGCGTAGCGGTCGGCGTCACGGTCGGCGTCGGCGTGGCCGTCGGAGTCACCGTGGGTCGCGGCGTCGGAGTGACCGTCGGCGTGACCGTCGGCGTCGGCGTAGCGGTCGGCGTCACCGTGGGCCGCGGCGTCGGAGTAACAGTCGGCGTGACTGTGGGAGTCACGGTCGGGGTGACCGTAGGAGTCACGGTCGGAGTGACCGTCGGAGTCACGGTAGGAGTGACCGTCGGAGTGACCGTGGGGGTGACCGTCGGAGTCACGGTAGGCGTGGCCGTCGGCGTCACCGTGGGAGTCACGGTAGGCGTGACCGTCGGCGTCACCGTAGGAGTGACCGTCGGGGTCACGGTCGGCGTCACGGTGGGCGTGACCGTCGGCGTCACCGTCGGAGGGACCGTAGGAGTCACGGTCGGCGTGACCGTGGGAGTCACGGTGGGCGTGACCGTCGGGGTGACCGTGGGAGTCACAGTCGGCGTCACCGTCGGGGTCACGGTCGGCGTCACCGTCGGAGTCACGGTCGGCGTCACCGTCGGAGTCACGGTGGGCGTGACCGTCGGGGTAACCGTGGGAGTCACAGTCGGCGTAACCGTCGGAGTCACAGTCGGGGTGACTGTCGGAGTCACGGTCGGCGTGACCGTCGGGGTCACCGTCGGCGTGACGGTCGGGGTCACCGTCGGAGTCACGGTCGGGGTCACCGTCGGCGTGACCGTCGGCGTGACCGTGGGAGTCACGGTAGGCGTCACAGTCGGAGTCACAGTCGGCGTGACCGTGGGCGTCACCGTCGGCGTGATCGTCGGCGTGATCGTCGGCGTGATCGTCGGCGTGATCGTCGGCTCCGGCGCAGCCCTGCAGGCCGAGGTCTGGAACAGATTGCTGTCGAGCGTCACGGCGCCGTTCCTGGCGAGCGCGCGGCCGTCGACGGTGGTGCTCGTCGTCACGGTGATCGAGGCCAGTGCCAGGATCGAGCCCGCGAAGCTCGAGCCGGTCCCGAGCGTCGCCGAGCTGCCGATCTGCCAGAACACGTTGCACGCCTGCGCGCCGTTGACGAGCGAGACCGAGCTGGCGGTCGCCGTCGTCAGGGTGGAGGCGATCTGGAAGACGAAGATCGACCCCGGTGCACCCTGGGCATCGAGGGTCACCGTTCCGCCGATCCCGATCGGACCGGAGGACTTGTACACGCCGGGCAGGAACGTCCGTCCGACGAGGTCGCCGGCGATGTCGTCGTCCGGCGCCTGCGATGCGAGCTGGTCGTAGGCGATGCCGAGGTCCGACTGCGCCTGGATCGCGTTCGCGTCCGCGGCGTGCGTCGTCCCGTTCACGACTCCCGGCGGGAAGCCGGTGATCGCGGTTCCCGGACTGACACCCAGGTCGTCCGGCAGGATCGTCGGCCCCGTGTTGGTCACGGTCGAGCCGCCCAGCACCGAGTAGTCGCCCGCGGTCCCGAGGTCCGGCGCCGTGGCCGCCTGCGCGGGTGACCCGACGATGAACCCGACGGCGAGGACGGCGATGCCGGCGGTCGCAGCGACCGCTCCCCTGGCCCGGTGCAGTCGACGTCGCCGCTCAGTGGCGCGATCGGACGGGTGACGTTCGGACATGTGCGGCATGCAAGGCCAGCGATCTGCTCACGTCAGCGTGAGCCCGTACACCCGAGATGAGTGGCTCGCAGAGTAAGCACCCGGAGTGGTCCGCGTACAGGTACGTCACTCCGACCCCCGCTCGACTTCCGCGGGTTCCCGGCGTTTCCCGCCAGAAAGTGACTCGTTCGGGGGGTATGGCGCGATGCTCCCGACGCCCGATCCCGCGCGCGCACCGGTGTCCTAGGCTGACCGGATGTCCCCCCGGCCCCGGCGACCCACCCTCGCCGATGTCGCGCGGGCGGCGGGCACCTCGGCGACCGTCGTCAGCTACGTCGTCAACAACGGACCGCGCCCGGTCTCGCACGAGCTGCGCGCCCGCGTCGAGCAGGCGATCTCCGAGCTCGGCTACCGCCGCAACTCCCTGGCCGAGGCCCTGAGCGTCGGCCGCTCCAACCTGGTGGGCCTGCTCGTCCCCGACTCCTCGAACGCCTTCTTCGGCGAGCTCGCGCGCCACGTCGAGCACGAGGCGCGCAGCCGCGCCCTGCTGACGCTGCTCGGCAACACCGAGTACGACCCGGAGGTGGAACGCGGCTACGAGCGCACCTTCGCCGATCTCCGCACCGCCGGCACCCTCCTCGTGACCATCGATCCGGCGAGCGCCGCCGACTCCGGCCCGCGCGTCTTCATGCACTCCGCGCCACCGAGCGACGCCGAGCCGAGCGTGGTGTTCGACGACGAGCAGGGCACCCGCTCGGCCGTCGAGCACCTCCTGGCGCACGGCTACGACGACGTGCACTGCGTGACCGGACCCGACGACTTCGGCCCCTCCGGCCTCCGCGTCCGCTCCTGGTCCGCCGCCGTCGCCGAGGCGGGGCGCACCACCGAGGGCCGCCTGCACCGCGTGCCGATGGACCGCGTCTCGGCCGAGCAGGAGCTGCGGCGGATGCTCCGCACCGAGCGTCCCCGCGCCGTCTTCGCCACGACCGACGAGCACGCTCTCGCCCTGCTCCGCGCGGCGTCCCAGGAGCGGATCGACGTCCCCGCCGACCTCGCGGTCGTCGGCTTCGACGGCACCCGCGAGGCCCTGCTCGGAGGCGTCCGCGTCACGACCGTCGCCGTCCCCGTGCGCGACATGGCCCGCATCGCCTTCGAGCTCCTCGACGAGTCGGCCACCGGCTCCGCCCCCCGGCACGTCCTGCTGCCCACGACCCTCGTCGTCGGCGAGACCTGCGGCTGCCCGCCCACCCCCTGAGCCCCCCCGGCTCGCGAGGACGCCTCCGGGCTCGCCCCGCGTCAGCCGATCGCCGCGAGCCGCCCGATCACGCCATCGCCCAGCTGCGCCACGTACCCCTCCGGGTCCGGCCCCTGCGGAGCCAGCTCGACCAGCGAGATCCCGAGCGCCGCGTACTCCTCCATCGCCCGCACGAACCCGTCGGGGTCTCCGATCGGGTCGCCGCCGCCGATGATCGTCTTGGTGATCGAGTCGTAGTCGCGCCCGAGGTCGTCGCAGTGCCGGCGCAGCACGTCGAGCTTGTGCGCGATCCCCTCCGCCCCGATGGCGAACAGGTTGCACGCGTCGCCGTACTCGGCGACCAGCCGCAGCGTCTTCTTCTCGCCGCTGCCCCCGATCAGGATCGGCGGCCCCGGCTTCTGGATCGGCTCCGGGTGGTTCAGCGTCTCGGCCAACCGGTAGTGCTTCCCGTCGAACCGGCCGTCGTCATCGCTCCACATCTGCTTGCAGATCTGCAGCGTCTCCTCGAGCCGCTCGAACCGCTCCTTGAGCGCCGGGTACGGCACCCCGAGCCCGAGGTGCTCGCGCTCGTACCAGGCCGCGCCGATGCCGAGCATCGCGCGCCCGCCCGACAGCACATCGAGCGTGGTCACGATCTTCGCGAGCAGCCCCGGGTGACGGTAGGTGACTCCGGTGACGAGGAGGCCCAGGCGGAGGCGCTCGGTGCGCCCCGCGACGAACCCCAGCGAGGTGTAGCCCTCGAGCATCGGGTCCTCGCTCGTGGCGAACTGCTCCATCTGGAAGTAGTGGTCCATCAGCGTGAACCACTCGCAGCCGACGTCCTCCGCCGTCCTCGCCGTGGCCCCGAGGATCGGAGCGATCCCCGCGCTTCCCCCCGGCAGCGTGAAGTTCATGAAGTGAATGCCTACCTGCATCGTTCCTCTTCCCGTCGTCCGCGAGCACACCGCTGGAGCGACGCGGTACCCGCGCGCTCCCGATGCCGGTCGTCTCCGAGCCTGTCACGCACGCAGGCCGGGATCCGCCTGCCTGAGCGTTCTCCCGGCCGGGCTCCGCGCCGGACTCAGGAAGGGGCGCCTCGCCGTCAGGCCGAGACGCGGAACCGGCGCCCGCCGAACCCGACGACGTCGCCGACCACCAGCTGCCGTCCACGGCGACGATCGACCTCGCCGTTCACGCTCACGAGACCGTCCGCGACGGCCTCCTTCACCTCTCCGCCGGAGTCGAGGATCCCCGCGAACTTGAGGAACTGCCCG
Organism: Rathayibacter sp. VKM Ac-2759; assembly: GCF_009834225.1. Taxonomy (NCBI): domain Bacteria; kingdom Bacillati; phylum Actinomycetota; class Actinomycetes; order Micrococcales; family Microbacteriaceae; genus Rathayibacter; species Rathayibacter sp. VKM Ac-2759. The sequence goes on from NZ_CP047176.1 coordinate 3,917,776, forward strand.
AGGCGGATGGACTCCCCGTCGAGAGGGACGTCGTCGATCCGAGCGGCCACGGCGGTCACACCGCCGGGATGTCGGCGAACCGCGAGAAGTGGCCGTGGAAGCCCACCGTCACCGTGCGGGTCGGTCCGTTGCGGTGCTTGGCGACGATCAGGTCGGCCTCGCCCGCGCGCGGGTTGTCCTTCTCGTAGGCGCTCTCGCGGTGCAGGAGGATCACCATGTCGGCGTCCTGCTCGATCGAGCCGGACTCGCGGAGGTCCGAAATCGCGGGGAGCTTGTCGGCGCGCTGCTCCGGTCCACGGTTCAGCTGCGACAGCGCGATGACCGGCACCTGGAGCTCCTTGGCGAGCAGCTTGAGCGCTCGGGAGAACTCCGAGACCTCCTGCTGGCGGCTCTCGACCTTCTTGCCCGAGGTCATCAGCTGGAGGTAGTCGATGACGACCATCTTGAGACCGATGCGCTGCTTGAGCCGGCGGCACTTGGCGCGGATCTCGACGAGCGTGAGGTTCGGCGAGTCGTCGATGTAGAGCGGTGCGTCGTTGATCCGGCCGCGGGTCGAGGCGATGGTCGTCCAGTCGCGCTGGTCGACCGTTCCCTTGCGCATGTGCTGCAGCGGCACCGAGGCCTCGGCCGAGAGGAGGCGCATCGCGATCTCGCTGCGCCCCATCTCGAGCGAGAAGAAGATCGTCGCCATGTTGTGCTTGATCGCGGCCGCGCGGGCGAAGTCGAGCGCGAGCGTCGACTTTCCGAGCGCGGGTCGCGCGGCGACGATGATCATCTGGCCGGGGTGGAAGCCGTTGGTCAGGTCGTCGAGGTCGGCGAAGCCCGTGGGCACGCCGGTGAAGGCGCCGTCCTTGTGCGCGGCGGCCTCGATCTCGTCGATGGCCACCGTCACCGCGTCGGTCAGCGGGACGTAGTCCTCGGCCGTCTCGGAGCCGGTGACGTTGTAGATCTCGGCCTGCGCCGTGTTGACCAGGTCGAGGACCTCGCCCTCGCCCTGGTACCCCATCTGCACGATGCGGGTGCCCGCCTCGACCAGTCGGCGCAGCAGAGCCCGCTCGGCGACGATCGACGCGTAGTAGCCGGCGTTCGCCGCCGTCGGCACCATAGCCGTCAGCGAGTGGAGGTAGTCGGCGCCGCCCGCGCGCTGCAGCTCGCCCTGCTTGGTGAGCTCGTCGGTGACGGCGATGACGTCGGTCGGCTCGCCGTGCGAGTAGAGCGCCAGGATCGCCTCGAAGACGATCTCGTGCTTCGGGATGTAGAAGTCGTTGGCCTTCACGCTCTCGACGACGTCGGCGACCGCGTCCTTCGAGAGCAGCATGCCTCCGAGGGCCGACTGCTCGGCGAGCAGGTCGTGCGGAGGCGTCCGCTCGTTCGAGCGAGGAGCGTCGCCTCGTCCGTCACGTCCGTCTCGTCCGTCCGAGCCGGGAACCGCCAGGTGCGCGATCGTCATGCCTTCGCCTCCTCCTGTCGGGTGCCTCGCGGAGCAGGTGGGCGCCTGCGCGATGCCGTCGGGTCCGGTCTACCAGCGACCTCCGACAGTGCGCGCGAACGCCCGTCCCGCTCCCCTCGCGGGGCGCTGCGCCACCCTACGGACCGCCGGGAGCCAGGGTCAAACCGGCCTGTGGAGAGCGCTGTGGAGAAATCGCGGGAAACGCCGCGTCCACTGTGGGCAACATGTGGACAACCCTGTGGGATCTGCGCGGCCCGCCAAGTTTTTTCATGCTCCTGACCAGGGATTAACCGCTCTCCACAGGTGTGTGTGGAAAAGAGTCTCCAGACCACGTTGAAGGTTGCCCGCTCGAAAGGGTGTATGTGGATGAAGCTGTGGAGAACGCAACGACGAAGGGCGGTGCGGCAGGGCCCGGAAGCCCTGCTGCACCGCCCTTCGCGGCGTTCTCGCGGCCTTACTTGGCCGCGACCACCTGCAGCTTCACGGTGGCCTGGATGTCGTCGCGCAGACGCACCACGGCCTCGTGCTCGCCGACCGTCTTGATCGCCGAGGCGATCACGATCTTGCGCTTGTCGAGATCGCCGAAGCCGGCCGCCGCCACCGCGTTCGCGACGTCGGAGGTCTTGACCGAGCCGAAGAGACGGCCGTCCTTGCCGGCCTTGACCGTCAGCTTCACCCGGTTGGCCTCGAGGACCTGCTTGGTGTGCTGAGCCTCTTCGATGGTCTTGTGCTCGCGGGCGGCACGAGCGGTCTTGATCTGCTCGACCTGCTTCTCGCCGCCACGGCTCCACGCGACGCCGAAGCCCTGCGGGATGAGGTAGTTGCGGGCGTACCCGTTCTTCACGTCGACGACGTCGCCGGCGGAGCCGAGTCCGTCGACCTCGTGGGTCAGGATGACCTTGGACATACCGTTACCTACCTTCCGCTGCCGGCGTAGGGCAGGAGCGCCATCTCGCGGGCGTTCTTGACGGCACGGGCGATGAGGCGCTGCTCCTGGACGGAGACGCCGGTGATGCGACGGGCGCGGATCTTCCCGCGCTCCGAGATGAACTTGCGGAGGGTCGGGACGTCCTTGTAGTCGATGACGCCCACGCGGACCGACTTCGCGGGGGCCGCGTTCTTCGCGCCCTTGCCGCGGATCGGCTTGCGGCGGTCGCCGCTGCTCTTTCCAGCCATAGTGGTTTCCTTTGAGATTCTGGTTCGCCCCCTGGTCGTCCGGCGCTACAGCGCGGGGCGATCGAGGCGTGATTCAGGTGAGGGCGCGTCCGAGCGGTGAGCTCAGAACGGCGTCTCGTCGTTGTAGCTGCCCGGCGTACTCCAGACGTCGCCACCTGCGGGTGCGCTCGGAGCCCACGGCTCCTCGGCCTGGCCACCGCGGTTGCCTCCCGCGTTGCCGCCGGAGCCTCCCTGGTTGCCGCCGCCGAAGCCGCCCTGGCTCGCGCCCTGACCGCCGCCGACCTGGCCGCGTCCGCCGCCTCCGGCACCGCCGCCGCTCGCACGCGTGACCTGTGCGGTCGCGTAGCGCAGCGAGGGGCCGATCTCGTCGATCTCGAGCTCGATGCTGGTGCGCTTCTCGCCTTCCTTCGTCTCGTACGAGCGCTGCTTCAGGCGGCCGGTCGCGATGACGCGGCTCCCCTTGGTCAGCGATCCCGCGACGTGCTCGGCGAACTCGCGCCAGACGGAGGCCCGGAGGAACAGCGCTTCGCCGTCCTTCCAGTCGTTCGCCTGGCGGTCGAAGGTGCGCGGCGTGGAGGCGATGGTGAAGTTCGCGACCGCGAGCCCGTTCTGCGTGTAGCGCAGCTCGGGGTCGGACGTGAGGTTCCCCACCACGGTGATGATCGTCTCGCCGGCCATGAGCGCTACGCCTTGGGAGCGGCCGGAGCCTTGGCAGCCTTGCGGGCGGCCTTCTCGTCGGCGAGCTTCTTGGCGGCGGCGACCTGGGCGATGCCCTCTTCTGCACGCAGCACCTTGGTGCGCATGACGGCCTCCGACAGCTTCAGCTGACGGTCGAGCTCGTTCGCGGCGGCCGAGGTCGACGTGAAGTCGACGACGGCGTAGATGCCCTCGGACTTCTTGTTGATCTCGTACGCCAGACGACGGCGGCCCCAGACGTCGACCTTGTCGATGGATCCACCATCGGTGCGGATGACGTTGAGGAACTTGTCGAGACTCGGAGCGACGGTGCGCTCATCGATCTCGGGATCCAGGATGACCATGAGTTCGTACTGATGCGTCACTAACCCACCTCCTTCGGACTGAACGGCCACGGTATTTCCGTGACAGGAGGGTATGTAGCATCTGCCCACTCCCGCGGACGCGAGTGCGTCTGGTCGTGGACAACCTGACGACTCTACCATCCGCGCCGGGCCGCCGCGAGGGTCCGCTGCTCGGAGTCAGGACCGCGCGGCCCACCACTCCTGCAGCCGCCGCGCGGCCTCCTCCTCGCCCAGCGGCCCCTCCTCGAGCCGCAGCTCGAGCAGGAACCGGTACGCCTGCCCCACCTCGGGCCCGGGAGCGAGCCCGAGCAGCTCCATGATCCGCGTGCCGTCGAGGTCGGGCCGCTTCGAGGCGAGCTCCTCCTTCGACGCGAGCTCGGCGATCCGCTGCTCGAGATCGTCGTAGGCGTGCGCCAGCCGGTCGGCCTTCCGCCGGTTGCGGGTGGTGACGTCGGCGCGGGTCAGGATGTGCAGCCGCTCGAGCAGCGGTCCCGCGTCGGTCACGTAGCGGCGCACCGCGGAGTCGGTCCACGCGCCGTCGGTGTAGCCGAAGAACCGCAGGTGGAGCTCGATCAGCCGCGCGACCTCGGTGATGGTCTGCTTGTCGAGCTTGAGCGCGCGGAGCCGGCGCGTGGCCAGCTTCGAGCCGACGACGTCGTGGTGGTAGAAGCTGACCACTCCGCCCGGCTCCAGGCGCCGCGTCGCCGGCTTGCCGATGTCGTGGAGCAGGGCGGCCAGGCGCAGCACCACGTCCGGCGCCGCTCCGGGGTGCCGCGACTCCTCGAGCGCGATCGCCTGCTCGAGCACGGTGAGGCTGTGCACGTAGACGTCCTTGTGGTGGTGGTGCTCGTCCTGCTCGAGTCGGAGGGCCGGCAGCTCCGGGAGGAAGTAACCGGCCAGACCGGTGTCGACGAGCAGCTCGAGCCCGGCCCGCGGGGCACGGGTCGCGAGGAGCTTCCGCAGCTCCTCCTGGACGCGCTCCGCAGAGACGTCCTCAATGCGGCCCGCGAGCTCGGCCATCGCCCACTCGACCTCGTCCGTGGTGCGGAAGCCGAGCTGGGACGTGAACCGCGCGGCACGCAGCATCCGCAGCGGGTCGTCCCCGAAGGAGAGGTCGGCGGCGGAGGGAGTGCGCAGGCGCCCGGCCAGCAGGTCCTCCACCCCGCCCGACGGATCCACCAGCACCACCTCGGGGAGCCGGAGCGCCATCGCGTTGACGGTGAAGTCACGGCGCACGAGATCGCCCTCGAGCGAGTCGCCGAACTCCACCTCGGGCTTCCGGCTCACCCCGTCGTAGCTGTCGCTGCGGTAGGTCGTGATCTCGACGGTCTCGCCGGCGAGGCGTGCGCCGATGGTCCCGAAAGCGCGACCGATGTCCCAGTGCGCCTCGGCGATCGGCGCGACGATGCGCACGATGTCGTCGGGGCGGGCGGAGGTCGTGAAGTCGAGGTCGTGCACACCGTGGCCGAGGAAGGCGTCGCGCACCGGGCCGCCCACCAGGGCGAGCTCGTGACCCTCGGCGGCGAACGCCTCCGCGAGGCGGGCCACCGTCGGCGTCGCGGCGAGAGCGCGGAGGGTCTCGAGAGCGGTCTGGACGCTGTGCATTCGCACGATCCTAGTCGGGGCCGATGTCCCACGACCGGCTCGGATCCGCGGAACGGCGCGGTAACCGCGCACACCGGTTACGACCTGTGCGATCCCTCGGACGACGCACCGGCGGCGCGGCGAGAGCCTGCCCGTAGAATCACCCGCATGGAGGCCGAGTGAGTTCGATGCATCGGCGCGTCCTCACTCTCTCCGAACGCTCACGACGGCGCGCGGTCCCGCAGCTCCTCCGCTCCGCCGGCGCTGCCGTTCTGTCGATCGCGCTGATCGGCCTCGCCTCACCGGCCGTCGCGGCGACCCAGGAGCCGACGTCGACGCCGACGTCGCAGGCCTCCCCCGAGCCGTCGTCGAGCAGCACCACCGTCACCGCGACCGTCGGAGCCGCGAACGACGGCGTGCTCCTCCCCGGTCAGGACCTCCAGCTCTCGGTGTCCGTCCGCAACGGCACGACCGAGTCGATCGACGGTGCCCGGGTCGAGGTGACGCTCGACTCACGGACCCTCGACTCGCGCGACGAGCTCGACGCCTGGCTCGACGGCGAGACCGACGACGAGGGCTCGCCCACCGGCGAGGGCGCGGACCTCCGGCTGCTCCCCTCCGGTTCGGCCCAGGTCACCCTGACGATCCCCGCGGCCGCCATCCCCTTCTCCGCCGATCCCGCGGCGCTCGGCTCGCACGCCGTCGCGGTCACCGTCACGAGCCCCGGCGGCACGCTCGCGACCGCTCGCAACTCCGTCGAGCTCACGAACGGCGCCCCCTCCGAGCGCGAGACCGGCGTGAGCGTCCTCGTGCCGCTCACCGTGCCCGACAGCTCCGACGGCCTGATCCCGGCCGAGACGCTGCAGGACTACACCCAGAGCACGGGCACGCTCTCGCGCCAGCTCGACTCCGTCGTCGGCCGCGCCGTGACCATCGGAGTGGACCCGCGGATCCTCGCGTCCATCCGGATCCTGGGAGACGCGGCACCGGAGTCGGCGCGCACCTGGCTCGACCGGCTCGAGTCGGCTCCGAACGAGGTCTTCGCCCTGCCCTACGCCGACGCCGACGTCGCGGCGCAGGCGCAGTCGGGCCTCTCGACCCTCCTGACGCCGACGTCCTTCGAGTACGGGATCGACGATTCGCTCTTCGCCGACCCGCCGAGCACCGCGACGCCCACCCCGACCGCCACCGCCGACGCCCCGCAGCAGGACGAGGACCTGCCGACCCGGCCGACGACGGAGTCGCTCACCTCCTTCGACTGGTCGCCGACCATCGGCTCGCTCGCCTGGCCCGACGACCTCACGGTGCGCGGCGCCGATCTCGGCATCTATGCCACCAGCGGAATGAACCGCACCGTCGTCTCCTCTGCGAACCTGTCCCTCCCCTCCTCCGTCTCGACGCTCAGCACCGCGAGCATCGACGGGAACGACGTCGTGGTCGCCGACAGCACCCTCTCCACCGCCCTCGACGACGCGGTGAGCTCGACGAGCGACTCCGAGTGGCGCGCCCGGATGACCTCGATCACCGCGGGGCTCGCGCAGGTGCAGCGCGACGGCGAGTCCCCCGACGTCGTCCTGGCGCTCGACCGCGGCTCGGCGATCGACGGAGCACGGCTCGCGCAGACCCTCGACGCGATCGACGGCCTCCCGTGGGCGGAGGGCACCTCCCTCGCCGTCGCACTGACGGATCCCGTCACCGAGGGCGTCACCGTCGTCGACGCCCCGGAGACGGAGGAGCGGCTCGCCGACGTCTCCGACCTCCTCACCGTCGCGGCGCGCATCGAGTCGTTCTCGGCGGTCCTGTCCGAGCCGGAGCTGCTGAGCGGGAAGAGGCGCAACGACCTCCTGGCCCTGCTCGCCGTCACCTGGCGCGGAGACCCGGCCGGCTGGAGCGACGCCGTGACCGCGAGCGAGGAGCTGGCGGCCACCACCCTCACCTCCGTCACCATCGAGGCCGCCGACAGCGTGACGCAGGTGTCCCGCGACTCGAGCATCCCCGTCTACGTCCGCAACGATCTGCCGTGGCCGGTCTCGGTGCGCATCCAGGCGTCGACCTCGAACGCGGTCCTCGACATCGACGAGGCCTCCGTCGAGCCCACGATGATCGATGCGCGCTCGCAGGGCCGCGTCCTGATCCCCGTGAAGGCCCGCGTCGGCAACGGCGAGACCAGCCTCCGGATGCAGCTGACCGCCCTCGACGGCACGGCGATCGGCACGCCCACGAGCGTCGTGACCAGCGTGCGCGCCGACTGGGAGACGGTCGGCACCCTCCTCCTCGGCATCGTCCTCGTCGTCGTCTTCGGCGCCGGCATCCTCCGCAACATCCGTCGCCGCCGCCGCGGCGACCCGATCGAGGAGGAGGAGGACCCGAACGCACCGCTCGCGGTCCAGCCCGGCTTCGACGACGAACGAACGGACCCGCGTGGCTAGCTTCTCCCTCGGACGCGCGAGCGCCGTCCTCGCCTCCGGCACGATGGTCTCGCGAGTCCTCGGCTTCGTGATGTCGATCGTCTTCACGCAGACCGTCGGCCTGATCGGGCAGGGCGCGGATGCGTTCACGGTCGCCAACGGACTGCCCAACACGGTCTACGCGATCATCGCGGGCGGCGCGCTCAACGCGGTCCTCGTCCCGCAGATCGTCCGCGCCGGACTCCACGCCGACGGCGGCAGGGCCTACATCAACCGCCTGCTCACTCTCGCCTTCGGAGTGCTGCTGGTCGCGGCCGTCGTCGCGACCCTGCTCGCCCCGCTCCTCGTGAGTCTCAATGCGAGCGGATACGGCCGGGAGCAGTTCCAGCTCGCCGTCGCCTTCGCCTACTGGTGCCTCCCGCAGGTCTTCTTCTACGGCCTGTACACGATCCTCGGTGAGGTCCTCAACGCCCGCGGTTCGTTCGGACCCTTCACCTGGACGCCCGTCGTCAACAACGTGGTGACGATCGGCGGGCTCCTCGCCTTCCAGGCGATGTTCGGATCCGACGGCCGGGGTCTCCGGGACGCCACCGAGTGGACACCCCAGATGATCGCCGTCCTCGCGGGCTCCGCCACCCTCGGAGTCGCCCTCCAGGCGATCCTCCTCGTCTTCTTCTGGAAGCGTGTCGGCCTGAGCTACCGCCCCGACTTCCGGATCCGGGGTGTCGGCCTCGGCCGCGCCGGCCGCATCGCGGTGTGGACGTTCGCCGCGCTGCTCCTCACGGTCGCGGCCGGCTTCATCGAGAACACCACGGTGAGCGGGTCCTCCGGCGCGAACGCCTCCGCCACGGCCCTGCAGAAGGCCTGGCTGGTCTTCATGCTCCCCCACTCCGTGATCGCCGTCTCGGTCGCGACGGCGTACTACACGCGCATGAGCGGGCACGTGGCGAACAAGCGGATGTCCGAGTTCCGCGCCGACATCTCGTCCTCGATCCGGATCGTCGGGCTCTTCCTGGTCTTCTCCTCCGCCGCCCTCATCGTGTGCGCCGGATCCTTCGCCGCGGTCTTCTCCGACAACCCCGATGCGATCGGGCCGATGGCGGGCATCATCATCGCGTACGTCCTCGTCCTGCCCCTCTTCTCGACGCTGGCGATCGTGCAGCGCGCCTTCTACTCGCTCGACGACGGCCGCACGCCGTTCCTCTACACCCTCGTGCAGACCATCGTCATCGCCCTCGGCTGCCTGGTCGCCACGGCCGTCCCGTCCGACCTCACGGCTCTCTTCGTGGCTGCCTCGGTCTCGGCCGGGGTCGCCGTGCAGGCCTTCCTCGCCTGCGTGCTGCTGCGCAGTCGGCTCGGCGGGAGCGGAGGCGCGCGCATCGCGATCCGCTTCGTCCAGTACCTGATCGCAGCCGTCCCCTCGGCGGTGGTCGGCGGCGGCATCATGCTGCTGCTCGTGCAGGCCGACGGCTACCCGTTCGCCGACTGGAGGTCCGCCATCGTGTCCATGGTCCTGGCCGGCACCGCCATGGCCGTCGTCTACTTCGGCGTCCTCTGGGTGATGAAGGTGCCGGAGCTGCGCGCGATGGCCGCTCCGTTCCTCCGCCGCCTCGGACGCTGACCGCCGCGGCAGGTCCGCCCCGACCCTGAGTGGTCACCCGAGAAGGGGTGCGCCGTCGGGGCCGACGTGGAAGGGTGGGCGCGTCTCCGGCAGAGCCGCCCTCCTCCACCCGCCGACCCGGAAGGCACGATGCGCTCCACCTTCGTCCTGCTCCGTCTCCTCGTCGCCATCGCCGTCCTGGCCGCGACCGTCACGAGCTTCGCCGACTCCTACTCCTTCTGGGTCGAGGCCCGCTTCCGCGACCGGGCGACGCTCATCGTCAACTTCTTCAGCTACATCACCGTCCAGACCTGCCTCATCGCCGCGGTGGTGCTGCTGATCGGCGCGGTCGTCCTCGCGCGGGGCGCGATCCCCGAGCCTCGGTGGTTCGCCTGGCTGCGGGCGGGCACCGTCTGCTCCATGGTCGTCATCGGAGTCGTCTACAACCTCCTCCTGCGCGGCACCGTGGTCACCGGTGCGGGAGCGCCCCAGGAGTGGACCAACGAGGTGATGCACGTGGTCGCGCCCCTCGCACTCATCGTCGACTGGCTGTTCGCGCCCGGCCGGCGACGCCTCTCCTGGACCGTCGTGCCCGGGATCCTGGTGTTCCCGGTCGCCTGGTTCGTCTACACGATGGTCCGCGCGCCGCTGGTGTACGACCAGATGAAGCACGAGCAGATCTGGTACCCCTACCCGTTCCTCGACCCGCGCCTCGCCGACCCGCCGCTGATCCCCGGCGGCCTCGTCGCGGTGGTGTTCTACGTCGTCGCGTTGACCGGGGTCTTCGCCGCGGCGGCCGTCGCGACCGTCTACGTCTCGAGGCACGGACTCCCGCGTCCCCGCCGATCGATTCCCGGGCCAAAAGAATCCCCGGTCAGGAGCGGTTTTCGTGATTCCCGGAGGCGTCGCCCCCCGCGACCCTGACCGCCACCCGAGTGCCCGCGCCCGTGCGGAATAGCCCCCACCTAGGATGTGTTGTAGACCTCGGAGCCGCGGACGGACCGAGCGAACGATCCGCGCCCCGTCGATCACCCCCGGGCGATCCGACACACGACCCCCACCGCTCAGCACAGACCTCGAGGAGTTGCCGTGCGCGACATCGTCATCATCGGATCCGGCCCCGCCGGCTGGACCGCCGCCATCTACGCGGCCCGCGCCGAGCTGAACCCCATCGTCGTCGCCTCCTCCGTCGAGATCGGCGGCGACCTCATGAACACGACCGACGTCGAGAACTTCCCCGGCTTCCCCGAGGGCATCCTCGGCCCCGAGCTCATGACGGCGATGCAGGCGCAGGCCGAGAAGTTCGGCGCCACCACGTTCTACGACGACGTGACGTCGCTCGACCTCGAGGGCGAGACCAAGACCGTCCACCTCGGCTCCGGAGAGAGCATCGAGGCCAAGACGGTCGTCGTCGCCACCGGCTCCGCGTACCGCAAGCTCGGCCTGCACGACGAGGAGCGCCTCTCCGGTCACGGTGTGTCCTGGTGCGCCACCTGCGACGGCTTCTTCTTCAAGGGCAAGACGATCGCGGTCGTCGGCGGAGGCGACTCGGCGATGGAGGAGGCGACCTTCCTCACGAAGCACGCCGCCAAGGTCTACATCATCCACCGCAAGGACACGCTCCGCGCCTCGAAGGTCATGCAGAAGCGCGCCTTCGACAACGAGAAGATCGAGTTCGTCTACAACTCCGAGGTCGTCGGCATCACCGGCGAGAGCCACGTCAACGGCGTGAAGCTGCGCGACACGGTCGACGGCACGGAGTCCCACCTCGACCTCGACGGGCTCTTCATCGCGATCGGCAACGACCCGCGCACCCACATCGTGCACGGCAAGCTCGATCTGACGACCGAGGGCAACATCGCCGTCGTCGGCCGCTCGTCGCAGACCTCGGTCCCCGGCGTCTTCGCCGCGGGCGACGTGATCGACCCGACCTACCGTCAGGCCGTCACCGCTGCCGCCTCCGGGACGGTCGCCGCCCTCGACGCGGAGCACTACCTCGCCTCGCTCGCCGACGGCACGGCCTCGACCGAGGGCACGCCGCACGCCGAGCTGCTCGCTCTCTGACTCACCACTACCCACGATGGAGCCGGCACGACCGGCTCACGAAGGAGAAATCGCTATGTCCACCGCGAAGAGCGTCACCGACGCATCGTTCCAGGCCGACGTCCTCGACTCCGAGAAGACCGTCCTGGTCGACTTCTGGGCCGAGTGGTGCGGCCCCTGCCGCATGGTGTCGCCGATCCTCGACCAGATCTCGGCCGAGCACGGCGAGAAGATCGAGATCGTCAAGCTGAACGTCGACGAGAACCCCCAGACCGCCGCGAAGTACCAGATCACCTCGATCCCGGCGATGAAGGTCTACCAGAAGGGTGAGGTCGTCAAGACCGTCATCGGCGCCAAGCCGAAGCCGGCTCTCGAGGCCGACCTCGCCGCCTTCCTCTGATCCTCTGATCAGCACTGAAGCCCCTGCGCCCTTCGGGACGCGGGGGCTTCGTGCATCCCCCTCCGTTTCACGTGAAACGGAGCGGCCGATCACCGGCGCTCCTGGGGGGCGGACTGCAGACGACGGTGGATCTCGATACGCCCGCGCCGCGGGCTACTCGATCAGCGAGGACCGGGGGGCGACAAGCCGGGCCAGCCGACCCCGCTGGTCGAGTAGCCCCGCAGGGGCGTATCGAGACCCCCGGTGAACGGGTCGCCCCCCGAGCAGGAGTCCCGCCGCAGGAACTCCCGCCGCCGGATCCACCCCCTCCGGAGTGGCTCCCCCTTCCCGGCCCGCGCGCCGACCCGGCCGGTACAGTGGACAGACCCGGCACTGCTGCCCGGCGTCCCCGTCCCCCGAGCGAAGCGAATCCATCGTGACCAACCGCGGAACCAATCTCGACCCCTGGTACGACTCCTATGCGGAGCGCACGGCCGGCCTGGCCGCCAGCGAGGTCCGAGCCCTGTTCGCCGTCGCGTCACGACCCGAGGTCGTCTCCCTCGCCGGCGGCATGCCGTTCGTCTCCGCCCTCCCCCAGGATCTCGTGACCGGCGCCATCGAGTCCGTGATGCGCGAGCAGGGTCCCGTCGCCCTGCAGTACGGCTCCGGCCAGGGTGTTCCGATCCTCCGCGAGCAGATCCTCGACGTCATGGCGCTCGAGGGCATCTCGGCCAGCGCCGACGACATCGTCGTCACCACCGGCTCGCAGCACGCCCTCGAGCTCGTCTCGAAGCTCTTCCTCGATCCCGGTGACGTCGTGCTGTCGGAGGGGCCGAGCTACGTGACCGCGATGGTCATCTTCCGCTCGTACCAGGCTCAGGTCGAGCACGTGCCGATGGACGAGCACGGGCTCATCCCGGCGGCCCTCCGCGAGCACATCTCCCGCGTCCGCGCCGCGGGCAAGACCATCAAGTTCCTGTACACGATCCCCACCTTCCACAATCCGGCCGGGGTCACGCTCTCCTGGGAGCGCCGGGTCGAGATCCTCGAGATCTGCAAGTCCGAGGGGATCCTCGTGCTCGAGGACAACCCGTACGGCCTCCTCTACTTCGAGGACGTCCCACCGAAGGCGATGCGCTCCCTCGAGGAGGACGGCGTGATCTACCTCGGCACCTTCTCGAAGACCCTCGCGCCGGGCTTCCGCGTGGGCTGGGCCCTCGCCCCGCATGCGATCCGCGAACGGCTCATCCTCGCCAACGAGGCCGCCGTGCTGAGCCCGTCGTCGTTCAGCCAGCTGGTGATCTCGAAGTACCTCGAGACGGCCGATTGGCGTGGGCAGATCGACACCTTCCGCGGCGTCTACCGGGAGCGCAAGGAGGCGATGCTGCGGGGGCTGCAGACGCACCTCCCCTCGCTCACCTGGACGAACCCGAACGGCGGCTTCTACGTCTGGGTCACCCTCCCCGACAACCTCGATTCCAAGGCGATGCTCCCCCGCGCGGTGAAGGAGCTCGTCGCCTACACGCCCGGCACGGCCTTCTACGGGAACGGCGACGGACGTCAGAACATCCGGCTGTCGTTCTGCTATCCCACTCCTGAGCGGATCGGCGACGGCATCCGCCGGCTCGCGACCGTCATCAACGGTGAGCTCGACCTCCTGTCGACCTTCGCCGGCACGGGATCGATGACCGCCGTCGACGTGGAGGCGCGCGACAGCGCCCTGCCGCCGAACATCTCCTGACGTGCCCCACTCCGCTGAGACCGAACCACAAAAGGCCTGATCATGACTGATTTCTCTGTCCTCGATCGCACTCTCGACATCGTCGTGATCAGCGGAGGCATCAGCCACGAGCGCGATGTCTCGCTGCGGTCGGGTCGCCGCGTGGCCGACCGCCTCTCGGCGATGGGTCACCGCGTGTCGATGCGCGAGCCGGACGCCGGGCTGCTCGAGTACCTGCTCGAGCACCGTCCCGACGTGGTGTGGCCGGCGGTCCACGGCGCCAGCGGCGAGGACGGCGCTCTACTCGGACTCCTCGAGGCGGCCGGATTCGACTACGTCGGCTCGCGGACGGACGCCGCACGCCTGGCGTGGTTCAAGCCGACGGCGAAGACTCTCGTCGGCCGGGCCGGCTTCTCGACCCCGCGCTCCGTGACACTCCCCCGCGAGACCTTCCGCGAACTGGGAGCCGCCGGCATCCTCGGGCAGGTCGAGGCCCACCTTCCCGGTCCGCTCGTCGTGAAGCCCGCCCAGGGTGGCTCCGCGCAGGGTGTGAGCATCGTGTCGGAGCCGGGTCAGCTCCCCCGGGCGATGGTCGAGGCCTACACCTATGGCGAGGTGGTGCTCATCGAGCAGTTCGTCGTCGGCACGGAGGTGGCGGTCGGCGTGCTCGACCTGGGAGACGGACCGTTCGCCCTGCCCCCGGTCGAGATCGAGCCCGTCGAGGGCCGCTACACCTTCGAGGCGCGCTACAACGCCGGAGAGACGCGGTTCTACACCCCCGCCCGACTGGCGGATGAGGTCCTCGCGGAGGTCTCGCGCGTGGCGGTCGCCGTCCACGAGGTCCTCGGTCTCCGCCACCTCTCCCGCATCGACTTCATCGTCGACGCTGCGGGTCAGCCCTGGTTCTTCGACGCCAACGTCCTCCCCGGCATGACCGAGACCTCGACGGTTCCCCAGGCGATCGAGGCGTCCGGCCGCTACCTCGGCGACGTGTACTCCAACCTCGCCCGTCTGGCCGCCACGCACTAGTCCTGCGCGATGTTTCACGTGAAACATCGCCATTCGACGGCGCTCCCGCTGGTGGCGGCTCGTACGCTGTCGCTCAACCGACACCCGCGGGTGCTGGTGGATCTCGATACGCCCGCGCCGCGGGCTACTCGATCAGCAGGCAGGCGCCCCGCCACCCTTGCCTCGGGCCCATCCGCAATCGGGCAGCTCGGCTGGCGTCGGAGCAGACATCTCCTTGTCTGGCACTCGACACCCCTGCTGGTCGAGTAGCCCCGCAGGGGCGTATCGAGACCTGCCATCGTCAGAAAGGTCAGCCTTCCAGATCCGGTGGATCTCGATACGCCCGCTCCGCGGGCTACTCGATCAGCAGGCAGGCGCCCCGCCCCCCATGCCTCGGGCCCATCCGCGATCGGGCACCTCGGCCAGCGTCAGAGCAGGGGTCTCGTTGTCTGGCACTCGACAACCCTGCTGGTCGAGTAGCCCCGCAGGGGCGTATCGAGACCTGCCATCGTCAGAAAGGTCAGCCTACCAGATCCGGTGGATCTCGATACGCCCGCTCCGCGGGCTACTCGATCAGCAGGCAGGCGGCCCGCCACCCTTACCTCGGGCCCATCGGCGATCGGGCACCTCGGCCAGCGTCAGAGCAGCGATCTCGTTGTCTGGCACCCGACCACCCTGCTGGTCGAGTAGCCCCGCAGGGGCGTATCGAGACCTTCCATCGTCAGAGCAACACCCTTCCGGATTCGGTGGATCTCGATTCGCCCACTCCGCGGGCTACTCGATCAGCATGCAGGCGGCGCCACCCTTACCTCGGGCCCATCCGCAATCGGGTACCTCGGCCAGCGTCAGAGCAGAGATCTCGTTGTCTGGCACTCGACCACCCTGCTGGTCGAGTAGCCCCGCAGGGGCGTATCGAGACCAGCATCCGCCAGCAGAACTGGCTTCTGACCGGGACTTTCAGGCACGTGAGCCTGAATACCCCACCCGCGACCGCCATGTCCCAGGAGGCTTGCACGACGGGACGGCGCACTCCCCCACTCCGCACCGCTCGATGTTTCACGTGAAACATCCAACCAGCTACGGCGCCAGCGACACCTCGGTCGGCTCGCCGATCTCGGAGAGGATGCGGTTCAGGTCCTGGATGCTCGCGAAGTCGATGACCACCTGGCCCTTCCGAGCTCCCAGCGTCACCTTCACCCGAGTGTTCAGCCTGTCGCCCAGGTGATCCGCGACCGAGCTGAGGTGGCCGACATGCCCGCCCTGCTCCTCCGCCGGCTCGCGCTTCGCCGGACGGGGGGCCTTCATCTGCGCCGCCGCGGCCTCCGCCGCCCGCACCGACAGGTCCTCGTTCACGATTTTGTCCGCCAGGCGGCGCATCGTGTCGACGTCCTCGAGTGACAGCACAGCACGCGCGTGCCCTGCGCTGAGCACACCCGCGGCCACCCGCGCCTGCACGTCGGCCGGCAGGCGCAGCAGTCGCAGCGTGTTCGAGATCTGCGGGCGCGACCGTCCGAGGCGCGTCGCGAGCGCCTCCTGCGTGATGCCGAAATCGCTCAGCAGCTGCTGGTACGCGGACGCCTCTTCGAGCGGGTTGAGCTCGGCGCGGTGCAGGTTCTCGAGCAGCGCGTCCCGCAGCATGTTCTCGTCCGCGGTGTCCTTCACCACGGCGGGGATCGTCGACAGTCCGGCGGCCTTGGACGCGCGGAATCGCCGCTCCCCCATGACCAGCTCGTACTTCGCGCCGTCCCGGCCCTGGATCGGCCGGACCACGATCGGCTGCAGCACCCCGAACTCGCTGATGCTGTGGATGAGCTCGGCGAGATCGTCCTGATCGAACACCGAGCGGGGCTGAGCAGCGTTCGGCACGATCTCCGCGAGCGGCAGACGCGCGAGGCGCGCTCCGGGAACCTCGAGGAGTTCGTCCGACTCGGACGCCCCGGCGTTCTGATCCGGGAAGAACACATCGACCGGGCGTGCTCGCGTGTCGTCACCGGTCGGGATGAGCGCGCCGATTCCACGGCCCAGTCCTGTTCGCTTGGCCGCCATCAGCGGGCCTCTCCTTCGGTCGCGGTCTCTCGGGTGGTTCGGGCTCCCCGACGGGCGATCTCCGCGGCCGCCTCGAGGTACGCCAGGGAGCCGGACGACTGCGGGTCGTAGCTGATGACGCTCTGCCCGTAGCTCGGTGCCTCCGAGATGCGCACATTGCGGGGGATCACGGCCTTCAGCACCTCCTTCGGGAAGTGCTCGCGCACCTCGGCTGCCACCTGGTGGGAGAGGTTCGTCCGGCCGTCGAACATGGTGAGCAGGATCGTCGAGACGCCGAGATTCGGATTGAGGTGCCGCTCGATCAGGTCGATGTTCTTGAGCAGCTGGCTGAGCCCCTCGAGCGCGTAGTACTCGCACTGGATCGGGATCAGCACCTCGCGTGCGGCGACGAAGGCGTTGATCGTCAGCAGCCCGAGCGAGGGCGGGCAGTCGATGAAGACGTAGTCGAAGGGCTCGTCCATCGCGTCGAGCATCCGGTCGAGGGCTCGGCGGAGGCGCTGCTCGCGCGCCACGAGAGAGACCAGCTCGATCTCGGCGCCGGCGAGGTGGATCGTCGCCGGCACACCGTAGAGCGTGTCGAACTCCGGGCTCTTCTGCACCACCTCGGCGAGGGGAGTGTCGTTGACGATGACGTCGTACACGCTGGTCGTCTCGGCGCGGTGCTCGATCCCGAGTGCGGTGGAGGCGTTGCCCTGCGGGTCGAGATCGATCACCAGCACCTTCGCCGCGCCGCGAGCGAGCCCGGCCGCCAGGTTCACGGTGGTCGTCGTCTTGCCGACCCCGCCCTTCTGGTTCGAGATCGTGATGACGCGGGTCGACTCCGGCTTCGGGAGCGGCTGCGCATTGAGCAACGCGCGTCGACGGGTCATGTCCGCGATCTCGCGAGCGAGAGGAGTCGAGGAGTCGAATCCGCCGGGCAGTCCAGCAGGATCGGGATGTTTCACGTGAAACCTTCGCTCGGCAGTTCGATCAGAGGGAGTACCGCGACGACCGGCGCGTGGAGTCCAGGTGATCTCGAATGCTGCCGGGGCGATCAACCCACTGTAGCTCGGACCACTCTCGTCACCTCGGAGAGCACGCCGTCGCCGAGGACGATCACCTCGGGGGGAGACAGCCGGAAGCGTCGGATCTGCTTCTCCGCCGCCCCGATCTCCTTCTCCGCGTTGATCCCCTTCAGGAGCACCAGCTCGCCTCCCTTGCGCAGCAGCGGCGCCGTCAGCGGAATGAGCTTCGACAGCGCACTGACCGCCCGCGCCGTCACCTGATCGAGCGGCCGCTCGAGCTGGGCATCCTCGGCTCGCACCCGAAGAACTGAGACATTGTCGAGTTCGAGTGCTTCGACCTGCTCCTGGAGCCAGGCCACCCGTCGTTCCATGGGCTCGATCAGTACGAACTGCACATCAGGCCGCAGGATGCCCAGGACGACGCCCGGAAGGCCGGCGCCGCTTCCCACGTCACCCACGAGTCCCGGACGCAGCAGAGGGGCCACCAGGGCGCTGTTGAGCACGTGCCGCGTCCAGAGGCGGGGAAGCTCGAGCGGGCCGATGAGGCCGCGCTCCTCGCCCTGCTCCGCCAGCGCCATCGTGAAGCGCCGGAGAAGCTCCAGGCGGTCCCCCGCGATGGTCGCGGCGGCGGCGGGCTCCGGCTCGAGAGTCGGCTGCTCCACGGCGGTCAGCCGCGGGTGATGACGGTGTGGCGCTCGCGGGCCTCGCCGCGCGACTCCGACACGAAGCCGCGCTCGCCCACCATGTCGTGCACGAGCTTGCGCTCGTAGGACGACATCGGAGGCAGGGACGCCGACGTGGCGCCCTCCTCGATGCGCTCGATCGCGCGGTCGACCAGCTGGGCCAGCTCGGCCTCGCGGGCATCGCGCGAACCGCCGATGTCGAGGATCAGCCGCGAGAACACGCCGGTCTTCGTCTGCACCGCGAGACGGGTCAGCTCCTGCAGGGCCTGAACCGTGTCGGAGCGCGAGAGGACCCGGAGGTTGGTCTCACCCGACGCGGTCACCGAGAGGTAGACGCGGCCGTTGCGCACCTCGATGTCGATGTCCCCGTCGAGGTCGCAGATGTCGAGGAACTCCTCGATGTAATCGGCGGCGACGTCGCCCTCGTCCTCGAGCTGCGAGAGGGTGGACTCCGGAGCTGCCTGGGGCTGCTCGGCGGGCGCCTCGAGGGGCTGCTGCTCGTCGGTGTACGTCTGCGTCGAATCGGTCATCTCGGTGCTACTACTTTCCGGCTTGCTTCTTGGCGCGGCTCTTGCCGACGGGCTGCTGGCGCTGCACGGCCTTCTTCTCGACGAGCGTCGTCTCGCCCGCAGGAGTGATCTCCTCGACGAGCTTGCCCTTGCGGCGCAGGCGCTCCTCGCGGGCCTTGGCGGCCTCGCTGCCGGGGGTGGGCATGTTCCGGATGACGACGAACTGCTGGACCATCGTCCAGATGTTGGAGGTCAGCCAGTAGAACATGACGCCGAGGGGGAACGCGAAGCCCGAGAAGGCGAACACGAGCGGGAGGATGTACAGCAGGATGCGCTGCTGCTTGAAGGTCGGCGAGGCCTTCGCCTCGGGCGACATGTTCTTCGAGACGATCTGCAGCTGCGTGATGAACTGCGAGGCGGTCATCAGGACGACCATGATCACGGCGATGACGATGACGAGCTCCTGGCCGCCCTCGGCCAGAGCACCCTGGATCGACTGGTGCAGCGGGGCGATCCCGAAGAGGTTGGCCTCGCCGAACTGCTGGGCGAGCTCGTCGCTGAGGGGGCCCACGCCCGCCTTGCTGTGCTGCGCGTCGTTCAGCACCGAGAACAGGCTGAAGAAGATCGGCATCTGGATCAGCAGGGGGAGGCACGAGGCGAGCGGGTTCGTCCCCGTCTTCTTGTAGAGCTCCATCGTCTCGCGCGACATCGCCTCGCGGGACAGCTGGTCGCGCTTGCCCTTGTACTTGTCCTGGATCTTCTTCAGCTGGGGCGCCACCTCCAGCATCCGCCGCTGGCTCTTGATCTGCTTGACGAAGATCGGGATCAGCGCCGCGCGGATGACGAGGACGAGCCCGACGATCGACAGCACCCAGGTGATACCCGCCGCCGCATCCAGGCCCGTGAAGGTGAGCAGCTGGTGGAAGGCGACGAGAAGCAGCTCAACCACCCATTTGAGGGGCCAGAGGATCGTGCCGAGGAGGTCCATGGGAGGGGGTCAGTCCTTTCGAGAGCCCACGACGAATCCGGATCGCGTTACAGCGAAGCGGGTTCGGCCGGGGGCCGGTCGGTGCAGGGGGATCGAGGTCGGTACGTCGTCGACGCCGCCGGCCGCCCACGGGTGGCAGCGGAGGAGCCTGCGGGCCGCGAGCACCGTGCCGAGGACGAGCCCGTGGAGCTGGACCGCCTGCAGCGCGTACGCGGAGCACGAGGGGTAGTAGCGGCAGACGTCGCCGTAGAGCGGCGAGACGACGGCGCGGTACACGAGGAGGAGCGCGATCCCGATGTTCCGGGGGAGCAGGAGCAGTCCCCGGGCGAGGCGGGAAGACCAGGAGGGACTCCCGAGGGGAGCGACAGCGGTGCTCATGAGCGGGCCTTCGCCGGCCGCGCGGCTCGCGACATCGCGGCCACGACCTCCTCGCGGAGCTCCGGCCAGGGTGCGTCGGCGCTGCCGGGCAGCGCGCGGATCACGATCTCGGTCCCGGGATCGGTGACTCCGACCATCTCGAACGCCACCGCCTTGAGGCGGCGACGGACGGTGTTGCGGGTGACGGCCGATCCCACGGTCTTGGCCACGATGAATCCGAACCGCGCAGGAGAGGACCCCGAGGTCTTCCGGACATACGTGACGGTGTGCGGTCCCGTGGACCGCACACCGCGACGGACGACTGTCCGGTACTCGCCTCCGTGGACGATGCGATTCGCTCTGGCCAGCACCGCTGGACGGTTATCGCGGGCTCTACGCCGAGAGCTCGGTGCGGCCCTTGGCGCGACGAGCGCTCAGGATGCCGCGACCGGCACGCGTGCGCATGCGCAGACGGAAGCCGTGCACCTTGGCGCGACGACGGTTGTTCGGCTGGAAGGTTCGCTTGCTCATAGTTCAATCTCCACGTACGTGTTCCGCGAGCGAATCGGAGCCTCGCTGGGCTCCGGTCTCCCGGGAAGAGGGGGGTGCCCGGATCCGACTCGGCACGATCCGCGAGGATCGGGCGCGCGACCCCGGGCAGGCGTCAACTGATTAAAACTACGGCCTGCACTCCCGTCGGTCAAATGTGGCACGGGCGAAACCTCGATTCTGCACGCGCCGCGGCGCGTTCCGCGCATTGACACGCGGGAGTCGCTGTGGTGGATTTGTCTCCCATCGGCTCCGTTCGTTACCGTGTTGAGCCGCAGTTATCCACAGGCACGAACGGCCACGACCCGCGTCCGCGCTGGTATCGGCTCAGACCCGTGGATAACCCTGTGCATGGATCGAGCCCCGTACCGGTCGATCCGAGCACCGCACCACGGCCCTGCGCCCCACCGCGACGAGCACGAGATCCGGCCCGCAGAGAGCCTGACCACCGCGGCCGGCGACCGCACGGGTGGCGAGGGCCCCACGGCGACATCAGGCACCACGAACCGGGCGATCCCGGGATGCAGACAGCGACGAGGACCGAGGACAG